>JBGSUV010000196.1:0-11267 GCA_041753315.1 Pirellulaceae bacterium | reverse complement strand
GCCTCTCCTAGCTTCCTCGTTCCAAGGCTCTGCCTGGAATGCTCTGCACAGAGGCTCCCGCCTCTCCTAGCTTCCTCGTTCCAAGGCTCTGCCTGGAATGCTCTGCACAGAGGCTCCCGCCTCTCCTAGCTACTTTTCCTCGTTCCAAGGCTCTGCCTGGAATGCTCTGCGCAGAGGCTCCCGCCTTTCCTAGCAACTTCCTCGTTCCAAGGCTCTGCCTGGAATGCTCTGCACAGAGGCTCCTGCCTCTCCTAGCTACTTCCTCGTTCCAAGGCTCTGCCTGGAATGCTCTGCACAGAGGCTCCTGCCTCTCGTAGCTACTTCCTCGTTCCAAGGCTCTGCCTGGAATGCTCTGCGCAGAGGCTCCTGCCTCTCCTAGCTACTTTCGGCCACTCCTCGCTCCAAGGCGCCCGCCAACCGCTCCTAGAAATTTATCCTGCCAGTGGTGATGTCGGCCTTTCAGGACTTTGCGCTACTAGTACATTCTCACCGGCGATTTCGACCCCGGCAGGAGGTATACAACTCCGATCATCCGTTACTGATTCGGCCTACAACCGCACCAAACCTGGGGGACGCGAGGCCATGATGTAGACAGCATGCAACATCCCTGGCACAAAGCCCAACAGCGTCAACAAACAGTTGAGCCAAAAGTATTTGCCAATCCCAAATTGCATATAGACAGCAACAGGCGGCAGGATGAATGCAATTAACAAACGAATGTAGCTCATTTTATTTTCTTGACACCCAATCTAACTTGCTGTGTTCGACCACGCGCGGATAAATGTAAAGAATCTCAACACCATCCCTACATTCACGATGAAGCAGGACAGCGCGGGTGAAGTAATAGGGGTAGCAATAATGATGCCTATTGAGTTGTCCTATCCTAGCTTTTGATGCGATCAAGATATTTGTGGCCGTTCCCGACGGATGTGCGGGCGCGACATTTGCACCCACGTTTGCGAAATCGTTCATCAGTTTTTGACGGTGTTAGTCAGTGAGGCTGTGGCACCGTGCTCACGCGAGAGGAGGTTATCTCTAATGACAAATAGCAAGTCACAAGTGACTCAACCGTGTCGCCGCAATAGGCGTCAAACGTGCATACCCAGCAGAACCATAACGTGGAATATCCTTGGTACAACATGCGTAGTGGTCGGATGCTTGGTGCTGGGTACCGATGCAAGTGCCCAGGAACGCGAGGCTGCTGCGTCCCCCGAAGCAGCCAATGCGCAAGGCAGACAGACTCAACAAGGACAACAGACGCCACGCCGGGGCGAATCGGCAACCGATCGAACCGGCGCGGCAACTTCCAGGATGAATGATGAACATGCATACGATGAATCACCAGCCTTGGGAGTTATTGTCAGTACGTGCCCGGGCGATGCAGTATGTGTGCATGGGACCATCTGGGGCAGTCCGGCGCAGGAAGCAGATATTCGAGACGGCGACTACATTCTTAAGGTGAATGAAACACCAGTGACCTCCCCCAAACAATTGCAAGAGGTCATTCGGCAGTCAGATCGCGAAGCAAAAACGAAGCTAGTACTTTGGCGGCAGGGAACGGAACTCAACAAGGAAGTCGACTTGGCGAATGAAGCAAAAGAACTGCCCAAAGGACAGTCAGCTTGGTTGGGAGTTCAACTCACCGATGGGGATGAAGGCATTGCACTTGCGCGCGTGGTGCGAGGTAGTCCTGCCGACGAAGCTGGTTTGGAGGAACGGGATATTGTTGTTAGCATGAACGGCGAAGAGGTACGTGACGTTGCTTCATTTGTCGAGCGAATTGCCGACCTGGGCCCCGGTTCTAACTTGGAGTTGGTTGTGCGCCGCGGTTCACAACAGCGTTCCATGACGGCTCAGTTGGGAACGATCGATGATGCCCCCCTGGCGTTCTTGCGACATGCATTCTCAGAGCCGCAGTGGGAAGGTCAAAGTGCAACCACACAACAGCCCGATGAAGTGATTGACGCAACCGTTGACGCGTTGCGCAGGGAAGTTCGGCAGTTGCGACAGCAAGTAGACCAACTTTCTGAAGGGGATGACGCAGCAAGAACCCGAGATGGCGCCCAGAGAATAAGGAACCGATCGGAGGACGGAGAGTCCATTGATGACAGCGACAGCGGGGCGCAACTGGATTTGAATGCGGACGGGCAGACGAGGTTTGTGTTGCAACAGCGCAGAAATCAACGTGATCGTTCCTGGGACAATCGAAATCGCGGTAGCCGCAGTTGGTACGACAACTATCGCCGCAATTATCGTTACACCTACCCGCCGATCTATCGCAGTCCCTACTACGGAAACTCGTACTATCGCCAGGGTGGCCGGTACTACTATTACGGCAACCGCAACGTCAATCGCTATCCATACGGTTATGGGTATGGAAGAAGCGGATTGAGGTTTGGACTCAACCTTGGAAACTTTTGGTATTGATGGGAACGGCCCTTGGCCCGCGGAATAGAAGAACATTTGCTGCGTCAACATTGAAAATTGGGGCAGTGGACTTGGCTAAAGGTCCTGCAGCAAAGGGATCTTTTGCATTAGCAAGATCTACTACGACGTACCCCAAAACTAAATTTTGACGCAGCCTTAGGGCATGGGTGGGTTGACAACGCGGAGACTGATATCAGGTGTCTTCCGTCGGTTAATGGCGTTTGCAATTGCCGTTCGCATCGTTCCTTTGTGACTGCTCAAAATCCCTTCGAGTGCGATGAGTTGTTCTCCAGTGACGACCGCGTTGGTTTGCATAGTGACCAGCAAGTGATTGCTATGTGGTGCAGGGTCTACAGACAAAATCATCAGATCTCGCAGACGTTCGTCGCTGACCTCGCCGCCTAAGACAAATGAAAGCGTGCGTTCGACCTGACGACATAGTTGTCGGGTCTTGCGCTCATCGGTCGAATTGGTCGCTCGACGAATCAATTCGCGAGGATCGATGCCATCTTCTGGCCCAATTGCCTCACAGTTCCGGAGTATCTCGCGGCGAGAAGTTCGTTTGGTCATGCGCGTGCGTAAAAGTCGAATTGGTGTTTTGAAGTTATGGGGAAATGGTAGCAGACACTGCTCTAGAGTGTCGCGAGACTGGAAAGGTTCGCGGTTTCGCGCAGAGGCGCGCTACTTGCTCTTGTGAGTGACAACTTACTGTTGTAGAGGAATTTTTGGAGTGAACATTTATGGCTAATGAACGACCCGTTGTCATCGTTACAGGTAGCTCTGGGCTGCTCGGAAGTCCAACATGTCGCTACTTGGCTGAACGCGGTTATGAAGTGTTTGGCTTCGACCGTGTTGGATTGCCAGAACCGCCCTCCCACTTGCCATTTGTGCATGACATTGAGTGCGACGTGAGTGACTACAACACGGTGCGGGGAGCGGTAGACGAAGTCAAGCAGAGAGCGGGAAGCAAGATTGCCAGTGTCGTCCACATGGCTGCATATTACGATTTTTCAGGGAAAGACAGTCCGCTCTATCGCAAGGTGACCGTTGAGGGTACCGATCGACTGCTTAACGCCCTCTCCGGTTGTAAAGTCGAGCAATTTCTCTTTACAAGCACGATGTTAGTGCATGCGGCCACAGAACCAGGAAAGTACATCAGTGAATCCTCGCCCCTGGAAGCCAAGTGGGCCTATCCAGAGAGCAAGCTGAACACGGAACGGCTCGTGCGAGAAGCGCATCCGGATGTCCGTTCCGTGTTTCTTCGCATGGCAGGGGTCTACACCGATTGGGGAACGCAGCCGACTTTAGTTCAGCAAATCAAACGAATTTATGAACGCGACTTTGAAAGCCATTTCTTTCCAGGCGACCAAGACTGCGGTCAGTCGGGGCTCGATTTGGATGACGCGGTAATGTCCGTCGTTGCCACGGTCGAACATCGCGAGAATATTGAGCCTACCACGCCGATTCTCATTGGCGAATCCGATCCGCCATCGTACGGTGCACTACAAGATCAAATCGGACATCTGATACACGGTAGCGATTGGTCAACGGTTTACGTTCCGCCTCTGCTGGCCAAGATGGGCGCGGGAATCATGGATGCCATGCAACAAGGTGAAGCCTTCATCAAACCATTTATGGTGGATATGGCTGATGATCATTACGCCCTGGATATTAGTCGGGCAAAGAAGCTATTGGACTGGACGCCGCAGCATCGACTGGCTGCTCGGCTGCCAACGATCGTTAAGAACTTGTTGCAAAACCCACAGCGTTGGTATGACGAGAACGAGCTTGGCGAAGTACCGTCGCGGGTTGCGGGTCGCGAGGTATCTGATTCATGAGTACCACCGAAGTTAACGTCCCCTGTGAGAATATCGACCGCGCCGTCAAGCCCTACAGCTACAACCCATCTTCATGGTCGCAACGCATCCCCATTGCGGTCTTGGCCCTGGTGGCTGCCGGAATTACATTTCACATGGCGCTGTTTCAATGGGGCTTTATCGATTCGACGTGGGATCCCGTATTCGGGGACCAAAGCAACAAAGTACTCAAGTCAGATGTGGCTCAGGACTTGTTTCTTTTGATTGGGATTCACGATGCCGGTATGGGACTATTGGCCTATCTCGGAGACGCGGTGCTTGGACTGGCCGGGTCCACACGGCGTTGGCAATACAGACCTTGGATGGTGATACTTTTCGGAATTGACGTAGTCCCATTGGGAATCATCAGCGCGGTGTTAGTTGCTTGTCAAGCTTTTATCGTGGGCTATTGGTGTTTTCTTTGTTTGGTTACGGCAGTCATCTCTTTGATACTCGTCTATTGGGCGTGGGATGAAGTGCGGATTTCGGTTACCTATTTATGGCGAGTATACAAAGCCGGCGGTGCGAAGAACTTGTGGCTTGCTTTTTGGGGTTCACGAAGGCCGTTGATGGATCGAATTGCCGCCGAGATGCTCGCGTGACTGCGCATTGAACGAGCAGAACTGTGGCCAGCTTTTTGCTACATCGTTCTGCATCCACCGGCCTGTCTTTTACAAGGAGGTCTGTTGCAAAACTGCAAACCTCAGGATGAGGGGCAGGTCGGTGGTTTGTTTTGCTTGCCATTCGCGCTAAGGGCTATCGCTTAAGTTGGAACAGTTCATCGCACTTAAAAATACGTCGAGGGTAAGGAATCAGTGGAATGTGGGGCAGAATTGTTGAGTTGATGACGGCAGTGTGGCTCCTGTTTAGCCCCTTCATCTTTGACGCTCAAGATAACGCTGCGATCTTATGGGGTGACACAGGCGTCGCGTTGTTGATTGCTTTGCTTTCCGGACTTTCATTCTGGAGTCGCCTCCAGTATGCGCACTTTGCGATTCTGTTGATCGCAGTGGCGCTAGTGCTCGTTGGGAGATTTGCCACACCGCCTCCCGCCATTGCCGCGCAACAGAATCATATTTTTGTCGGCTTCTTCTTAATGATGATTGCGATCATTCCCAACAACGCATCGCAGCCACCTGCGGGATGGCAAAAGAGAATCTCCATCGCCGACTAGTGGTCGTCAATCGATCAGATTGGTGGATGAACGAACAGCTGTCTAGCGAAGTTGTTCTCAGGGTCCGCTCTCTAAGTAGAATCTTCAGGGTAGTGTGCAGGCGTTCGTATCTGGCGTTATACTTCGTTAACAAGCGGCGATAGCAGTCATCACGCCAACGAAATTGTGCCTTGATCAAAGTCCTATGAAGATAGCCCCGAACAGGAAATCGGATCGCGGTGCGGACGTGCAACTCGTGGTTGGAGTCGGTGCAGGCGCCGGAGGCGAAGAGGCACTTCAGCAACTGTTGGTTCAACTTGGCGTACGCCGTGATCTGTCTATCGTTTTTGTACGTCAACATGAACTCACCCAGCGTGACAAACCCGATGTTGAACAACTGCTGAACCAGTTGGTAGGCGATCATTCGTTTCGCGTGGTAATTTGTTCGCAGAATCAATCGCTCGAACCCAACACCGTCTACATTGCTCCACCGACATCCTACTTGACGATCAAGAACGGAATTCTTTTGATTGTTGATAGCGTTCGGACACAGAGCATTGGAACTCCTATTGACTATTTCTTTGATGCGTTGGCGAAAGATCAGGCGGATAGGAGTGTAGGGATTATCCTATCTGGGGCTGGCACCGATGGTACGTTGGGGCTGAAGTCGATTAGCAAAGCTGGCGGCTTGACATTTAGCCAAACTCCAGAGACTGCGGTCATCGGGAGTATGCCCATGAGCGCCATCGCCAGTGGGGTTGTCGATCACATCTTAGAGCCTTCACAGATTGCCGAAGAGTTAGACGAATACGCGTGCTTTATATCTGAAGAGACTCCCGCTTCGCGGCGGAACCAATTGGTGTCGTTGGTAGAAAGCGCACTTCCGCGAGTTGCTGAGATACTCCATCGCTCGACAAGTCACAATTTCCAGCATTACAAATCGAGCACGTTGTGTCGCAGAATTGTGCGCCGCATGCTGATGCTTAAAATGACATCCGTGGATGAATACATTTATCGGTTGAGTGAAAACGTCGATGAAGCGCATTTGCTTTTCCAAGAACTTCTCATTGGAGTCACCGAGTTCTTTCGTGACCCAGACGCATTCGCGACGTTGAGTGGAATTGTTCTACCGAAGATTTTTCAAAACCGTCAGGCAGGGGAAACGGTACGCATTTGGGTTCCTGGTTGTTCTTCGGGACAAGAAGCATATTCATTGGCGATGTTGTGTCGCGAACAAGTTGAGCTGATGAGTGATCCACCGGAAGTTCAAATCTTCGCAACGGATATTGACCATCGGGCATTGCAACGCGCGCGAGCGGGAATTTACCCGCTGGGGATACAAGATGAGGTTCCGCCAGACCGTCTATCGCGTTTCTTTTTACAGCGCGGAAAGCGATTTCATGTTGTCAAGGAAATCCGAGAGCTTGTCTTGTTTTCGATTCACAACTTGATCAACGACCCTCCGTTTTCTCGGCAGGATCTGATTTCCTGCCGCAATTTGCTGATCTATTTAGGGCCACACCTGCAACTGAAACTCATACCGCTGTTTCACTACGCACTGCGACCCGCTGGGTATTTGTTTCTGGGACCGTCAGAAAATATCGCATCACATCAGGAGCTATTTTCACCTGTGGATGTCAAGCATCGCATTTCGCAACGAAAGGAGACCGCAATTGGCAATTCGCGCAAATCGACAATTCCATCGTCAACCATGACTCAAGATTCCAATCGATTCGAAAAGGCCAAATCGCTGGATGAAGCCGGGTCGGACGAGCAACTACCTGATCTACTGCGAGTGATGCAGCGGATCGTGTTGGATGAATTTGCGCCAAAGTCGGTATTGGTAAATCGCGAGGGGAAAATCCTGTGTGCGTCGGGCGACATGCACAAGTACTTGACGGTGTCGTCGGGTAGTTTTGAAAATAATCTGTTCAAGTTAGCTCGCGCTGGTTTGCGGATCGGTTTACGGGCAGCGTTGGCGCAAAGTGCCGCTGAGCAACGTCGCGTCTTGCATGAGTGCCTGTCGACACGGATCGATGGCATGGTTCATCCACTTAACATTACCGTACAGCCCATGCCTGAATTGGGAGAAGGAACGGAGCTATTTCTGGTTGTCTTCCAAGACATCGGCCAGCCAATCCAACGCGACGAACAGTCGGACCACTCCAAGGAGTCGATGTATCGAGACGGCGGAGCAGATGCAATCATTGAGCAACTTGAAAAAGAACTAGCCGCAACACGCGAAGATCTGGAGAGGTCACTTCAAGACATGGAGGCGGCCAATGAGGAGATGAAGTCCTCGAACGAGGAACTCCTTTCTATGAATGAAGAGCTCCAGTCGGCCAATGAAGAACTCGAAACCTCCAAAGAAGATATTCAAGCGGCTGTCGCCGCTTTGGAAGAGTCAAATAGCCATCTCGAGAATTTGTTGCGAAGTACGCAAATCGCAACGATCTTCCTTGACAAGAACCTCGTCATTCGAAGTTTCACTCCTGCGGCCACGGCGATCTATGCTCTGATACCGACAGACGTCGGACGGCCCTTGGAACACTTGCGTCCCTTGAGCGAGCAGATGCCACACTTACCATCTCTCGACCAAGTCCGAGTCGCGGGGAATATCGAACATGCCGTGAACACGCACGATGGACGTTATTATGTGCGACGCGTTATGCCGTATCGGCTTCAAGATGGTGAATACGCAGGTATCGTAGTCACATTTACCGATTTCACCGAATTTCGAGAAGTGCAAAAGAGCTTGGAACTGCGAGAGCGGCAACTCCAGACGCTCACCGACGCAACGCCCGCCATGATCGCTTACGTGGATGCAGAGGAACGCTACCAGTTCGTCAATCAAACGTATTGTGACTATTTCGCCCGAGATAGCTCACAGTTGGTTGGTCGCACGGTTGGGGAACTGATTGGCGAAGTGAACTACAAGGAAGTTGCGCCTTGGTTGCAACGAGCGTTAGCTGGAAATCGTGTGAACTACGAATATCCGTTGCGCCGGGCGGAAACTCTGGCCAAGCAAAATGCGACGTCGCACAGCAACCAGCCACTGAACGAAAATGAACTGCGCGACGCAAAGCCATCACGCTCCGAAGCCGAAACTGAAGTCGGTGGTCCCGAAAGCAACAGTGCGCCACGTATGCCGGATGTGCAATACAAGGATGTTACCTATGTACCAGACATTGATGAAAGTGGTCGCGTACTAGGTTGCTATGTGTTCATCAACGATGTAACGGAAAGAACGTTGCAAAGTCTGGAACTGGCGGATCGTGAAGAACGGCTAAGCTCATTGATCAGTTCCACCGCCGAAGGCATTTATGGGATGGATTCCGCCGGACGATGCACGTTTGTCAACAACGCCTGTGTTCGATTGCTTGGTTATCAACGTGCGGAAGAGCTACTCGGGAAACCACTTCACGAACTGGTTCACCATTCGCATGCAGATGGTTCCACCTACCCGTCCGACGATTGCCTGATTCATAAAGCGGTTCAGCAACGCAAGGAAGTGCATGTCGATGAAGAAGTGTTTTGGCGAGCCGACGGCACCTGTTTTGACGTCGAGTACTGGTCGTACCCCCAGTGCCGCAATGGTGAAATCGTGGGCTGCGTCGTTACCTTTCTCGATGTCACCGAACGCCGCCGCTGGGAACGGGAACTCGAGGATCGCGAGGCCCATTTGCGACGCGTCATCGACAACATGTTGGGCTTTGTCGGCGTGTTGGAGACGGACGGTACGTTGTGCGAAGCCAACAAGCCAGCCATTGAGGCTGCAGGTGTGTCGCGAGAAGAACTCATCGGCAAAAAATTCTGGGATTGCCATTGGTGGAACCATGACAAGGCGACTCAAACGCGGTTACAAGATGCGATTCGCTTGGCTGCCAAAGGTGAAGTCCAACGTTATGACGCGGTGATTCGCATGGCCGATGATAGCCGGATCACGATCGGCTTTATGTTAACACCCGTTCGTGACGCTCAGGGCAAAGTTACACACCTGATTCCATCAGGTATCGATATTAGCGAGCGACTGCGCGCCGAACGCGCCTACCGAAAAACGGCTCGAGCCGTGCGCGACAACGAAGAACGCTTGGCGATGGCATTGCGGGCCGGTGGCATGGCTGCCTGGGAGTGGAATCCCAATCAGAGCATTTGGACTGACGAACTGTATCAACTCCTTGGCATCCCATCGACCGAGACGGCCGCAGCAGAAACTTTGTTTCGCTACGTGCATGAAGACGACCTATGCAGGTTGGAAAAGGGATGGAACGACGCCCTCGCGCACGGAACCTCGTTCGAGCAGGAGTTTCGCATACTGCGTCCCGACGGTCAGTTGCGATGGCTGAATTGGCTTGGCAAAGTCGTCTGCAACGACGTGGGCAAAGTCGTGCGAATTTTTGGATTGAGTTGGGATTCAACCCAAGGCCACTTGGCGGCAGAAGCACTTCGGGAAAGCGAACGACGTGCGCAAGAAGCCAATCTCTCGAAAAGCGAGTTTATCGCCAATATGAGCCATGAAATCCGCACACCGATGACCGCGGTACTGGGTTATACCGACCTACTTGCCGCGCAAGAACAAGATCCTGAAAAAACGGAGCACTTGCGGACGATCAAACGTAACGGCAGCTTTCTCCTGGAAATCATCAACGATATTCTCGATCTCTCAAAAATCGAAGCTGGCAAACTCGATATCGACCGCCAGGAGTTCTCTCCCCACGAGGTATTTGCCGATGTCTACTCCATGATGGATGTACGCGCTCGTGCATTTCAACTCGATTTCAGTCTGGAATATCAAACACTCATTCCTGCAAAAATCCGAAGCGACCCCAAGCGGCTAAAACAGATCCTCGTCAATCTCGTTGGGAACGCCATCAAGTTCACTGAGAGTGGGAGTGTCAAACTGGTTGTCCGATTCGAAGCCCAGTCACAACTCCGTTTTGAGGTGATTGACACAGGAATTGGCATGTCCAGTGAGCAGCAACAACGGCTTTTTCAACCGTTTTCACAAGGCGACGCGTCGGTAACACGAAAGTTTGGTGGAACCGGGCTGGGGCTGGCCATCAGTCGACGGTTGGCCAAAATGCTTGGCGGAGAAATCACTTTTTACAGCGAACTCGGCAAAGGAAGCGCATTTTCGTGTTCGATCGATACCGGAGAGATCGACGATATCGAAATGATCTCCCCCACTCCGCATCTCATCGTGGAGGTCTGTCCAGAGAAAAACACAAACTATCAACTCGACTGCCGGATTCTTGTGGTCGATGATCGCCGCGATGTTCGATTTTTGACCAAACACTTTTTAGTCAAAGCTGGCGCGACGGTTGAGTTGGCTGAAGATGGTCAGCACGCCGTCGAATTGATCGAGCGGTCATGCGGCAATGAATCACCAGCGATTGATTTGGTCCTGCTGGACATGCAAATGCCCCGACTCGACGGTTACGCAACAGCAAGAGCACTGCGAAAAATGGGGTTCACAAAACCGATCATTGCGTTAACCGCCGATGCCATGCACGGCGATATGACTCGCTGTATCGAATGCGGTTGCGATTCCTACTTGAGCAAGCCCATCAATGGACCTGCATTGTTGAAGGCTGTCGCGGAATATATGCTGCGATAGTTCGCACGTCGCTGTACCCCTCCTAGACGCGAGTTGACTGCGTTTCAAATCGACTGAGTTACGCTGTTAGGGTGTAAGCGTACATAGTCGGCATCGTTTTTCTTCCGACCTGGCATTGAATTGGGGTGTAGTGTTGCTGCGTTGATCGACAAGGACACGACACACCGTAGGGGAGAGCCAGCACTTTGCCACGTTCAAGCAGCCACTCAAAGCT
>JBGSUV010000195.1:0-8207 GCA_041753315.1 Pirellulaceae bacterium | reverse complement strand
GGCAATCAGCGCGAGGCAATCAGCGCGAGGCAATCAGCGCGAGGCAATCAGCGCGAGGCAATCAGCGCGAGGCAATCAGCGCGAGGCAATCAGCGCGAGGCAATCAGCGCGAGGCAATCAGCGCGAGGCAATCAGCATCTCGGCGCAGACGCTGCTACGTGTGGGAGTTAATCATTCGTTCCAAAACGTTGCGGGTAATCTGCTGCAGTCGATCATCGGGGCCTTGCGGCGATGTATAGACTTGCGGTCGCACGTAGCCCGGTGGTGCGGATAGTCCATCCGCCCACCAACAGGTGGATGCGTTGAACACGATGTTGTCCTTAGGTCCGGGATAAACCGTCGCGGTGTATTCGCCGCCATTTAATGCACCAGGGGCCGATTGCGTGGGACCGCGGGCGACGATCTCCAATCCGGGAATATCTGCCGGATCGCCATGCCATTCCCATCCAATCACACCCGGAATCGAATCGCCCAGTTGCATGCTTGTGTTGGCGTAGATCCAATGCTTGGGCAATGTACAAATCCAATCCGCACCGCCAGTAACTGGTCCCGTACTGTGAGCGCCAATCAACTCGTTGGCATAGGGACGCTCATGCTTGAGCGAACTCATCGCTTCAAACTCGCGCGTCCCTTCCGGTGGTCCAAAGACTCCCACTCGTCGCATCGAGCGCGTGCTCTCATCCCAAGCAATCTTTCCACACACGGCGTTGCCCGAAAAGAAGCCAACACTAACACCCTCCGCGATGGCCGCCTGCACGTTGCGATACATGTCGATCGTCCAATACTCATCATGCCCCACACTGAGAAAGCCGCGGGCTCGCCGGGGCTGCAGCGCATCTCGGTGCACATCGGTGTTCGATATATAACTCACATCGTAGCCCTCGCGTTCCAGCCAATATGCAAACGGAAACTCCCATAGAAAGAACTCACCCGAGCCTATCGATAGAGGCGCATCGAAGATCTGACAATACTTGCCATAGGGACGATTGAAGCTCACCTGCGATTTGTCTCCCCAATGCCATTCGTTGACCCCATCATCATAGAGCGAATACTGGGACGGCCAGCGATTGTATGCTTGCCAAGTGTGATCGCTGCACTGAAAGAGCAGCTCCGAACGCCGTTCATCGCGCACCACAAAGATCACATAACTTTGAATTTCACCGCTCAACTCCGTCAATTTGCCGACGTAAACTCCGCTGATCCAATCGTCGGGAATCTTTAGCTCATAACTCGGTTCCCATTGGCAATTCTGCAGGCGATTTGGCCCCACTTCAGGCATCGCCTGCTCGCGGCCTTTGAGAATCTCTGACGACGCCAGCCAACGTCCGCCGTCACCCGCGTAGTATCCCAGTCGAAAGAAATCGATCTTAAAGTCAGCGACCGGCGCGGTACTCACCATCACCTGCAGTACCTCCCCAGCTCGCACACTGGCCGCAGAAACGTAGCCCTCGATCCATGGGCAGCGGTACTTGGTTGCGGGCTCGATTTGCGTCTTGGTCAACATCCAATCACGGGTGCCCGGTTTGGCATTTTCTTCGACCACGACCGGCGAGACGGTTGCTGCCCCGCAACTGTGATTTCCGGAGGCAACCCAGCCCAATCCTCCCGCCGCACTAATGCGGAGCAAATCACGGCGATTAAATTCACTGCGGTCTCGTTCACGGCGATTCACTTCATCCCGCATCGATGACTCCCATCAAAAAAGGGCTTGGTATTTTGAATATGCTGGTTACAGGGCAATCTGCAGGCTGTTCGGTCCTGGGCTGATGAGGACCGAAAGCAGTGAGTCTCTCGAATTATTCATGGCAGTTCTTTCTCCAGAGGTTTTTCGTCCGATGGAGCGAGCGCGAGTGATGTTGCAGCGTTGCACAGATTACCGCAGGCGTGCAACAATTTTTCGATCTCAGCTCGTTGTCTTGGCTGAGTATATTTGCGAGCCGTTCGGGCGCGGTTGCCTGCAATTGTTTGAGTAGATCTGCGGCAGTTCGCGCTGAACTGTCTGAATTCGAACGCAGCAGTGAATTTAACCGCGCGCGTTGGCCAACCGATAGTTGACTGCGTCGACTAAGCCAATTCAGCAACTCATCCGCGCTCGAGGCGTTGATCCATTTTTCGCGCAACAGAACTAGCTGCTGATCGGCATACTCGCGCTGCTCAGCGGTGATCAGTTGTTGTTGCATCTTTGCAAAATATGATCCAGCACCAAGTAGGTCTTGAGCGACTCGACATGGTATATTGAATTCGACTCCAATTCGCGCTGCTTGTTCTTTCGCTCGGATCAAACTCGGCAGATCGGGCACGTGATCACCGCGTAGACGCCGCATGAACCGGCGGGCGTCCAACTGAGCCGCGGTGCGCAACTTCGTTTCCTGCTCCGGTGATAACCCATAGAGTAGACCGTATTCAGACACGATCTGCTCCAAATGCTCATTCATCGTTTCGAGAGCAGCTTCGGGGTCTCGCGCTGCAATTTTGAGTGGAGCGATTTTCCAGTGCGGTGCGAGCTGATTTAACTCTGGCTCCGCAAAATTAATCGTTTTGGCTTCGCGTGCGATCGCCAACTGGCGATCGTCAAGCAATTGGGCATGCAAAGCAGATGAAACACACTGAGCCCACGCAAAGCAGCATAAGACAAGTAGAGAAGATCTCTTGCTGCGATTCACTTCAGGATGATTCAGTTCATCACGCATCAATGCCCCCCATCACAAGAGTGCTGGAATTCTGAATACACTGTTTATAAGGCAATTTGCAGGCGAAAACAAATTACCCATGACACCGTTCAACATACGAAGGGGGACGAAAGGGCCTTAGGAAAACTGTCAAATAAGCAGGCAAATCCCGTCCAAAGAATCTAAGGAGACCTCGGATCTAGTTTCTCCTATTCGTCCCCTGCCCCCATTGCGCTGCCATCTCGTCCCAGATTCATCAATTCGACCCGCGAGAGACAACCTGCGCATTCCAAGCTGATCGCGTATGTTGGAGAATGGCACGAAACGGTAAACTTGGTAGCTATTTCTAGATTATCACTAGCGGACTTCGATGGAACCACGACGCGATCGCATTTACGCGCTACCCCAAAATCAAGTGGGGGAATTCACCTTCGACGAATCCGTCGTAAAAGTTTTCCCCGATATGATCGCACGTTCAGTCCCCGGCTATGCGTCGATTCTGTCGATGATCGAGCAGTTGGCCGGACGTTTTGTTCGCAGTGGCACCAACGTTTACGATCTCGGCTGCTCACTGGGTGCCGCTACGTTGCTCATCCGGGGGCAAGCGCCAGCCGACTGCGTGATCCATGCCATCGATAACTCGGCAGCCATGGTCAGTCGCCTACAGGCCGAATTGGCCCAAACAGTCCATGCGGCAACTCACGTAAAATCTTTATGCGCGGTGGTGGTGCACGAAGCGGATATTCGCGACTTCGCCATGAATTCAGCTTCGTTTGTGGTACTCAATTTAACGCTGCAGTTTATTCCACCCGCAGAGCGAACGGCTTTACTTCAGTCAGTCTTTGATGCGCTGCAACCTGGCGGTGCGTTGCTCATCTCAGAAAAACTAAAATTTGAGGAGCCCTGTGTCGACTCGCTGTTGTGCGATCTGCATCACGATTTTAAACGCGCCCATGGCTACAGCGATCTGGAAATTGCACAAAAGCGAACTGCCATCGAAAATCGACTCGTTCCCGAATCGCTCCCTTGTCATATCAGACGACTGCAAGACGTGGGCTTCTCGTTGGTAGCTCCTTGGTTTCAGTGTTTTAACTTTGCCTCGATCCTTGCTGTCAAAGCGGATGAAAGTGATTCATGATTTTGTTTGATCGCGAATTGCTTTTTATTGAACTGGAACAACGTGGGCGCGAGCATTGGGCCAATCAATTGCGACTCCTTTGTGAAGAAAGATACGCGGCCGCGAGCCACGGTGACTATGAAAAATGGAAAGCGGCAGTCGAGGCACTTCCTGAAATCGCCGCAAAATTTGTGGCCAACCACGATGCGGTTGAAGTCGAATGCGATCGAAGTCAGGCCAGTGCATTGTCAGCTGAGCAGTTGGCGGAGCTGCACGGCGCGTTGATGCAACTGCACCCATGGCGAAAAGGTCCGTTTAAGCTGTTCGATCTGTTCATCGACACCGAATGGCGATCGGACCTCAAGTGGCAACGCATGGTAAAACAGGTCAACTTCTCAGAAAAACTAGTCCTCGACATCGGCTGTGGCAATGGCTATTACGGCTGGAAGATGCTGGAGCGCGGAGCGAAAATGGTCATCGGCTGCGACCCGACGTTGCTCTACAACTTCCAGTACGAAGCCGTGCGGCGTTACGCGCCGGCGAGCTGCAAGAACTTTCTTGTACCCGTAGCGGACCACGAACTGCCAGAACACCTAGGCCTTTTCGACATAACGGTTTCAATGGGGGTGCTATATCACCGCACCAGTCCTATCGACCATCTAATAAAGCTGGCAGAAACTCTACAACCCAACGGTCAGTTGCTGCTCGAAACCTTAATTATCGATGCGGCCGATGACCGACAAGTGCTCGTGCCCGAGGGGCGTTATGCAAAAATGCGCAATGTCTGGTTCATTCCGTCACTCGGCATGCTGCGAACTTGGTTGGCCAGGACCGGATTTACAGAGATCGCAGTGGTGGATGTGACAGCTACCACAACCGATGAGCAGCGTAAGACTGAATGGATGCGCTATGAATCTTTGGCAGATTTTTTGGATCCAAACGACCGATCGCTGACGATCGAAGGCCACCCTGCCCCGCTGCGCGCGATGTTACTCGCGAAGAAAAGATGAACCGATCTTCAGGAGGCAACAACCTCCATTTGCCAAGTCGGTCGATGAAGTACCTTAGCCTCGAACTTCAAAGAGTTCAGTCAGATTGAGTTTTGCGTCGGGGTGGCAGAGCGGTGCAAGAGGTGTGGGGGGGACAACCATACTAATGTCGCGATAGTTGTGGCCGTCACTCGCGCGCATTACATGGATGCGCACTCCCTTGACGTCTACGACCCAATATTCTGCCACACCACTCTCCGCGTAGAGGTCTGCTTTCACTTGAAGGTCATTGGCGAGACTACTACCGGAGACCTCGATCAGCAAGAGCACGTCCCCAGTCGTTGGCCGGGTATGACCATATCGCTTCGGTTTCAACCATAACACATCTGGCTCAGGGCGGTCGTCATCGCAAACGAACCCAGATTGGACGCGGATTCTTGCGCTGCCTGCAAGATTTGCCTGAACCGACCAGTGATTTAAGTACTCGATATAATCATCGTGGATCGGTCCAGCGGGATTCATGAATTGCAGTTCCCCACGAATGAGCTCGATTTTTCTTGGGGAAAGTCCGTCGAAGGCACCGCGTTCCACCATGGAATCGAATTCGGCGCCGGTTAGTTTGCTACCTACACTCACGAGAACCTCCTTCGCCTATCCAAGTGGGCTGAGTGGGACGTGCAGTTACCTTCTGAACATTCTACACACTTTGAGCAGGCAACTTGCACTACAGGAACAGAGAGAGCATCATCGAATCGTCCCATCCATCGACCACCGCAAGCAATCGCCCATCGCTCGCAGCCATTGCAGCTGGCTTTGCTGCAATCTATCTCATCTGGGGTTCCACCTATTTGGCCATCCGAGTTGCCGTTGAGACGATGCCGCCGATGTTGTTGGCTGGCAGTCGCTTTATCATTGCGGGCATCATTCTTTGGCTGTTGCTGAGTTTATCAGGGCGGTTCCGGGCAACTTACAGCCAATGGAGAGATAATTTTTTCATCGGAGCCTTCATGTTACTCGGCGGTAATGGCTTGGTTGTTTGGGCTGAACAGAAAATACCATCGGGAGTTGCGACGCTCATCATTTCCCTCAATTCGATATTTGTAGTAGCTGCAGAGTGGATACTGGTAACGCAATGGTGGAAGCGATGGTTTCGGCGAGTAGGGTCTACCGATCAATCGCTCCAAAGCATTGCTGACTCAGCGGCTCGACCATCCATGCTGACCATCTTTGGCCTCATTTTGGGAGTTATCGGGTTGCTGATCTTGGTCTGGCCGTCGCTTGGAACTGAAGGGACTGGAAGTCTGCCACTGATGCGAGTGCTGGCACTCATCGCTGCCTGCCTGAGTTGGACGATTGGCTCGTTGGCCAATCGCGGCCTATCAAACCCGGCCGACCCCTTTAGTGGTGCTGCAATGCAGATGCTTGGAGGTGGAATATGGCTTACTTTTGTTGGGCTAATCTTGGGGGAGAGTCAACAATGGAGCTGGACTGGGATCAGCTTCGAGAGTTGGCTTGCATGGAGCTATCTATTGGTGGCCGGGTCACTGGTTGCATTTACAACTTTCATTTGGTTGATGAAACATTGTTCGGCGACCACGGTGGCGACGTATGCATATGTGAATCCGATTGTGGCGGTATTGCTTGGCTGGTGGATTTTGGCGGAGGAGATAGACGCTCGCGTGTTTTTCGCCGCCGCGATTATTATTGGAGCGGTTGCGATCATCACGATTTCCAAGCAAAAACAGGCGAAGGCGGCTAAGCAGTAGGAGGTTCAACGGCAGAAAGTTAGGAACAGCCGCCGCTGTCTGAGCCACCCGAGGCTGTAGATTCCAGAAATCGAATCAACATGTATTCGCAACAAATTATCGCGTAACCATCAAAGACGCGCGAACCACTTGTGCAAAACATGTCAGTTGTTGCTCGTGATGCTAATTCTTAGTCCGGCCGGTAAGCTCAAGTACTTACTTGCCTCGCAGGTTGCGTTATCAAAAATGCGATAGGCCTGGTCATTCCGACTGTCGCCTGACAAAGATATAGGGTGCGGAAGAACTGCGAGCGAATTCCAAAGGCTTCTTTTTGCCATCCAAAGTGTAGCTCATCGGATTGCCGGTCATCCGACCAACCATATACTGCCAACCATCTTTGCTCGTTTCCAAAACGAGGAGTGCCTCTGGATCACCATCGCGCATCAGAATAAAAATAGCGCCGTCGTCTTTATGCGAAGATTTGGGATAGCGATATATTGGCTCAAGCTGAATTTTGAGTTCAACTTCTCCCCCAAGATACTCTTCGCTTCCACCAAAACGCTCCAACAGCTTTTCCATTTGCTTCAGACGACCATCCTCTGTCTCATCCGGCTGCGGCGCATCTTTAATTGCAATCGGATCGCGAGCCGGTGACGGCTTCCAATTGAATCCTAAAATGTCAAACTCAAGCGGATGCTGGCTGAATGAGCACACTTCGATAAACCGTTGATCTTTCCACGAAGAAATGGCCAGCACCACCTCCGGTCTTTCCATCGAGTTGAGACATAGCCACAACGTTGAACTGGCGACATCGTCAATATGCGTCGAGACAGGGCCAATTGCCTCCAGCGCTTCGCGGAAATTTCCATCCACGATCGAACCTTTAACGCTCGACGCAAGTTTCCTAGCCAATTCGTTGACCTCCGCGATTTTCTCAGGCCCCGGAGTTTCCACATCCTGAGATAAAAGAGAAGACTGAAGCGTTATCGACACGAACCCAAGAACAAATAGGCAACGAAGAAAACGCATTTCTTCAACTCCAATGGGTGAACCATGCGGAAGTCAACTTAACGAACCCGAAACCTAACACGGACATTGGGGCCGGTCAAGAAAAAAAACCTCTACGGAACAGGTAGAGCATTTCGGCGATGCAAACATCGAGATTGTGGATTGGTGGAAGACAGCGAACGCGCGGGCATTGGCGGCCGCGCGATCCCGCGACTTTCGTCGCAATCCACTCGAATAGAAACGAAAAAAGCCTCCTCAGTTAAACTGGGGAGGCTTTTAAAAACCCGGCAATACCTACTTTCGCACTTGTGGGCACTATCATCGGCTCCGAAAGCTTGACTTCTGTGTTCGGGATGGGAACAGGTATGACCTTTCGGATATGGTCACCGGAAAGACTCTGGCGACCTATTCGCTCGCCAGAGCCTGGATTCGTGTGAATCCGTGTTGATTGGTAAAGGCATTACAATGTTGGAGTTACCGAGGTAACTAACTTTACTTGAAGCGATATGCAAGAGTGCAGGATATCGGTGGTCAAGTATTCGTCCATTAGTATCAGTTAGCTGAACACGTTACCGTGCTTACACATCTGACCTATCGACCTGGTAGTCTTCCAGGGGACTTTCGTGACTGTGTCACTTACGAAACCTAATCTTGGAGAGAGCTTCACGCTTAGATGCTT
>JBGSUV010000194.1:0-42360 GCA_041753315.1 Pirellulaceae bacterium | reverse complement strand
CCGCTCGGTCACTGTTACGCTGGAACGTCCGACCTGGGGTTCCGCTTCCGAACTCGTCTGAAACTCGTTCTCGCTACACCCCAGGCTATCAAATGTCGTTGCTACGCAACTGTTCACTGCAGACTTGGTTGGTACCCGCTGACCGTTTGGTTGTGTACACACCATCGAGTTTCGTTTGCACGACCTCTTGCCCGAGTTGCGTCTCGAGTTGTTAGCCAGCCTACTTATCCAATTGCGAAGTAGCTGGTTGGTGCTGCGTGAGCTCCCTCCCATCGTTTTCGATCCATTTGGCAACGGCCTCTATAATCCGTTGGAGCTCATCGCGCTGCAGGCACTGCTCGAGCGCAAGTACTCCGAGCCGCTGCCCAAGAAGAATGTCAAAAGGGGTACGTATACATTTTGGCCCCGATTGCACCCAACAGATCCGTCCCACACACAAAAGACCGTCGCAAAACAATCGCGTAGCGATGGCATCCGATAGCCTGGGGTGGAGCTTGGCTGGGACGTTTTCCCAAAACGTCCCAGCCAAGCGGAACCCCAGGTACAGTGCAATGTGCACGCAGTGGCCGAGCGGAAGATTATCCCAGCGTGCGGATGTGCGCCGAGGCCGCAAAGTGACGGTCTCTCCAATGAGCATATATTGCTGCAGAGCCAAACGTGGTTGGTTAGTGCCTCCTTGCCGCCATCTTCTTGCCTCCGCTATCGCACGTTGTTGCGATTCTGCGAAGACTCGATGCACTGCCTCATGTCGAACGGCACAGTCGCATCACACGCGCTCGACACGCGACGCGCTCGTCCCAGCCATAACCCATTTGTTGCGACCTCGAAACGAGACTGAGTTTTGGATAAACACCCGCTCGGTCACTGTTACGCTGGAACGTCCAACCTGGGGTTCCGCTTCCGAACTCGTCTGAAACTCGTTCTCGCTACACCCCAGGCTTTCAAATGTCGTTGCTACGCAACTGTTCACTGCAGACTCAGCGAAAACGGGGGCAACAGCAAAACAGAACATTGCCGATACAAGGAAGTGGAGCAGCAGCAACCAAAGAAGCACAGTGTTGTTAAAAAATCGGTTCATTATGGATGTCTTTTCGCTTGTGCTGTTCTGGATGCATGCAACACTTGGCCACATCAGATCGAGTATCCAACCCAGAAGTCCTCCAATCGCTCCAAATAAAAGTGCGAGAAGCGGACAACCGATCACTGCGACGAATAGTGCCGCAACGCCAGGTGTTCCACTGTATCCAGAACCGGGGGGTGCCGGTGGCCGTGACCACATCCATGCGAACACACACAGTACGTTCGCTAATGGAATCGCCGCGCCAACAACCACACCTACTATCGCCAGTCGACGCACCCATTTCCACATTCGACGGGGAAATCCGGAGGATTTTTCATCCGGCGTACGGTAGGGATTGTCGTCGCGACACAAGTCGTGGTTCCTTCCGTCTCGCACACGTTACTGTAGGAATGACGAAGTCTCGTGAGTTGACATTTACGACCAACGCGTCTTTGCTGCATGTCGGACGGGCTCAGCGACTAAAGTCCATCGCCGTGGTTCTCCTCCATGCACGGTACCGGTTACGTGCATCCCGAACAGACAGCGGAATTGGAATTGCTTTTTGCAAGTCCTTCAAATCTGTGTTGCGATCGAGGCCAAAAGTGGTTGTTCTCGTGCGCCCCCTCGATGCGTATTTGATTCGCAACCTCATTCTATCATCGTCGAAGACCGTAATCATCGCGCTGTAAAGCGATTCCATCGGGATTTTGTATGCCCGATTTCCACTCTGCACGAGAATAAGGTCATCATGAAAAGCTACACGCTCACGCACAATGTGATTAATCCAGAGCATGGCGAAGATGGCGACGACCAATCCAGGAATCTGGATCGCAAGAAATCCGAATTGCATCAGTGGCAGGAGCGGGAAGGCAAGCCTTGCGCAAACAATCGTGAAGAAGCAGATCAGAGACGAAATAAAAAGTATGCGCCGAGCAGAAATGAACTGACTAGCATTTCGAAATTTACGATCAGCCTTCGGACAATGAGACCAGTACGGCGTGGTCCAAGCAAGATTTGGTTTTGAGAACAGTCGGAATTTGGCCATGGCCGTGTCAAGAGGACGCTGGCGCGTCTGCCATCCGAACTCGGTTGTGATACATTGTTCTGTGCTAATCCAGGTCACGACCAGGAAATCGGTTGAGTAGTACTGAAAATCTGTCACCATTGCGAGGATCGTCGACTTCGACCTTGACTTGGTTTGTGAAGCCAAGTGCGCCAATCGGTGAACAGAGAGTGTAATAGGCAGTGTCGGGCGTTAGTCCAGAAATGTGGATCGTGTCCATCCCCTCTGCGGTCACGGCCACGATTCGTTTACCTATCAACCTTCGACGAATTGTTCCCGATATATCTTCAACATTCTCAACCCACAAGTCGCTGTCTCGGTAGGCAGTCTCAAGTCCAAGTGTAACAGGGGGGACGATACCCGTGCGGAACAATGCCAGTGTTTTCGAGTCAAAGTAGCGCGAGTGCGGATCGACTGATATAGCGAGTGCGTTAAGATAGATCGCCAATATGCTTGAAACATCCAGCCTATTGTAGTGATCCTGAATAGTGTCGTATCTCGCAGCCAAGAACTTTCGGGCGGCCGCAAGGTTCATTCCGGCCTGCGTTTCCATCAGCAATTCGTACTTAATGCGTTTCCTCCATCGCTCATATGACGCGTTTTCCGACTCAGGATACTCGTCGTAAGTGAGCAACATCGATTCGTCTAAATCGTAGTCGTGTTCGAAAGCAAGATACTCATGAATCGCGGTCGAATTTACATCTAGCCGTTTACGTAGAAGCTCGACGGTATCAATGGCAAAATCAAAGTTACCATTTTGTGCGTCTTCGTAAATGTCTTCTTCGAGAACGAGTAAGTCATTTTCGTCGGAGGCAAGGAAATGCATCTTCTTTGAATCCAGCAGCGCTATGAACCTACGGGCCCAGTTCCGTGCGACCTCATTTCCAGCGACATCCTTGCGAAAACTTTGCTCCGCGAGGATTTTCGTTGCTGCACGTACCAAGTTCTCGTCGAGTGGCTCGTCCGCTCGTCCGCTCGACAGAATAAGTGCAAATTCAAAAAGAAGATAGACAATGATATGTGGTACGCGCATTGGTTAAGCACAACACGGCGGCAAGTAACGGGCCGCCGCCATAAAACTATGATTTCAAGCCCCGCATCACCGGTAGCTTCAGTGCACCGCTCTGTTCTGCACCGTTTGGGCTATGCCTGCGTGTTGGCATCATCCCATCTTCCGGGCGTTTTCGAACTTTCTTTCACGTCGCCGTAACTCCGAATACCAGTGCGGTGACTGGTGCGAAAAACATGAAACCGAGGAAATATGCGATTATTGTAGCCACGAACAGAAGTGCTAATTGCGCCACAGGACGACCTGAGACTAGGATGGCGACTCAGTTCCGATCAGTCCAATCGCAAGAGGTGCGAATACGAGAAACGCCGCGATAATCCCGGTCGTCTCTAGTTTGCCGAACAGACTCTAACGCCTAATTCATGGCCTTCGGTCCCTAGGGGGACACCCGTGCTGATGGCCAGAGTATAACCGATAGCGGCAGGCTACTGCAACGTTCTGGTAGCCTTGAACGAGTTCTGCACTGCTTCGGCATTATGGGTAGCACAGGGACTGTCATTTGTTGCTGCGGCACAGCTTGGCGTCGAAGGATAACGCACTGAGCTTGTTAACGACCTTGCGGCAAGCAGACCAACAGCGTGCGACATGGTCTGCGCCGGAGAATCAAACGCAGTGTCAGTTGTACTGGATTGGCCTGAATGATACCCTCACAAGTCAACGCTTGGTCCAACCATTCACCCTGGCAAGAGAGAAGCGATGTTAACAGAGAGCTGGTTTGAGCGTCTATTCGGCTTTACGGAATCTGACCGAGCCACGGTTCATAGCGAACTTGAGGTCGAGGGGAACACGCTACGATCAAAGCGCCTCGGCACGGAATGGACGTGCGGAAAACTTCAAGTAGTTTCGCTCAAGGATCTGAGGAGCCAGACTAACGACTTGAAAACAATCAACGGAGCTCAAATCAAGATTTCGGAGGTTGTCGGCGATGCTAGGGCGTTGCATGCTGATGCATCGCATGCACGAGCGTTATTCCAAGTGGCTTCGCAGTTCAACTTACTTGAGATGGTCAATCCAGCCGTCACACCTGAACAAGGGATTACGATTTACGAACAGGATGCGACTCAAGGTCCCGCGTGTGCAATCGCATGCGGAGCTGGGACAATGTATCGAAATTACTTCATAGAAGTGGATGGACAAATCGGGCAAACTGCGGACAAGCAGGTCGACTGTCTGGCAGCAATCGGCAAAGCGTTGGGGAATTCCAATCATCGGCTTTGGAAGATGAGAAATGGCTACGCATTGCCCTCCGCTGAGGGGCTCAATGAGGTCGATTCCAAGTTGAGTTCGATGTTAGAATCTGACATGGCCGACTTGCGAGGCATGCTAAAGATTGGTTTGCAGTGGGACACGCAGGTAACCATGACTGGCTACTGCCACTTAGTCACCCAGGCATTTTGCTCAGCCTTGCCGGTCGCCTATAGCGGATTGCCCTCAAAATCTTGGGAGCGATTCGCGAAACTCATTCTGGAGGCAGCTTATGAAGCAACTTTTGCCGCAGCGGTGTTAAATGCATCGAAGACCGGCAACCGATCGCTTTATCTGACATTGCTCGGTGGCGGCGCATTTGGCAACGATCAGGCGTGGATCTTAGACGCGATTCGTCGGGCAGCAGAACTTTACAAGCGATTTGACCTTGATGTAAAAATCGTCAGCTTCCGCCACAGCAAACCCGCGATTCGAAAGCTGTGCGAACAAGGATTCAGGTGACAAGATGATAGCTGAACCAGACAACTCCACGATCGATGCCGTAGTGCGCATCCTGCGAAAACTGAGAAGCGTACTGTTCATTACCGGAGCGGGCGTTTCCGCTGAGTCTGGCATTCCTACATATCGCGGCATCGGTGGATTGTACAACGTAGATACGACAGAAGATGGGGTGGCGATCGAGGAGGCGCTGTCGGCTTCGATGCTCGCTGAGAATCCTGCATTGACGTGGAAGTACCTGGCGCAAATCGGTCTGGCGGTGCAGGGGGCGCGCTACAATCGAGCTCACGAAGTGATCGCGGCAATGGAAAATCATTTTCACCGCGTATGGACGTTGACTCAAAACGTTGATGGTTTTCACCGATCGGCTGGATCGAAGAACCTCGTTGAAGCGCATGGTAATATGCATTCGCTGTCCTGTACCAAGTGCAAGTATCGCGTGTCATTTGACGAGTTCAATTGGATTGAGATTCCGCCCAAGTGCCCAATCTGCGGAGCGTTAGTCCGTCCCGATGTTGTGCTGTTTGGTGAACTCATCGACGGTCCTGGTATTCAGCAACTTCAAGTCGAACTCGAGAAGGGATTTGACATCGTTTTCAGCATCGGTACCACCAGCGTCTTTCCATACATCCAAGCTCCGATCTACATGGCCAAGTCGGCGGGCAACGTCACTGTCGAGATTAATCCAAGCGAGACAACCGTGTCACATGTGGTGGACTATCGATTGGCCATGCCAGCTGGTGAAGCACTCAATGAAATCTGGAGGAGGTATGAGGCATCTAAGGACGCGTGTTAACGCCACACAGCGGCCATAGGACGACTAGCAAATTTCTAGGCCTCGCGAGTGCCATCAGCCAGTAGCAACGCATGCGCTTGCCCTCATCAGTAAACGCAGCGGCGACAGCGTGTCGTTAAGAACCCAAAGCACGCGTCATCCTTACAGCGCAGACGAATAAACCGCGCTTCTCAGCAATCTCCAAACCGATCAACCATGTAGACGAAAATCGGTTTGCCGTTCCGGCCCTCGACATTACCTCAGGACGGTGCGTCACAGCAAAACCTAACTATCCCAGTCCGTAAACTTTCGCCTACTTAAGTTCATTGACTGTATTCATGGTGGAGTCGTTCGTCTGCAACCTGTGACTGAAGGTTGCGGCACGGAACCCATGCTGCACTATCGATGGTACGGTGTACGTACCAACAATACACGCAATCACTCCAACAACCGCGGAGATTGCGCCAAGGACATATGCAGGCATTAGTTCCAATCCGCATAATTCGTTGCGTGCATAGAGTTCGTGAGCAGTTCCACGGAGTGCCATGGCACCTTGGTCGATACGAATCTCTGCGTTGTACTCGCCATTTTGAAATGGATGAAAGCCGACGAGCATTGGAACTTCGCCCCATAGACGCACACCATCGGCATGAAAGTCCTTTGTCAAGACTTCGGTGCCATCGACATTGCGAATTGTCAGCGTGCCTTTGAGCCCAGCGAAATGCTCGCCAATGTTTTCGTTAGTCATATCCGTTCCATCAAGTGAAACGTAGATTGATTGCCCATGTGCCATGTCGCATGTTTGCTTAAACGGCGCCGTGTGAATTGCCGGTTTCGTTAGATCGACCGTTAACTGCATCGGTTTGGCATCAATCCACTCGTTGAAGTCGGAATTCCATTTCCATGCCGAAATACCAAAGTAGATCGATGCGACGATCAAGGCGACTAAAGACAAGGAGGCGACGATCCGCGTCTTAGCGATGGCGTTGGACGGATGCGTCAAATGAAGGTCCTTTCTGGAGTAACGACACGCATCCGCAGACCAGAGTCAAATTCGTTGATTTCGAAACCGACCCGACCGCCGGAGCCGTTGCATGCGATGGTTATGCGGCGCTTTTCGGGCGACACACCCGCGGATAGGACAACGAAAATCCCATCGCATTGTAGTATGTCAAGTGAACTGGTGCTCGGCCAACTGGGACAGAGCCACGTTTGACCAAGTAGGTTCCTAGGTAGCAATCGCGTAGGGACTGTCGTTCAGTATCCGCGCCGAGCCAGAGTAAATCAAGGATTAGGTTGAAAGGACCAAACATCCACATCATCATTCTCATCGTCATGTTAAGCAAGGATGGTTTTCCACCCTTCGCTGAAACCAATGTAAGGCCCAACAATTTTAGTCCAATCGTCCCAAAATCAGAACGCTTGATTGGTGCCAAGTAAACCCAAATCGCTACAAGGTAGAGTAACCAAAAGTAGCCACTTGGATCAATTTCCAAAGTACCTGACATTATCAAAAGTGCGAATGGTACCCAGAGCACGATCCCGACAGTCAAAAGAATGATCGAGTCTATAACCATGACGAGCAATCGGATTGCAATTCCAGCATACTGCTTGTCATCATAGTACTCTGCGTCACCTAGTGAATTGTCAGCCAATCAATTGCTCCTAACCGCATAACGCTAGGGTTCAGCGAGCCCAAGCAGTTGACCCGACGCAAGTCAAAGCACCCGATCGAGGGCTTGGGTGCAGGTACGCCCGACATGGGCGCGAGTTCATGGGGTGCGGTTCGCAAGAACCTAGTGCCCTGTGTTTAGTTCCGGTATTTCAAACGGGAGTCATCATACCAGATGGATAGCTCATAAGAAACAGACGCGAGTGTGGGAACAGAAGTGGTACACACACCCCCAGGTTACGGAGCGATCCCTTGGTTGGTACTCATTTGAGTCCCCTCCTAAACATGAAGTCACGTCGTAGGTCCTCAAGCGGTTCAAGCTTGGTGCAAATTAGTGCAATGCATTAGCTCTAATTTGACTTACCTAGTTTTGGAGCAACGCTTTAGCAGCATGGAATCCGCAAAGTACGACCGGTTTCGCCGTGGCCGATATTAGAAGCAGCAACAAGATGTCTCAAAGCCAGGTTTGCGTCATTGACGACGATGCCGATTGCCTCATTCTGCTTGAGCGTTACCTCAAGAAAGCATTGCCCAGCGGCGTCCGCATCATACTCTTCAAGGATCCGCTTCTGGCCCAGGAATGGTTGGCAACCAATTCGCCGCTGATCTTGCTCTGCGACTTAGATATGGATGGAATAGACGGGTTCCAACTTTTAAAGCAGCTAAAATCTCGCCAGCCACTCACCCCTGTGGTCCTCATCACGTCGCATGGAACTCGCTCAGCACTTGAGTCCGCCATCAAGCGAGGAGCTGACGACTTCATCGCCAAGCCTTTTACGCCATCCGAACTTTCCGAAACTATAGCCTACCTCGTAAAGCGTTCAGCTCGCTGGCGTTCTACAATCGAGAGCAATTGAGCTGACGGCTACGAGCAAGTGCTTCGTGGTGAATTGCATGACATTGTCGAGACACAGAACGACCGCGGTAACGAGCCGCCGCCAACAAATTATGACTTAGAAAAACGCATCATTGGCGGCTCCGGTTCCCCGCGTGGTTATCCTGCGCAGTAAATCTTGGTTGTCGTCGCCGGTAGTAAATCGCATTACCTAATCTTCCTTGTCAAGCGTGATCCTGACGTCAGGCAATTCGTCAAAGAATTGCACAACGAGTGGCTTGAAACCAGGAGCTTCGACTCGAATCTGAGCACTACCGGTTTGATAAGGCCCCGCTTCGGGTTGACCATCTCCCATCCAATAAGCCGCAAAAACTTTTGTTAGAAAAACAAACCGACCACTCTGTTGGTCGTACATCAAGGGTTCGGCGTAGTCCAGCTTCGTTCCCATGAGCATGGCGTCGTTCGTCCGATAAAAGCCAACTGCCTTGGGATGAGAACCATCCGCCGCGCGTATTTCACCGGTCACCATCACGTCGGTACTTCCATCGCCGTGACCGGCGGCAGTCTTGCCGCGTCGTCGGTCATCTGAGTTGGGCCAGGCAGATGCTGGTCGAAAATCAACGGGGTGTTTTGAGTCAACGTCAACGACCACGTCTGCTTTCGCTCCGCAAGCACGCTTGCATGCGTACAAGAAGGTTTTCTCGTGGTTGCTGGAATTTGCTTCGAGCTTCGTGATTTCTTCGATAAAGCGACGCTCACCTAGCATTCCCATCATATTCGCCGGGAGTGATTCCGCCGACAGCAGCCAATCTCGGGTCTTGTGTGGCTCGTACTGATGTTTGCATAAAAACGGAAACAACCGCACGTCGTGTCGCTCCAGCGATTGGATTAGTTTCGGATGCCTAACCTGAAGCAACTGTAGAGCATCAGGATATTCCAACAGAGATAGTGCGACGATGGCTGATTCCTCTACAGTTAATTCGTCCGCGCGTTTCACCAATATTCTCATCGCGCCTTCCGTGAGCCCAATATCGAAAAGAACGTACATCTTTAAAGATCGATCCTTATGGTGTCCGCCTTTGAGGATGGCCTCAACTATTTTTTCAGAATACGGACGGGCTTGTTCACCATAGTCTCTCAACAAATCGCTCGCGGCATAGTATTTGTTGAAGTCTTGGCTGGATAGACCCTCGATCAAATTTTCGATTACCAAATCGACGCTTGGCCAAACGTCCGTTCGTTGCTGCATCACGTACCAGTTGACCGTCGCGTCGTCGCTCTTGATGCAAGCTAATATGGAAGACTGCACAGCATCAGAAGAACGGGGTGCGCTAACCAAAGCGATCGCTGCGGCCTTACGCACACCCGAATCAAAATCGTTGACACCTCGCTCGATTGCTTCCGCAATTTTGTTCAGATTCCCATCGGTGATCTCTGGCTGTTGAGCTTTCGGCGGAGTAGCTTCCGTCGGTGTGTCGGAAAAACCTGCCAATGCTTGCTGGCGTCGATCCCAGTACTTGGCAAGTGAATTGAATGCAACCACACGATCAGACGTCGCTTCGGACTCAGTTTTCTTGATCAACTGCTCGAGCGTCGAATCGTCCTGCGCGAATGCGATTGTTGCAAAGGCGACCCAAATTCCAATAACAACCAAGAGTTTTTTCATTTTGCCATTTCTGCCAGTACTACCGGACCGAACAATGATGCCAACTAACGCCGGCGATGCCTTTGCCGCATCGCTGACGGGAGTTGTCGCCAAATCGATCAGCCAAGTCGGATTACGGAGGTGTTCACGGGGTTCCGGAATTTGACTGGTTGTGCAAGGCAGAGCGGCCACCGGGACTCCCGTGCAACACTTGGTTCGCCCATTTCTCCATAAAAGCTTGGTGCGTGCTATCCTTCGACACCTCCATCTCCATCTCCATTAAGCCCCCGCCCTGGTCCTTAAGCCCTCGTTGCATGCTGGTCGCAATCGATTTAAGTTGTTCGGCATCTTCGATCTTTGAGATACTGAGTTGATACTTCCAGTTTTTGCCATTGCCTCGTCGATGCAAATAAGTAATCGTAGCCGTTGTCTTCTCCGTGTTAGTTGCTGCTAAGGTAAAACGCCCAATCCGTTTTTTATCGTCAGTCCCTGACTCTTCCCTGACATATAGTATGCCTTCTTGATCGCTTGCAGTGACAATGAGCTTTGACCCAAGGGCTTTCATTCCTACACGCTTTTCCGCATTGGGAAGATAGATCTCAATTTTTATATCACCCGAGATTAGTAGCAACTCTTGGTGTCCGTGTTTTGGATTCTGAGGCATGTCATCCTCTATGATCTTGGCCGAGTTTACGTTCCACAGTCCAGCATGCCAGACTTCGCTGGCCGATGTTGAAGCTTTCGCATCGGACGAGTTGCTCGTCGTCTGTGAAGAAGCAAGTGTGCTGAGACAAAGTAACAATACATGTGCAACGACGGATATTAGCAATGAATGTTTTGGCATTCAGCGGCTCCTTGTATGCTATGCGACATGCGAACGGTTGAAATCACCGATTTCCGTCGGTGAGGTAGTCGTGCAAAGTCGATTGGCTAACGGAACTTCGGTGCATTTCGTGGTTCCGCAATATTTCAGTCTGTAGTGACGCTAATCGTGCATTCCGGCATCCGTTGTGCGAACGCATTCAGCACGTCATCCGGTATTTCCGTTATTTTGTAAGTGTGAATTTTGATTGATCGCAAGGAATCATTGTTTAAGTCCTGGAGCGTTTGGACGATCGGATCGCAATAATATAGACCAACTTCGTTGAGTGAAGCAATTCGGTTCAAAATTGGTGTGAATGCATCAACGTTGTGCGAGTAGGTGCATTCTACAGTCCTCAGGTTAGGGAGGGACGCTAACGACGAGAAATCGCGACCCTCATATTCTGGACTGCGGAAGTCCGACACAGACAAATGCACCATCTCAACACGACCTGCCAACTCTGAGCGCGCGGCGATTTTGTCGATAAGCTGAGGGTAATACGCATAGAGGTCATCGCGTCCGGAGTGCGTGAATCTCTTTAGGTCGGAGTAAGCGAGAATCTCGTATCGATTAAATCCCATCCAAAAGACTAGGAAGATCATCCCGATTAGGAAAAGAACGGAAGCGAATACGATTGTACGTTTCAATCGGATGCTCTTCTGGCGGAACGACTATCGTCACCCAGTCGCGGCAAGTAACGTCTCCAAAAATCAAAGCACCCGTCCCGCGACTTGGGTGCACGCTTTTGTCCTGGCTTTTTACGTCTCAAATCCGGTAACAGATTATCATTCACCCAGGCTCTTTATCCAGTCATCGAAAAATCGTCTTTGATCATCAACGGTGGCCGGAATCACGTCTTGTCCAGCGTCGAACAATTGTACCAAATCTTTTGTAAGTGCTTGTTTGCCGAGCGTCAGTCGGTACAGTTTAAATCCACCTCCCACCGAACGTGACATTCCTGATGGAAAGGCTCGTAAATGAGCGCCGTAGCAGTCCGGCAACAATTGATTTTTCCATAGTTCAATTCGAATCTTGCAAAACGCTTCGAAAAAATCTCCAGCTACTGCTTCAAGACGCACGTTTTCCCAAGTCATCTCTATCCGGCAATCGTCAGTATCCGTTTCAGTTGCGACAACAGTGGACATTAGATAGAACCCATCTGGTCCAAGCAGGGGAACTACGAATTGGCTGGAATTACTGTCCACGCTTTAAGTCCGATGCTTGAACGCTCCGATTTTGACGCGTGGCGAAGTGAACTTTAATCGAAGTTTAGGTCGTGCATGGCAACGTCGTCAACAATCGGTTGTTGTGCCGCGGCTAAATCTGGGCCTTGTGCCGCGGCTAGGCCCCTCGGCGAAGTTGATATTGCACACTAAGTGACTCTTTTAAGCAAGTTGTGTTGAGCCCCGTAGCGACGTAGGGGCCGCGGCACAACGACACCAATCACGCGGTTGCGGCGAGTGATCATACAATCGGAAAACACGCGACCCGCAACTCGCAACTCGCGTACATTGGAGTGTTCTAGGTCATTTTGTGGAACGCGTGCTCTTTGTTAGCCGTTCGAGCCACTCACGGGCAATCCCGTCCGCAATTGGATGTGAGGCAGTGTGCTGCACGTAATAAATACGACCATCTAAGTTTGCTCGAAAACCGTTTGCCATTCGAAGATCTTCGATCTTATCAGATTCGTGCTCGTTTACGACAGTATATGCCAACCGGTTCCGCTCGCCAAACTGCTTTGAATCGAACCATTCGCCCTTGATTGCATTGATCGTATACGGCTTGCTTTGTGGGAACCAGTACGGGTATCCCGAAGGCGCAAATTCCCATGCGTCATCAATTGACCCAGGCCCCACCACTGAGTAACAAGCAAAAGTAAGGAGTTCCTTTCGTTCGGTGTTTCGAAACATCCTGACGCTCCAATTCTCCCTTTTCGACTCCGCTGTCAAGTTGATTTCGGTCCAACCGGAATCCATTTGAAGGGCAGCAATCCGATCGTCGACGTCTCCAGCGAAAATGCTACAGCTCATCAATAGGGCGAGAAAGAAAGTTGATGCGAGCTTCATGGGTCTTGACCGTGAACGTCTGGGTTCAGCGACCCCGAGCAGTTGACTCAACGAAAATCAAAACGGCTGATCGAGGGCTTCGTTTCATGCCTTTGCTCGTCAACATTGTCCTGCACGTCCTGCTCGCAGTCAAAATAGAGTCAACTACGTGTTATGAGAGATTCATCGGGATCTCCATTCCGAAGCCGCAATACCAAACCAATCATAAGCCGCATTTTCAGCATCCGCAAGTGTTTGGTGCCATGTGTCTCCTGACACGGTGCCATCAATCGATTGGTGACACAGGAGATATCCGTCTCCATCAAATTGTATTTCAAAGTTGAAAAGCAGATGGCGTGTTGGTGTCGGCAACGGTGTTGCCGCTCCAGAGGGAAGCCATCCCGAATGCTCTTCGCCGCCGATGGTCATTGGACGGCTCTTGATGAATCTCAGTGATTCCATCAGCATCATGCAGTTGACCAACGACCGCCATCACGCGGTACCGGCAAGTGACGGGTTAACAAAGTAGAGTGGCCACCGGTCGCCGCGTGCATGGCATGGTTATCTGTCAATCTGGAGATCTTCGAGCGAATTATCGATTCGGCCCTGAAGATGTGCCAGTTGATCAACAGTTAGCAACTCCGCATTGAATCTCGCAATCTGTGGATCTGAACGAGGAAAGCCTGCAACCGAGTAAAGCAAGCTTGGGTTCCTAGCAATGAATGGGAGGACGGTGTTGTTCCAGTAGTCACTCGCATCAGCAATATTTTCTGATTCATCAAGTTTCGGTAATTCTGGCATCGGTAACCACCACGACCGTGCGGCGGAGATGTATGCGTCTCGAAGAGAAGCATGATGGATGCACAACCGCCAGTCGTCATTGACGTTTGCGAGCGTTTGAAGATCCGTCTTTATGAGTGCTGGTGGTCGATCTTTCATGCGGGTGTTCGGCGGAATTTGGGCAGAGGCAGCGCGGTACCCATAGTCCAATGAAGTAAAATGATGTTTCCCAGCAACCTCTCGCAATTGGATTATACGAGCCGCGATGCTCATAGGTATTGCCAAGCATGCGATTCCTATGAGGATAGCCCCCATCGAAAAAGTAAAGCGTCGTCGATTGTGGTGCATGATCTTCCGACAGATAACGAGACGCATCAGCGGGCCGGCGCGATACGCTTTGATTTGAAAACCGACCCGACCGCCGGCTCCGTAGCATGCGACTGTTCTGCCTTTCTTCATGGATCTCCAAAGGCCAACCGCAATTCGAATTCAGCAGGTTCTCTTGTCGGGTAAACCTGCACACCGGTCCGTCCACCACGAAGCAACCAATCTCCCGAGTTGATTGGTCCGTCGGTTCTTTCGGTGGAGCTTCCTGCACCGGCAAGCGGATCATCTAAGATACCACGTGACACGGAATTTTTGCCTAACCAGCAATACTCGATTTTCCGCGATTCTCGATCACGCCGAAGAAGCAGTACAATCTTTGACCCGCCAACAACAGATGATCCACCGCCCTGTGTCACCTTGCCGTCAACAAAGGCATCGAACGTCAGGAAGTGGCCGTCGAGTTCCATCGGTATATCAATGGTGTAACGTCGAGCATCAAGCAGATTCTTTAGTTCACCGGTGGATACGAAGCCACGATCCAGGCTTTGGCACAAAATGGGATCAACGAATATTGAATAGACAGGCGGCCACGCAATTGCGAGTAGCAACGTTGCAATCCATAACGCCGAGTGTCGAGTTGGACGCAACAACGTGAGATGCTCCTTTGTGGCAGAACGACCGAATTCATCCAGTTCCGGCAGTTGATGTTTTGTGTAGGAGTGACTGCCCAACGGAACTTGGATGTATTTCATGGTTCGTTGCCTTCAGCCCCGCGGGGGAACTGCCACTGATGCTCGGAGTATAACCGATTCCTGAACGTCCCTGCAACGTTCTGGTAGCCCAGCTCGAATTCTAGCCGAGTTCTGGTCGGATGTTCGCTGGTTGCTCTCGCCGCGCGCCGTTGTCACGGTGTCAAACAATCAAAGGAACCCACCAGTGGAGCGCGGAGCGTGCTAAGCAATAAGGTCAGTGAATTGCGTTCTTGCGTTGCCGCTCAAGTCTGCCCGCACCAAGTGATATTCTCACAGCTCCACACGAATTGGCCACCATCGATCATCCACGCGTTGGGCGAGCATTGAGGCAACGAACGACGGCGGTACGGGGCCGCCGCCAAACAGCTAGGATTTCAAGATCCGCATCATCGGCGGCTCCCGCTCACCGCTTTGTTCGGCCTTCGTTTCAGAATGCTTGGGGTTAGTACCTTCTACGACGTTGTAATCGATCGTCAGTTCCTCGCCGCAGCGAATGTCCCGACCGGCTTTATCGACGCCGTACTTGTCGTCTGTCCAATCGCTTATGATGTTCGGATCATCGCTATGGTTAATGAAGCGGTAGTCATCACAGCAAAGGATGAATCGATCCAACCGTGCATCGACGTAACCATAATGCATCAGCATCCGGCGGAAGTGTTCCGGCTGCCTCTCGACATTTGCCCGATCTAGATCAAGGTCAAACCCAGGCGTGAAACGCCAGACCGGCGTTCCCCTAGCAATGGACGCAACCGCGAATATCCCAAGCCCGTGAATCGGACTTTGACCAAGTTTGATATCTACGAGTAACATCACACGTGTTTTCTAGCGGAGGCCCTTTCGACTGCCGAAGGTTGGAATAACGAAGTCGCGTGAGTTGACATTTTAGCAAAACGGACGAGCAACGCGACTTCGTTCATTCCGTGGTTCGTCGGTCTAATGCTCGGCCTCAACAGCTTTACGGCATCATCCTACGTGCATGCTCAATGGTGGCCTCTTGCATAGCTTCTTCTCCGAAACATTGAATTACCATTTCGCGTTCTTTGGACCTTCTGCGCTCAACGCCCTTCTGGACGATGTCGAGAAGCACCGTAACAAGCGTTTGGACAGGCTCCTCATGGTGCGAAATCTGCGCCGCAAGGCGATCGATCCTGTCCCAGGCATCGTCTGGCAAATCAATCTTGTAAGATCGTATTGTCATTTATTAACAATTCTGTTAGGCAAATTGGAAACGAGTGAACGGCATTTCATCACGCCTCCCAAAGTATGCGGTTTCACAATTTCGTACCGAACGGCGACTGGTATATTCGGCTAGTATTGAGCCGAAGCTTATTATTGGCTATCACGGGCGAACGTTAGGGTTAACGCGGCGGGCGCGTTGGTTTTAGGATTTCGGGACCGGCGCGGTCGCCCGCTCGGGTTCAACGCTTTGTTCGGATCATGTACTCCAACTCAACGAGTCTGTGTTCTTCCATCAATGCTGCCATGCCTGAACGCTCGTCATCGTCCCAGCCACTCCAGCGAACACCAGGATGAGCCCAGGGGGCGAGTGTCCGCACATGATGCAAACTGTACCAACAGCAAACGCGACAAGGGCGAGTACAAAAGAGACCCTCGCCGCACGAGGAGAAACGTTGGGAACGCCGCAATGCATTTTCGTTGTCTTCTGTTCTCGTAGATCAAGGGGTATCATAAGCGTGCTCCTGCCGAACGTCGGTGTTGACCGAGTTGCGGCGGTTGAGTTTTTAGTAAACTGGTTGGGCTCCGCAACTTCGGTCCAACACATGGTTCTGCGTAGTGTTATCTAAAATAGATTGACAAATTGGTTTAGAGAATCGGGCTGAGTTGCCTCACTGCCGCTCTGATTATACCAAGTGACTTCGCGCCATACACCTTTCTCTCGGAGTGCTCTCGATCGCACCTGACCGCTCGGATAGTACTCGAGGCACTCGCCATGGGCATTGCCGTCGCGGTATGGAGTGTCTAAACGAAGCGTACCGTTCTTCCACCACTGCCTTTCACGAACGACCTTGCCATCCTGCAGCTCGTATTCACATGCAGGTGTTCCATTAGGCCAACAGTATTTAATGCTGCCCGTGCCTTCTTCCACAATCCCAATCTGACTTCCGTCTGGCCCAAAGTATTTTCCAGTCAGTACATTCTTTCGATGGATTTGCGCGCCGTCCACGCTGCCTGTAACATAGACAACAGTCTCTTCACGAGGAGAACCATCGGGGTAGGCCCCTTTCATTTGCGAGTAAGACGGCAGTCCATTGATCGCAACTTGGAACGTGCCGCCATATCGATCGGTGCCAGTCACCTTGCTGTATGAACGCGGTCCCCACATGCCATGGTACCAGGTAACGGATGTTGTGGAGCCGTCGCTATGCGGTGGCAAAGCTCGAGGCCACCAATTGGCGACCGTTAAACCAACAGCAGCAACCGCAACAAGGCGGAAGATCGCAGAAGTCGTGAGCTTAAAAATGATGGTCTCGCAGAACGCTAGAATTCAGCGAGTCCAAGGAGTGACTTAACTCAAGTCCAAACGGCTGATCGAGAGCTTCGTCCCCAACCCTTTGTTCTGTCATCATGCGGCGCTGTAAATACAACTTGAACAAAATGTTAAACACCGCAAGGATCACAGGAGAGTAGTATATAGCACAGATGTAGTAGTAAAGCCCCCAAAATGAAAATGCGTCTAAAAGGAAACGACCAAGAAAGATGAGCAAGGCTACGAGGAGCGTTCCTAGCATCATGGCTCTGACAGAAAATTGTCCGAATTGCTGGAACGAGTACATGACGCAGTATTGCACAAGTAATATGACAATGAAATTTCCCATCAGCCAAAACAAGTGAGTACTCATTGCGACATTCTTCGATGTCGATGTAACTGTGTATTCGCGGTACGTGAATGGCCAACCGATCATCATCGTTGAACTGTACGCGGTCGGAACTCCAGCGTCGTCACCAGGATCGTCCATCACTTCGGAAAATGACTCATAGGTCACGTTCTGCGGAATATTGGGGGCAACGGCGAACACGAGCCAAAAAAGAAATGCGGACCACGTGAGTAAATGCCAGCGACGAGGGTGCAAGTTCAAGTGCATTAGTGGTCAATACATCTTTAGGGACAGATCGGCGGCGATAAGCGAGTCACCGAGTTGGTTAATGAACATAGCTGGACGCGGGTGGATACGAACAATTGAAAGAAGTGCCTCATTAAGAATATCTTGCGATGACTTTAGAAGTAAATCAGTCAATTTGAGGTCACCCAATCTCTCGACGAACGGCAGCGTTCCGTCGGTTCCGGGGGACAGGGTATTTGTGCAAAATCGATCAGCCACCGTAGCTCGGCTGCAACGCGTTGTTCGCGGCCTTCGGTCCCTTGGGGGACCCGCCGCTGATGCTTGGAGTATAACCGATCCATGCCGGTCCCTGCAATGTTCTGGTCGCCCTGAACGATTTCTGTCCTGTTCTTCGCTGGTCGCTTTCGCCGCACCGTTATCAAGGCATACCTCGCTAATCCCAGCCGGTATCTACCTAATGAACTTGCTCCACAGAGCCCCGAGTGCGGACCCGCATGCTAGCTTTTGTCGTGTAGGGGCTGCGGCCAGCTATGGCGGCAGCCACCCGATTTCGCCACATTTTATTACATATGGATTCAATCTTCCACTACGCTTTCAGCGTGGGCATTGCCAGCGATTCCCTGCCGTCGAAATAGTCGCCAAGCGGCATAGAGCCAGACAAGCACAAAGCCAGCAGGCAAAGTCCATGGCCACCGATACTGATCTAGCGGAGCGGCAAACCACCGTTGCACACCGGTCGCTATGTCGATGAGCGCCACGCGCCCGTTGTAATCGCCGACGGCAAGTTGTTCGCCCGTGGATGACATTGCCAAAGCTGTAGCGCCTTGAAACGCCAATGTACGCAATACGCCGTTTGAGTTGAGATCATAGACTTTCAGTTCACCATCCGCACAAATCGCAAGGCGTTCGACGTCACGAGCAATGCAGCACATGTAAGCACCTTGTTCGGAGAGCGTAGCAACAATCTGGCCAGTGAAGTCGTATCGCCGAACCCAGTCATCGGAACAAATGATTACATTATCATCCGGCGTGACCGCGATAGCGTTGACCAATGGTTTAACGTCCTTGACTACCACAGAGAGATGCGTCGAAGTGGAGATGTCCCATAGGTGTACACGCGAGCCACCGACTTGAATGAGGCGCGACTCGTCATTCGCGAATGACATCAGCGATGCGCCCAGGAATGGAAGATCGTTGACCTGAACTCGCATTTTGACAGTATCATCTTCTGTGTCGAGCACAGTCAAACCGCACATACCGCTGGCTGCAAGAAACCGACCCGATTTGGAATATGCGATATTACAGGCCGGATGCTCGAGGTTCACGACAGTCGGTTTGCTGGCGTTCACAATACGAGTTACGTCGCCGCCTCCGAAAGCAGACATAACAACGTGATCTTTCGCTGGACTGCAGAGCACGGATGTTCGGCCGACGCGCCAGAGCCGGAATGCTGGGCCGCAATTGCCAGGTTTGAAGTCCTGATGGATGAGTCCACGATTTACGCCATCAGTGGCATTGAGCCAACTGATCGTTCTTGCGACGTTAGACTTGTAGAACTTGAGCGGCGTGCGTGCGTCGCGCGCGTTGAGCGTGGTGACTGCGATCCTCGAACCGTCCGACGTGAAGGAAAGCGTCTCAATCATCGTGTAGCGCGTGCCGCAACCTTCAGCTTGAGTGAATGACAATGTTATTGCGATGAGCGCTACACCCATGAGTAGTTGGGAGAGGGTAAAGTGTGGCATGCGTCCTCGCTAGATCGACGTGCAGCGGCACAGTGGCGAACGACCTGCATCACAGGGTGAAGGGAGATGATGGTGATTTCAAAAACGACTTATTGTCCATACATTGGTGTTGAATTTGGTGCCTGATGGCTAGCGGAAGACTACGACCGTTCGAGCAACTTTATCTCCAAAGCGATGTTTGTTACGAGACCAGATGATGCTTGCTGCTGCAGGCAAGAAGCCAAGCAACGCGGGGTTGACCTCTAGCACGCGAAACAATGTACGAACCAGTGTTTGCCGAAATGTGCAGCGTCCACCACTGAAATTCCGCACGACCAGCCCGTTCATGTACTTCGCGGGTGTCGTACAAAACAGACTCTCGAACAATAGAAAATAGCCCAGATAGGCAGAGACAGCTACAAGAATCTGCAGGGCGATTAGTGAGTCGGGGAGTTGCTTTGCACACACAATAGACAAGAACCACGCAAGCATATTGTCGAGTAGTCCCGCAATATGTCGCGGTATCGTTGTGCCCTGCGGTGAGTCGGCAGGCGAGTCATTTGCATTAGTGACGCTGGCGTGGGGTTCGTTGTCTCGCATGGGTCCGTCTCGCTGGCAAAATGGTGACGACAATCGAGTCGCCGTGGTTGATATTGGGGTATGCTAGTCACACTCGGCGTCTTCGTGTTCATCGCTTGATCTGCGAAGATCATGGGCTGAAGTCAGTTGAAAATTGTTGTAGGGTCCTGCCAGTCTTGGTATCAAAGGAGTGCAGAAAAAAGCCTACATGTGCTGCGCAAAATATGAATACCCGTTCCTTGCTAACACGTATTTCATGAAAGCCTTCACTATATCCGCCAACTGCTCCATAGTAGCCGGCGCAGGTTTTGGATTGCCAGACCAACGAATTGGCCTCGAGATCGATGCAGCAAACATCATGCTCCCCAGCTGTGCTACTGTTCCCCCAGCTGACATACGCTCGGTTCGCTTCTACCCAGCAATCGAGATCGCCAGAAAGACCCCCGTTCAATTTGCGAACCACTGCTTCAGGAAGATTGACCGCAGTTTCATTTAGCCGGATCTGAACGCGATCGCCGTTTTGATCGATACGAATGTCCGTGGCACTGCGAACCATCCCCAGTACTTCCTCCTGTTTGCCGACAAGGCGACGCGGACGAATTACCTCACGCGGTACCACGTGCGGCACAAAGTTCGCGCTCGCGCACGATGTGAGTATCGTTTTTGAGAACCACAATGGTGGACCTACTTCTGAGCGTCCTTCGACGAAACCAACGAAATATGCCAAGGGTGCAGGGTCATGGAATTCGGGCTTCGAACCACGCGCTCGGTGGAGTGAATCAGTGATGAGCTTCCAAGCGGCTTGCAATGATAGGCTATCGTCTGTTCCGTATTTTAGTTTTTGAAGCTCAGCATCGGAAAGCTGCCCCAAAATCCTTGAGCGCTCTTTTTGTGTAGGAATCTTGGTCCATTGCTCTAGTGCATCAATTCTCGCGTCCTGAACCTGTCCGTAAAGGGGCAATGCTAGCCAAAGAACAAGACAAAGGGCAGGTACATTCATGATTTCACTCGAACAACGTCGGCCATCACATGGCACCGGCAAGTGATGGGTTAGTAAGTGAATAAGCCACCGGTGCTCCTGTGCATGGCTTGGGTACGCCCGTCATGGGCATAAGTTCATGGGGTGCATCCTTCGGGATTAGTCCCTGTGCGAGACTGGGAGTCTCAAGGAGTTCAGCATACCAATGACAACTCCGGTGGCAAAGCACTAGGCGAAGGCAACTGCGTACGGGCGACCGTATGCGGAGCCGATGTACGGTGGTGTGGGGGTCACGATACGTTGGGTTGGAACTCGTACTCGATTATCCTTGAAGCTCCATTATGGTGTATAGTGCAGTTAATTGTTAAGAACAAAGCGTATCCACAGCACGGCAACGACAAGCGATCCGAGTAGCATTGCCAGCAATGAGAATCCAACGATTGCGTATATGCGCATGACGCGCAGACAACGATTGCAAAAAAATTGGCGCGCGATTGGTGATGCGGGGAACCTTCCCATCAGCCGATAAATCATTAGCTTCGATCGTCCATCGCGATACTCTCCACAACGTTCGCAAGTGCCAATGCAAATTTGGTCATTTGGCTCGCGGTCAGTCAATTTGGTATAACCTTCTTCATCACGAACGGTTGGATTAACGTGGTTCGCGCAGTGATTGTTTAGCAATTCGGACGAGCTCGCGAACTCACGTGCAATCCATCGTTCCCCATGCCCCATCTCCCATTTGTCGAATTTTCAGAAACGAGTGCCAGCGCCTTTCGCGTTTTGCCGCCCTGTATGCTTAAGCAATTGCGGCAATTCCATAACTACAATGCCGTTGCCAGCAGCCTCCTTTAGGCTAGTATTCGAGGAAATACGATTGTCAGCCATTGAGTCTATTATGAGGAAAGACGTCTTTGGAGTGAGTTTTCCCAGAGCCGTGCCGTCTTCGTGTTTAATATAGGAAACTTGTCCGCCGTTGGCTTCAATAAGTTTTATGAGTTGGGCGAGATCGTTCCTTCCATCGCGATCAATATCGATCTTACCGGCAATCCCAAACTTTACGGCGTTGGGTATCGAGGCCGTAAGCGACACGCCATACGAATTGCTGCGCGTCCACAGCCAATACGCTGTGCAGACGCCAACTACAAGAGTTGTTAGCATGATCGCGGATATCGAGAACTGCGTGCGATATCTTCTAGTCAAATTGCTCGAAGGATCTCTCACCTTGAAACTCTATTGGAGAACGCTGGGAATAACGACGTCGCGTGAGTAGATAGCTTAGCAAAGTCGGTCCGCCAATGCGACTTTCGTTCATTCCGTGGTTCTCCGAGCTTAGACGGGCAAGTCGGGACAAGCGGAGACGGATTTCTTTTCGTCGCCCATCCGTAGCAAGAATCTTCCTTCAATGGTAATACGTGGCTCAGCTCCAGTCTCGACAGCTCTGCGAAATTCGTTGTATTCGGACGGCGAAAGCAGGTACCTACGTTCGCCCCAACTGAATACCTGCAACGAATTCGGAAGTGAGTCGCTTTGATAACGCTGAGAGAGGGTTAGCATCGCGTTCGTTCGGTGAAGTACCCCGAACGTTCGATCGTATACATCGGGCCCACAGTGTTGGAGTTTGCGATATTCGTAAACCCAATGCCTGGTACCAAAGGCGATCCAGCGCATGGTGTTGTTTTCACTGAACGAGGCATATGTACCAATGTCAGCTGAAGGTGAGTCTGAAGTTAGCTCGGCCTCGAGCAAACCACAGTAGTAGTCGTATTTGCGCGTTGCAGCCGGGCGAAATCGCGGGTCCTTCCACGGTTGGATTGTAGTGAAAACTAGAATGCAAGCGGTAATGGTCGTGATCAGCAGAAGGAATCGTATTGTGAAACGTTGGTTCGTCATTGCAGGAGAACGAGCCCCATCGCCTATTCGGTGATACTTTCGCGTGAGTGGGTCGGCGATCCTCCAATATCAATGACGGACACCTCGTTCCGACGCAAGCCTGCAATGGACTCGACTGCCTTGCTGGCAATCTGCGTTAATACAACGCTGGAAAGCTGTGTGCCAGATTGTCCAGAAACGTAAATTGTGCAGATTCGCGTCGAAGTAGTTCCTGGCCCAGTTGTGCGCCACTTCAGGTGGATACTGGCAATGTCGACCATCGGTATATCCTGTATGGCGTTCGTCAAATCACGTGTCTTTTCATCGTCGTCGACAGATTGCAGTGTATTGTCGTTTAGCTGAAGGCTAGCATCTGACACAATGGACAATCCACTCATCTGTTGAATTGCATATGTTGCCTTGCAGTAGGCGCCGACTGCCAGATAGTACTGGCATGCAGCCCGAGCTCGACGTTCTTCGGCGCGTATGAGTGCGTCGATCGACGGTCCTACGTCTCCTTGGTCAATTTTACTTCGATAAATTTTGACTTCATCCGCGCATGCCGCGAGCTGATCATTGAAGTCTTTGAGAGCATTGTAGAGCGATTCCGACTCGCGCCATTTGATGCTAAGGTCCTGTACAACAAGTCTTTCCGCATCGCGTAGTTCTTTGTAACGTTTGGCAAGTTGCATTCGGAGAAATTGAACTCCCGCGAGAGCCCTTCGACGACCGATTGGCGATGGGTCTTTCGCCGAGGCTAGCTTCAGTTCAAGCTGGTCTATACTTGCCTTGATATTCTTAATATTGCGGTCATTTCGCAAGGCTTGGCCTCGGAAAGTTTCCCAGTCAAGCTTCAACGGGGCGATGTGTGGCTCGTCTATAGGGTTAATCCGTCCAGCCGACGCTGCCCAGCCGATTTTCTGACGCAAATTCATTTCGAGACGGTACAGCCCCTGCGGGTCCTTTCCCGGCGCTCTTGAACCATTCAAGGCCTCGGAAACGTTCGATTCAAACAGCTTGTACAAAGATCGAGCTTGTTGTTCGTTCACATCTGTGACCGTTTTGTCCGCTCGATTAGCGGCCATTCGCCAGCGATCCAGTGCGTTATCCCCGCCATTGCGCACAAAGTCCAAGTACTTTGATGCCGCCCATAGGTCCCAATACGCACCATGCACATCCGTTAAGAGACTGCGCTGCTCGGACTCACTTAATTTCTGATTCATATTTTGCACAGCCACTGCTATGCAATCCTCAAGTTTCAATTCCACGAGACTGGTGTTGTTTTCTTCCTTTACTTGCTCTGCATCTGTCGATGGGTTGGACGATAAGCTAGCTTCCACTTGTGTGGGCAAACCTTTATCAACTTCGAAATGATCGATCAACCGTTGTATATCTGCCCGAAGCTCCTTTACTTCGGATCGCAACGCCTGCACTTCTGCCGACAGCTCCAAATCCATTTCGGGATCATGTTGATCATCGGCCGCAGTTGCAGTACATAAACCAAGACAGCAAATCGTCATCCAAACGCCCACAGTGGTCATGTATTTTCGCATCATTGGGTTTCCTTGCTATGAAATTTCCTACTGATAGTGCTTGCTCGCTGCGACATCAAAGTTGTTCGAAATTCAAGATCCTTTATGACCTGGCTTACGATCGGTGAACGCCGTTGCTTCGGCAATATGTTGACAAGTCGTTCGAGGTCAGCCTGTAAGCTCTGTAGTTCAAGCTCCGCATCGCTCCATTGCATTCGAGCCTGCGATGCCAAACTGCTGGCGTTAACTTCGACTCCCATCGCGGGGTTAGGTATGCAGTGCGGTGCAAAGCCAGCCAAAGGGCAGATGACAGCGAAAGTGCCTGCGCTGGCCATTCTGGCAATCCATGCGTAGGAGCGTTTGGATGAAGTAGTAGGAGCTAGTCGGAACAACTGGCTAACTCTCGCTATCAGCTGCGTACCATTTTTCTCCGAAAAAGTAGTCGACAAAGGTACCACCTTCTCCTTTTCGGAAATCCACTCAGCGACGCGTGTTAGACACTTCGCGAGAGCCATCGGCGACGCGTGCCCGTTTTCGAGCGACCATCGATCCGCCAGGAATTCCGAGGCACATTGCCATTTGCGGCGTGCGACAAAGTTGAGCGGCTGAAACGCGAGGCAGTTGCATACCAATTCGCCTATCCACTGCCAAATAAGATCTCCACGCGCCAGATGTCCGAGCTCATGCGCCAGTAAAGCGTAGAGTTCTTCGTCTGAAAGCTGGGTATCTAATCCTGAAGGAAGCACTATCTTCCATCGAAGCACGCCAGTGGCAAAGGGCTGTGCGATTCGAGTGCTGATAAGTATTTTGGTGACACACCGGCGGGGGCAATGCTGTTGAACTCGTCGCAACATTCGGTCAATGCGATGGCTGCAGGGCCGACAAGATTGCATCAGGCAACGGTACGAATTCCATCGCAACACAAATCGAATCATCCCCAGCACGCACAATGTGAGTGCGATTCCAGCAACGGTTGTCAGCAGCAACGGCGGCGACTGGCGTACCGCAGAAAATGCTTCGGTTTCGGCTTTGATGCGCGATCTTGCGGCGTCTTGAGTGTTTTTGTTTCCGAATGCTGGCCCAGCTACATCCACGGAGATGACATCGGACTCTTTTGCGATGTTTTCGTGCGTTTGGGAATGGAGCTGTGCCGAGACCGTGAGAGTTGAATCGATAGAGTCTGTGCTCAGTGCAACTTCTTCTGGGACTTCAGCAGTGATGACAGCGGATTGTAAGTCCTGTCTCTCAGCGACAAGTGACCATCCCGGTCCCATGTCAATTGCAGAGTTGCTCACTAACGCGATCGATGCCGTTGCGAGTCCGAGTAGGGTGGCGCACCTCCAGGCCAGGCTGTGGAAAGCATAGAAATGGCGATTGACAACCAATGTGGCAAGCCAGCAGATCGAGAGCACGCATGTTGAGTGAATCAGATACGTCAGCGCGAATCCGCCGCACAGTGACCACAATCCCTGCAGGCTACTCATCTCGCAACTCCTTCTCGCGTTTGCGTATTATTTTCTTGAGCGAAGCAATCGTTTCGGGAGTCACATCATCGCGCCCCAACAGTTGGCAAACCATCTGTGAAATGTCCCCAGCGAACAATCGTTTGACCAAGTCATTGACCATCGACTGGCTGACCTGCTCTTCTTGTATCGCCGCTTGGTAGAGATTTTGCCTGCCGCAACTGACATGCTTGACGTAACCATGTTCCTCCATCTTGGCTAACATCGTCCCGACGGTCGTGTACGCTAGCTTTCTGTTCGGTTGTAAAGCCTGCCGAACTTCGCCGACCGTTGACTCCCCTTTACTCCAAAGCACCTGCATAATTGCCAGTTGCAATTCCGCCAAACGGTGTTCTTTTGCCACTTACTTGACCCTCACGATTTACAACACGCACGACCTAACTCCTACTGGAGTAGTTGTTCTACTACTGCGTTAGTAGTGCGTCAATCTTAAATCCTGCCAACGCTCGTAAATCGATAAAAAATTTTTGCTCGACACACATAGCTCGCGCCGAATCGCGGTCATTGCTTCAACAGCACGTCCCCCAAGCAACAATTGGTTCGGTTTACTTAGAGAAAGCACGCTATTGTTGCTACCTGCCCCAGGCCTTATGTTAAGAATTGGTTCGAAACTTCTCAGTGGAGGACACACGCGTGGCACGCTCAAATTACCTTGCTCCTGTTAGCTGTCTTGTATTGCTCGCTCCGTTTCTGTTCCTTATCGAATTTTGCCAAGGGCAGACGCACGATCTACGCGATGATCAAATTCTTCCAACGGCAATCGACGCCATAACAGCAAATTATGCAAAACTGACCACGATTCGGGCGAAGTTGTATTCTGTCATCCTCGACCCCAAAGTCGACAAAGCGCAGATCAGAACTTTTCCGCTAGAAATTGGTGGAGTTGTAAATTTCACAGAAGCTCCCCGCATCGCCACCCGAGTTTACTTCACCGCCAAGGGGCAGGACTACCGTCACGAGCGACAGGGCCGCGCAGTTTCCATACTTCAAGATGGAGTTTTCACTCAACATAATTTTAAAACCAATCGCACTCAAACTAGGCCTCTGAGTGAAAGCGGAAGTATGGTCGAGTTGGACCCTAGAACATTTGGAGGGCGTGACCAGCGTTATGGTCTGGTTGAACTAATGAACGAAAGCCAGCTGATTTCTGCCGAATTCCAAGACGGCGGAATCGTAACAATTGAAACTCGGGCCGAAGCTGCAGCCGAACGTGGTCGATCCAGTGCTACACATCGTTATACGTTGGACAGGGAACGCAATTGGCTACCAACGCGTGTCATCGCCCTCCATGAGGACGGACTCATCGCCACTGTCACGGAATTTGAGTACGACGAGGTCTTACCGAACACGTGGTTTATCAAGCAAGTCACAACAAACTATGCGGGCAGGTATGAAATCCGAGAGATTTCTCCAGAAGTCCAATGGTCTCAGACACATCTGGTATACACATTCGGGCAACCCGAATTCAATGTTCTAATAAGCGATAGTGAACTCACGTCACTGAAGCCCTTTGCGATCGAAGAAACTGAGAGTGATCGATGAGCTGAGGACCGCGAAGCTCTCTGCGAAAAGTGGCTATTCGATCCAGAAAAATGACGTAGGAAACCCCAAATTGATCTACCATGACGCAGGCGCCACCACGCCACAGATGTTGTCCGATGAGAGGATTTCGGAATTGACGTCAGAAACTGGACGCGAACCTGCGGAACGTGATAAACTAGATCGTCCTGTTTAGCGAGATCCACTGTATTTCAGCAACTAGACGGTTGAGAGTGTCGACGCCACGCTCACGCTCTTTGTCTAAATCCATTGTATTTAGGCTTTGTTTCTACATGACCAGCAACGACTCAACTCCACCGGACGACCTAAAGCGACAACTAGCCAACATTGATGAGCGACTCGATGCGATTACGAAATTACTCGAGCGCCAATCCGATTGGCAACGCGCGTGGAGTGTCTTTCGCTGGCGTCCCAGCCTAAAAACACTTTTTGTGGTTATAGCCATGCTAGCTTTCACGGCGGCATGGTTTGGAGCGGAAATGCGCAAGAGCAAACGTGAGCACCAAGCCATTGCCGCGTTAGTTTCCAATGGAGCACAAGTACAACTGGGACCTTCCGAAAGCATTTTCGTCGCCTTGCTGCCAGGCTCGCCAGCCGATCCACCAGCAATCCTGCGACGATGGCTGGGACCTGAGGTCTTTTCTAGCGTCAAACACATTGCCTACAATGACAGAGCTTTTCCGCAGGGTGGCGTCTTGCAAGGCAGTGTTTACCCGCCGTACGTTGGACCCGCCATCCGCACGAGTAGTCGCCGGATGCCACGCAACCGAAGCGTTACGGTCAATCGCGGATCGTTTGATGAGATCCGTGAAGCGTTAGCGGCCACACCAGAGGTCAAGGGAGTGCGGCTAAGCGGTTTTAAACTCAACACCGATCAGCTCGCCGAAGTCTTTGCCTTGCCCAACTTGGAAAGCCTCGATCTTTCGCGAACCCAGTTGGACCAAGCATCGATTGCTGCAGTCTCCGGTACTCGATTGCGTTGGTTCGACGGCTCACACACTTGGCTCGGCGATCAAGCCGCCTTTGATTTGTCGAAATGTTCGGGCCTGTCTCACCTAAACTTGGATCGAACAACATTGACCGATGACGGACTAAAGTATCTCGAGGCGCTAAAGGAACTCAAATACCTCTCCATCCAACGCGTACCAGTGACGTTAGCGGCCGTTAAAAAATTTGCGGACGCCATGCCCAACTGCTTCATTCAGTACCAGCCGTTGTGTTTTGACAAAAAAGGGGTTCAAGATCCAGCTGCCAGCATGATGCAAGCCCAAACATTCGGCCAGCCACAGTGGAATCAAACCGCCTTACCACCGTTGGGCAGTCCACAGGGCCAAACGTTCTATTACTGAACTGAGTAGAGTGAATTCGACCTGCGGAATGAAGTAGACTGAAACTTTGTTTTCGGGCGAGTGATCGATAATTACGAGGTCCACCGATGCAAAGGGAGGTGGCACGTCTTTCCGACTTGCGACGTTCGCCATTCGTGACACAGGACAAACCGTCCTGGGGCAGTTCGAAACTCCGGTTGGTGACCAGGACACGCCCTCCTGAGTCAGTTGTGCGCACTTTCTCTAAGCTACTTCACAGCGACTGACAATCGGCCAACTTCGTACCTGTTCATTGGTTCGGTCGATTCGCCGAGCACCTTGAGCGCCGCTGCCACTGTTCCGCGATTGGAATTCGTTGTACGACTACATCACCGTCGGCGGCGTAGTATTCTCTTGTGTCCTGTTGGGAGCGCTCGCAGTCACGTCTAGTAGAAGCGTAAGACTAACGTTTATCGTGCTGGGGGTTTCCCTGTTGGCAAGCGGGATGTGCGGCCACCACGGCTTCAAATACCTCAGCGACTCTACAATGGCACCCATTCCCCCAATGAAGCAGCTCAAACCTAATGCTGCGGAAGCCGTCCTCGGGTTTCACTACGTTTGCCCCACGTCGGGAGGATACGTAGCCTTTGGGGAGGGTTCAGTCAGACACGTCAATCCCGAGCACTTCGCCGCACTTCGCCATGCTGACGCGCCCGACCAACAACCGGAATTCACTTCCCCGATCAAGGTGCCATCGGCAGACAAGTCGAGTGAGAACGCCGATGAGCAACTGGTAAGAGCACATTAAGTTTCGTTCAAGACGCTCAAGAACGCATAAATCACAGTAACAACTTAAAGCGGATGGCCGTGGATCATTTTGGCTTTCATCCCCGGGATGGTATCCGGGTGCCGTTAAAGCCCGAGCACTTCAAAACGTACCCTGGGATGACTGACGAGTTACGAAAGGCTATATCCAACGGAACCTATGTTTGGTACTTTGGCTGGACCCTGTTGTTTCGTATGCTGCAGAAAGGACCAAAGCCCTTTGGTACGATTTCGCCAGCTGGGCCTCGGTCTATTTCGCAGGTTTTGGTGCCGGTTCGTTGCTCGCAGGTTTGGTCTTAGTGATAAAACGTTCGAACCCAACGCTGGTCGCGGGCAATGAATCGGCCTAACCAGCAAGGATTTGGCATCGCGGAGCGAGGGGGAGATTGAGCGGTGAAGGTGCTGCTGACCGAGCCTAGCCGATGATCAAGGGGCACCCCGGAACGATGAAGGCTTGCAAAACACCAAGGTGTAGTTGTAGAAATTGGCTTGCAGATTTTCACGAGATTCTGGACAACCGTGCGCGAGTACTCGCCAATTTCAGTCGCAAGAGACACAATTTCAACATCCTCATCGATGGCGTCGGTTGAAACGCTCGAAGGCAAATCATGATGCCTCAGCTAACCGCGAGCAGTACATTTGACAGTCGCGTAATCTCGCGCATTCAGCGTGATCGCTTGTTTTTTCCCGGCGAGAAACGGTCCAATCCCGGCCTGAGATAGGACGGCGTTCGTAACCCAGGACAAACCGACCTGATACCTAAGGACATGCCCTCCTTATGCACGAATTGTCTTCTACGGGCAGGGTTCCAACATACCCGCGAAAACCGCCCAGGTCTTGACCAGCTAATTGCATTTTGGGGTTTCAGTCTCGGATTGCGAAACTTTCCCAGTTGCGCCGGCGCTTGCCGTGACTTTTTTACCTTAAAATTAGAGGGCACAGGCCACTTCCCAAGTCAAAGCCAGGTGTTTTCAAAATTGTTTGCATGGTTGTGCTTTCAATTACGCAATAGTCCGGGAGACCGGAATTATCAGAAAAAAACACTTCAAGCCTGTGGGGGACTTCGATGAGTATGAGCCCAAAACGATTCGGGTTACTGCTATGGTCACTGCTGCACCTTTGTTGCACGACCTGCTTCGGACAATGGCCTCAGTTTGGCGGGGTGACACGGGATTTTCGGATGAAACGAACCGGGGAAGTGAGCTCATGGGAGACAGCCGAATGGTCGCTGGACTTAGGGGCCGGAGACGCGGCGCCCGTCGTCGCCGGTGACCGAATTTTTGTTACTGAGTCGGCCTTTACGGATGACGGTCAGGAAGCGATGCAGATACGGTGCCTGGAGCCAAGCAAGGGTGCGAATTTGTGGCAAACACTTGCGAAGGAGAGTAGCTTTACTTCCCAGGACATCAGCCAAGCCTATCCTGTCCGGCCCATGGCCAGCCCAGTTGCCGTTGGAGACCGGTTGATTGCCGTCAGCTATGGTGGATGGGTCACCTGTGTTCTACAGGAAACTGGGCAACTGGTTTGGCAACATGATTTGGTTGCCGAGTTCGAAGCAACTCCGATTCAGTACGGTTGGGCCAGTAGTCCTTGGTCTGATGGGAAAGTGGTCGTCGTGGCTTGCGGAGGTCCTCAAGCGTTGGCGGTGGCTTTCGACTTGGATTCGGGTAACTTGGCCTGGAAGACGTTACCCGGCGAAGCCGCTTACGGTTCCTTTGCAGAAGTCTTGCTGGAGCCACGAACAAAGCACTTGTGCTACCTAGGAAGAGATGAACTTGTGGGAATAGATCCCGCCAATGGGCGAATGTTGTGGACCTACCCACTGCCGAAGCCGGGCCTGACAAATACCGTGTCCCCAGTCGCGCTTCCTGGCGGCGAATTACTCGTCGCTGGACAAGGCTTTGATTCCTGTTTTCGACTTCGAGTACACAAAGCCGATGAACGCTGGAGTGTTGAAGAAGTATGGAAATCTCGCCACTTCCCGTTCTATTGCAATTGGCTGGTCGACCCGACCACACAACAGTTTGTGGCGTTCGGCTCAAAAGTATTGGGGGGCGTCGACCTTGGAAATGGTAGAGTGAGTTGGCGAGTGCGAGGTTGGACGGACGCGAATTTCTGTATGAGCGACGACATATTGCTCGGCATACGAGGGGACGGAGTTCTCGCCACGGCTAAGTTGACCGTCGACGCGCTGGAGGTACAAACCGGAGCTCGGGTCGTCCAAGATCGTGTGTGGGCACCTCCGGTTGTCGTTGGACAGACGGTTCTGATTCGAGGGAGAAACTCATTGACTTCGGTAAATCTCCAGCGTTTGCCAGCGATCGATAAAATGCCCGCCGGGACTGAGATCGATTCCATGACCGCCATGTATGGCGAACAAAACGAACGGGTCGCCAGCCTTCTGAATCAAGCCAAGCGGGATTCCGAATCGCTGAGCTTTGAAGATTATCTAGGCGTTGCCCGTGATCGCTCGCTTCGCTTTGGAGAAGGCGAGTATCAATCGCTCTTGAATGCCTTGAAGGAAAAAGATGCGACCGGATTGTCGCTAAGAATCGCGAAAGATTGGGTCCAGCAGGCTCCCGATTCGATTGTCGCCTACGAGCGAATGATGGAACTGCTTCTGTTGAGCGATCCCGCAGCGGCAGAAACGATTGCTAAAGACCGAATGGTCCAGGTGGAATTCGATGTTGCGGTTCCTGATTCAACACCATTGGATGCGAAGATCTTTGTTGCGGGCAATGCAGGCTCGGTTGGCAATTGGAAGCCCGATGGCCTCGTATTGGTACGCTCTGCTGATGGCCATTACCGAGCCGCCCAGACGGTACCTAGCGGTATCTTTGAATTCAAGCTCACGCAAGGCAATTGGGAGTCGATTGAAGTAAGTTTGAATGGCCGTGGCATTTCGAATCGACGTCAACGAGTTTTGCAGCCGATGTCGATTCGAGCCGAAGTTCAAGCGTGGAAAAATACTGAGTTGCCATGAGTCATCCGCCTTCACTGACCAATCTATTGGACTCGGCTCGAAGCGGCGACATAGAAGCTGCCCACCAACTGTGGAGCAAGGTCTATGTGGAATTGCGCGAGATGGCTCAACGAGCGGTCGATCGCGAATATGGCCTGCACAGTATTCAGGCAACGGAGATCGTCCATGAAGCCTACTTGCGTTTGTCAGCCCATGAACAACTGGGGTTTGAGAGCCGCGCCCACTTGTTAGCGACCGTGGCCCAAGTGATCCGGCGTTTGTTGATTGATCGCGCCAGAGCTCGAAAAGCGGAAAAGCGTGGTGGCAATTTGGAACGAGTGGCCTTAGACGACGTTTTGGATTCCCACTCAGAAGATCTGCCGAATCTGATTGATCTGGAAGCTGCTCTGACCGAATTGGAGGCGGTGGAACCTAGACACGCCAAGCTTGTGGAGCTTCGTTTCTTTGGAGGACTAACTTTGGAAGAGGCCGCCGCCGTGTTGCAAGTTTCCCTGCGAACCGTGGCTGGTGATTGGGCATTTACCAAGGCCTGGCTGAGGAGAAGATTGATAGGGGAGAAGGAATGAAACCGTCTTTGCCACCGGTCCGGGAATTGTTTGAGTTGGCTAGGGAAATCCCTGTTTCAGAACGACCTCGTTGGCTCGAGGAACACTGTCCAGATCGAGCCATTCGTTCCGAGGTTGAAGAGTTGTTGAGTTTCGACATCGACGACCATTTCATGGAGCAAGCTCTAATCAAGCCGATGCCAGTCAGTGTCACGGCAAGTTATCAAAACTGCGGCAACGAATCGCATCGCCTAATTGGAGGCCGCTACAAGCTATTGCAGCCGATCGGGGAAGGCGGTTTTGGAGTTGTCTTCATGGCTGATCAAATTGAACCGCTACGACGTCGGGTAGCGATCAAGAGATTGCGATCCAACATGGACTCCAAAAGCGTCATCGCGCGGTTTGAATCCGAGCGGCAAGCGCTGGCCATGATGGATCACCCCAATATAGCACGAGTGTTTGACGGCGGTGTCGATTCGGATGGATCACCCTATTTCGTGATGGAACTTGTGAACGGAGTACCCCTCACAGACTTCTGTGATGCAAATCAACTTTCCGACCATGATCGCATGCAACTGTTGATTTTGGTGTGCAACGCAGTCCAGCATGCTCATCACAAGGGTATGATTCATCGTGATTTAAAGCCTTCGAATATTTTGGTCTCGCTAATGGATGGCGTACCGATCCCTAAAGTAATCGACTTTGGCATCGCCAAAGCACTGCACGGCCCATTGACCGACAAGACATATTTTACGGCGTTTCAGCAAATGATTGGGACTCCTGAATACATGAGTCCGGAGCAGGCTGAGACATCAATATTAGATGTGGACACGCGGAGCGACGTCTTTTCGCTGGGAGTGTTGGCGTACGAACTGCTGACAGGCACAACCCCGTTTGACGGAAAACAACTACGACGAATGGCCATGGCCGAACTGCAACGCACGATCCGAGAGGTTGAGCCACCCAAGCCCAGCCAACGAGTGAGCACGCTGGGCGAACAAGCCAATATGATTGCCAGCCGGCACGGCTCAAGCCAGACAAGCTTGCAGAAAACGATTCAAGGCGATCTGGATTGGATCGTGATGAAGGCAATGGAAAAGGATCGCAACCGCAGGTACAGCTCAGCTCAGGCATTGGCAGAGGACATCCGACGCTGGATCCAGGAGGAACCCATTGAAGCCCGACCGCCCAGCCTAATATACCGCGTTTCAAAATTTGTGAAAAAGCATCGTGGAAGAGTGGCAGCGCTGGCGATCCTTGCCATTGGAATCTTGTTGGCAGCTATTGGGTTGGGGTACGGACTCGCGGAGCGCTCCGCCTCTCTGGAACGACAGCAAAACGTCGAGCAACGCAATCAGGAACTGCAACGAATCGCGCAGATCGAGACGGACCGGAGCGAAAATTTGCAATACGGAAATGCGATGATTGCGGCTTACGAAAGTTTTGTCACGGGACGTCGTACCACGACTCTGGAACTCTTGGAAAACTGCCCAGAAGGCAAACGTGGCATCGAGTGGAACTGGATCTCGCATCTCGCGAAGGACCGTACGCGTGTTTTGATGCAAGGGCCCTCTGCTAATGCTTTGGCTTTTGCTCCAGAGGCGCACCGACTCTATACCGCTCACTTGGATGGAATGCTGCGGCTTTGGAACACGGATACCTGTCAAGAACAACAGAGTTGGCGGGTCGCCGACGAAGCGATTGTGTCGATAGAAGTTTCCCGCAACGGACGTTGGCTGGTTTGGAGCACGTTGGCCGGACATGTAACTCTGTGGGATGTTTCCCAATCCAAGGTCATTGCCAGTGCCGCGTCCAATGAGAAAGGAACCAGGGTCGCGATCTACGACTCCGAGTCGCAGGGAAAGACACGATTGGCTTTTGGTTGCGAGGATGGCAGCATTCTAGTTTGGCGAGATTCTTTGGCGAACGAGCCGCTTCGGCTTACGAACGCTCACCTGCCGATACAGGGAAAATTGCAAACGGTCGAGTTCAGCGAAGACGGATCCCAGTTGTTGGCGGCTGGGATGGGTAGCGTGACCCTCTTTTCAACGGAGACGGGTGAAACGATCACGGACTATGGACAGAACTGGCAAAGCTACAACGCACTACACGCCAATCGAGGTGAGAAGATTCTGGTGTACGGTCCACCACTCGTGTTGTTGAACGTCAACGAGCGGAGCGAACAAGATTACATCGATGTACCGTCCACGGTGGTGCGGGACGGTGTTTACGTGAGCAGTAATAATTCGTTGGTGTTGGCGACTCAAGACCAATGTCTGCGGCGAATTCATCTGGACAATGGTCTGCAAGAAACCCTGGGCTACGTTCACTCGGCCGGAATTCGACAACTGGCGGTTGCGAGTGACGGACATTCTCTGGCAGTCATTGACGATGCGGGGGCGGTGCGGCTGTTGAATAGCCAGGATTATGCGTGCCCGAGGGTCGTGCCTTTGTTTGCGAGTGAGGTTGCCAAGCTTGCTGCTGGAAGTTCGGAAATGGTCTATGCGATTAGTAACCAAGGAGAACTCGTCGGCTGGGATGCCCGCAGCCCGAGAGAGGTGCAGCGGACAGCTGCACATTCGCTGCAAGGGTTTGATATCGTGTTCGATACCAAACTTTCGCGACTGTACTCGAATGGGCTAGATTTGAAGCTAAAGATTTGGTCTGTCGATCCGCTCGTCCAGATCGGCAGCTACGACTTGTCATTGGGAGCACGACATCTTGCGCTCCATCCGGACGGCAGTCATCTTGTGGGCCCGATGCCGAAAGACTTAACTCAAGTCGCGGTCGAAAAACTAGATCTTGAACAATGTCGCAAATCACAACTTGCCTATTGGAACATGGAAACCGGCCGGGTGGAACGCTGTTTTTCTGGTTTGACAAATTGGGCGATGAAGCTTCGTTTTTCCTCCGATGGTTCCCACCTGGCAGCAGCGACGGTCAGCGACGGGGCCATAGTGTGGCCCATGGATTCAAGTGAATTCATTCAATTTTTCGAACCCGGTCTACCTCAAGTGGATGACATTGAGTTCTCGAAGGATGGAAAATATCTGTTTGTTGCCTATCGCAACGGCCAAGTATTGGTCTGGGACATAAACGCTCGTAAACTACAACGCAAGATGGTCTGCCACGGCGACCAAATTTCTGGTCTGCTCGTTTCGGCGGATGGCAGTCGTATGTTGACGGCCTCCGTGGGTGATTCGCGTTGGCGAGTTTGGGATTGGCGATCTGGCCAAAAAATGGCAGAGTTCCATAGCGGATTATCGGGAATAAACGATATGCAATTCCTAGATGGGACACAAAGGCTGCTGATCGGCGGCAAAGATGGCAGTCTGCATGTGTGGAACTTCAAGTAACCGAAGGCTCCGTTTGCGAAAGCCCCGCAACAAGATCATAGCCACCATAATGGCGACACATTCTTTGACACGCAATCGCTTGGAGCAGCCGGGGAAAACAGCCCAAGTTTCAATTCGATTCCGATCCTGGCGCGACCAAAACGGTGACGCAGATTCTAGCAAGCTCTTCAGTTTGTCCAACTTCCGTTTGCCGGCAACGGCACTCAGCTCAGCAACCCATCGTGAATTGCGACGCAACCAACGACTGAATCGCATCGGCAAGGTAGCGCGAGTGGCTCGAATGTTTTTCATCTCGAGGAACAGTCGCAGGTCGTCGGCCATTGCTTGAGCAGACAAGTAACGTGACGCTGGCTCTGGGGCAACGGCTTTGAGCACAATCGTTTCGAGGCCGGTTTCAATCGTGGATTGTTGGAAGTTGGCGAAACACAACGTCCATCGCTGATTCGTTTCAATGCGCCGCCGACCGCCGTTTCGCTGATCATGGGCTGCAACTTCAGCAACTCGTACAGGGTCGCTCCGAGGGAATAGATGTCCGAGCTGCCACCGACCGCGGCCTTGCCGGACACTTGTTCAGGACTCATGTAGAGCACTGTCCCGAGTAAATCTTGGTCGCCAGTGGTGCCCTAGGACGAACCGTCCTGGGGTGGTTGGAGAACTTCCCATGGTGACCAAGGACACGCCCTCCTTAGCAGCTAATCCGCACCAAAGATCAGCGACGCTGGTTTGATCCGAGAGCGTTCTGTAGGGTTGGTATTACCTCCGCGCCTTCGATCTTCGCCGGATTGCAGACGGTATCGACAACTCGGCCGCCGAATTCACGGATAAGAGACGTTATTCAACCCAGTGATTGATTGATTGCGTATACACTTAAGTGTCGCAGGTGGCTCTTGCGGGGAGCAAAGGGTAGTGTCGGAAATTTGGGCTACCGTCCTGCGGAAGTTCCGAGCGGCCGACCACTTTGCATCAGGCTGTGGACAATGATCCACTGCGCGCCAACACGGCGCTCGGTTACATTGCCCGCTTGTCGCAGTTCGAAACGCAGTTGCGTGAAGCTTACCCATATAAGAACCTGCAAGGGGAGCGCAACTTCGAAGCCGTCGCTGCTGGACGCCAGCAATATGCGTTGCCGAGTTGCTCCGATAGCTAATAGGCCGCATTTGTCGTTCCGCAATGCCCAGTCGGGAACCGTCCCAGCATTTCATGTCGTCGCTTCAACTGGTGTAGGCGGGAAGTACTCCACATGACAGTCTCCGTCTCGGCCGAGATAGATGACGCGACGACCGTTAATCTGTACGAAGTAGCCGACGCAACCAGCCTCAGTCGTTTTGCGCATGAAGTCCAGATAGCTATGTTCGTTTCGTTGGCTTTGGCGGACCGCCAACTCTACCCTGGCCCCTGAGAAATCCTTTGCAATTGGGTGCAATGCATGCGGGGTACTAACAACTAATGACTCACTGTCAGGCAAATAATAGGTAATTTCTTGTCGTGGGTAGTCGGCGTGATAACGTTCTACGCCAATTGATGCAAGTTTTGCGACGATCTCCGGAAAGGTAATCACTCCATTCAGCGCACCGAGGGCACATTCCTGAATGACCTGAGTTTGTTCTAAGTTCATTTCAAGCCTTTCTGGCCGATGATAGATTAATCCATGGGTAAGTCTTTCCAACCATTGATGCGAACAATGTCCTCCAGCGTTCTAACAAATGACCGCCTTTCGTCTGAATTAAGATGGCCGAAGAATTCTCGATCGTTATCGTCCGCAAGCCGAGCCAAAGTTGGAACAAGTCGTCTTCCGGCAAGCGTTAGCCCGATTGTCTGATATCGTCGATCGCCATCCGACAAAGCGCGAGCGACGAGTTCTTTTTGGCAAAGCCGTTCCACTAGTTTTGATATCGCGCCACGCGACATCCCAATAATTTTCGCAAGCTGACTTGGATTCATCTCACCCGCGTCAAGCAGGGCACGAAGAAGCACCCACTCGGCAACGGTAACTCCGTGTCTTTCGACCTTACATGCGAAGGCGTGTGACACATGATTGGAAATGTAGCGCAACCAGTAACCCACATGATCATTCAATTCCGACGGCGGCTTTTTCTTAGTCACTTTCCCTCCGGTAGTTGCCTAGGCAACTATAATGGGGCGACGAGCTGTCGTCAATATCGAATCATGACAAAGGACGACGTAGGATGAAAAGCCGCATTAGTTTCCCCGTCACAGTCGAACGCCATGGTTTAACCATGAGCGCAATCATCGCTCCAAGCCTCGACGCCGTCGGTGTATCTATTGGCAGACGTTTGCGATGTCACCGAAGTGGCATAGTTGCTCACCGCTAGCTCTGTCGAATTCACGGCGGACGTGATAGCAGGAACTCAGCAACTTCTCGTTTTAAATCCATTGGTTGCTAACTTGCGTCCGCTTAGCATCGCAGTCGTGACTCTCCAATGAACTCAAGCCGCCGCATAAGCATGCTTCCAACCCTGTGGTGCGTCCAGACAGGTTGAGCTTTATGGCTATGACGCGAGTTCCAAACGAGACAGTATCGTAGCCTCTCTGATCGGCGTTCCATAACTGCTTGGATTCGCCATCAATATCCCACAGCGGCCGCAAGCTCCAGGCAGAGTTCTATGATCTTCGGCCAAAAGTAGACTAGGGCAACGACCGCAGCGCCCGTCATCGCTAAGCCAAACAAGGCCAGCAGCCCATCGTCAACAGTAAGCGCGAGGCCGAACAGTAGGACAGCTGCGGCTGGAACGTTTTCGCCAGCTGGAAGTACAGCCAGGGGGAATGTAACAAGTCCCAAACCGAAGCAGATCAAGGCGATGACATTGAGAAACGGGGGCATTACCAATATCGTCAGCCGAGGACGTACAATCTGTAATCGCCCCAAGGCCGAGCACGAACTACAACTCTTTCCAGTTTCTTTCGCGCGAATGACAATCTCAACAAACGACTTGGCAGCCAAGGGTATGGCCGCAACATGAACAATTGCGCCGCTAAAACGAGCGTTACTGAGCCAGTGATCACTGGCAATCCCGGTGTGATGCTTATGGGTGGCAGCATAGAAATAAAAGAAAGTAGAAACAGGGTCGGCCCATAGGATCTTCTGCCGAGCCGCCGAAGGATGAGCTCAAGTTCAATTCGATCGCCATCAGTTGGTTGCACGACACTGTCGAGCACCTGAGTGATGATGTTGGAACTGTCGCTAGCACTATGCAAGATAACCTATCGCCCCCGATGTTTCGCTGGTGCCGTACATACGGCGCAACACACTCCAAAATCAACGCAAAGACGGCAGGCGACTGCGGTGCTAGAAATGTGCCAACACCATATGCCGTAGAACGCAGTGCAGATCTGAACACGGGCAAGTACTCCTCTCGAAAAGTTGTTTGGGGGGCTAATCGATTGCCATCGCAGCCAGTAAAGAAACTTTTTTCAACATTTTGAAGAGGCAATCAGAGGCGTTTCCGGATGACGCTATTATTGATGGCAGCGGCGGGTATCGCCACGAGCATAAAGAAAGCTGGGGGACGTGTGCGGTCAATGCTCATGGTGAGCAATGAAGTACCGTAGTCGACCTTGTGCTACCTGACCGCGAAAGCCATCACTTTACGCTCTCTTAGCAGCCGAAGTTCATCGACCGCCCGTGTGTCGAAACGTAGCAACAGGCTTAAAGACAAAGTGGCAATGCTAGCGAATGACGAAAGACTTTTTACCAACGTCATTACCCGTATATTGCCGATAGACGGGAAAGCTGACCTTTGGGTCTTAGTCGGTTGAAGTCCTCGCCAGTCGAAAGGGCCGCTATGTTCTGTTCGCAGTGTGGTGTAAATGCTAGCGGCAAGTTTTGCCATGAGTGCGGCTGCCTGCTTCAGAGTGAAGCCCCAATGCTGTACGGACCGGAGCGTGCAACGAAACCAGGGGATTGGGAACAGGACGCTCGGTACGAAAATATAATTCGATTGGATGCGGTTCGAGCCGTCATAACGCAACAGGCCGCCAACGCCAGACAAGGCGTCTCTGGAGAATCACTTCTTGCACTTTACGATAAGATCGTAGCATCGCCTATTCCGCTGAAAAATCTGGTCGCAATCGTACAGCCGCTATACGCGTCGTGGGGAATTGGCACGGGTAAGCAACGCACCGATCTAATCGAGATTCCAATTGGCCGAGTGATTGCTCATACGCTTTGTTCGTTTGCGAAACATGGCCAAGCTTTCCAGAGCGCACAACAACATGATACAGGGTGTGTTCTCAACGCTGATCTGCCCTCATCGGTCTGCGCACTGAAAGGCAACTTGACAATTTCCTTGCTGCGACACGAGCTTCACACGCAGGTCACCGCGACAACTTCGATTCCCGGCCAATTATACGACTGGGGCAAAAGCCATCGCTGCCTTGAACAGTTCTTCATAGATCTAAAGTCCGATCTCGGGCTTCCGGCAAGCGTCAACCTGCGGCAAGTTGCTTAGAGATACCGCGCCGTTCAACTCGAACGACTGCAGAGTTGTGCATACAATTCGGCTAGACTTACATCCTCACCCCAGCTAGCGCGGCGGACGAGGAGAGTCAAAAGGCAAGCTATTTTTGCTTAGATCCTAAACGCTTTCTCGCTTCGCTAGGATCCAGGCGAAAGAACTTGCAGCACACTTCTTGCGTTTCAATCCCAAGCAATAAGCACTCTTGTTGGTTGCCAAGCACGATGTCGAGCCTGTGCAGCAAGTCAGCTTGCGAATCTCGAGCAGTCCCGAAGAGGGTTGCGACTGGGTAACCATCGGCACAGGTGATCAATAGGTATTTCGTGCCCAGACCGCGCGTGAGCCAACGAAAGCCAGTCTCGGCTGGATGAATGGCATTTCGACCTCCGAAGAGAGTCTCCAAGAATCCCATTGCGTCGTCCTCAATTGTTTGGAATGCGCCCCACCAACAATGAATCACTGATGATTTCGCAACGGGGCAACTCAAAACATTTAGCACGCCTAACGGTGCCCGCAGGCATCGAGTGGGCATCAGGCCATTCTCAGCACTTTGTAATTCACCCACAGGCAAATTAACCCATGCGACCAGCACAATCGTCTGGCAGCGACGACACGCCGATCCTCAATCCATACTGGATTCAACCGTTGCTACTGCTTGCGAAGACCGCACCTGGCAAACATTCCCGCACCAACAATATTGGAATCCAGAGCAGGCACATGTTAAGTATCACGAATGCTCGTCGTCCCGAAAGGTTGCAAGACGCACTAGGCCGGCGTTAGTGTGAATCCTATAAGGACACGCCCTCCTGAGTCAGTCGTGACGGTGTTCACCTCGGTTGGGACCGCCTTCTGGGCACGGGATTCACAGTCGGCCTTCTGTCCCATTCGACGTTTAATTTACGAGACACGTATGGCCCCATTATTTCGTTTTTGAGCCATCAAAAGCGCAAGCCGATCAGGTTCCAGTAGAACATGTACGGGACAAAAAGTATCAAGCTTAGAACTTCCAATGAGCCACGGATATTCTGGGCCATGGTCCTGCTCTGGTCGCGGCGAGCACTGGCAAGCACAACTAACAGTGCAAAGGTCACGAGCATAGAGGCAGTTCCGAGTAGCGGAAGGAACAACAGGACTGTAGGGCAACTCGGGTGAATTTGGTCGAACACTAATAACACGACGCATTGCATCGCGGCCAGGATGAATAGGTTAAGGGCACAGGTCGCTTGCTTGAAGTTTAGAACCTTGTTGGATTTCAGCAAAGCCCCGCCTTCTTGACGGTGGAACAGGTGGGAAAAAGTGCACCATAGACCGGCAAGCGTGTTGCCGAGAAAGCTGAACAGGAAGAGAAGAAGGAGTGCGACCTGGACGGTTCCGTTGCCAAACCATCGCAGTTTTTCGTAGCGCATGAGTTTTGAAAGCACGCCTGTTGGT
>JBGSUV010000193.1:0-10135 GCA_041753315.1 Pirellulaceae bacterium | reverse complement strand
CGTTACTATCGGAAGCACTACCGCTCACCCAAAAAACCGCCGCCGAAACGAAAGTTTAATGGGTCGAGGCACGCGGCAACTCAGAAAATTCTCGAGCAAAGGAAATGACAGCTTTACAGGGTTTATTGTCCCCAATTGTTTGTTTCTTGCGATGGTTGCCTTAAGCTGGGTACAAAATAATTTCATTAAACAATTGGGGACAATTGTTGACACTTCTCGCTGATCGCCGGTACTTCGGGCGATAAAAGTCGCAAATTGACAGCATTTTGCTGCTCGTACTCAGCCACAGGCGGTGCTCGTACTCGTACTCGACTCGAATGGCAGCACCGATCGAGTACGAGTAGAAGTACCGTTTCACTGAGTTACGAGTACGAGTTTGATGAAATCAATACCGGCTTTCAGCGAGAAGTGTCCAATTGTTCTGCATTAAACACTAAAACAATTGGGGACAATTGTTCTACATTAAACACTGAAACAATTGGGGACAATTGTTCTACATTGAACACAAGACAATTGCGGGCAATTGTTCTACATTAAGCATCGCTGATGGGAATGACGCGGCCGCGCCAAGCAACGCTCCGCGCAAAGAGCCGGTGATACAAGGCGACGCTAAAGCAACAAAACACCGGAATGGCGGCCAATGGAAAAAAGAGGGCCCACCTCCAGCGCATTTGACAAATTGGCGTGAAGGGACACAACAAGCTGGCTTGCAATCCATAGGTCGCCGCGCCCGCAATCACCATTTCCCAACGGGATTGCCACCAGCCTACCGCAAACGTAGCTAATGGAATCCAATAAATGAATAGCGGCAAAAACATCAATGGAATCGCCTTCCACAGTCGATTGACTGAACTAAGAATGTTCTTCGTCGGCCCCCAAAATGCATCTTTGTTGCTTTTGAATAGACGTACAGTCAGCAGGCGGGGGGCAAAGTGAATGCGAGTTAGAAAGCCGTTCCGCTTGACAACTTGCGCCAGGGAAATGTCGTCAAGCATCTCCTGACGGACAGGGTACAAACCTCCGATGTGTTCCAAAACAGAGCGTCTTGTCAGGATAAAAGCTCCCGCCGCGGCAGCGCGTTTGGACGAAGGACGATTAATGCCCTTCGATAAGAAATGCACGCTACCTGCAATGAACGAATGGGGCAAAAGTGCGTTCTCCCACAACGAAACGCATTGAAACTCGGGTAGTAGACTGAGGAAGTCAATTGCATCTGTTTCCAACGTTTCCAGAGCGCGCGAAAAGCACTCGGGATGATGAACGATGTCTGCATCGGTAAACAGGACAAAATCTGCATCGGTGCAGTTCCAACCATGTTGCATTGCATTGGCCTTGCCAAACCAACCTGCCACCAATTCAGGATGATGGATCACCGTGATGCGCTCTGTCTCTCGCGACAAGCGATCTACGATTTCGCCCGTATCATCTGTCGAATGATCATTGATCACCACAAGCTGAACAGCGACGTGGCGTTGTTGAAGAATGGAACGAATGGCCGATTCGATGTCGCGCGCTTCATTCCGGGCCGGCATCACGACGCTGACCCGTCGCAACGGTGGAGAAGTGCCAAGCGCTTCGTTGCTGCCTGCCACCGCATCGGAAGGCCGTAGCGTTCCGACATCCCGAACGGTGAAAATGAAACGAACGCCCAGGCTCAGACTTAGCAGCGCGGAAGCGATCGTAACCAACAAGAGTCCGAGTTCAAGCATCAATGTTCTACGTGTAAGTTAACGAAATGGTAATTTTTAACGGTTCTAGCCGGATTATCTGACCTCGAAATACCGCCACTTCTGCGTTTAGCGTGCAAAGCACTGGCAAAATTGTCCGTTTCAAGTAACCTTTGGTATAGCAATCATTGTGGAAGGTCGGTCGATAGCCAATAGAGTTATCGAAGTTCTTTAGTGGTCACACCTTAGTTTTAGGGTAGCGGAACTCGTCAAGAGTTTCGAAATAGTCATCAATCACCGAAAGTCTTGACGACTTCCGCTACGGCAAACCCTAATTTTTAGCTGCAACAAAGCACTACAGTATTTGGAGCAAAAAGTGCAGGACGAGCGAGCGGCGGCAGTTAGCAAACTTAAAAAAACGTCGACGCGCGCAACGAACTGGTCCATTGTAAAATGCCTTGCAAGTCTACTGATTGCCCTGCTGGTTGCATATGTTCCTACCTATTCGGGATTAGAGGCGGACGGCCAAACTGCACTCTTCATATTGGTATTAGCGGCATCGCTGTGGATCACTGAGGGAATGCCCGCATTTGCAGTTGGATTGTTGGTTATTGGACTCGAAATCGTACTCATTGGAGGTGCGATTGGTAATACTGGCGACGATGGGGATTGGGAAAAGTACTTGGCGACTTGGGGCAGCCCACTGATTTGGCTTTTCTTTGGTGGATTTGTACTTGCACAAGCAGCGGAGAAGACAGGACTTGCAACGTGGTTATCCCACGTCATTCTGAGTCGTTTTGGACGGCGACCAAGCTATTTATTAGCGGGATGCATGTTCATCACGTTTGTGTTTTCAATGTTCATTTCGAACACGGCCGCGACCATTATGATGGTGGCTGTGGTAATGCCGATCGTAAAGTCGATGCATCATGCGGATCGATTTCGTGCGGGCCTGTTGATTGGCATTGCAGTGGCCGCCAACGTTGGTGGCATGGCAACGATTATTGGCAGTCCTCCCAATGCCATCGCAGTGGGCGCGATGCGAAATGAGATCGAAATCAACTTTCTTCAGTGGATTTTGTTTGCAGCGCCTCCAGCGTTTCTGCTACTAGTTGTTGGCTGGTGCTACCTTTCGGTGCGATTTGGGTCATGGGCCATGTCGATTGACCTTAAACCACTCAAGAAAGAAGCGTCGCCATCATTGATGCCTCATTGGCAGATCGCCACGGTGATGGTGGTTTTCACCGTGACCATTGCGTTATGGCTAAGTCAACCATTGCACGGGATTCCGGTAACGGTGGTGTCCTTTCTTCCAATTTGTGCATTAACTGCTCTAGGAATCCTTGATAGCGACGATGTCTGTCGCTTGCGGTGGGATGTCTTGCTGTTGATTGCAGGTGGGTTGTCGTTGGGCTTGGCGGTTACGGACACTGGGTTGGCTAGTTGGCTGGTTGGACACCTGCAACTCAGTTCTTTGGGTGCGGTCGGGACGGCACTCACGCTGGCCTATGTCACTACGATCCTCTCGAACTTTATGAGCAATACCGCGGCTGCTAACATCCTGGTTCCGCTTGGCGTGGTTGCGACCACTCTTCCTCAAGCCGAAGTTGTGATTCCAATTGCGATTGGGGCGTCCGCCGCGATGGCGCTTCCCATTTCAACGCCATCCAATGCGATGATTTATAGTACGAAAGAAGTGCGAACGCCGCAGCTTGTTGAGGTTGGTCTACTGATGGGAATCATTGCTCCCATCATTGCAACCTATTGGTGCTCATGGATTTCGCCGTACATTCTCAGTCGCTAACAACGCCTGCAACGCCGCTCCCCGGCCTTGATAGGAATGTAGTACAACTGTCCCCAATTGTTTTGAACCCAGGTTGGCCTGGTTAAAAATTGAAGTAAAAATAAGGAGCCGACGAATCACAGCTCTAAACATCTTGCATGTGGACGTCGCGAGGCGGCCCGAAAAAGCTCGGCAGGAGCCTCTCTCTCTCTCCCAAATGCTAAGTTTATTTGGTCCAATCACTGTGAATGATAACTAGAGCTGTCTCCTTCGCTGAGGCCAAACGCTTGAATCCCATCCTGGAAGCAAAGTTGCGATTCTGAATTTCGCGTCGTGCTGTTGTGCATTTGGGCGTTCGTCCGTTAGACTCAGCCCACTCGCAATCAATGACAAGCAGCTTGAACCGCTAGAGGGACGAACCCTATGGGGCGCGTGCGAAGCACAATCTACAATCAGTTGACGGCCCCGGCAGTTCGCCGCTTCGCAATGTTGATCGTCAATTGTCTATTCTCCCTGACTTTGCTCACCGTTACATCGACCCACCGCGCGCCCGCACAAACAGGTTTGCATGGTGCGTTGGAAATGACTTGGCAGCAAGGTCCCGATGTGCTCGATCGACGCGGGGTAGCAGGGCCATTCGTCGGAGTCGTCGAATCGAAGTTGATCGTTGCGGGAGGAGCAAATTTCCCGAACGCTCTTCCATGGAACGGTGGCCAAAAGGTCTGGTACGACCGAGTATGGTTTCTCGACGATAATTCGGATTGGAGTGAAATAGGAAAACTCCCGACGACTTTAGGATATGGAGTGTCGATCACCACTTCTGCTGGACTGATCTGCATCGGCGGCAGCAACGCTGATGCACACGTCGCTGATGTCGTGCGGCTGTCGATCGAAGCTGGGGCAGTCCGCACCGAAAAGCTCCCGGCGTTACCTCACCCCATCGCAAACGCGTGCGGAGTTCTCATCGAAGACACGGTTTATGTAGCCGGTGGTTTGTTGGACGCCCAGTCGAAGCAAGCGTTAAAAACGTTCTATGCATTCGATTTGTCCGCTCAGGAAAGTCAATGGAAGGAACTGCCAACATGGCCAGGCCCACCACGAATGCTTGCCGTGGCCGCGGAGCTGGAGCAGCAATTTTACCTGATTAGCGGAGTTGACTTGACGGACAATGTATCTGTAAATGCACAGCGCAGGTACTTAAACGATGCTTACCGATTTCATCCTCGCTCTGGTTGGGAGCAAATCGCCGACTTGCCAAGCGCAGTTGCTGCCGCACCTTCACCGGCTATCGTTAACGGATCGCAGTTACTCATCATTGGTGGAGATGATGGCCGGCACGTCGGATTCCAACCACCAGACCAGCATCCAGGATTTTCCAATCGCATCCTAGTGTATGATGTTCGCACCAACAAATGGTCCGAAGCGGGGGAAGCACCAGTTGCGACCGTCACGACATCTTGTGTCCCGTGGGCTGGAGCATGGTGGTTCCCAACCGGTGAAATCCGACCCGGTGTGCGTTCACCTGAGCTTTGGCAACTACGCTTGGCTCCCAAGCTTTAACAATTCTCCACTATCGCAATGCAACTACGATGACCGCATCCGCCACACAATCTTCTGGCAGCTTGCGATTGGCTTGGCTAATCGTAGCACTGCTGATACCTGTCGCGTTACTCAATTATCTGGACCGGCAGATGTTGGCGGCAATGAAGGGGTCGATGATGAACGACATTCCCGACATTGCAACGAAGGCGAACTGGGGTATTGTCCTGGGCTGTTTCAAATGGGTATACGCGGGGCTCAGTCCCGTCGGTGGTTATGTCTCCGATCGCGTCAGTCGCAGACATGTCATTGCACTCAGTTTGTTTATTTGGTCAGCCGTAACATTGGCAACCGGCTACGTGACAACCTTTCCACAGTTGGTAATCGCTCGATCAATAATGGGAATAAGTGAGGCGTTTTATATTCCTGCTGCACTTGCGTTGATCTCAGACTTTCATAGCAGCGAAACGCGCTCGCGTGCTATTGGGTTGCATCAAATGGGAATTTACCTAGGAATCATCCTTGGAGGATTCTCGGGCTACGTAGCTGACGCACCTCAGTTGGGCTGGCGTTTTGCCTTTCTCGTCTGTGGACTTGTAGGAATCGTCTATGCAATTCCCCTGTTTGCGTTGCTGCGCAATCCACCGCGACCAACGACTGTTCGCGAACAACTTTCGCCAATGGCATCTGGAAAAGAGTTGCTGACCAACATGAATTATCTGTTGCTGGTCGTCTACTTTACGCTTCCGGCGATGGCGGGATGGATTGTCAAAGATTGGATGCCCGATATTCTTCGAGAAGAATTTGGATTGGGACAAGGCAAAGCAGGTATGTCAGCCGTCTTGTATGTCCAGGTCGCGTCGCTGATCGGAGTGGTTCTGGGCGGTTGGTTGGCAGACCGTTGGATGCGCCATGCCGTGCGCGGTAGGATCTTTGTCAGCGCTATCGGAATGAGTTTCTTTCTGCCATCGCTGTTTGGTGTAGGGAACGCAGAGTCATTGGCGATCGCAATTGGATTTCTGATCTTGTTTGGGCTGGGCTGGGGATTTTTTGACTGCAACAATATGCCGATCCTCTGTCAGATCGTACGCCCGCAGCTAAGAGCAACCGGTTACGGATTCATGAACCTGGTGAGTATTGGATGTGGTGGCTTCGCCGACTGGGGATTTGGATGGTTGCGTGATCGCAATGTGCCATTGAACATGATCTTCGGAGTATTCGCGCTAACGGCATTACTCTCCGTCGTCATCGTGTTACTGATTCGCCCGTCAAGTGAACTGGCGCAGGAGCAAAGCGACCCTTAGAGCTGTATTGTCACGGAAATTGAGTGAGTTTCAATTTAGTGGTTACTCACTTTGGTTGTTGTGGAATAAGAAAAACACGCATTTCGCGTTCGGATAAAAAACACTTGGAGTCTCACATGGAACCTACTTCGATCACCGGTCTTGTCGCTGCGACCCATACGCCGTTTACCAACGACGGCTCACTCAACTTGGACGTTGTTGAACGTCAAGCGGAGCATCTTATGGCACACGGTGTTCAAAGGGTGTTTATCGGTGGAAGCACCGGGGAAGGTCATTCACTAACGGTGGTCGAACGTCAGGCGTTGGCGGAGCGCTGGCTGGCTGTGACGGGTGGAACGGCAATGAGTGTCATCGTTCATGTTGGCTCGAATTGCCTAACCGATGCCAAACTCCTGGCGCGTCAAGCGCAAGAGCTCGGGGCTTTCGCCGTTTCGGCGGTGGCGCCTAGCTACTTCAAACCAAATTCCTTGGAAACCCTGATCGCCTGCGCCGCAGAGGTTGCGTCGGCCGCTCCACAGACCCCTTTTTACTTTTACGACATTCCATCGATGACCAACATGCATTTTTCGATGCCCGATTTCCTTACCCAGGCCAAAGAGAAAATTCCGAATTTGGTAGGACTCAAATTCACTAACATTGATTTGGTTGCTTACCAACAATGCTTGCATGTAGATGGTGGAAAATGGGATGTCCCGTTTGGATGCGACGAATACTTGCTGGCTGCCTTAGCCCTGGGAGCAAAAGGTGCTGTGGGAAGTAGCTATAATTTTGCAGCGCCAGTTTACCAGCGCGTGATGACGGCATTTGCACAAGGGGATATGCGCACAGCTCGCAACGAACAGTTTCAGAGTGTGCAACTGATTCAAGTGTTAGCGCGCTTCGGCTACATGGGGGCGGCCAAGGAGACAATGCAAATGTTAGGTGTCGACGTCGGTCCGCCACGCTTGCCGAATCACCGTTTGACTTCAACACAGGTTGGCGAACTCCGCAAGCAACTCGATTCGATCGATTTCTTCAATATGGTAAAACCATGATGCGCTTCACCAATACCACCTGGTTGATGCTTGCTAGCTTGACTTGTCTGTCGGGCAACGCTGTAGCCCAGTCGCTTGCAGGCCCCGAGAAACTCGCGGCTCCTGCGCTAACGGCGCAGCCGAGCCGCGATAGTGCTGAATTGATCTTCCGTTCGGTCCTGCGCAAGCCGGGTGACGATGGCTCAAAGGCCTACCGAATCCCGGGCTTAGCGACGACGCCCAGTGGTGCGTTGCTGGCAGTTTTTGATATTCGCTACGATGGAAGTGGTGATTTGCCCGCCAATATCGACGTCGGATTGATGCGTAGCGATGATAGTGGCGAGTCTTGGAGCGGCATGCAACGCATCCTGGATTTTGACCAGTCCCAGCCGGGTTCATTTGGCAATGGCGTTGGCCACCCGACGATTGTTATCGATCGTCAGACCGGCACGATCTTCGTCGCTGCACTTTGGTCCCATGGCAATCGCGGCTGGAAAGGTTCTGAGCCCGGGATGACTCCGGAAGAAACGGGGCAACTGGTCATGACTCAGAGTACCGATGATGGACTAACGTGGTCACCACCGATCAACATCACCGCGCAAGTAAAACGGCCGCAGTGGCGTTTGTGTTTTAATGGTCCCGGTGCGGGAATTCAACTGAGAGATGGAACGCTAGTCATCCCGGCGCAATATCGCGAGAGTGATGGCACTCCCCATTCTTGCTTTATCTACAGTCGCGACCATGGACAGCGCTGGGATATCTCGCCCCCGGCCATCCCCGTTGGACCTCCAACTAGCGAATCGCAAATCGCCGAGTTGGACGATGGTTCGCTTCTGTTGAGCATGCGTGACGAATCGCGGAGTGGACAACGGGCGTGGGCAAAGTGGACTTGGAGCGAGTTGGAGCAAGTCGAATCACCATCCGCTCCCATCTCAGGCGAGTGGTCGGCTCATTGGTCAGTCGTCGATGATCCGACGTGTATGGCCAGTTTGTTGAAACATCCCAACGGCAAATTGCTTTTTTCAAATCCCAATCATCCCTCGGAGCGAATCGCACTGACAGTGCGCATAAGCGATGATGAAGGGCGAACTTGGAGCGAGGGTCGCTTGATCGATTCTGGCGAGTGCATGTACTCGTGCATGGCTGTGTTAGCTGACGGTAGCATCGGAATCTTGTATGAAGTCGACGATACTTTGACGTTTGCCCGGTTTTCATACGATTGGATCTCTTCAGGTAAGTAACCTTGATGGATGACACCCACGCTTCCGACGTTTCGTGCGGTGCCAACAGTTCGCTCGCCGCACCTTCCCTGAGTACCGCTGCGGGACGACAGCAGTTAGGGTCGTGCTACCGTGACGGACTGATCAACGACACTCTGCCGTTTTGGTTCCCGCGTTGCATCGACGCTGAACATGGCGGATATTTACATTGCGTCGATCGCTTCGGCGAAGTTGTCGACACCGATAAATCGATCTGGGCACAGGGCCGGATGAGTTGGATGTTGCTAACGATGCACGATCTTTGGGGGCCACGCGCCGATTGGCTGGAATGGGGGAAAGTTGGTATCGAGTTCTTGGACCGACATGGATTTGATCGCGATGGACATATGTTCTTTCAAGTTGCCCGCGATGGCAGACCGATACGCAAGCGGCGCTATGCCTATAGCGAGTCGTTCGCGGCGATCGCGTATGCAGCCCACTGGAAGGTAACCCAGCAACAACGATCCGCCGACGTAGCGCGCAGGTTGTTTGACGATTTCATCGACTGGAATTTCACGCCAGGGAAAATGCCAGCCAAATACTGCGACACGCGACCCATGTTGGGATTGGCACCGCGCATGATTGCCATCGTCACCGCGCAAGAGCTGAGAGCAAATCTCGGGGACGATGACATATTCACCACGACCATCGATCGCTGCATCGCAGAAATACGTGACCTGTTTGTCAAACCGGATGTACGTGCCGTGATGGAAGCTGTTGCTGTGGACGTCAGCATCGTTGACCACTTTGACGGTCGCTTGTTGAATCCCGGTCATGCAATTGAGGGTGCATGGTTCATTCTTCGCGAAGGCGAGTACCGGAACGATCCGAGGCTCATACGGCTCGGCTGCGAAATGCTGGATTTCATGTGGGAACGTGGCTGGGACGACGAGTTCGGAGGTTTGTTTTATTACAGAGATGTATTCAACAAGCCGATTCAAGAGTACTGGCATGACATGAAGTTCTGGTGGCCGCACAATGAAGCGATCATCGCGACGCTGCTCGCGTATCAGTTAACCGGCTATGAAAAATACTCGAGTTGGCATCAACGGGTGCATGATTGGAGCTATCGACATTTTGCAGATCGCGAGCATGGCGAGTGGTTTGGCTATTTGCATCGCGACGGCCGTCCCTCAACGAGTCTCAAAGGGAATATGTGGAAGAGTTTCTTTCATTTTCCGCGCATGCAATGGCTTTGCGCTCAGAGGCTTGCGATTGTATAAAGCCCAAGATTTTGTCGCGCATTACTAATAACGACGTTTGGAATGCCGACGCGGTCACGGGAGTTCGACGCTCCTGCGGAGCAACTTATGGGCTGCCGACTAACGTCCACAAGCAAACAACGTTGGCAGTCGACATCGAACCCCGCTTGACATTCGGCGGTCTCCTTAAATTCGTTGGACTGGCATTCGAGTTTATAGCACGGATAGCAAAGCCGGTGCACGGATGTTCCAGTCATCGGACACCTGCGGCGGGTTCTGTTCCTAACGCTCAAAGCAGCCGCTATTAACCCTAGGGCGAAACGGTAACGGGAGTGCGACGCTCCTGCGGAGCAACTTGTGGGCTACCG
>JBGSUV010000192.1:0-15348 GCA_041753315.1 Pirellulaceae bacterium | reverse complement strand
CCGACTTCGATCTCATGAATTTGCATTTTATTTTTAACCCCCATTTATAACCGTCTCTTTTGGGCATCGACTTATCGTGCGAGTTAGGCCACCGCTCTAAACATCTTTCATTGCGATTTGACCAATAAAATATGCAGCTGGGAGAGCGAGGCTCCTGCCGAGCTGTTACGGGCAGCGTCGTAACGTCCACAAGCCAATCGAGTACGGCCCTGACCGCGTCACAAAGATGTTTAGAGCGGTGGGCGGAGCCTCCACGCAGTGCATTCCAGGCAGAGCCTTGGAACGAGCACTTGCCCATTGAACACCCACAACGCCTTGCCATAGACTCGTGCACCCACGTTTTTCGTTAGATTGAGGGAATTGTGGCAACACGCTTGCAGCACAAGCGATAACAAGGATAACGTCATTTGTTCGGTTGTTTCCTGCGGGATCGCCAGTCGCCAATTAGAGAAGGATGAACGTGATGACTCCACTCGAATTCATGTTGCTGTATCGTCGAATCGTCGTGCCCGTTGGAGTTGTTGAAGACGCACAGGCAATGGTCTGCCGCGTTTCAACGCTGCAGGTTCAGTTGCGAACTTATTTCATGATGAGTTGGACGGCGGGAACAGAAACGCACCAAGACTATAACTATTCGATACAGCAGGCAAGTGGATCGGGTGCCGACACGTTGAACACGTGGCGGCGACAAAATCTAGAGGCCATCAAAAGTGCTGGGATGGGCAAGGGAAGGCCTGGCGATTATGCCTTATCGATGGAATGGGCCGTACGGTCTGGTTTGATCAGCAATCCAACTCAGCAGAACCTGCAAACGTACTGTGACGAGCGGCTGGGTATCGACTGCAGCGGTTTCGTCACAAATTATCTATGTCACATTGGCAAGCGGCCGTTCTCACATCAAACGCTTCGCAACTCCAACGCCGCGTCGTATTATGACGAAGCAAAAGCCATCAACGATCCGCTGGATGTTCGTCAAGGAGATTTGTTGGTATGGATGGACGGGAACCATATTAAACGCAGTCCAGGGCACATTGCCGTCGTGGAATCTTACACACCGCAAAGCGCACCGGGTGGCAACATGCGCGTGGTAGAAGCCACGGGAGCCGCAGCTGCCAACCCAAAGTTACTCGACAGCATGTACACTGTCGAGAGCATTCATCCAGAGGGCCGCGGCGCACGCGTGATGGTCCTCCAAGTCCGTCGCCATGGGCAAAGCGGCAGCCGCGTGGCAGTTATACGATATTAATATAGCTCAGTGCGCCAATTCATCGTTGCGAATTTGTGTGATCGCCGATCGGATAAAGTCATTGACTGCCGTTGGCTGCGTCAGTGAAATTACGTGTCCGCCGCCATGGACAATTGTATCAGGTCTAGTAAACCGTATCGGCATAACGAATTCACGGTCGCCGTGGATGTGAAACACAGGGCAGTCTACAACCGGCGTAGATTCCCAGTCTAAAATCCGAGCGATCGACCATTTGAGCACCCGCGGATTTGCACCGCAAAACTGTCGGGCGAGGCCATAAAAATGTGGGGAAATGCGCCGCGCAAGTCGTGTCGTGAGCAGTGCGCTGCAAAGTTGAAGGATTCGTACGGGGATCAGAGGAACCAGCGGTTTCACTGGACGACAATACCGCACAAGTTGTGAAAGTTCCGCCGGAGATCGCACGCTGCCTATGAGCAGAACGGCCATTGGGTGGATGCGTTCGGCAACGTGCAGTGCAATGATCCCGCCGAACGATGCTCCACCAAGAAGTACTTTTCCATGTGGTCGTAAGTCATTGGCGAGGCGATCGCAATAGTTATCTAGCGTTTCCTGTCGCAATGGAGTGGGCCACGTCGGGATAATCAGTTGTGGAAAAGCGATCTTCTGCGGCACAAATACGTTGGCATCCGCGGCAAGTCCCGAGAACAGAATTAGCGGCGTCGATGTTTGCACTGCCATTGATTCAGTTCTCTTGCGCCAACGGTGTTGTTCACCCAACCGCGGCGAACGATGCTAAAATATAAACTCCCGCCGGAATCAATCCAGTAGAGTAAATTCCGAGACCAAAGCAACCTTCGATCGTAACTCGGCAATAACATCCGAGTATAATTGGCTGGTCTTCGTATTGTCCGTCCGCCACCTACCTGCTCGGAAAACATGGATCACGACACATCGACTTCTGATTCGCAAATGGAGGTCAACTTTGATGGACTGCGAAACGCCATTAGTCCAATCAATCTCATGTTCGATGGCAGACTCTACAAGGACGTTAAAGGGCTTATCGCGCATATCACCCAAGCCATGAAGATGGTCAATCGAGAGCGTCCTGATTATCAAGGCGCGCTCGTCGAAATCAATCTACTTGAAGCGGCCTTCAATTCAGCCACCATGAGCTGGGAACAAAAACTCACGGGCGAGATTCAAAGGCTCAAGAGTTCGGTAGAAACTGCCCAACAAAAGTCTCTGGGCTCAACCAGGAAAATCAGCAAGTACAAAGAAGAATTGACACGCGGGAGAGCCACCACACGCACGATACCAACCAGAATTGGACAGGTGCGAAATCAACTGATCCACGCGATTGGCAATAGCCCTCATTCCACGTCGTTGGAAAACACAACTAACAGCAAATCTAGGTTGGCCGAGAAATCGGATAACTTCCCGATTCTTTATAAGAATGCAGTTGCTCAGGTTCTTCGAAAAGTAAAGCAACGCGGCAGCGAGAATTTCGTTGAAACCGCTCTGAAGATCTTCAGGAATTTGTCCAAGCCAGTGGTCGAATTGCACAGCGAACAGGAAATCCGTCAAGGCAGACTGTATTACTTGCAGCAAAAAGCGGCCGACAACGACCCGAAGTCCCAGTTTGTCGTTGTCACCGGAATCAACGAAGCCGGCAACGCGTATTCTCTACAATCTATCTTTCTGGATACTGAACAGACTTTTGAGATCGAATTTGAAGACTTTGATCAGAGAAACGTCTTCGTTTTCGAGCCGCTTGAGGATATGGACGTCGTACTCCAACTATTGAGGGCGAAATTCAAGACCGATGACCTCAAGGAGACGTTCAATCTTTACGCGGTAATTCGACGGAAGGCGATGGAAAACAAACGCGCGGAGAAATTCAATCCGAGGCAGCAGGAGATCCATCAGTACTTGACGGATTTGGTGTTTGAATTTGTCGGAATCTCCTTTGACAATCACGCCTCAGAAGTGCGTTTTACAGAACTAATCAACACTGCCATCCAAAGCCGGTGAAGGTGTGAGCAATCAGTCGAACCAGCAACTCGGCGGCTGAGATTCGGTTCGCTTTAGTGGATGACCCTTGCTCACACCTATTTCGCTACCCGCCAACCGTCAATTGGCTTTACCGTAGCGCAACTTGGCCCGCCATCCTTGCCAGTTCCAGGAATCGTAGCGAGCAACAATCGCTTTGGGGTGTCCAATACCGAGTCGATCATTTCCCAAGTAATTCCATCCATTGGGATCTTGATTCGACGCCGCCAGCAACTGTCGAACTGTCCCGCCGACTTGCCGATGTCCACGTAGAGGAAACGTCCAGTTGGTGGACCTTGTGCGATGGGGCCAACAAAATTGGGTGGTCCATCGGCAGGCCTGCCCTTAACGTTGACGGTGCATTCCAGAGCAAGTTTGCCAACCTTGGATCGTTGCACTGAAATCGTCCTGTAGTCATTGCCTTTGCCCTCCTGAATGCCGAAGTCCACTCCAGGCGGAGGATCGACAAGGACGATCCTTAGAGGCACAACAATTTCTAACTTGGGTTCTTTAGGCATGTTACCTTTTTGCCTCTTGATAAAACACAGCTAGCCAACCCGTCTGGTCAGGGTGGACTGATATTTCGAGTTCTCAACAACCATGGGAGCCGCAGAACGAGTATGACGGCCGAAATGAGAAGCATTGGAATGATGATAAACAAATCGACGCGAATATTCATATGCGATGGCATTAGTTGTTCGTACAGCCACCATAGCGGCACAAGTGCAATTGGCGAAAGCGCAATTGCTTTCGCAAATGGCAGATTGGGATTTATGGGGTAAAAAAGTGAAAGCAAAAAAACTACCAACATGGTGAAGAAGACAACACCAAAATCAGAGTTGTAAATTGTTTGATGCGGCATAACTTGGATGTTCGATATTCTTGGTGGATTCTCGGCCAAATGGTTTCCGCTTGGGGCGCTCTGTGGCACTTGAATTTCTTCGCCCAAACGCCTCCCGCGCTGTTTTACTACTGACAACATACACAACCGAAGCAGTCGATGCGATTAAGCGGAGCCAATTCGGCGAACTCCTCGGCGAGCAGCCGTGCCATCGGACATCGATGTTCCATTTGGTTTCATTAACGCTTCGCGACTTCGATTCGTATAAACTCCGGAAGGTACTTCTGGAGTTCATCGGAAATTGTCATGAGTTCATGGCGTTGGCTAGAATTCACTGATTCAGATAATGGTAGTTTCTATTTTATCGCTGTAACGACACCATTCGAATCGTACTCGATTCGCAAAGGCCAATTTGCCAATGATTGCGAGCAATAGCGATTATAGAACTCGGAGATTCCGAAGGTCTGGAAGTCAGGAATTCCGAACACGGCATAAAATGCCGAATCGAGCTTTGTGCGTCCCAAATTCATTAAGCTTCCATAGCTGGCTCCAAATACCGTGGGTTGACCACCTTCCTCGGGAAACCCTGTGAAGTATTCAACCGTGCATTTGCCCAACACTCGCTCTACGCTCGCACGACTATCGCCAATTCCAATCGAACGCTTGACAGAGTTCAATCGATAAACTCCACCTACATGGATCGCAACAGCCAGTCCCAGTAAACAGGCACAAATCAAAAGAGACCAACGAAAAATGCGTTTTCGTGGTCGCGCAACAAGTGGTCGAGCAACAGCTTGTGACTTTTCCGAGGGCGACGTTGAGGACATCATACAGCTCCTTGAAATCGAATGACATCCTGAGCTAAATAAAGGTAGCCGTTACTGGCTATATGGCGGTTGACTTTCCGTTTCCAAAGACGCGATGCAGGGGTCTGGTGCAAAACACTGTTATTCGCCACGCTCAGACCGACAAAATATGTATGAAGGAGGGATCACAAGTGCGGCGTCACCACCTCCATTGAATGTCCGCATCCGTCCGCCTTCCACCGCAATTAATTCCCAGCCGTCGGCATAGAGCAGGTTTAGTCCGCGTTCAAGCGCCTTTTCATCTGAATCGTTTGCGGGCAACTTGCCGTCTAACCCCAGTTTATCAATTTCGAGTCGCTCGATAACACGATAGACTTTCTGCGGCGAAGCAGAATCTGTGGAGTTCTGTGCCGTTGAGTTTTGGACGACGAAGATTGTCGCAAAACTGAGAAAGAGGCAGGCTAGCAGAGATCGCATGAGGGTCCTCCCGTTACTGAACATTCTCCGGCGCATGCGCCGCGCAACGTCTCATTTTACATCATTTGTGGGTGAGTTCCAGAACGTCAAGCTGTGTTTTGAACGGCCAGGTTGCTTGTGGATTGAAATGCGGACACTTTGAATTCTCGGCGGCCACATCATCGACTGTGACCCGGACATTTCATCGACTGCAGCGACAGAGTGGCGTTCTGAGCGGAGCTCACGCGCAACACTCACTATCCGCTGAGTCTTGATAGCCGCACAGGGCGTCGACGCTGGTGTGGCAACCGTCTTTCCCACAACCTGTTTCACTGGTTGATACACGGTCTGGTATCGTGGAACAGTTCAGCGATCAGACGGTACGATGCGAACAAGCGACTTCCCGAAGTTAGTGCCATTGAACAATCCGATGAAGGCATCGGGTGCGTTTTCGAGTCCTTCGGTTACGGATTCTTCCCACACGATCTTGCCGGATTGAATTAATTGCGACATCTCGGCGACGAAATCGTCTTTGGCATCCAGGTGGTCGCGGACGATGAAGCCCTGCATGCGGATGCGTTTGGCGATGACCTTGAACAGGTTTCTCGGCGCCGGTGGCGGTTCGGTCGCGTTGTACGTCGAGATCATGCCGCATTCGACGCAGACGCCAAAATCATTCATGGCTTCAATGGCCGCCTCCAAATGCTCGCCGCCGACATTGTCGAAATACACGTCGATGCCCTCAGGTGCCAGTGATGCGAGCTTGCTGGACAAGTTGTCGACTTGTTTGTAGTTGAAGCCTTCATCGACACCCGCCTTGCCCTTAAGCCATGCGATCTTTTCGGCCGTACCGGCGCTGCCAATGACACGGCAATTTTTTGCTTTGGCTAGTTGGCAGACGATCGAACCGACCGCGCCGGACGCGGCTGAAACGAATACGGTACTGTTCGATTTGAGCTTGGCAATTTTGTTCAGTCCGACCCAAGCCGTCATGCCTGTCATGCCAAGCACCCCGAGGTACGCCTGCAACGGCGCGAGATTCGGATCGACGATCTGCACGCCTTCGCCGTCGGACTTCCAGAATTGCCGCCAGCCCAATTGGCCGAGTACGAATTGGCCCTCGCTAAAGTCGGGGTGCCGCGATTGAACAACCTCGCCAACGCATCCGCCTTCGAGCGGCTCATCGATCTTGAATGTCGCCACGTAGCTATCGCCAGCCTTCATTCGGCCTCGCATGTATGGATCGACCGACATCCAGTGATTCTTCACAAGGAACTCGCCATCCTCGAGTGGTGAGAGTTCAACGGTCCGCATGCGGAAGTTTGAAGTATCTGGTTTTCCCTTGGGGCGAGACGCGAGTTCAATTTGCAGAGACTTCGTTGTTGTGTGAGTTGACGTTGTCATGGCCGTTTCTTCGAAAGTTTGGTAGTTGACGTATGTCCGCTAATATGGCGTGCAAGAAAATTCTGTACACCATCAGAGCAAGTGCTGTTCCGTCTTCTGGGCCACCGCAGATGCATGTGCGTGCTGCAACCATAGGTTCAACGTCATGCTGGGCGAGGTAAGTTCGCTCACACGCGGCGTCCTTGACTCTGCCATCACTCCTCTGTTGCGACCTCAGAGCGGGACTGAAGATTGGCTAAACACCCCTCACAGTCACTGTCGCGGTGGGACGTTAGGTAATGGAATGTGCGTAAAGTGTCCGAACAGGTGTCACCCCAACGTGCGGCGAAGCAGCAATGCGATCATGTGCCCTATGTGTTGTGTCGACTACCGGTGCCGTTCATTCCTTAGTAATCCGCGATTTCGTGTCCCACCAACACGCGAGCCTTCCAAAGTTGGCGCCGGCGTATCCGACCAGAACTGCGATAAACACATGTGAGAAATAGAGGAAGTTTGCAGAGTTTGGAACCCTTATGAACAGGGTCATCAATTTACTTCGTTCCTGCAGCGTTATGGATGGATAGTTCTCGATTTCTTCCCCCGTTTCCATATCGATCACAACTTCCCGCGACAATCTTGAATAAAGTGCTCGTATCGGATTCGAAAAAAAATGCTGGGGTTTCATATTAATATCGAATTCTTCTGCTCCTCGCCAAAACAATGGCAACCCGTATAGGCCTGCGGCAATGACAAAGCCAATTGCAAAGGCACGGCGTCGCTCAGTCAAAACAAATGCGCATATCAGCAAACAACACACCAAGACAGAAACGGAAACGTTGGCCAGAGTTGCAACATATGGCGTGGATTCGTAGGGATTGCCCTGCATGGCTCCGCCAGCGAGAAGGCAACAGACCGTGACGAAGAAGAATATTTCCAATAACGTTACACGCATCGCAATTAGGCTTCCGCGAAAAATGGCAGGCAACGGGCTGGGAAAAGATACACATGGTCAAAACATCGCTTTGATTGAACTGCAGAAATCGCAGGTAACGACTCACGGAGGCACCGAGGCGAAGTATCCGAACCAGGTGAGGTACGCGCCGACCACGACGCACGCAAGAAACACTACGTTAAGAAAGCCGTTCCGGGGCAGCAATCGCACCTTTCTTGCAAGCAACGTCGGAAACACGATTAGCAGACTTGTTTTGATGATCATGCCCCATGCGATTAGATGAAAGAGGATAGCGGCGATGCTCGACGTATCAGTGTGAGTTACGGCAATGGCGATCCCCGTCATTAGCATGGCAATCGGAAACATCGAGAACGCAATCGTTTTTGATTCGTCTTCGATCTGGTCGATCATTCTCACAAAATGCTTGCGATCTATGAGAATGGAAATGGCTCGGAGTAACAACACAGGTCCGACAACCTTTGAAAGCAGCAGCGTCATTGTCATCGCGGTCGTCTTAAATTCTGTTGGTGATTGAATCGAGTCACGACAGATATCACCGCGGTCGTCGAAGGTGATTGGTAGGTAAGGTGAACAGCTACTTGGGTGCATATTGCAGTTCGCGGCCTTCCGTCGCCTCGAGAATCCGTCGCTAATGCTTGAAGTATAACGAATTGCAGATGGTGCCTGCAATGTTTAGGTCGCCCTGGACGAGTTCTGGCAGTTTCTCGCTGGTCGCTCTCACCGCGCGGTGTTTTCGCGAGGTGGAACGATTTGGGGGAAGCGTGCTGGCCCCGACAAGAAAGGGTTTCTCCGCCGGCCTGGCATGAAAGCTCAAGTTTGGCTCTCCCGATCGAAAAATCGCTAATTCATTTGTGGAGTAAAGACTCCACTTCACGGCGAAGGATCTGTGCTTCGAGCCAGTTCTGCAAATGAATCCCATCTGGCTGCGTAGTCCGGAGACTCTGCTGACACAAAACTCTCACGGCAAATACGTCATCGATCATGACATGATATACTTGGACGTTAACTTGAGTTGGGTGGATGTCAGCATCGAGAGTAGCGGATTTCTGCGAAGCGCGGCCGACCATTGGCTGCTGTCCGCGTACCTCGACCATTAGCACCGTTGTGTTTGTAAGCGACTTGGAAATAAGGTTCAACGATATGTATGCGCGAACCCGTTGCGTTTGGTCATTTGTAGCAGGTATTTTGCTATTGGCCTCACTCACTGTCTGTCTTGATACAAATCGGAGCTATGCACAGGTGATCGCGGGGCCGATTGAGAATCCGGATACAGGAAATTCCTACCTATTGTTGAGTGGAATCAATTGGTCGACGGACGGTTTTGCACGGAGCGAAGCGGACGCTGTTGCGCTGGGAGGCCATCTCGTTACAATCAATGATGCCAACGAGGACGACTGGGTGTACAAGACATTTGGCCCTAAATTGCCCTCTAAACCAGGCATTCTTGGGATCGGGCTGAATGATATTAGGCAAGAAGGCAAATATGTCTGGGCGAGCGGTGAAACGCCTTCCTATAAAAACTGGTCCAATACTCGCTCAAAGAACTATGGCCCTCAACCAGATGGCGAGCCTGACGACGTCGTGGGCATTGCCGTTGGTTTCTTCGAATCTGGTAAATGGCTTGACTTCAATACCGATGAGACGGACGCTATTGCCTCCGCACTTGTTTTCCCGGTTGTCGAAATTACCGAGCACGTTGGCGAACAAACGCTCGGGAATATGGCTCACGACGAATCCGATGGTGCTCCCGCCCCCATTGACGAAAAGGTTGTATTTACCGAGTTGCCCTTGGAGGAACCAGCCACGAGCTTGAAATTGACTGAAGACGGTTCTTACCTCATCGTCTCTCATCAAACCGGCAACCTCGTAAGCGTTTATGACACGAAAAACATGGATTTAGTTGCTTCCATACCATGCAATGGTGCACGTTCCATCCTGTGCCGAGGAGATTCGGTGTTCGTTGCCAACTACGATTTAGGAACGATCAGCGTCATCTCGATCAGCAAGGGCTGGACGATTCACAATTCTTTGAAGCTTCCGGTGAAGCGCATTGTTCATATCGACGCTGCTTGTACTCCAAACTTTCGCAACGAACTCATCGTTACTTGTCACGGTCCAGGCAATCAAGCGGCGTCACAAGAGTCTTATATCTATGCGGTCGATGTCGTCGCCGACCGAGCCCGTGAGATATCCCAATCACCCCTGGCAAGCGTGACCGCTGATGGACAGACCATCATTACGCAAACCACCTTCCACGGGAGTCCCTCAGGGATCATGAGGGGCTTCGACTATCAGGACTTTACGAAGCCAGTCAAAAACGTCCGCGAGTTGTACTCTGGCGGTGGAGATCGACCTGAATACTACTACCAGGTGTATCCGAGTGGGTTCTTCTTCACCCGAGAAGGAATTAGCGGGGGGGTACCCGTCCAGCAACTATTTTCGGTCCCCGGTGAATTCGTAGTGCCAGATTTGGCGCAGAAAGTGTTTTATACGATTTCAAAGATGGAAATCGCTGCTCACAAATTGAATACGCAGTTCACCACAATTGGTCAGCGTGAAGTCGTACTTCCAGCCAACGTCGAAGACTTTTCGCGGATCCAGGATTACAGACCTCGAGTGACCGGCTATCTGCTCGACTATCCATGTGCCTATACGCGTGGCGATGTATTGCAAATGTTCATTCCAACGGCTGAAGGTGCGTCAATCATGACGACAAGCACCAAAGCCTTTGCCAGTACCCGCCCACCGACAAACGATGTTTCAACGGCGACAACGGACAACAGTGACGAAGTGGGCGCACAACAAGTGCCCTCCGCACAATCTCCGCTTCAAAACTCAGTGGACATGCAGTCTTTGTCAATCGAAGATTCGCTCGAAAAACAGCTTCCTTCGGTTGTGTCTGCTGAACGGTCGGTTCAAGTGAAACTCGACTTCAGCTTGGGTACCCGAGGTGAACTCATCTCCGCGATACCCGATATGACGCTCAGTGAACATGGCGAACTGAATTGGAAACCTTCGAACAGCCAGATCGGAATTCATGAGATCAAGTTCCGGGTGAGCGGCTCAAACGGCGTTTCGATTATTCGTGTGCCGATCGAAGTGCTAGACGCCGAACTGTACCAGAATATTGATGGAGATCTCGCGAAGTTTGCAGACTACCGACGTTATGATCTTGAGCCCGGACCCTATGAGTCGAGTTACTCAGTCGATCAAAACAAATTGTTGGTCCTTCAGGGCAGGTCGTTACTGATCTTCAACGCAGATGGTCATACGCTTGAAAATCAATTGCAACTTCCCAAACGCTATAAGTTTGTTGGAATTCGGGACAACAAGCTCGTGGCCGTGATTGAAGCGGGCGGCTTTGCCGTAGACATCATAGACATGCAGTCGATGAAAATCGAATGCTCGATTGAGTTGGAAGATAGTTGGGCTAAGGTTGCTGAGCTGACTGATTTGGCAATGCACCCGTCGCAAAAAAAGTCATACATTGCCGTACGATACGAACAGCAGTTTCCGGGCTACCGAATCGTTGAAGTCGACGAAGTGGCCGAAACTGCGATTCGAACCGATATGATCGGTAGTTTTGTGGCAGCCATGCCTGATGGAAGGCACCTCATCGCTGGTTATAAAGATCATTTTCGGGATGGCAACAGATTGGAAATCCTGCCCAATTGGCAAATGATAACAACTCCAAAATTAGGCCTCGTCGATTGGCTTTTGCTTTGGGATACGAAACGCGGAGGCACGCTAAAGGGTATCGTTGGCCAAGCTGGCATCAACGGTAGTGGGATCCGGCTTTCGCCCAATGGCAATCGGGTTGTCTACTTGTCGAAGATTGGCGACGCGAATTTTCGCGGAGACCTAATGGGATGGAATGCATCGAGGCTGAACGACTCGCCAGTTCGTTACGAAATCAAGAACGTTGGACAAACGTCCGAAGCTGCCTTCCACCCCACGCTACCACTGGTCGCCATTCCCACAGAGCATGCTGCGGTGGTCTTTAATGAAGATACAGGAGAAACGGTTGAAGTCCGGCTCCAAATGCCGTCGAGCGGAATCGATAAGGACAAAATCGATCGACTCCTGTTTGCGCCAGACGGTCAGAGCCTTGTCCTGTTCTGCAGTGGGGCATCGGGACGATTCATGAAGACAGTGGGAATTGAGATTCCTGGGCAGGAGAAACTGCCGCCACGTGCACCCAGCTTGACGTTTGAAGAACAGGTAGTGAAGCCGAAGATTGCCCAACAAGATATTCAGGCCATTTTGACTCAGAACTCGCCGGATCGATCATTGACTCCAGTCGAAATCGGGGAACGTTACCTTGATGCTGTCGTATCGATCCAAGCCGATGACAAAAAAGGTACAGGACTGGTCGTTGGCAAATCCGGGTTCGTTATGACATGTGCCCATCTGGTCGAGCAATCGTCAAAAATCAACGTTCTTCTCAATCGTCCGCCAGCTGATTCTGAGCGTACTCTGGCTTCCGAATGCACCGCAACGATTGTTCACCTCGATGAAGTATCCGATCTGGCCCTCTTGAAGATTGAAGCATCCGACCGAGAACTAGCGACCATTGTATTTTCCGATGGCCAGCCAGTGACGATCGGCACGCCAGTCGTTGTAATTGCCAGTCCAGGACTTGGTGAAGAAACACTTAGTCGAACGATGACCACGGGAATTGTCAGCAACAACAACCGTGAACTTTTTGGTCAAGTATTGATACAGACTTCGGCAGCGGTGAATCCTGGCTCGAGCGGTGGAGCGATGTTCGACGAAAGCGGACACGTCATCGGAATGATCAACATGAAAGGAAACATCGAAGGGACTGGGTTCGCAATCCCCGTCGACATCATAAGGGCTTTCCTCGCATCGATTTCAGGTGATTCCAATACAAGCGCGGTGTCGGAGGACTCACAGCCCATCGCTAAATAGCGGCCGTTCGACATTGCACCGTATTCCGCCAAATGTTCGTGGTTTCAGTCAGGAACCTCGCCCGTAGCGATCTCTACCATTTTGCCAATGACACTATGTTGAGCCGATTACCGTCGTGAGCGCAAGTTTGCATTCATCTTGATATCCCGACGAGCCAATCACATACATGCTCACCGACGAGAATTGCTTTGTGGAAGTCCGTGGGTGAGAATACGTCAATTTGGACAGGCTCGGCACCTGGCGTTCATCGCATGGTTCTGCATTCAATATCAGAAATCCCAGACTGACAACCAGAGCTTATTTGTACTGGGGTCTAAGATCAGCAACGTTCCGTTATGCCAGCCGAGCGCACCATCGCAACAACGTTCGTGGGCGCTGTAAAGGATCAAATCCGAGCTGAGTAAAGCTTCAAGTTGTGGATGACCGGAATAGTGCGTTGGTCCACCATTGGCACTCGTTGCCCAGACTCTACTTGTCCCGAAAGCACAATGATAACCAATTTCTGTCGGCACCGGTCCAGTTTTCCAAGTCGAAAGCGGGGCGGCCGGCGGCGTCTCAATCAGCTTTGCGATAGTTGCATCGTCTACCTGCAAGACAACATAGAACTCACCGTCGCTCACGAACCCACTATGATTATCACCAGTGGCAATAATCTCTGAATTGGGCGGCCACCTGGTCCCTGTCTCGCGTTCAAATATCGGCCGAGGGTCGGGACGGGAAGGTGCGTAGAAAAGTGCTACATGATACAGAACACAGAAGACGAACCAGCAACTGGTGGCTAAGACTAAAATAGTACCCCAACTGTTTTTTGATGTCATTTGATAAATGCTGTTGGAAGGTCCGACTGAGAGCTTCGGTTTTCTTGATTCCGCAAGAGCCCCCACCCCATCGACTATCCTTCCTCGATCGTGAACTGTGCACCCCGCGATTCGTAGCTCGACAACAACGCAGAGCGAACAACGTTTTCGAGATGAACGCGTACGTTCCTTTCATGGCAAGCGAATGCGGCCCGGTAGATGCTTGCCGGGACGATGACCTGCGCAATGGTGGTTCCTTCATTCTGATTCAAGCGTATCCGGCTCAACGCAACTTCGTTTACCTGAACCTGAAGATTTGCGGCTCCAGCGGTGGTATTTGCCTGCCTGTCGAGACGAACGGTGGTCGAAGGGTTTCTACGTTGGTGATTACCGATGTCGGTGATCTCCCGACCTGACGGATCGAGATGGTCAAAGCACAGCGACGAGACTACACCGCGAACGTCGATCAGACTCGAGAGAGCGCTGACCTGTGGCGAGTAACCGCGGATAGTCACGTGGTCCCTCGCTGATCTAAAGTGCGGAAGGGCAGACATGAAGGTCCTCCTAGGTTTGCAGGCAAGTAAAAGGCAACATCGTTGGATCTCTGGAACAAGCCCCCAACTCTGCGTCCATCGGTGGCGTCGTTTCACGTAAGCCAGTGCGAGGAGTCAGCTGAGAACAACGCAGAGCACGCGCAAAGTCGATTGCCCACACGGCTTCGGTTGACCGCGTTGTTCTGACCGTAGTCGGTGCCAATTGAGCTTATAGCGCAACGAATCCGCCGAGGATGTAGTGTAGCATGGTTAGCGATCGCCTAGCAAGTTCATCGCCAGGCCAAGCTCTGATCGTTCACCGTCCATCCACTGCCGCTCACCGTTTTCGGGCTCGTCCCGGCGTAAGTATTTTACCCCACCCAATGCCGCTACCGCATGCAGAGCTTCAGCTGCGGCCTGTTTTGGTATCATATGTCCAGCCAACAGCATGGTCGCCATGGCCTGAGCGTTGGAATCGACGTCCAGCAGCGGGAGACCGTCCAGAAGTTTGAGCCGTTCAGCCGCGGCAACCGGATCACTACGCTTTGCTGCGTCGATCGTCAATTGCGAGGTGACCTGCGATGGCTTGAAGTTACACCGATTTTGCAATACGTCGATCGCTGAGTTATCGAAGTTGCTCACGTAACACGACCATCAACTTTCCGACCCGATAGTCCAGCCACGGAGTGGCGACACATCGTTAGCCCCGGGTGAGCGCGGCGAGCCACAAGCGAGCCAAGCGTAACCCGGGGTCAGCGAAGCGAAAGGTTTCATCGCGTTGTTCTGCATTTCTAAGGGTTTACCTTTTTGAACTCGTAGGGCCATCGAGGGAACCACACATCAGTTGGAGCTTGAGTCAGGAATCCACGCAACTCGTCAGTTGTAGATGTAATGCGGTGACCATCGGTACCTAGGCGGAGCGGAATGGAAAATGGTAACCCAGTATCTCCTACATGTACCATAAGCGGCAATTTAACGTGTGTAAGTGGAGAGTCTTATGCGATCAGTTTCTTTACGTCCAAGGGACGTTGGGCAATCGGATTTCCGTTGTCCTTACGTTCAACGAGAAAAACAGTAAGCCCCCAGGTTGGGTGATCAGTGATAATGGTGTCAAGAAATGTTCGATTGCCGAGCTTGACGAGATATGCGTCAGCAGTGTCCGATACATTGTCACCCACTGGCACAATTCGATACTTTGCTGTCGTCTTGCTGCGCTCGAAACGAAGTTTTGCAGTCTGCTTGCCGTCCGTAACTTCCCAGGTGCCAAGCAACTTTCCAACCCGATAGTCCAGCCACGGAGTGGCGACACATCGTTAGCCCCGGGTGAGCGCGGCGAGCCACAAGCGAGCCAAGCGTAACCCGGGGTCAGCG
>JBGSUV010000191.1:0-55594 GCA_041753315.1 Pirellulaceae bacterium | reverse complement strand
CGAAAAACCTGCCGCTGGCAACGATTCCAGCCAGCAACCAAAATCGTCGCGCCCACACCTTCGGCGAATGTTTACTGTTGTCATGACCTAAGTCTATACGATTCAACACCTTAGAATCAATAAAGATGTTTAGAGCGGTGGAGCGAGGCTCCTGCCGAGCTTTTTCGGGCAGCCGCCTAACGTCCACAAGCCGACTATGTCCCCTGCTTGTGAACGACTGGTGGCGACCCAATAAGGCTCCGCAGGAGCGTCGCCCTCCCGGGACCGCATCAAAGATGTTTAGAGCGGTAGAGCAAGGCTCTGCCACCCGCTAACTGGAAATGCTGCCCGTGCAACTGGAACCACATCCGGCGGTACAGCCGTAGCAATGATTGGCGACACGAATGGATTGGTCGAATAGCAGTTCATCTGTCAACTCTGAAATATGCAACTTCCGCGATTGATCAGTGATCGCCATGTCGAGCATTTGGTTGAAGTCGCAATCATAGAGGTGACCGTTCCAATCTACAGATACAAGCGAGCGACACATGAGGTTGTCTACAGTGCTCGGATTAAAACTCTGAACAAGTTTCGTAACATACTCCTCGTACTTCTCGCGCCGTAATAAATCATCCAGAAAACGAATGACCGGCATGTTGGTGATCGTGAACAATTGGTTGAACTGGATTGCATAGCGATGTCCAAGCTCCTGCTTGTATGCGGCCTGCAAACTCTGTTGCTCGGGTGGAAGGCCAAGTCCCGTGGGATTGTAAACCAGATCCAGCCGTAGCGGCGAATTCGGTTGACCGTATCCGAGTTCATTCAACTTACGAATAGCGGCGATCGATTTGACGAATACTCCGTCTCCACGTTGAGCGTCACAGTTTTCTTCCAGGTAACAAGGTAGCGATGCAACGATGTTGACTTGATGACGTGCAAGAAACTCGGGTAGATCCGTGAAACCGTTTGCCAAGAGAATCGTCAGATTGCAGCGGTCAATCACTTGTTTTCCCAACTCCGTCGCTTTTTCCACGATCATGCGAAAGTTGGGGTTCATTTCAGGTGCACCGCCAGTAATATCCAGGGTCGCTACCTTGGACCTAGTCAGGAATTCAACCACTTCGCGAGCCGTGGTGTGCGACATGCTTTCTCGGCGGTCGGGCCCTGCATCAACGTGGCAATGTGTGCATGTCTGATTGCAGACTTTCCCGACATTGATCTGCAGTGTGGCAAGTTTGTTTCGTACGAGCAGCGGAATGCCATGGGCTTTCAGCTGTTCGTCAAACTGAGGGCCGGGTTGCCGCTCGCGATCGTTGAGCACTTTTAATTGTTCAAGCGGCGAGGCTAGGCGGTTTCCGGTGCGCTGTAATGTTTTTAATATCATCATGATTCAAAAAATCGAGTAATTCTTAGCAGCAATCCGAGTCTGAGGCACAACAGGGGCCCGCCGACTCGGTGGTCGCGTTATAGTCCTGCCCTTTCGACTCACGGGGGTCTCGTAACTTGGCGCGTTTGCAGTCGAAATCTCGAGCCTGTTCCAGTGGAATGTCGGTGCGAGGTTCTATCGCGTCAAACAGGCCGTCATAGGGAGCGCGTGAAACGATTTGGAAGGTCTTGTCACAGACGGCCATGCGTTCGCCGCGGAAATAGACGTGCCCATCATCGTCTTCAACTTTTCTAAAGGGTCCACGATAGATGACCGCTTGATTGCGTTCGAGACAGGGTCCTTGTTTACCTTTGTACGCAACCACAGTCACTGAGCGAAATTCGATGCCATTGATCGATTGCCATGGTTCCTTGGCCCGCTTGGCAATTTCGATTCCGTAGAATCCTGCATCCTCAAACGCCTTAAGGAACTCGGCCTCACGAAAGGCACCTGACAAGCAGCCTGACCAGAGTCTAGGATCCCGCTTCATCTCTTCGGGCACTGGCTCATCGGAAACAATGTCACTGATCGCCGCCCGGCCTCCACGACGAAGCACACGAAATAGTTCGGCGAACAGTTGCTGGCGGTCTTCCTGGCGAACCAGATTCAATACGCAATTCGAAACAACACAGTCAATTGACTCGTCCGCGATCAAGGGCCGCTCGTCTCGTAGCTTTTCTTGAAAATGTCGGAGGCGCAGGAAGTCCTCGGAACTCTGCACTGGCTGGTCACGAAGCTTGCGTTCGAGCAGAGCCAAGTCCAATTTCAAGTCCTGGATCATGCCATATCGAAAATCGACGTTGTCGTAACCAATTCGCTCGGCGACAGTGGGCGCGTGCTTCTTTGCCAAACTTAGCATTTCTTTGTTGCAGTCAACGCCGATGACTCGCCCCTCGGCACCTACAACTTGAGCTGCGATAAAACAGAGTTTGCCGCCACCCGCGCCGAGGTCCAAGACGACATCGCCGGGGCGGACATACGGAGTGGGATCGCCACAGCCATAGTCCCTCTCAATGATTTCTTCGGGAATTACGGAAAGGAAGTCGGCGGCGTACTCGACTGGGCAACACAACGCCGTTTCAAGGTTTTGGGCCGCGGCGGAATACCGTTGATAGACACTCTCTTCAGCTACTGCGGTCGACTCTTCGTGAGTTCTGTTCATCAATTCATTCTCCAGATGTTGCTTATTGGCACACTTAATAGGATGTCGAGCCAAGTTGGCCAACCTTACATCGTTGTTGTAATTTTAAGGGAAGTTTCCGCGCAAGACCCAGATTTATGAGTTCAATCGCACATTTCGCCGCCCAAAAAAGGGACACCGGCGCGCTTTACCGCTCTGTGCGTGCTAAATCCGGCGCGCTTCTATTACTGAATAACGCACAAACTGCTGGATATTGGCCAGTTCTCTGATTGGCATACCACCTGCAATCACGTTCTCCAGACACGATTGGGGCTTGCAAGTGAACTAGGAGCGACGGGGAGCGACCACCATGAAAAAGTTGGTAATTCTGGGAGCAGGAACGGGCGGCACGATGATGGCCAATCATCTCCGATCTCAGCTCGATCGTGAACAATGGTCGATACAAATTGTCGACCAAGAGAAGCAGCATTACTATCAGCCTGGGTTCCTCTTTCTTCCGTTCGATATTTACTCGCCGCAACAGGTCTTCAAGCCAATTGAGCGCTTCATTCCCAGTGGAGTCGAGTTGATTCAAGCGGGCATCGATCGGATCGATCCCGGTGAGGACAAAGTCTATTTGCAAGATGGAAGTAGCCTGCAATATAACATCCTGATCATCGCAACGGGCACCAAGATCGCTCCTCAAGAGGTCGAAGGAATGTTGGGAGATGGTTGGCATCGCGACATCTTTGACTTTTATACTTTTGACGGCGCATTGGCCCTGCGCGATAAACTGCGAGAGTGGCCTGGCGGCAAACTGGTGGTTCACATCTGTGAGATGCCCATCAAATGTCCTGTCGCTCCACTTGAGTTTGCGTTTCTGGCGGACTCCTATTTTCGACATCGAAAGATGCGCGAGAAGGTCGAAATCACGTTTGTCACACCCCTCAGCGGTGCCTTTACCAAGCCCGTTGCCACGGAGAAACTCGGACATCTGCTGGAAGAAAAAGAGATCAAGATCGTCAGTGATTTTGCGATTGAGCGGGTCGATAACGAGCGTCGCAAGATCATCGACTATGGTGGTCTGGAAGTGGATTACGATTTGTTAGTCACGGTTCCGACCAATATGGGAGACGAAGCGATCGCGCGCTCTGGCTTCGGCGATGATCTGAACTTTGTTCCCACTCATCGCGCAACGCTTCAATCGACCGTCAAGGAGAACATCTTTGCCATCGGTGATGCGACAAATTTACCGACCTCCAAGGCTGGCTCGGTGGCTCATTTTGAATCGGAGATTTTGACCGAAAACATTTTGCGTTTCGTGCGCGGCGAGCCGTTGAAAGAGGAATTCGACGGACACGCCAATTGCTTTATCGAGACCGGTGGGGGTAAGGCTTTGCTCATCGACTTCAACTACACGCATGAACCGGTGGAAGGAACGTTTCCGTTTCCTGGAGTCGGACCACTGGCCTTGATGAAAGAAAGTCGCATGAATCACTTCGGCAAACTGGCGTTTCGTTGGATTTATTGGAATGTGCTGCTCCGCGGATATCAAATGCCCTTTGTCGGCCCAACGATGAGTGAAAGCGGTAAACATTTTCAACAACAAGAACTGGAAGAGGAGGTGCACCATGGCTAAGCAGATTGCTGGTCACACGATTGAATTGAATGACGAAGGTTACCTCACCGATTTCTCGCAATGGACGCCGGAGGTTGCTCGCGAGATCGCCTCCGAAGAAGGCATCGCTACCCTGACCGACGAGCATTGGAAGGTACTAAATTACTTACAAGAAGCGCATCGTAACACAGAAGCCATCTCGATTCGCTCGCTGGGCAAAAGAGGTCCGGTATCGATCAAAGAATTTTATGCGTTGTTTCCTGACGGTCCGCTGAAAAAGGCCAGTCGCATTGCTGGGATACCTAAGCCAGCAAGCTGCGTCTAAAGCTGCAGCAAAGAACTGTATTGGTCTCAACTGAATTTCTAAATCTTTAGGTATAGGTTACCCGCCAGTCACATTACATTGAGGAGCCCGATCATGTCGAACACAGAAACTCTGCCTGCCGAAATCGCAACCGTTCCATCGGAAGAGAGGGTCAAGAAGATGTTGTTGATCCTATCCAAAGCCACGCTGGAGAACGTCTACGCGGCGTTTATCCTCGCCAACGGCGCGCGAATGGAAGGGATCAAGGCAGAGATCTTCTTTACCTTTTTTGGGCTCGAAGCGATCACAAAACGCAAGATGGAGAAGTTGCATGTCGCTACTGTGGGAAATCCAGCGATGCACATCCCAACTCTGCTCGGTGGGTTGCCCGGTGTCGAGTCTCTGGCCACGAATATGATGAAGAAAGAAATGGAGAAACTCGACATTCCCACGGTCAGCGAATTCCTCGACATTCTCACCGCTTCAGGCGTCAAACTGTGGGCCTGTAAGTTAGCGATGGAAATGTTCCACTTGAAGCGCGAAGAACTTCACGACGAACTCGATGGCATCCTAACGGTTGGCGGTTTTTATGAGCGAGCCAGCGGTGCTGGAACGCACCTACTGTTCATCTGATTGCTTGGTCGCAAGATCCCCCCTGGAAGTTGAAAGGCGTCCCAGGCTTGTCAGCATCGTCACTCCGCAACAGCTCTAAAAATCATATGACATAATAGAGGCTGATTCCAACGAGGTAGACGCACAGAACCCATAAAGAATCGTAGCCCATGCCAAAGATGGTTCGGTTGCGGCGTTCCAGGATACCCCATAGATATAGACCCGTGGTTATGATCCCCAGCGAAGCCAGAAAGCAGGCTGAGGGTTCCATGGCGTCGATTATGGAACCTTCACGATAAGCGATATCCGCTGGCAAAAACATTGCGATGGCCAGACTATTTGTCCCGAGTATGTTGGCGGCGGCCATACTATACGCTCCGAAACGAACGGCCGCAAAAGTCGTACTAACTTCTGGCAAACTGGTGGCGACCGCAACCAACGTGGCACCAATAAAATCTTGGCCGATGCCTGTTTGCAAAGCTATCGCTTCACCGGTCCTTGCTACTAGGAAGCCTCCGATGAGTACGACGATGCACGCTACGACGAAACGGACAACAATCGTTTTAGTGGTCATGTCGGCGAACGCTTGGTGATGGACATCTTTCATATCCGCTGTCGACTCCGGCGGCTCAGCGACCTCTCCGTGCGGTTCCCAGCGTGGGTCACCTTCATACTTGTAAATCGTTCTGAGCGACGCCAGGTAGGCGAGAAACATCAAGACCGGCCAAGTCCCCACACTTCCCACACTCCACAATTCGCCACATGCAATCGCTGCGGATGCGAGTGCAATCAAACACATCAGCATCACGCCGACCATCAGCAACGTTGACTTGGGAGAAAAAAATGTCAGCGGTTTGCCTCTCAGAACAAACGCGTCGACCACAGCCAGGACGGATATTTGCATCGCAACTCCCCCCAGCAAATTGGCGCCAGAGAGCCGCGCTGCACCAGTGTAAGAAGCCGTGAGCGTGGTCGCCAGCTCCGGCAGGCTGGTAGCTCCACCCAGGATCAATGCGCCGGCAAATGCTTTTCCCAAACCGGTGCGATCAGCGTATTCGTCGACGTAACCGCTGAGTTTCGCCCCTGCAATCCAGACGCCCGCAGCTCCGAGCGCAAAGATGAGAAAATTAATCGGCAGCGACTGTTCGGCGAAGTCCATACAAAAGTGGATAGCAAGGCATGTACCATATTGAGGTTCGAGCGCGAGAACATATGGCAGGTTTGCGAATTCTGCCAACCGGCTACTTAGTGTCCGCTCCTGACTCGAGCACTGCCATGAAGGCCTTTTGGGGGATGTCGACGGAGCCGATCGACTTCATCCGCTTTTTGCCTTCCTTTTGCTTTGCCCATAACTTGCGTTTTCGAGTGATATCGCCGCCATAACATTTGGCGGTAACGTTCTTGCGCAAAGCAGCTTTGGTTTCGCGAGCGATGATTCGTGAACCGATAGCAGCTTGAACCGCAACTTCGAACATATGGCGATCGATTTCGTCTTTCAACTTCTTCACCACGGCACGACCGCGGCGATCGGCATCACGGCGATCACAGATGATACTCAGCGCATCGACTCGTTTGGCATTTACCAAGATGTCCATGCGAACCAAGTCGGCTGGTTCATAGCCGATCAGTTCGTAGTCCATGGTGCCATAACCCCGCGTGGCACTTTTGAGTTTATCGTGCAGATCATAGATGACTTCGGCCAGCGGGAGATCGTAAGTGATCATGGCACGGGTCTGCGACAAGTACTCGGTGCTGCGCTGCACTCCCCGGCGGTCTTGGCACAACTTCATCACTTGCCCAATTTGGTCGATGGGCACAACGAAGTTCACCCGCACGATGGGTTGCTTGAACTCTTCGATATCGCCGGAATCCGGCACATCCTGAGGTTTGTGTATCTCGAGCTCTTCTCCACGTTTATTGATGATGCTGTAGGTGACGTTCGGGGCGGTTTGCACCAAGTCAACGTCGCATTCTTCTTCCAAACGTTGTTGGATGATTTCCATATGCAGCAGGCCAAGGAACCCGCAACGAAAACCAAAGCCCAATGCATCGCTCGTTTCTGGTTGGAATTCGAAGCTGGGGTCGTTGATACTCAGTTTTTCCAAAGCGTCGCGCAGTTCTTTAAAATCTTGTCCATCGCTCGGGTAGAGACCGCAGTAGACCATGCGTTTCGGCTGCATGTAGCCTTCCAGCGCTGGGGCGGCATTGGGACTGTTTTCAATAACGGTATCACCAATGTGAACATCGGCCAGCGACTTGATGTTGCAAATCAAATAGCCGACTTGGCCAGCACTCAGCAGATCCGTGGGGCGGCGCTTCGGGGCGAATTGGCCCAATTCCACCAATTCGTAAGGAGCATCGGCGCGGGCGAGTCGAATTTTTTGACCACGTTTGACGCTTCCCGACATGAGTCGCACGTAGGTAATCGCCCCACGGAAATCGTCGTAATGCGAATCGAAAACCATCGCTTGCAGTTTTCCGTCAGGATCGCCCGACGGAGCCGGTACGCGATCGATGATGGCTCTTAACAATTCGTCGATTCCAAGCCCCGCCTTCGCGCTGCATTTGACCACTTCCGATGGATCAATGCCCAGCGACTGCTCCATCTCCTCGATCACTTCGTCAACCCGCGCGTAGGTCAAGTCAATTTTGTTGATCACCGGAATGATCTTCAGGTCGTGTTCCATGGCAGCGTAGGCATTAGCCATTGTCTGCGCTTCCACGCCTTGGAATGCATCGACCAAGAGCAATGCGCCTTCGCAACAACTCAGACTGCGTGAGACTTCGTATTGAAAATCGACGTGGCCCGGCGTGTCGATCAGATTCAATTCGTATTCTTCGCCATCTTGTGCCGTGTGCAGAGTGACCGCTTTAGCTTTGATCGTGATACCGCGCGCTCTTTCCAGTTCCATGCCGTCAAGCAACTGGGCTCGCATGTCGCGTGTGGCAACCGTTCCCGTGCGCTCCAATAAACGGTCCGCGAGAGTACTCTTCCCATGATCGATATGGGCGATGATGCAAAAATTGCGGATGTGAGAGATATCGATCTTCGACAATTGATTGGACAGGGTTTCAACTCCTTGGGATTTGCATGACTTAATTGCGTTCGAGTGCAAGTGTGCTGCTTGCCATGCCATGATTCGAGTTCGCACCAAAAGCCTGTCTCGCCAAGCCTGCAGCACCTAAATAGCCGGCATCGCCACCCAGGGTCGCAAAGTCAATTTTTGTGCCGCGATACACATTTTCAAAAGTTCGGTTTTTGAATTCGTTCACAATTCCTTGCAAGAATCGGTTACCGATCGGGCAATCACGGCCCCCGAAATCCATGGCTCCGCCGAGTACGACCAATCCTGGGTCGGTCGTGTGCACGGTGGTCGCGACTCCGATTCCAAGATAGTAAGCGGTCTCATCCACCAGCGCCAATGCAAAGTCATCTCCCAGCAAAGCTGCCTCATGCACCTGTTTGGCTGTAACCGTTCCGTGTTTATCGAAAATCGACCGCATACAACTCTTGGCCCCAGCATGCAGTCGTTCCGAAGCGATAGAAGCAACGGCGCTGGCACTGGCGTAGGCTTCTAGGTGTCCGCGTCCGCCTCCCCAAACGCACAATCGAGCGTCGGGACGACAATCGATAATGATGTGTCCCGATTCGCTGCCAAAGCTGTTGGAGCCATTAATCATATGGCCCTCGGAAATAATTCCCCCACCCACGCCTGTCCCTAACGTCAGCATGGCCAAACTCTCGTATTTGGCCCCGGTTCCTATCCAGAATTCTCCGAACGCGGCGGCATTTGCGTCGTTAACGAAAGTCACGGGGCGCCCTGTGGCATCGGATAGTGATTGTCGAATGGGGAATTCATGCCAATTAGGCAAATTGGGAGGCTGCAACAAAACACCCCTTTTGAGGCACATTGTCCCTGGGGTTCCCAGTCCTACTTGCGCGACATCGCTGATGTTTAAGTCAACGGAAGAACAAAGTCCGTGGCAAGTCCGCGAGATTCTCTGGACGGCCTGTTCTGGCCCAGCAGGTTCTTGAGTGGCTATGCTTTTAAAGGCCAGAGTCATCCCTGCATCGTCGACAAGTCCAATTTTGATATTGGTTCCGCCGACGTCGACGCCGAGAAAAAATGGACTTTGGGCTTGCGCGATTGGGAGAATGGGTTGTTTCGTCATGGGGGGAACGACAGTCAAAATCCTGGTCAGGTCAATACGAACCCTCAGTATAGAAACAATCAAAGAAATCGCCCAGGTGAACCGAATCCTTGGTTGGGAATCGAATCAGTTCGGCTACGCTAGTGCTGCGTCAACATTAAGAAATATGGTAGTGGACGCGGCTACGCTGTGTCGAAACGATTGACTCGAAGGTTTCAAAAGCGATTGAGGACAATCGCTCTACACTTCGCGATTGGGGACAATCGCTCTACACTCAATTTCAAAGTCTAAGTTGGGTTAACCGTGTCGCAGCTCGCAAACAGCACTAAAGCCAAGAAATCGACGATGAGGTGGGGCAATTGGCCCGATCGCATCGATCGACTCGTGAATAGCTTGAAGTGGCCTGCGGCATGTATGGCCCTGTTTGCAGCGCCACTTTTGGCGTGGGCGTTGCTGCGATTGGGGGGCCGCGTACTGTTAAGTCCTTTGTCCTTGTTACCTTTTGCCTGCGGTTGTGCAGCGTTTGTCTTGTTGTGGAAGCGCTGGTTAGGTCGCAGTCGAACCGGTCGTTTTATGATCACGCTTGAGCATGAGTCGACGCACGCCATGTTTGCCATTTTGTGTTTGCATCGAATTGTGGGGTTTCGTGCGTCGGTGGGGCGAGGCGGCGAAGTTCGCTATACGGGGCGGGGCAATTGGTTAATAACGGTTGCACCCTATTTTTTCCCGACCCTGGCGTTGATCCTTTTTCTGGTTGCGTACCTCCTCCCTTTCCCGGGATTGCCATGGCAAAGTTTTTTGCTTGGAATTGCTTTGGGCTATCACATTGTCAGCACAATTCGCGAGACCAATCGCGACCAAACCGACATTCGTGAACTTGGCATTCTCTTCTGTTGGTTGTTTTTACCAGCGGCCAACTTGGCCGTCGTCGGGTTGCTGGTCGCTTTCGCACATGCGAGCAATGCGGGAATGAACCAGTTTTTCAGTGATGCCCTGGAACCGATTCAATTTGTTCGCGCACATTTGAATGTTGTTGGTGGGAACGCTGGTGTACAATAGAAAATGATTGAGGTCACCCCTCCCGCGTTACGCGAAGCAACTCCCTCCTATTCAGCCAGCCATGTCTAGCGAACACTTTTTAAAGTCGCGTCGGCAATTCTTGCTTATTGCGATCGCCTTGTGCGCCTTTGGTACGCCGCGTTCACCGGGGGACGACGTCGACTTCGGACGCGATATTCGCCCGCTGTTGTCTGAGAACTGTTTCTTTTGTCATGGTCAGGACGCCAATCATCGCCAAGCGGATTTGCGGTTGGACGAACGGCAGTCGGCCCTCGATTTAGGTGCCGTCGTTCCGGGCAAAGTCGACGCCAGTAGTCTTGTAGAACGCATTCGCAGTACCGATCCCGATCTGGTCATGCCCCCGCCCGATTCCAATCGCCAGTTGTCGGAGGAGCAAAAGCGGTTGCTCGAAACGTGGATCGAGAGTGGGGCGGAGTATGAAGCACACTGGTCGTTTGTGGCTCCGGTTCGTCCTGAGGAGCCTGCCGTTCAGCGCAGCGACTGGGCACGCAACGCGATCGATCGCTTTGTATTGGCGAAGCTGGAAAGCAAGGGTTTGCAGCCATCACCCGAAGCCACTCGCTTTGAGCTGATCAAACGACTTTACGCGGACCTCAATGGACTTCCGCCCTCACCCGAAGTCGTGGCGGAGTTTGTCAACGATCCCGATCCTGGTGCCTACGAAGCGCTGGTCGATCGATTGTTAAATGACCCACATTATGGAGAACGCTTGGCCCTGCCCTGGCTTGATGCAGCTAGATACGCAGACAGCAACGGCTTCCAGCAAGACGGGGACACCTGGCAATGGATGTGGCGTGACTGGGTCGTTCGAGCATTAAACGCCGACCTTCCGTTTGATCAATTTACCATCTGGCAGTTGGCTGGCGATTTGCTGCCTGATGCAACCACCGACCAGAAAATTGCCAGTGGCTTTAATCGCAATCATCTGCTGAACGGCGAAGGAGGAGCAATCGCCGAGGAGCAGCGGTTCAACGTCTTGTTCGATCGCATCGATACCACTGCAACCACGTGGCTTGGATTGACGATGGCTTGTGCGCAATGTCATGATCACAAGTACGATCCGATCACTCAACGCGACTATTACTCGATGCTCGATGCTTTTAATCATGTTCCTGAAACGGGGACTCCACAATTCTATTCGTCGCGGATTCGGGTTGGCCATCCCGTCATTGAGCTGCCAACGGAAGCGAACCTGGCAAAGATCGCAGAGTTTGAACAGCAGATAGCCGCTGCAGACGCCTTGGCCCAACCGCTGCTCAACGCCGCCTTCGAGGGCTGGTTGCAGGGAATACGAGGTGATAGCAACGCGGCCGACATTGCCGGATTGTCCGAACCTCTGAGCAAGTTGTTACCGCGTCCAGAGGGCGAATTGACGGAAGATGAAAAGAAGACACTGCCAGTCGAATTGCGAAAGCACTTTGATGAAAAAGTGCGTTCGACTTTGGTTGGCAAATTGCCTGAGGTCGCGAAGCTCGACGAACTTCGGCAAAAACTGGATGCATACCGCAAGGATCAGATACCGAGACCGATGGTGATGAGTGACGCGCAAGCCCGCGACACGCATATCCTCGAGCGCGGCGAGTACTTGAAGCCGGGCACCAAAGTTACGTTCGCGACCCCGACTTTTCTGCCGCCACTTCCGGCCGGAGCGCAGGCTAATCGACTGGGGTTGGCGCAGTGGTTGGTTTCCGCTTCGCATCCATTGACCGCTCGCGTTCAGGTCAATCGCATGTGGCAGCATTTTTTTGGATCGGGGCTTGTCAAAACAGCGGAAGACTTTGGAGTGCAGAGCGAATATCCGATTCACAAAAACTTGTTGGACTGGTTGGCCGTTGAATTCCGCGAATCGGGTTGGAGCATGAAGGAAATGCATCGCTTGATCGTGACCAGTGCAACGTATCGCCAGTCGTCACGTGCAAATGCCGAGATGTTGGAAAACGACAGCGACAATCGCTACTATGCGCGAGGAGCCCGATTGCGCATGCCATCGATGGTTTTGCGAGACTGGGCGTTGACTGCAGCGGGTTTGATCGACCCACGTGTGGGTGGCGCACCGGTCTATCCGTACCAACCCGATGGCGTGTGGGAAGCGTTGGCGATTACTAAGGAACGCGACTTCACTTACCCTGCTTCGACGGGTAAGGACCTTTATCGGCGAAGTTTGTATACGTTCTGGCGACGCACCGTTGGCCCGGCCAATATGTTTGACGCCTCCAATCGCCAGACTTGCCGTGTCCGAGCATCGACCACCAGCACACCGCTACATGCCTTAACGACACTCAACGATCCAACGTGGGTTGAAGCGGCACGCGTATTGGCGGAGCGTTCAACCAAGGTGGAAACCGATTTGACGGCGCAACTGGCACTTGCATTCAAGCGCGTGTTATGTCGCCCAGCTTCCAGCCCAGAACTCGAGCGACTGCGGATGGCATATGATCGGCAATTGAAAATTTACGAAGGCGACCACGACGCGGCTCGCGCGCTCTTGGCAGTCGGCAGCGCTCCGCGAGATGAATCGCTGGAGGCAAGTCATCATGCAGCGTTGACGGTTGTCTGTTTGGGCATTCTAAATCTTGACGAAGCGCTAACCCGCGAATGAAGCGCTGGCCAGCGAATAACGAATCGTTCGATTTGAGGAAAAGTATACATGACAAATGATCCACTACATCAAAATGTCGCTCGGGTGAACCGCCGGCAGTTGTTTGGATCGACGGCCAACGGCATCGGGCTAGCCGCGTTGGCGTCCATGATGGGTACGAAGCAAGCGCGCAGCAATGAGCTCGATGGCACTGAACTAAAAACAAGTCCAGGGCTTTCCGGATTGCCGCACCATGCACCCAAAGCGAAACGGGTTGTCATGCTATGGCAGGGAGGCGGGCCGTCGCACGTCGACTTGTTCGATGAAAAGCCGGTATTGGCGCAACGCTCCGGCGAAGACATCCCCGCTTCGGTGCGTGGTGACACTCGTCTGTCCACCATGTCCTCGGGTTATGGCAAGTGGCCTTGTGTACCCAACATCAAACCGTTTCAGTCGTATGGAAACTGCGGATTGCGACTGAGCGAAATGTTGTCGGGGATCGGCGGGTTAGCCGACGATATCTGCGTGGTGAAGAGTATGAATACCGAAGCGGTCAATCACGCTCCCGGTGTCACCTTCTTTTTGACCGGTTCGCAAGTACCAGGGCGCCCCAGCATGGGCTCGTGGCTTTCTTATGGACTGGGAAGCATGTCCGACAACTTGCCGACGTTTGTGGTCATGACTTCCAGTGACAAAGGGAAGACATGCGGGCAACTGTTCTTCGACTATTATTGGGGTAGCGGGTTCTTGCCGAGCCGGTTTCAAGGAGTCCGCTTTCGCAATACCGGTGACCTTGTTCCCTACTTGGCCAATCCACCGGGTGTCAGCGATGTGGGACGTCGCGCCTTGCTGGACGACATTATGGCCATGAACGAAGCGCACTTGGTTGACTATGGCGATCCCGAAATCGACACGCGCATCGCGCAATACGAGATGGCATATCGGATGCAAGCCAGCGTGCCCGACCTTGTCGATTTTTCAGATGAATCGCAAACAACGCTCGATCGTTATGGCCCCGAAGCACTGGTCAAGGGTTCGTTTGCTAACAACTGCCTGATCACTCGACGTTTGCTCGAACGAGGCGTGCGATTTGTCCAGTTGATGCACTCGGGTTGGGATCAGCATGGAAACCTGTTCACGCAACTGGAACAACAGTGCATCGACACCCAGGGACCATCGGCGGCACTCGTTCAAGATTTGAAAGAGCGCGGATTGCTTGACGACACGCTGGTAATCTGGGGTGGGGAATTTGGCAGGACGCCGTTTGGCCAAGGAAATCCCGCAAGTCCCACCGGTCGGGACCATTTTGGGCGCGCGTTCAGCTGGTGGTTGGCCGGTGGAGGCATCCGCCCAGGCTGCTCATACGGGGCGACCGATGAATTTGGCTGGAATATTACTGAAAACCCGGTACACGTGCATGATATGCAGGCCACCATCATGCACTTGTGTGGCATCGATCACACGCAGTTGACATTCCGTTATCAAGGCAGACAGTATCGGCTGACGGATGTCCATGGAAATGTGGTCAACGATATTCTGGCGTAAATATCGCCAGAGTATTAGACTTGGAGTTATGCGCCACCTCTGTCTAAACATTTTCTATGTATTAATTGCCTTTTGTGCGAGCCTGAGCAGCGTGGCATCGCTTTCTGCCGCAGACACCGAGCAGCGGGCCCGCGAGCTATCCGCAAAAATCCGACCGCTGCTGGAGACTCATTGCCTCGGTTGCCATTCCGGTGCGGAGCCTGATGCGGGACTCACGCTTGACCATTTTGAAACGCCACTTGATTTCCTCAAGGGTCGCAAGATCTGGATGAAAGCGGTGCAGAAGATGCAGATCGAGGAGATGCCTCCTCCGGATTCGAACGAATTGACTGCCGCGGATCGCAAGCTGCTGATGGAGTGGATCACTGGAACAATCAATGACGTCGAGTGTGGGCTGACACCCAATCCCGGTCATGTCACGCTGCGACGCCTGAATGCAACCGAATATCAGAACACGATTCGCGATCTACTTGGCGTCAACTATACGCCTGCCGCCAGTTTTCCAGGGGATGATATCGGCTACGGTTTTGACAACATCGGCGATGTGCTGACGCTGCCCCCACTGTTGATGGAAAAGTACTTTTTGGCTGCGGAGCAGATTAGTCGGCATGTGATCAAAGCCCCGCCTCCAGGAAAATCATTCGAAGCACTTTATAGCGGTCGGCAACTGCAGGTTGATGGCCAGAGCGACAATGACAGTGGCGGACGCACGCTTGCATCGGAATCGCAAGCAGTTTTTCTTGAACAGATACCGTGGCCTGGCAATTTCAAATTGACGATCAAGGCCTGTGGTGATCAGGCGGGGGATGAACCTTGTCAAATGGGAATCCTGGTGGATGGAAAACAGGTCAAGAAGATCGCCGTCCGCAACGATCGCGATGAACCTCGCGATTTTGAGATTTCGCTTCGTCTACGCGCAGGAAGCCGCGAAATTGCAATCGCTTTCTTGAATGATTTTTATGTGGCTGCAGAAGGAGATCGCCCTGCACAAGATCGCAATCTTTCGGTCGAGCATGTTTCGCTGAGTGGCTCAAAGCCGTCAGATGAAAAACTCGATCCGACGCAACTCAGCGACATCCAAAAGCTGCTCGTAGGCAATCAGGCAAAGTATGCGCCGGATTCGAAACGAATTGCGATTGAGTTCCTCGAGCCCCTTGTTAGTCGAGCCTATCGGCGGCCTGTCGCAGCATCAGTCGTCGACGAATTGGCGGACTTGGCACTGGCCGTCGAAAACGATGGAGGAAGCTTGGAGGAGGGGATTCAAGTTGCTTTGCAGGCAGTGCTGATCTCGCCCAAGTTCTTGTTTCGCGTTGAACCTCCCTCTGGAAGCAGTGACCGGACGAACGATGGAGTGCGCGAGCTGGATGAGTTCGAACTGGCCACGCGACTCTCTTACTTCTTATGGAGTTCGATGCCGGACACGGAGCTATTTCGCTTGGCGTGGGAAGGAAAGTTGCGACAGGGCGACAATCTCGAGAAACAAGTCAAGCGCATGATTCTGGATAAGAAGTCGAACGCCTTTGTCGAGAATTTTGCTGGGCAGTGGTTAACACTGCGTCGACTACAAAACTTTCAACCCAACCCCACAGCGTTTCCCAAATGGAATGATCGAATCAAGAAACTGGCGCAACAAGAGACACTCACGTTTTTTGCCGGTGTGATGCGCGGTGACCAGAGCGTCTTGCGATTGATCGACGCGGACTACACCTATTTGAACCAAGAATTGGCTGAATATTACGGTATTGTCGGCGTGAAGGGGCCTGCCTTTCGCAAGGTATCGCTGACGGGCACTCCCCGTGCTGGCCTGTTGACTCAGGCAAGTATACTGGCGGTCACAAGCAATCCAACTCGCACCAGTCCGGTCAAACGTGGAAAGTGGATACTGGAGAATTTACTCGCAACTCCTCCGCCGCCGGCGCCCCCGGGCGTACCAGAGCTGAAAGAAAAGGGAGAAGTGTCGGGTACGTTGCGTCAGCGCTTGGAACAACACCGCGCCGACCCCGCGTGCGCGAGTTGTCATAAGCTGATGGACCCGCTCGGATTCGCCTTGGAGAATTTTGATGCCGTAGGGCAATATCGGCAGATTGACGATGGAGTCGCGATTGACGCTTCGGGCGAACTGCCCGAGGGGAAAGTCGTAACTGGTGCAGCGGAATTGCAAGCGGTATTGGTGGCTCGGCATCGACGAGAATTTGTGAATTGTCTGTCGGAAAAGATGCTCACCTACGCACTTGGACGAGGACTTGAGTACTACGACAAGTGTGCGGTCGATAAGATTGTAGAGCAGCTTGAAAGCGACGACCTGCGTTTAACCACTTTATTGATCGAGATTGTGAAGAGCAAGCCGTTTCAAAAGAAGGGGCAACGGGAGTTGGAATAATGTTGCGTAAACCATTGGACCGCCGAACTTTACTGCGTGGTGCCGGAGTGGCCATCGCATTGCCGTTGCTGGATGCCATGTTTCCCAAATGCGTTTTGGGGGCTGAAGGAAAACCACCACTGCGGCTGGCCTTTCTCTATGTGCCTAACGGCAAACACATGGCGGTTTGGACGCCCGAGCGGACCGGCAAGGACTACGATCTCAAGCCTACGCTGGAACCGCTGCAGCATTTGCAAAAGCAGATCAGCCTGTTTACGAACCTGACGCTCGACGGCGCATTTGCGCATGGAGATGGTGGTGGCGATCACGCCCGCAGCGCTGCCGCATTTCTGACTGGGGCTCATCCGCGCAAGACCGATGGTGCCGACATACACAACGGCGTCTCAATTGATCAGGTCATTGCGAATCAGGTTGGCGGTGCAACGCGATTTGCTTCGCTCGAGCTTGGCTTGGAAGGAAGTTCGCAAGCGGGCAGTTGCGATAGCGGCTACAGTTGTGCCTATTCTTCCAATTTAGCCTGGCGGAGTCCGACCAGCCCTTTGGCGAAGGAGATGAACCCCACGGCTGTTTTTGATCGACTGTTTTCGACTGGCGATTCCCAAGTCGACTTGAAGACGTCCGCCGTTCGCAAAAATCGTCGCAAGAGCGTGCTCGACTATGCGCTGCAAGACGCAAAGAAGCTGCATGCTGACCTAGGGAGTGCCGATCGACGCAAGCTGGATGAATATCTATACGCTGTACGCGACGTGGAAACGAGTTTGGTGCAATCCGAGAAATTGCAGGTTGGAGAAAATGGTGTTCCTAATTATCCGCGACCGGCTGGCGTACCGCAGGAACTCGATGAACACTCGAAACTGATGCTCGACATGCTCTCTTTGGCATTTCGAACCGATAGTACGCGGATCGCCTCCTTTATGTTTGCCAATGAGGGCAACAACTGGGGCTATCCACAATTGGATGCACCCGAGGGCCATCATGACTTATCGCATCATGGGTCAAGCGAAGAGAAGCAGCAAAAATTGGCGAAGATTAACCGCTACTACACCAAGAAGCTCGCCTATTTCCTCGACTCATTGGCAAGCATCGACGAAGGAGAGAGTTCGGTGCTCGACAATAGTCTGATACTTTACGGTAGTGGGATCAGTGATGGCGATCGTCATAACCACGACGATTTGCCGATACTGATGGCTGGTGGTGGCGCAGGAAAATTTAAGCCAGGCCAGCATCTGGTCTTTCCCGAAAAGACGCCACTTTGCAATCTCTACTTGTGGCTCATGCATCAGTTTGGCGTGGCAGGAGATAGTTTTGGGGATTCAACCGGAGAGCTCAAAGGGTTAAGCTAGAGTAGAGCAATTGTCCCCAATTGCTTGCAGAGTACAGCGATTGTCCTCAGTCCTTACGTTTCACCGTCGTGGACGAGGCCACGAGTCCCCTTTGAAAACCACGACGCACAGGACGCGTTGCCTCGTCCGCGACGCAATGCTTAGGAGATAAGAAATAATGGAACCAATTTCTGAAGAAGAAGAGGCATGGAATCTCGGCCAAATTCGGCAGTACGGCAGCCGATTGAACGCCAAGCCCATTGCGTCGGTGATACGCACGTTGATGGCTCGCAGCGGCTATGGTCAAACGCAAGCGGTTGAACAACTGACGGAAAGTTGGCGAGAAGCGGCAGGCCCCGTGCTATCCAAATCGACGCGTCCGGGGAACATTTCCAGGGGAGTCTTGCAAGTTTTCGTCGCCGATAGTTCGTCGTTGCAAGAACTGCACTTGTGCAAGAAGCAGCTCGTAGCCGACCTGAAGCGATTGATGCCTCAGGCTGGCATTACCAACATTCGCGGACGGGTCACTTCGTTTTGAGCTCCCATCGATCTGCTTACTCGGGCGATTCGTTTTCGCTGGCAATCATTTTTTCAATAGGTGACTTGTCTGTCGTGTGGACCTTGACGAACCCTGAGATCCCGACGACTACGGCAGCCAACAGCACGAGAATCCGCAGCCATTTCGACTTGGCTTGACGCATTCCTTCGAGTTTTTGGCTGCGACCAACGAGTGCTGATGCGATGAAAAAGATCGCGAGCGCAAGCAGCATTTTGGTTCCCAAAAGTGCGTGATAAAGTCCATCGCCTTTGTGGTTAGGGATGGCGCGCATGTAGTTATAAAGCCCACTTGCTAAAAATAGCACGATGCCAAAGTGAACAAACATTTTCCAGCGTTCGGTCAGGGCCGTTGCCAAAACATGTCGGTCGTTTTCGGTGATTTTCGTCAGCGAAGGAATGACGACGAAGAGGCTAAACACGCTTCCGCCAACCAAGACGATAGCCGTGGCCACGTGCACAAAGCGAGAAATGAAATCGAGCCAAATCATTGGGAGGTTCGCTAGTTTTCGGAGAATGGTGGAGGAAACTCGTCGATATCAGAACCACATGTTTCGCCAGCAGCACTTTTCAATTTCTGCTCCAGGCAACGGGTCAAAATGCGGCAGCGTATGTCAACGTTATTTTCGGCGAGCAGTTGCTGTTTGATGGTCAGTGGCAAGTTCATGGCATAAGTGATCGTATCCGTCAGAATACCCAGCGGGAGTTGTTTGCCAACCAACTGTTTGAAACTTTGTTGGGCTGCCAAACCATCGGGAACGAAATACATGAATAGATCTTGCAGACGCTGGGTCAACGCAGAACGCTGTTCTTCGTCCTCGACTGAGTACAGATCCTCCATAACCTCCAATTCGGCGACTCGAAAGGAACTCTCAAACTCAAGTTCGCGAATGATCTGACCACGTTTGACGCCGAGCAACAAAATGTTGTGCCTTCCGTCGTCGGTGGGTGTATGGGAGATGATCTTACCCACGCAAACACTTGACGCAATTGGTGGTCGATGTTGATATTGGTTTTGCCAACCATCTTGCAAAAGAGCCATCGCGATCAATTTGTCGGCGGCCAGTGCATCCGCCAACATGTCGCAGTAACGAGGCTCAAAGATGTGCAACGGCTGCACCACATGTGGAAACAGAACCAAATTAGGGAGAGGAAACAGGCGTACTCGTCCGCAGAAATCCTCTGGCCAGGCGGCTGAGTTTTGCAGATTGGTCATAACCAAAACATCCAATGTACGCGCTTCTAAGGGACCAGACGCTGTGCGAGTAATTACTTGCCTGTACTGGTCCGAATTGGGACTCCATGACATCATACGGTTGCGGACAAGGCGACAGGCCGCTCACAAGCGCTGGACTATTATTGGACGCTATTTGTGGTTTCCTTTCTAGACGTGCTTGAAAAGTCATTTCCAGTGGCAGTTTTCGGTCCAAAGTCTAGGATTTTAGAACACTTTGTCGTATAACTCAGCTACGAACCACGGGCCAGTTTTGCCTTTTAATCAATCTGACAATACTTTTGGAGTCGGGATCTAGGATGATCTTATCAGGGGCTGAGATCAAGAAAAGACTTGGAGCAGATATCAGTATCAGTCCTTTTGACGAACGCCAACTGAACCCCAATAGCTACAATCTCTGCCTGCACAACGAGCTTTTGGTGTATGAAGAGGTGGTTCTGGACCTCAAAGAGCCCAATCGCTATCGACGCATTGAGATCCCCGATACTGGACTTGTACTGAGTCCAAATCAAATTTACCTGGCGCGCACCGTCGAGCATACCGAAACCCACAATTTGGTCCCGATGATCGAAGGTCGATCTTCACTGGGCCGCTTGGGGCTTTTTGTCCACGTTACAGCCGGTTTTGGAGATGTTGGTTTTTGCGGCTACTGGACGCTTGAAATGTTTGCTGTCCAGCCGCTGCGGATCTATCCTGGCATCCAGATCTGCCAAATCATCTACCATACGATCGAAGGAGAAATCCACGAGTACTGTTCGGGAAAATACCAAAACAACTGCGATATTCAACCCAGCTTACTCTATCGCGAGTTCGGTCGAACCGAAGACGATCAACAACTGAAGTTCACCTTTCATTGATCTGGCAACAAGACAAGCGGCTTGAAGTGCCTCGCCCATTATCTACGGTTTTCGTTCGTTAGCAGCGGCATACAACACCGCAAAGTCTGCAACGGAAACGACCCCCAACTTCAACATGGCGGCTTGTCGTCGCCGGTCGACGGTTCGCGTGCTTAGGTCCAACTGCTGTGCAATGGCCTTATTGGGCAAACCACGCGCTGCGCATAACATGATCTCCAATTCATCATCGCTTAAACTTGCGACGCGATCGATGGCAGATTCAATCCGTGCCATGCGTGAAAGTGACTGTCGACTTAGCTCAATTGCATGTTGGACTTCGCTAATCAACTCGGCCGCTTTGAACGGTTTCTCCAGCAAAGTGGTAGCACCCAGTCCCATAATCTCGATTGCGCGGGGTACGTCCGCGTGGCCGGTAATTACGATCACTGCCAAGCAACTGTTCATCTCCTTTAACTTCACTTGTAGCGCGATGCCATTCATCCCAGGCATCTCCAAATCGGTGACAACGCAGCCAAAATCCGATTTGGAAACCGTTGCAAGAAGTTCGTCAGCAGTTCGAAATACTTCTGCTTGCAGATCGAACGCCGTTAACAAACGCCCGATCACGTCGAGGACATCGGGGTCGTCATCGACAATCAAAATCCTTGGACCGTTCTCTTGATTGGCCCTAACCACATCGTTGTTATTCAAAGTATTTGACCCGGATACCATTGAGATGTCCTGCGTTCCAACCACAGGGGAGCTTGTTTGGATAGGTTGAGCAGTGGAAGGATTAAGGGTAGGTAAGGATTCGATGTCGCACTGTAGCTGATAGGCTATGGTGCACAAAGAAACCTTCCGTTGCTTAACTGAAATCAGGGACGGCTCTTTTTAAAGTGCCGGTTGCTGGCGCAAAATTTTTGGTGGGCAATAATTTCTGGGAGGCAAACACGCTCACAAGATGACAAGTTTTTAGTCCCCTGCAATCCCTTAAAATGGCGCGATGTGGACCTTCTTTGGAAGCGCGCAAGCGTAAAAAGCAAACGGACGAACTCCGCAGAATGTTCCGGCAAGTGCGTTTTAGCTCACAATCTAGTAGGAAATGATCGGCACTGTTTGTGAAATCCTTCAGTGAGCTATTTCGCTGAACGGGCTGTTTGCACGAAAAAATTGAATATTTGGCGTATATTCGCCAGCTAGTAGACGGGTTGGATTTGCAATAATGCCTTCCCAAAACTGATTTCTCATAAAGATTTCTGAAGCATGAGGGAGCTTCATGGGGCAATGGAGTTCTCTTAGCGGGGGCGTTCGACATGTTCGGACGCCCCTTTTTTATTTAAGACTGAACGATTTATGCATGTTCGTAGAAGTCCAGCTGGGTCTGATCCGTTCCGTTGACGATATGCTTGGCGTTTGCTCCGCAGAACGATGATTTGCGACCTCCGTTTACGGCTGAAAGACTACAATACAGGTTGTGGCTGTGACGGTAGCTGTCGAATTGTGCGTTGGAATGAGTTTTTATGGTTGAGGTTCGTACACGAGACACCGGTCGCTTGACGCGAAGGACAATTCCGCAGCCAACCCTGGCCAGTGATCGTCGTTCGCCGGCCTGGTTGATTTCGATTTTCTTTCATATCACTTTGTTCACCACGTTGGCAGCGTTGTGGACGACGCGTTCAGCCGGCACTGGCCAAGAAGCTGGCGGGCCGATTGGAATTGCGGTTGCCTACGAAAGTGTCGACGGCGAAGAATACTTTCTCTCCGAAAACAGCGATGATTCAAGCGGAGGTAACATGGCTAAAGCGTTGGCAAGTCTTGCTGGCGACGCGCAGTTGGGAGCTGCGCAATCGGCAGACTTGCTGGCTGGTCTGTTGCCTGCTGGCGAGGCCAACGCCGAGGAACTACTCTCGGGAGCAGGTACACTTGGTTTAGGAGATGGACAGGCAGAATTGGGAGGTGACAAGTCGATTCCAAAAATCAAGACCACCGTTTTTGGTATTGAAGGCGAAGGAACTCGCTTCGTCTATATTTTTGACCGTTCTGACAGCATGAACGGGTTTCAGGGAAAGCCCCTGGCGATGGCCAAGAGTGAACTGACGTCGAGCCTTGAGTCTTTGGGACGCCTTCACGAGTTTCAGGTGATATTCTACAACGACTCACCGCTGCCTTTTGGTGGTTTTGGCAGTCGGGCGCCGCGGTTAATGCGCGGTGATGACTTGTCCAAACAGGAAGCAAACCGCTTTGTCCGCGACATCTCCGCAGTTGGAGGAACCAACCATATCGATGCCTTACGCATGGCTTTGGGAATGAACCCCGATGTTGCGTTTTTTTTAACAGATGCCGATTTCCCTGCTCCCTCGGTTTCCGATATCGAAGACATCCACGTTCGAGCTGCGAGAGCTGGGGCTACGATTCACACCATCCAATTCGGATCGGGGCCCAACCAGGGCACCGGAGGCTGGATCCAACGTCTGGCAGAAGGAACACTTGGCAAATACAGGTATGTGGACGTTAGCAAGTTCTAAAGATTGTCTCAAATCAGCTGTGATAGGGAGTAGACGACATGCCAAATTTTTGCCAACATGGTGCCGTCGTTACCGACCAAAAGTCAACAACTGACGAGTCGGTATCCCATCGCACTCCCGATTTGAAATACCTACATGTCCGACAGCGATTCTTCCCCCAGTGAACCACTCTATCGCCGCGTAATTTTGAAGCTGTCTGGAGAGAGTTTATGCCGCACGGGAGAACGCGGCATTAGCATGGAAGAAGTAGGCGTGATCGCCAGTCAGGTCAAACGAGCCCATGAGCTTGGATGTCAAATTGGTCTGGTCGTCGGTGGTGGCAATATATTGCGCGGAGCACAGTTCAAAACCTCCAGTGGTGTACCTATCGAGGAAGCCACGGCGCATTACATGGGAATGCTGGCCACCGTGATCAATGCCCTCGCATTGCAAGAGGGACTCGAAGGTGTCGGATGCCAAACTCGCGTCATGTCAGCTATTCGCATGGATGGCGTCTGCGAACCATTTATCCGACGCCGGGCAATCAGGCACATGGAAAAGGGGCGAATCGTCGTTTTAGCTGCTGGTACAGGTAGCCCGTTTGTCACGACCGATACGGCTGCTACTCAACGCGCCCTGGAACTAGGGGCCGATATCGTTCTCAAAGCGACGCGAGTTGACGGCGTATACAGCGAAGACCCTGAGAAAAACCCGCACGCTATTCTTTACCGAGAACTCGACTACGACACGGTCATCAAGCAAAATTTGCGAGTTATGGATGGAACGGCCATTTCGCAATGCAGAGAACACCAGATGCCTGTTATCGTTTTTAACTTCAAGAAAGAAGGGAATATCGTCAAGGCAGTTTCGGGACAGCGCGTTGGAACACGCATTTCTGACAAGATGTCCTAAGACTACATTCCCCGCTTCCAATCCCAACAATTTCTTTTTTCTTGCTTACGAAGGAACACCTCATGAGCACTGATGAAATACTAGTAGACGCCGAAGAGCGAATGGAAAAAGCGATCAGCGTCCTCAAGCATGCCCTAAGCGGCATTCGCACCGGTCGAGCCACCCCAGGACTCGTCGACAGCGTGCGCGTTGAAGCTTATGGCTCACAAAGTCCACTCAAACAACTTGCGTCCATCGGTGCGCCTGAACCCAATCAGCTTGTCATTCGCCCCTACGATGCGACAACCATCAAAGATATCGAAAAAGCAATCGTTGCCAGTGACTTGGGACTCAATCCACAAAACGACGGCAAAATTATCCGCATCAACATTCCACCATTAAGCACCGATGTTCGGAAAAAAATGGTGGCGCGAATTAAGGAACTCGCCGAGGAATCCAAAATCGCTGTACGCGCCATTCGCCGCGACGCGAACAAGGCGATCGAAACAGCTGAAAAGGACAAGTTAATCAGCGAAGATGATCGCGATAAACTCAAGGAAGATGTGCAGGAATTGACCAAGAAATATGAAAACGAAGCGACCGAAAGCGCCAAAGCTCGCGAAGCGGATGTGATGGAAGCTTAACCCGGTTTTCGGCCAACAGGAGGGCAGCCGGGGCACGAGCTTACGCGAAAAGAAGTCAAGAAATGCAGTTGGGAGAGCGCGGCTCGTGCCGAGTTCTTTCGAGTCGCCAACTGGAGGCAGGACAATCATTCGTCCTGATTGGATTCAATCAAGTGCTTAAGCATCCGAGCAGGGTTGTCAAGAAACGTCTTGGTAACGCGATAGTGCTCGGTATCCTCGTAGGCGATTGGCAATATGCCCCTTTCGCTGAATGAGTATATCTTGGCGTGCGGATAACTCATAATGATCGGTGAGTGTGTGGCAATTACCAACTGCGAATCCTGTTCAACGAGGCTATGGAGCAGTACCAGGAACTCCAGTTGTCGTTGGGGTGAAAGGGCGGCCTCAGGTTCGTCGAGGAAGTAAAGGCCTTGCGAAAATCGATTCTCCACAAGCGACATAAATGCTTCGCCGTGTGATTGTTCGTGCAGCGACTTGTTCCCATATCCTCGTTGTACTTCAAGGTTCTCGATTTCGGTTGCCACATTAAAGAGACTTTCTGCTCTCATGAACCAAGCGTCCGGCACCAGTGCATGGAAGCGTCGAACCTTCAGAGCCTGGTGCAATTGCGAATGGCTTTCCCTTGTCGCAAACATCATGTTGCGACTGCCGCCTTCAGGGTTCAGACCATTTGCGATGGCAATGGCTTCAAGCATGGTCGATTTACCAGAACCATTTTCCCCCACAAAGAATGTTACTTTTGGATGCAGTTCGAGCATCGAAAAACCTCGCAGTGAGGGAAGCTTGAAGGCGTAGTGATCTGGATCATAGATTCGTGTCCGGTCCAGATAAACCGACTCGACAAAAGGCCCGGGAGTAACACCGCGTTTTAATTTTCTCATGCATATGAACTCCTAAATAGACTTTCATGAATACGGTGTGCCGAGGCGGCGAAATCCATTGCACCTATGCACCATCTAACTAATCCATCGTCTTTTTGCGATTTTTGATTGGGGGTGTGTGTGTGCAAATTCCGGGAGCAGTACTGCATTTACCAATCCAGCATTGCCCGCACGATTGGACTAATTGAATCGGACAGTCAGGTCGGCTTCAGGTTTTTGCGTTCTGAGCGCGAATCGGTTAGGCTGATATAAATCGTCTAGCCTCTCTGTTTATAATGGAATATTGCGAAGTCCCGGTGCGCTGGCGCTCAGTGAACCGGTTTTGCGTCTTAACTCGCTTCCTCGTGGAGAGCTGGGTAGTGCCGAACGCCAATGAAGAAATTCTAGAATTCGCATGCCCAAAGTGCGCGAAACGCCTTAAGGCAACCAGCCAGATTGCCGGTCGGCGGGTCAAGTGTCCCAAATGTGGACAATCCGTGCGGGTGCCTGGTGCATCGCCTCCTGCAACCCAGGCCACTGGCGATGAGTGGCTTTCTCTGGAAACGCCCGCCATTCAAGACATTACCGATCGCGAGCGGATTGCTGCAGAAGTCAAAGCCAAGCGGGCCGCGCTGGTCGCACAGCATAAAGCCCGCGAGAAGCAACTGACCGAGAATCAGCCGGTAACGCCAGTTGTCACGGTTGTTCCCCACTCGCGACGCGAAACGGCCGAAGCTAAGTTTGCCAATTCGGCCGAAGCGATCGACGATGAATTCACGTTGCAGCCCGTGCATCAAAATCAATCCGATTCAAAATCAAACGCCAAGCCTACGCCACAGCCCTCGCGCAAAACTTCAGTATTTGATGACGATTTGCCGGAACTCTCGGAATTAACCCAAGCTGCCCCCAAACCTCTTCCGCTGGGAAATATCGATGATCTCCGCGACTTGGACACGCTTATACCAGATTTAAACTCAGCATTTTCCGCCAACAACGGAGAGAATCCCAGCGCGAACCCCAAGAGCCCAAACAAGAGTTCAGCTCCTCAGCATGCAGCCCCATCGTCCAAATCGCGCGGCGTCGGGTCATTGCTCGATCTGCCCGACACGACAGATCATGAATATCGAATTGCCTGCAAGGTTTGTGGAACGGCGCAGTATGTGCGATTGTCGGCCAAAGGGATGAAGATCAAATGCCCAGACTGTTTGACTGATTTCAAAGTGCCCCCACCTCCACCCGGTTGGGCTCCCAAAACGAAAGTCAAATTGGAACTGACACATGAGGATGTTCCACTGGCGGCGGCCGAAACGTTCCAAGAACAAAAAACGCTCGAAGCACACCGAACTCGAGCGTCAGCAATGCTTGAGAAAGCTCAACGTGAGATTTCCGACGACGAACTTGATCGACTTTACGATGGAGACTTTGACACCGCCGGCTTCATGCAGCGTGCCTTTGGGTTTATGCGGGATCCGATTGCGCTCAGTTTTGTTGCGGGATATGGCTTCGTCTTTGCCTGCGTATTCGCGTTGGCTCAGTATGGACTGAACAACGCCGACTCGGGATATGGTCGAGGTGCTTTGTTGCTGGGTGTCATTGGTGCTCCCATGATCGGCATCTTATTTGGGCTTCCAATGCTCAGCGCAGCACTCGCATTGCTCGAATCGGTTGCCAATCGACAACCCAAAGTCGTTGACTGGCCTGGATTCAACATGTTTGACAATTTTGGAGACATGTTAGCCATTGCCGCCGCACTGGTTGGAGCGATGCTTCCCGGCTATATGATCGGCACATTTATCGGGGGCGATCAACAGGGTGCAGGGCGCATGCAAATCATGGGGCTGATGCTCTCCGTCTATCTGCTCTTCCCGATACTTTTGTTGTCAATCTTAGACAACGGTAGTCTGTTCCAACCGATTTCGACGTCGGTGATGTCGTCGTTTCAACCCGCCGCCGAAGCTTGGGGTGGCTACTATTTGAAGACGATGATCGCCTTTTCGATCACAATGTTGCTGTGGTTCCTCTTGCTTGGTACTGGTAAGAGTCCTTGGTTGGCAGGTGCAGCTGGCTTTCTAGTGCCGTGGTTGGTCTTCTTCACATTTCAGCAATTGGGGGCGTTGGCCGATAGCATCTCAGAGCACCTGAGCATTGTCTTCACGCCACCCGGTGATAAGGATGCCGAAGAGGGATCGCACGACAACCCTGATGTCAGCAAGGCCCGCGATCAGTACTGACTTTTTTGGATCTTCGCGACCGAATTGCGCAAGCGAATTTTACGACCAAGTGCGCCAAGGCGAATTTCCGACTCGCGGGCTGCACAAGCCGCATTCTTGAACTGGGAAGCAGTCGTTATACTCCTAGTGCGCGTCCACTTTAAAAATCAGAGTGGTGGACCTTGCTAAAAGTCCTGCGGTAAAGGGTGCTTGCGCAAGATCCACTGCGACCTACCCGAAAAATTTAAATGTTGACGTAGCACTAGCCTGAGCATTCTTCACTTCAATTTTGACAAGGACCGTCCTAAAGTGGCAGCGATCAAGCGAATAGTAGTTACCGGCGGTGCTGGGTTCTTGGGCTCGCATATGTGCGAACGCCTTGTCAGTGAAGGACATGATGTCATCTGCCTCGACAATTTTTTTACCAGTCAGAAGTCGAATGTCATGCACTTGCTTGGCAAACCGAATTTTGAGCTGATTCGGCACGATGTGACTTTGCCAATCAACTTGGAAGTCGACGAGATCTATCACATGGCCTGTCCCGCAGCACCAGGGCACTACCAGTTCAATCCGATCAAGACAATTAAGACCAGCGTGATGGGTTCTATCAATATGTTGGGGATGGCCAAACGCTGCGGCGCCAAAATCTTGTTGGCGAGTACCTCCGAAGTATATGGTGACCCGGAAGTGCATCCACAGCCGGAAAGCTATCGCGGAAACGTCAACCCGATAGGTCCGCGAGCCTGCTACGACGAAGGGAAACGAGCTGCTGAGACGTTGTTCATGGATTATCACCGCATGAACAAAGTCAAAGTGCGTATCGTTCGAATTTTTAATACCTACGGACCGCGGATGCATCCCTATGATGGACGCGTCGTGTCAAATTTCATTCGCCAAGCCTTAACGGGCAACGATATTACGATTTTTGGACAAGGTTCTCAGACGCGAGCATTTTGCTACCGCGATGATTTGGTTGAAGGTATTTTTCGTTTGATGAACAACCGCGAGGAGCTCACCGGACCTATCAACATTGGCAATCCAGGAGAGTTCACCATCCGAGAACTCGCCGAGTTGGTTATTGAACTAACGGGGGCGAAAGTGAAATTGGTCGATCGACCATTGCCAGCGGACGATCCCACGCGTCGCCGTCCAGACATCACTTTGGCCAAAAAGCACTTGGACTGGCAGCCCACAATCACCCTCCGCGAAGGGTTGGCAAAAACGATTGATTGGTTTAAGACCATTGACCTCAGCCACTACCGTCCACCCACTCCAAACTTTGTGTAAGGCGGGTCGCGTATCACCGCTCCGAACATCGCTTGTCATTTGTCGCTTCCTTCCATTCGTTGGCCACGGACGCGATTTTCTAGCACGGATGGCAAAGCCGGCGCACGGATGTTCCAGGCAATAGGCACCTGTGGCAGGTTCTGTTCATGACGCTGAAGTTGAAGTTTGGGAGCAAACATAAACCCAAAACTCGAACTTAAACTGCCCCCCCTTCCCCACGCCACTCCTGCCTTGGGTTCACTCTTAACGCCAATTTGCAACCAAAACCCTTACCATATCCCTAGCGGCGGGCAAACCACTGTCCGAAAGCCCGCGTTCCCGCGTTATTGGTTGCCAATAGGAGCTAATCCGTACCATGCAAGACAAAATCGAATCGTCGACAGCAAAGTTTCTGGCGGCAGAGTCGTATGCTGTTGCCGGCGCGTCCCGCGATCGCTCGAAGTACGGCAACAAAGTGTTTCAAGCGCTGGTCGCATCGGGTCGTCGAGTATTTCCCATCAATCCTGCAACCCATGAAGTTGAAAATCAAACCGCATACAACTCGATCCAGGATTTGCCAGTTGTCCCCGAATCCCTGTCGGTGGTCACGCCACCTCATATAACGCGCGAGATTACTCGGCACGCCATTGCGGTGGGAGTAAAAAATATTTGGATGCAACCGGGAGCCGAGGATGCCACCGGTAGTCAGCTCGCCCGCGACGCGGGACTGAACGTCATCGACGATGGCAGTTGCATCTTAGTTCTATTGGCGCTCGGCAAGTAAGCATGCAGCCCGGCCAGTCGTTACGGCCTGGTTTGCATTGGCCAGCACGCACCAGACGATAAACCGCTATGCCCAAGTTCGCGTTGAACGGCTGCGCATTAAATTGGCTTCGGCATCATCAACAAAAGTCTCTGTGAGCGGATCGATTGTCAGCTTGCGGCCAAGCACCCACGACAGCGCAGCGGCATGGGCTGCGATGTGTGATCGCCGCATCACTTCTGCATTGGCGTTTGGTTTTGATCGCGACTTGATGCAATCAAAGAAATTGCGTGCGTGTTCGTTGACGTCCAGCCCCTGGACGCGTTTGGTGTCGGGGAGTTCTTTAGCCAGCGCCTCGTTGGAAACCAAGACTTCGCCGCTGTCCCCCGTCTCCACTGAGCCCTCGTCGCCGACAAATCGAACTGGACAAGTACCCAAACGCGTAACGTAATGTGGGTCGCGGTTGCCAAACGGATCGGCTAGAAAATCGATCACTAGTTGCACTCCATTCCTGTAGCGACAAAGGATACTTTTGTCAGTCGGCTCGTATTCAATCGGCAGCGTATCGTCTGCTTGATTGGCCCACTGGCACAAGTCGACCGTGTGCGCGGCCCAATCGAGCAGTCGTGCTCCCGAGTCAAAATCCCATTGCCCGCGCCAACCTCCTGTGACGTACTGTTTGTTATAAGGACGCCATGCCGCAGGTCCCAGCCACATGTTCCAGTCGCAGATCTCCTTGGCCGGCTGTGCCTGCATGGGCAGCCAGTTATTTTCGAGTACTGGCATGTAGGCAGAGGCGTACATGGTGTGCAGGCGCCCCAATTTTCCTTCATGCACCAGGCGAACCGCCTCATGGAAGTTGGCGACGCTTCGACGTTGAGTGCCAGCCTGAAAAACGCGCTGATGCTCACGAATGGCGTCAGAAAGCTTCTGACAAGCCTCGATTGTGATACCACAAGGCTTTTCGCTGTATACATCTTTACCAGCCTTCGCCGCCATAATGGAGGCTTCACTGTGCCAACGGTCGCCGGTTGCAATCAATACCGCGTCGATATCCGTGCGTTCGAGTATTTCTCGGAAATCGCTGTACAACTTGCAGTCCTGATTGCCATAGTGTTCATCGATCCGCTGCTTGCCTTCCTCGCGTCGTTCAGCTTGCACATCCGCCAGTGCAACGACTTGTACATCCGCGTGAGGCAAAACGCCGTTCAAAACATAACGGCAGCGAGGGCCGTGACCGATAACTCCCAGCGCAATACGCTCGCTGGGCGGCACCTCTTGTTCTCCCGCCCGCAACGCGGCCGGAAGTGTAGCGGCAACTGAAGTGGCAATGGTCGTTTGCACGAATCGTCGACGTGTGGTGGTTGGATGTAGGGACATCAGAGAGTACTCCGGTAGCTTAGGGGTAGGAGAACTTGTTCGCCTCAATGGGGCAGGATTTCATTCTAACCCAATTTGTACCCAAACCGATTACCATACGGAGCTGCGCGAAACTAGAGTTCGCAAATGCAGAACGCGAAAGTCTTAGCCTTGCCGCATCTATCCATGTCATGGCATCTAAGAAATGCTTGGGCGAAACGCGAACAGCGTCAGATCGATGCGGCGGAGCAGGACATCGGCTACCAGGAGGAAGGCAGCGACGGTGATCAGTGTGGGCCAAAGTGGAGTTGGGCGAGTCGTTCGCGCACTGCCTGGATCAAAAAGTTCAGCGGCGGTGGGGTTGAATCTCCCTTGCGATACGTTGGCTATTTCACGCAACAATTCTTCGTTCGTGGGACGAATGCGGAGTTCTTCGCTATAGCCGCGCATCAAGCCGCGCGACTGACGGTAGACAACTTGATCGTTCTGCTTGACGGCAATCTCTAAGTGATAAGGGCCAGCGGTAGGCAACGGTATATTGTTTTGATATCGACCTGGGGAAGACTGCGGCATCTGCATTGTGTGGCGTTGCAGTTGAGGATCGATGACGGTCAGCTCAACATCGGCGCGGTTTAGAAACTGGCCCACTTCGTTGACTGCGTCGACGGTGACCTCGGCCTGCTCGCCGTTGCTAACGGACTGCACTTGAATGCCGCGGGTGTCGCTCTTGCGCATGACTTGCCGAATGACCTGCGTCCAGAACTTGCCATAGCCTGGCCATGTAACCCATTCGGCTGCCCAGCGGGTTTTGGCATCGGAGGTGAATGCAGCGCTCATGCCTAGACCATATCTCCACCACGCCAATAGTGGATCGCCATTTTCAGTTGCCAAGATAACTTCCGAAGTGGGCTTGGGACGCGTCCGCACGTAGCCGAGCAAAAATGGCGCGGACTCAAGTTCCAGATCAGCCAGCGCATGAGTGGCCCTGATGACAACTGGAATAAATGGTTGTTCATCGATTGCCGACTTGCTGGCCGTCACCGTTTCTTTGGCAAAAATCTGTGGGACTTGAGCCGGATCGTCAGTAAAGTAGTAGCGTCCCTTGCCGACTCTGGCAATCTGTTCGAGCAATTCGACATCAGCGCCGCTGCCGGCAGCCACTGTCGAAACGGTGATCTTGGCCGAAGCCATTTGCGCCGCCAGGCCTTCGAAATCGCCAGGGTTGGACACTCCATCGGTCAACAAAATCACATGTTTGAGTTTTGCGGAGGTCGCCATCAGCATCTCGAACGACATCTCCATGGCAGGGAACATGTTCGTTCCACCGCCTGCCTCAATCCGAGCAATCTCATCACTGATCTTCGCCGTGTTGCTGGCCGGTTGCATCTCGCTGATCACATAGGTGTCGCCGTCGAATGCAAGCACCGCAACCTGATCGCGTCTGCCCAATAGTTCCGCGGCCGAGCGGGCAGCCGATTTGGCCATTTCGATGGGATCACCTTCCATGGAACCTGATTTGTCGATTACCAAAACCATTCCCAGCGAGGGCTTTTCCTGCTCCTTCTCAAAGTCGCTGCGGACCGGCAGAATCTCTTCCAATGTACTCTTGTAATACCCTCCTAGCCCAAAGGATTGCTCGCCGCCCAACATGATTAAGCCTCCCCCTAAGTCCTGGACCCAAGTGCGAGCAATCTGCATTTGTTGTTGCGTCAACGCGGTCGCTGGAACATTGGAGACCAGCAGGCATTCATAGTTTTGCAAGTCGGCTAGTGTTTCCGGCATCCCTTGTGGCGGGCGAACGTCCACCTCGATTCCTTCATCCTCCAAAGCATAAGCCAATTCACGAATCAAGTTCGGATCGCTTTCGATGATCAGCACCCGAGGCTTCCCGGAAGCATACACCAGGCCCGACTCAAGGTTGTTATCCAACAAAGTATCTTGCTTTAGCTCTGAGATGCGGACAGCAAATGGGGCCAGTCGATCGCGTTCAATCGATTGTTGGAAGCGGAATTCATTAGCGCCCTCTTTCAATTTCTTTTTTTCGCTGATTACTTTGTGATCTCCGCGAAAAACCTCAACCAAACCTTCGTCTTCGTGGTTCGACTGGATCACGACATTGACAAAAAACGGCTCTCCTTCGCGCACTTCGGCTGGCACATTCACTTCCGCCACTTGAACTTCCGGATCGCTTTTGGCTTGCAACGGGATTGTAGAAACGGTCACACGACTGCGGGCGGCAGCGGCAAGGCCGTCTCCGGATGTCTCGTTACCGTCACTAAGAACAACGATCTTAGGAACGTAGCCCGGAGGCATTGAGCCCGCAGCCGCTTCGATTGCCGACGCGAGGTTTGTCCCGTCCATCCAACGTCGTTGATCGTCAGTCTCAGGTGTGGGGGCCGATTCCGCGAGCAAAGAATCGGTTAGCTCGCGAGGCATGCGTCCCTGCGAGGCAAAGGGAAGCCATATGGCTCGATGGCTTCCTTTGGTCTGACTCACGCCTTGCAAAAACTCCTGTGCTTTCGTGGAACCTTCGCTACCCACGCTGAGGCTGGAGTCTTGCAAGAATACGACGCACTGCTCATCGGTTTCGTACAGCCACGTCAATCCTGCCAACGATAGCACTAGACATAAGATGATCACGAGCCGAATGACCAACGACACTCGTCGTTGCTGCTTAGCAAAATCGCTCAAGCTACGCCGGTGGTACCAGATGATCACAGCTAACAATGGCAACAGTGCCAACAGCAGCCACGGACGAGTGAGTTCAAATGGAAACATTGATCGCCGATCCTGCTACGAGATAACTCGTCGTTGATACAAAAACCACTCCAGCGCACAAAAAGCGGTGGCGGTGACGATAAGGTAAAACCAAACAGGTCGTGAAAACCAAGCGCTCGTCAAGGCGCCTTCGCCACCGCTGGAGGCGAGTGCTGCTTCCTCGGGCCGTAGGTCGCTCTCAGCCGCGTTCGCCAAATTGACAGCAAAGCGTTGAACAGTCTGACTTTGGCTCTCTTCTTTGTCGCTTTGCGCCTGCACGATGTCCCAGATTCCAATTTCATCGAGTGGACCAACTTGTTGACTCAATACCGCAGTCTCAGCACCCGCGGGCGATAGCAGTTGTAATCCTCGCTGTCGAATCGGCGGATCATTGACCTCTGACGGATCTGGCGCAACCGTCTCGTCCGTCCGATTATCCGTCTCCGTGGGTGAAATAGCAGCTGTGTTGAGTTTCGCCAATTGCCCACCAGCCACCGATGGTTGCAGTTCACCTGGTTGTCCAGCAAACCAGCTCAGGGCATTGGTGATCATGATGGGAAACGTCGTGCGAAATGCAAGATCACTGCGCTCCAAATCGACGCTCAAGACCAGGCACGGACCATCGGATCGATTTAGCAGTGCGTAGACCGTTTCGCCTGTAACAGTGGCAGCCAAAGTCGTCGCCACATCGCCAAACTTGATTTCTTGTGCTTCCGGCAACAACACGTTGTCCAAGCGAATGTGCGTCATCAGCGGAGAATCTTCATCTTGCTCAGTAACAATTGGATTTTCAATCATCTTGCCAATGCTCCAAGCATTCGAATCGTTCTCTGGATCAATGACAAGTAGTTGTCCCTGAGGGAGGATCGGTGGGATCAGTCGATGAAGAACCACAATGGACTGTGCGGGCCACGAATCCGGCAGTTGATTGACCACCGTGACGTTCACCAATGGATTGGCCTCGAACACCTTGCGCAAGAACAAATTGCCCGGCGACACAATCAAGACATCTTGTACTTGGCGGGGTGGAATGATTGCCCACGCCCTATCGTCCGTCGGCAGGGTATTGATCTGCTCCGAGTCAGACTCAGGTGCGTTAGCCGCGAGTTGACTCAGCGTTGCTCGCAGCACGCCGCCTTCCAGAGATGTTTTTTCGACCGACCGCGTCCACGTCTCGTTCGGCTTCAATTCAAACGGTATTACATCGACCGGTATCTCCTCTAGTTCCAAGTCCAAGCGGCCTTTGATTGGTAAATCGGATGCATTGAACAGAGCAACTAAGACTTCGTAGCCGACAGGGTCAATCAAGCTGCGACGAGCCTGAAACTGCGTGATGCCCACGTTGCCAGCCGCTGTTGCCAGCGTGTGATGGATGACCTGAACGGTAGCGTTCTGTTGATCGTCGCGTTTCGACTCGCCAACCAACTCGCCAACAAACTCGTCAGCCGGCTCCTCAACCAACTCGCTGTTGCTTTCCGTTGTCGGTGCAGTTTCGCTTGAACTGCTCGTGGATGTCGAGGCGGAGTTGGCTGCTTGGGAGAGATTTTCGTTGGCCCCTGCCAGCTTTTCATCGTCGATCGCAGTGAGCAAAGTTGTCTCTACTGCAGCAATGCGTTGCGCGCAGCCGTCACTATACACAAGCACTTGACCATTCGGGTGATCACCGATCAGTTGTTTGGCGAGTTCGATGGCCGACTCGAGCGCGGCAGCTGTATCGCTTGGCTGGACGGAATCAAGCGCGCGTCGCAGAGTTGGCGTATGGCTGGCCATACCCAGCACAACTTCGGGTTGATGTCCCGCTGATACAATGGCGACTTCATCGCGAAACCGCAGTCCATTCAAGAAGCGATGAATTGAAGCGCGGGCTGCTTCAAAGCGGGAAGGGCTAATATCGGTAGCTCGCATGCTGGCCGAAGTGTCCAACACGATGACGATCCGTCGCGCCTGTAAAGCTTGCCAAGCGAAGTATGGGTCGGCAGCCGCCAATACCAATAGCAGGAGAAGTAGCAACTGTGCCAATAACGATAGAATATGACGCAAGTTCTGCCACAGGGAACGCGGAGGCTTCTCTTCGTACACCTGTTTCCAAAACAAGTTGGTCGAGACTTTCATGCGCCGCAGCCGTACCTTCAAAATATAAAAAGCAATGATCGGCAGCGCGATGGCTGCAAGCATCAGTGCGGCAGGTACGGCAAATGACATAGCGGAAACTTCTAGTTGGTGATCATGAATTCATAGGAAAAGTATCTATCTTCCGACGGCAGACATTCTCATCATGCGCATTACCAGTTCGTCAAACGGAACAACCGATGGGGATTGGGTACACCCCAAACCATAATTGGTGCAGTATTCACGAACGGAAAATTGGTGCTCTTGGAACAATCGCTTGTAGTTTCGTAAGTTCTTCTCCGTCACGGTGACCATCCGTACGGAATCGTTTTCTATGTCTTCCAATTCAACATCGCCAAGCAACTGAGGGTCGGCTTCCAAGGGATCGTGCAGTTGGAGTACGTGAGCATCAAAACGCCGGTATCGCAACTGGTCCAAACCGGCTTGAAACCCGTGTTCGTCGAACAAATCGCTGATCACCACAGCCAATCCGCTGCGCGAGCCGCGGTGCAGCAAACCTCGTACGGTCCGACCCAGATTCGTATCTTGTCCAGTCGTAGGTAGCGACTCCAAGTACCGCATCAATGGCAAGATACGAGCCTTGCCGCGCGTGATCGGGAATTCAGAAATAATCCCGTCGGCAAAGGCAACCACGGCGATGCGATCAAGGTCGGCCAGTGCGATATAGGCAAGTGCGGCGGTCAGATGTCTAGCCAAATCAAACTTGGCAGGCTTGCCAAAAGCCATGCTCCGCGAGCAGTCGAGCAACAGATAGACGTGCAAGTCCCGCTCTTCTTGGAATCGCTTGAGCAATAGATCGCCATGCCGAGCGTAGATGTTCCAGTCGAGATACCTCAGATCGTCTCCAACAGAGTACTCGCGATGATCGGAGAATTCGATGCCTGATCCCATTTGCATCGTGCGTCGTTGAGCCAACAACGATCCACGAAATACGCGCTTCGACATGATCGACAGGTATTCTAGACGCGTCAAGAAATCAGGTGGAAAAAGCATAAGATAGGTTCGCGCGATGAACAAACTAAGAAGTACTTAAAAAGAACACGACTTGTGACGAAGCAACAGGAGCCGCCACAATTTTCCGCCTGCCAATCTTTTTTCTTCTAACCTTCTGTCTTCCAACCTTCCGTCTGTTAACCTCGTGTCTATTAATCTTCCGCCTGCAACTAAGCTGCAGCCAGCGCATTTTCTGGAACATTGGCGATAATCTTGTTGATCACATCGTCGGCATTGATGCCTTCCGCTTGACCTTCGAAGTTAAGAATTAAACGATGTCTCAAGACGGGGGCGGCCATCATCCGCAAATCATCTCGAGCCACGTGATAACGGTTGTCTAATATCGCGCGAATTTTTGCCCCCAGTATCAAGGCTTGCAATCCGCGTGGACTTGCGCCGAAGCGCACATATTTCTTGGTTGGCTCCGCGGCAAGTGCATGTTCGGGATGCGTTGCGACCACGATCGCAATCCCGTAACGGCGTACGTCGGGTGCGATGGGGATGAGCCTGGCGAGCGCCGACATCTCGATGATGCGTTCGCCACTCATCACCGCTTCCGCTTTCGGTTTCAAAGATTCGGTGGTGCGATCAAGGATCGTTTCGAGATCTTCAACCGTCGGATACTTGACCATTAATTTGCAGAAAAACCGATCGAGCTGAGCTTCGGGCAATGGGTAGGTGCCTTCCATCTCCAGCGGGTTTTGGGTGGCCATTACAAAAAATGGTTCGGAAAGTCGGTGTGTGTGGCCGGCCACCGTCACGGAGTGCTCTTGCATGGCCTCCAACAGCGCAGACTGTGTTTTTGGCGTGGCTCGGTTAATCTCGTCCGCTAGCAATACGTTGGCAAAAATGGGCCCCTTTTGAAATTCGAACACTTTGCGTCCGTCATCGGTTTCTCCGATGACTTGCGTTCCAATCAAATCAGCGGGCATCAAGTCGGGGGTGAACTGAATGCGATGAAATTGCAGATGCAACGCGTCGGCGAGCGTACGAACCGTTAGCGTTTTGCCCAAGCCTGGGACACCTTCCAGTAACACGTGACCGCCGGCAATGAGGGAGATCAACATATCGTTCAGGATTTCATGTTGTCCTACGATAACTTTTGCCATCTCCGCTTTGAGCTGTTGGAAATCGTGGCGGAAAGTACCAAGCTGTTCCTTGAGGTTGCCATCGTCAATCGTGCTCATCTTTCCCAGCTCCACGAAATAAGAATTCTTAATATCCAGGACTCCACTGCCTGAACGACGCTCTGCGCCGAACATCACTTAGGCCGTAGATATTCACAGCATAGACCAACTCACGGCCACCGGCGAGCAGTGTTGTTTTGAATTGTTAACTTGATGGAAAATCGCGCCAGAATGTGGTACCGTGTTACTCGTCCCCGAACCAGCGGATTCAGAGGAGTATTTGGTATGAAATGGTTGCCAAGGTCGACGGTCGTCTCGTGGTTGCGCATGGCAGTGGCTGGGATATGCGTTGGCATATTCCATACGCCAATTCTTATTGCCCTACCCGCCCCCCAGTTGGCTTCCGAGGACGATGAATTGTCCGACGAAGAGGCTCGCCAGATCAAGACGGCAGATCGTTTTTTCGATGTGCTACTTAAGAACCCACGTTATGGAACCGCTCTCGATCGTGTCTACGGACATCACGTCGAATTTGGGTCGCTGGATAAGTTCCTGATGTCGCTTAAGGAACGCGCCGAAAACGAAGCGGAGCCAAGTGCCGCATGGATGCTGCTGGGGATGTTTGAATCGCAAAGAGGAAACGATGCGTCCGCCGTCGAGGCTTTAACCAAGGCGGATGAATTGCATCCTGACGATGCGTTAGCCAGCTACTACTTGGGCCAGGCGCAGTTGCGCATTGGGCAGTCCAATGAAGCCATCGTTTCGTTCGAGCGAGCCATTGAACGCATGCCTGCGCGAGCCGATTTGTTGGAGATCTTTCAAACGCTCGGGCGGATGCATCAGCGCGCGCAGCGGACAGAGCAGGCCATGGAGGTCTGGCAACGATTGGAGCGACTTTTCCCCGATGACCCGCGAGTACTCGAACAGATCGCCGTCACACTCGCCGAGGAGGGGCAGCCAGCCTTGGCCTTGCCGCGCTATGAAAAGCTTGCGACTCTCGTGCGCGATGATTACCGCCGCGTCGTCTACCGCATGACGGCCGCTGAACTGACCATTAAGACCGGCAAGCGTGATGCTGGCCTGCAAGCACTGGAAAAAGTGCTTGAAGATCTGAACCCTGAAAGTTGGTTGTACCGCGACGTGCGTCGCCGCATCGATGATGTGTTCTTACGATCCGGAGACCAGGACAGCTTGGTCAAGTACTATCAGAATTGGCTTGTCAACCATCCCGAAGATGTCGAAGGCATGGCGCGACTGGCTAAGTTCCTGGCTTCGACGGCCCGCGTTCCCGAGGCGACGGAGTGGATGGAAAAGGCGCTTAAACTTGCACCAACCCGAGCCGAATTGCGAAAGTCCTTTATCGATCAGTTGGTCAACGATCAACGCTTTCCAGAAGCGATCGCGCAGTATGAACATCTGCTCAAAGCTGCCCCCGGTAACGCCGATTATCTACGCGACTGGGGCAAATTGGTCTTACGCAATCGTGAGGTTCCAGAGGCCCAGCGCCAACAAGAAGCCGGTCGCATTTGGAATCAAATCTTGGCGAATCGCCCAGACGATGCATTGACGGTTTCGCAAGTTGCTGACCTGTTTCGCCAAAATAAAATCCTCGAACAAGCTGAAAAATTGTACCGCCGCGCCGTCGAACTGGCTCCTGACGAACCGCAATATCGCGAGTACTTAGGCGAATTCTTGCATATCCAAGGCCGCTCGGAGGAGGCTCTCAGCGTATGGGCTAACATCGCGGAGGGAGCCCGTCGCAACGCAGTCAACACAAGTCGACTGGCGGAAGTTTACAACAGCTTCGGGTTTGCTGAAAAAGCGATCCTCGAAATTGCTGAAGCAGTGAAGCTCGAGCCCAAAGATTTCAGTCTGCACATCCGAGCTGCAGACTATAACGTCAAAGCAAATCAATACGATCAAGCGATGTCGTTTGTTGAATCGGCCAGCGGCTTGGCCGCCAATGACGATGAACGCGATGCAGTCATCCAGCAACGCATCGAAGTCTTGCAGGTTAGCCAACAGTTGGACAAGGTGGCCGATGAACAACTGGCAAGACTCCAGGAGGCGACAGATGCCTCCGCACACGATTGGTATCTGGCTGCACGCTATCTCGAAGCGGGCCGACGTTGGCCCGACGCCACAGAAGCAGTCGACAATGCGATCAAAATCGATCCCAAGTCGATACCGGCCATGACACTGGCAGCTCGTATTGCTGAAAGTTCGGGTGATTATGGTCGTGCCGCACAGATGAGTCGAACACTTGCTGAGATCGATAGACGAGCCCGCGGCGATCACTTGATGAATGTCTCTCGGCTCGAATCGCAGTTGGGGCGATTCGAAGAGGCTTTAAAGGCCGCGCAAGAGTTGATCGTCTCAGCGCCCGGCAACACGGACAACTATGAGTTCTATGCGCAAACCTGTTTTCGCTTTGGAAAAAACGATGAAGGATTGGACGCGCTCCGTAAGGCAGTGCGCATCAATCCCAATGAACCGCATTTAATAATGGCTTTGGCCGCGGCTTTGGCCGATCAACTGCGAACCGATGAAGCACTGGAAGTCTATTGGCGGGCTTTTGAAAAAACGGACGACGTTGAAGACAAGGTCAGCCTGACGATGAAGCTGACGCCTTTGTATCAGCAGATCAACCAGATGGACAAACTAATCGAACGGTTGGAACGAGATCGCCGCGAAGAAGATAAACGCCGCGAAATGACACTCTGTTTGGCACAAGCCTGGCACACTTCGGGTGACCTAGGCGCCGCTCGTCAGGAACTCGAAGGCTTGTTGAGCGAAGACACGCGTGACACCAATTTGTTGAATCAGTTAGCCAAGTTGTGCGAAGCAGCAGCCGACCTGGATGCCGCCGTGGGATATCAGCGGCAGTTGGTTGCAATTGCCCCAGGGCACGAAACGGAGTTTCCCTTAGCGAAAATGTTGATGGCCAGTGGTCAAATGGATGAAGCCCGAGATATCTTCGTCAAATTGACTCAGCGCGAAGAAGATCCAGTTCGACAAATACGTGCCCTCGATTCTTTGATCACACAAGGCAACTTTGAGTCGGCCATCGGAGTGATCGAGCCCATCCTCGCGCAAAATCGCGACGATTGGGAGCTACTTTATCGCGAAGGAGTCGCCTGGGCGGAGTTGGAAAAGAACGATGAGGCGGTTAACCGCTTCCAACGCATTTTGGCACTGACCCTGCCCTACGACTCGTTAGGTCGCTCCGCCGCAGAAAAATTGAAGCAGGACCAGGCTAAGGCCAAATCGGCGAATTTGCGAGGGATTGCTACCAATGTTCCCCAACGACAGTCTCCTCTGGCAATGCGTTCCATGTCGTCTCAAGTTCAACAGGCCACTGGCTTGATCGCTGACAATCGCTACTACGGCAGCGGCCAAACGCCGCCAATTTGGACGCCGGATGCCTACGGAACGGCTCGCATGGCTGCATTGGGTTGGTTGATGAAGTTCGAAGAAGATAGGGCTCAAACCGCCGCACTTTCATCTGACAACAACAACCCTTCGACAACTACTTCGACCGAAGAAGCAGATCCACCACGTGCCCTCGAGACTTCGCCCCCCGCAACTTCAATCGTTGACAAAGTGCGTGAAACGGCTGAGCAAGAGAATGCTAGTCGCGAGGCAATCTACGACTGGCTGTATGTCGCACAGTTGAAAAACGACTTTGCCGCTATTTTTGAAATCGCGCGCCAGATGGCGAAAACTGGAGGCAAGGAGGAACAACAGTTTTACTTGACTTCGCTCAAACTGCGCCATGCGGAAGTCAACCAAGCCGCGCAGAGCAGTTCAGCACCGGCAGCGAACCAAACCCCGTTGACTCCTGATGATCTGCAACTCGCACAAGATTGTTACGAACAACTCGCCGACCAGAACAAGAGTGTTGATTTCGAGAGTATCTATGGTGGGAACGTCGCATTCGGTTCGAATGGTCAAGTCTACGTGCTTGTGGGCAGTAGCTATTCACCGCTGCCTGGAGTATTCCGAGGTCAAGGTGGATACCTGAATGTGTTGGTCGAGGAGTTGCGGTTAGCCGGCCGGACCGAAGAGGCATTGAAGCTGCTCAATGAACAACTAGCGGATGCCAAGACCGCGGTAGAGTTAGCCGGAGCCATGTCGCTGCTGTTTGCGGAGGAACGCTTTGACGAATTGCCCGACATGTTGGAACGTTGGGAACAAGCCGCGCTCAAACAGATCGCCGAGGCACCCGTAACGGCACCAGCCCGCGGTGCGCCGCGAACGGGAGCTGCGTCAAGCTCCGCCAACGTCTTGCCAACCGCCCAGAATACGCTGCAGAGGTGGATCGGCAAACTTGGCGAAGAAGAAGAGCACGCACTGGTGCTGTCAATTCTTGATCGTTGCCTCAACGTTGCCGAAGCCGAAGCCAGACACCGTCGAATGGTACAGGCCGCGCAGACTCGCCGCACAGCTACGGCGCTACCCAGTTCAACCGGTGTTGGGTCGGTCGCCATCTTCTTTGGCAAGCAACAGTCGCAAGCCAACCTGAACTTCCCACCGCTAAACAACTGGATGGATCGATCCAGTTGCACATTGTTGTATCAAGTCCATGATGTATTAAAACGTAACGATGTCGGCAGCGACTTGGCCGATCTGCTTCGCAAGCGTGCCGCAGAAGTATCGGCCAACGGGAACGACACCGATCAAATGATGTGCAATCACTTGTATCTTGCCGCTTCACTTTGGTGGGCGGAGGAGCAGGATGAGGCGGTTGAGCAGATGGCAAAAGCGGCGGAACTAGTTGCCGATGACCTCTCTTTGCAATTCAGTTTGGCGACGATGTACGAGACGCGCGGCGACTTCGACGAGGCGGTGAGCCTCATGGAGAAGATCTTACCGCGAGATCAAAAAGTGCTTCAAGCTGTAGAGCTGCGCGTCCTGCAATTGGCCGAAAGACTTGGAGATACCGAGCGAGCACGCACCGCTGCGGAACGATTGTTTGGTCTACGACTCGATTCACAAACCCAACTGGGCTTGGTCGATCGCATGCGACGGTTGGGGCTGGGGGCCATGGCTGATGCAGTCTTGGCGCGCGCAGAGCGGACGGCCACGAATCAGACCTCTTCTCTCGCCTCGTTAATGATGCTCTATCAAGGGCAGGGTAAAACCGAACAGGCGAACCAACTGGCACACATTCTTTTGCGCAAGACCACCTCCCCCATCAACATCGTCAATAAAGCTGGACGAAATCCCGCGCGCTATCGAACTCAAGACAGTACCCTACGCACCCAAGCTTTACAGCTTTTGCAAAGATCGGGAGAACTAAAACAACTGATCGATCAACTGGAGAGTCAACTGAAACGAGCACCCGATTCGATTCCCGCTTTACAACAGTTGATCGAGTTTTATGGCCAGACTAATCAACGGGACGAGACGAAAAGAATCATTGAACAAGGACTTGGCGTGCGCCCCGATTCTCCCATGCTGCGACTACAGATGGCTAAACTGCTGGAGCAGTCGGGGAAGACAAGCGAAGCCTGTGATCAGTACTTGGAGCTTCTTAAACTCAAGCCAGACTGGGTTACCGATGAGCTTTACCAGATCGATCGAGTGTTTGCACAAGCCAAACGCAAAGCAGATCTGGTTAAAGGTCTCAGTCAGATCAACTTGAAGCAAACTAGCCAACCCTACTATATCTTTCAAACGGCGGCAGATTTATTGGAGAGCGAAGAGACGATTGAAGCTGGCATGTCGCTTATGGAACGGGCTTTCGAAGCGTTTCCGTCCTATCGCCAAAATATGCTGCGGAATACGCGCAATCAGGCTATTTGGCAAAACGAGCGCTTCTACGAGTTTGCCAAACGCAGTGTACTCCCGTCCCCCCTCGAAATCCGTACCAATCCATGGACAGGTTTGGATCAGATCAATTCCTACAGCGGAAATGGCGAAGTGAATGTCTTCTTCCATCAGATGTTAAAGGGCTTGAAGACCACTGATAAACTCGGTGATTTGGAGCGATCGATTCAGGAACTGCTAAAGCAACAGCCGAAGTGGCACGGCGGTCACGCGATGTTAGCTCTACTGGAATTTGAATTCGACCGCAAAAAGGAAGCCGTCGACCGTTTAAAAAGCCTGCTCTCAGACGAGACGATTGCGAAATCGATGCCTGTCGAGTCCTGTTGGATCATTGGGCAGGAATTGGACCGTTTCGAGGATACGCGACAAATGGCGATGTCGCTCTTTGAACAAGCGATGTCCGCGCCCGACAACAACTCAATGAGTCAACTGCAGTACTCTCCGATTGTCAAGTTGATCGATAACTACTCGAGAGCTGGGAGAGCCGAAGAGGCCAAGAACATCTTACTCAAACAGCTCGCTGGCGCAACATTCGATCAGTATGACCAGGAATACTCGTCTTATCAGCGCATCGAGAATTCGACTTGGGCCGCCCAGCGCTTGATCCAAATGGAGTTTCCGGTAGAGGCCATGAAGCTTTACCAAGGACTCTTGGGCAAGCAGGATCAACTTGTCGCGGCAGCACAGTGGAATGGTCGCCAAACGAACTACTACGAAAACCTCGTTAACCAAGGACTTTCGACAGCGGTCAAATCGGTGCAAGATAAAAATGCCGACGAAGTCATTTCACAACTACTGTCCGTGCCCGACAATCTGAAACCAGGTAATGCCGCCATTGATCTTATGGTCTCATTTCCCGACGCTCAGAACCTTACAACGGTTAGGATGAGAAGTTCCTACGTTGAACTCTTCAAGTCGATGTCGACCGACGCGAATACGGCAAAGCGAATCTCCGCGCGACTTGCGGAATTAGCCGAACAGCACCCGCAAGATATCTCAATTGCCGTTGTCTTGGCTGTCTGGTACCTCGAAACCGAACCCGACAACGCCGCCGATGCAGTCAGAAGACTGGTGGCGTTAACATCCGATCAACCTTTAGAAGCGATTCCCGAGGGCCGTCGCGCAAATTCCAGGCAGCGACGGGAAGCCAGTCTATACCTTCCGTTGTGGCTCGTCGCGCGACAATGCCTTGCTCAAGAACAACTATTCCAAGACGGAATGATCCTTGCCGAATTGAGCCAAGCCGCAGCAATGAGACAACTGGGGATCAAAGAGAGTTCAGCCATCTTGTATGACTGGGGAAAGACTCTCATAGAAGCTGGCAGAAAGGATGATGCGGCAGCTCGATGGACTGAACTGCTCGACTTGGCCACGCAGCGACCCGGCGGACGCAAGCCTGTTGCGTCGCCTAAAGCGAGCCTGCAACGAACAACGGTGTCGCCCTTGTTGTGGTCGCTATCGCCACTGCATTTTCCTCAGGGACTAATCGCTGTTTTGCAGCCCCCGCAACCGGTGCGCGCAGGAACTCTGCAGTCCGCCGCGCAAGTGCCACGATCCGTCGGACAAGAGCCAGCGCAAAACCCTGGCGAGCGTACGGTTGCTCAACAAACGCCTCCTCTGACGGTTTCTCAGTTCCGCACCGTGATCGCGGTCGCTCAAGCGGCCGCGGAAAATGGCCTGCAGGAACTCTCACGTCGTGCGGTGGTTGAGTCGCTGAGCGGTGGCTTCCCAGTCGCGGATCCCGTGGCAACCGATGTCAACGCCTCGCAATCAATGATCATTCGCTCTTCTTCATCCACCTCCTCGGCAACAGACACATTTGAAAGCGAAGTAGTAAGGTCGCTGGAAAAGGTGCTTGCCATCTGGATGGAACGAGAATTCTCTACTCAGGAGACCTATAACGTCCTGAGATCGTTGGTGTTGCCGACCAGCCATCCACAAGAAATTCGTATGTATGTCACCGCGTCCAATTTGTCGGCTGCGGAAATCAAATGTTTGGCCGAAGCGCTAATCGCAGTAGCCGAAAAGGCAGACAAACTCGACGAACTGAAAGATGCAATTGCCGAACGGCAACAACATCCCGCAGCGCAAGTCTCAGCCTCGGCAATGAACGTGCTGATCGATCTCAAAAGGAATTCGCTAGAGCAGACTGCCGAGAGTCTCGATGCCTGTGTAGGCAATTCACTCAGCGATTTGTCGTCACAAGACAGAATCCCTGCATTCTTGGCAGCTCTACGTGCGTTCGATAAACCCGAGTTGAAGGCGAAAGCGTTTCCGGTTCTACAGAGCATCCTGCAGCTTGAAGTGCAGTCGCGGTCGGCCCAAGGCTCAGAGGTCGACGTATCGGGCAAGTTGGCCTCACTGGTCAACCGCTATCTGGCAGAATCAGGGGACGAGAAAGCCATCGTCGACTACTTCGAACAGATCATGACGAGCCGTCAAGCTTATTACAGCCGTTATGGCGGTGATTACGGCATGTACATGCAACAAAACGATCTCGTCAAGCTTGGACAACAGGCTTCGGTACTCGGCATGACCTCCGCTGCACTTGACTACTTGGGACGTGCGGTCGATTTCGAGGTGACGCAATACGGCTCGATTGGTTTTGGTACACCGCTGTCCATTGTCATTCGGCAGTTTCGATCGTTGCCAGCAGAGGAACGTTATGCCAAGTGGTTGGAATGGACTTTGCCGACGGAAGGGCGACAGACGCTGAGAGCGGTGCACGAAGCAACTGTCCCGACCAATGTACCTCAAGCTTTTGCCAGTAAATCGCATCCGTATGAGACTCAGCTTCGAGACGGCTTGCTTAGCAACTTCCTGGAGCTGGTTGACGCAGCCAAACATGCCAAGCGACTGGACGATCTGAAGGCACTGGTTGAGCCGTTGGCAGCCTCCAAAGAAAAATCGGCCGACATCCTCTTGGCCTTGGTTCTTATCGCTCAAGAGAACGCTGAGGTCGGTGTACCGCATATTAAGTCAGTCCAAAGCAGTTTCATCGAAAGAATGAAAGCGGAGTCAACTCGTGATGCCAACAATCGAGTTCGCCAACCTTCCTCGATAGCCGACTACTTGGTCTATCGGGCCTGCCTGCAATCACCCACGTTTGTCAGCTTGTACGAGGATCATCTACCCAACTTTCGTAGTCAGATGCAGAAGTACCCATCGTCGGCACTGCAGCGAGTTAACTTGGATTGGTCCACGCGAGTTTCTGCCCCAGCCACGACAGATACCGACTTGCTCGGTAATTCACTGGCACATTGGATACCCTCGCACGACCATCAAACGAGCGGAGTTCCACAGGCATGGTGGGCCGCTTATCAGGATCAAGTTGTTGCACTTAACGGGCTAGGTGGCGGCAACTTGTTTTATCGCTATCCCATCTCAGGCGACAACTTTGCAATCTCGTTTGATTGTTTTGCCGGCTCGTGGACGGGCGGCAATGCCGGTTTTGGTGGTGTACTTATTAACGCGTTCAACAGCGGAAACTATTTGAACATTCGCTCGCTTGCTGGACACGAGGATCTTACTCGACGTGTGAACGTTGGCCGCGCCGGTTTGTCTTTCAATACGCTAACCATCGAATCCTCAGACGGTACAATGCGTTACATCGTTAACGGCCAATTGGTTTATCAAGAGCCGCGCAAAACAACCAGCCCATGGTTGGTCTTAAACACCGATGGCATGCGTTTCACCGCTTTTCGCAATCTACAAATCAGCGGCGATGTTATTGTTCCCGATTCTGTTTCACTTGTTAACGCCGACCAAATGGATGGTTGGCGCAGTGATGGATTTGGTGAATCACAGCCTCGCAAACGACTTATGCAGGAGGTGCCCGCTGACGAGAACGATAGCGTCGCATATTACCAACGAGAGGAACCTTCGGCATACGACTGGAGCGCAGCAGATGGGATCTTGAAAGGCCGCGGCGATGCTTCAGCATCATCGAGTCAACAAAGTTGGATATATTACCAACGCCCGCTATTGGCCGGCGAGTCGCTTGAATACGAATTTTTCTTTTCTCCCGGTAAGAGCGTCGCTCATCCATCCATTGGCCAGTTAGCATTAATGCTCGAACCGGAGGGCGTGGTCTCGCACTGGATCGCGACAGTCCAAGATCTTGAACTCCATGGAATTGCCCACGACAATGCCGTCGTTGAAGCCGATATTCGCCGCGGTCCCCAAGAGTTGCCGCTCAAGCCCGATGACTGGAATCGCGTCCAACTCGAATTGCGCGGCGATACCGCCGTGGTGACGCTCAACGGTACAATCGTGTGCGAGCGTCCGTTGGAAGCTGAACTGGACCGTCGGTTTGGTATTTTCCGTTATAAGCATCAATCCAGCCAAATTCGCAACATTGTTTTGAGCGGCAACTGGCCCGAGCGCCTGCCTGAAGGAGCGGAGAAATTTGAGCTCGATCAACCATCTTCGCCAGCGTCGGTCCGCTCGGTGGCTAAGATTGTCGATGATTTGACGATCGCTCCCTTGGCAGGCGAAGTTGTAGCGACGGCACGATCGATGGATGCCGAAGCCGCCTACGATTATCTGCTCGATTGGGTCCTACCATCGGCAACACATGACAACATCCGCTTACACTACTCTCAAGTGCCACCGCAGCCAGTAACCGGCAGTCCCATCGATCGAAATCAAGGCTTTGATCAAATCGTTTCGCCGTCTGTGGAATTGGTGCGGATGGCCGTACAACTTAACAAGACGGAGGTATTGGCAAAGGCGATCGACAGTTGGTCGAGAGGCTCAGTCGCTCATCATCGCGCATGCCGAGCGCTGGGAGCACTCCTGGCCTTGGAGGCAAACAATGAGCAGACGATCGAAACGGCGCTTGGCGATGTTTGGACTGCAGTCAATCAACCCTACCCTTCGGGCGCTTCCTCGACGGAACGCATCCCAGAGTTTCTCGTTGCGTGGCGAGCCGCGCAGCATCCGAAATATTGGTCAATCGGCAGCGATATCGCACGCAAATTGCGAGACTATGAACGAAACGAAGAAACCGCCTCTGCGGATAACAACTTCAAACGCCAGATCCATACACTCGTTGGGGCCGCCGATCGACGAGCGCGAATGACGACGTCTGTTGTTGCCGAGGGGGATTCGGTTGCTGCCGAGGGGGAGTCGACGCCTTTGTCCCAGTGGTCGTCCGTTCCCTATCTAAAACCGGAACACCGTTGGGCAGGCTATCAGCCCTCTACCTGGACGGTGGCTAAGGGATCGGCTCAACATCTTCCGGCAGATACATGGTCACAACTTTTTTTTCAATCTCCCTTGCAAGGAGATTTTGAGATCGTCGCCGATCGGACAACTCACGGTTACAAGGAGGTATCAATCGCTTGGGGAATGCATAGCGCCGAACCTCTTTACGATCTGAAGGGTCTGCGCGTGACCAAACTCATGCATTCGTCCAACGATATCCGCAAAGAAATCCAGCTGCCTGTTTGGGATCAACAAGCCGAATTCCGCATCGTGGTAGCGGGACGCAAGGTAACGACCTGGACCAACGGAGTGCAAGTCCATGAGCAAATTTTTGATAGGGCTCCCGACCCGTGGCTGTTGTTACATTCGAGCGAAGCGGCAAACTATGCTCGTGTGAGCAATCTGCGCATTCTCGGTTCCCCCGAAATCCCAGCGGAAATTGACATGATTAACGTCGCGGGTTTGGCCGGTTGGCGAGCGGATGTCTATAACGAGTGGTTTCGGACTGAAGAGGATGCTGATGACGATCAGAGTGTTCCTTGGCGGCGTATTGGCGATGAGTTGCACGGTGTGCTCAGCAAGAACATGCGCGGTGACGATCGACAGTCTCTAATCATGTATCAGCGACCGATGCTCGAAGACGGCGAAATCGAGTTTGAATCGTGGTACGAGCCAGGTGTAACCGAGGTACACCCGGCCCTTGGTCGGCACGCTTACCTGTTGACACCCGAGGGTGTTATGCTGCATCGACTTACCGACGCGCAGTACGAAATCGCAGGGCTCTCAGCAAGTAACCGTGAGATGCTCCCCAACGCAGCCAAATCTCTGGCGTTGAAGCCCAAGGACTGGAATCAAGTTCGCTTGAGTTTGCGGGGCGACCAGTTGACGATTACCGTCAATGGCGCCGAGGCAGCAACCGCGACTGTTACCGAAAAGCCAAATTTTCGACAATTTGGGTTGTTTCGCTACTCGAATTTGACGCGATCGCGCGTTCGCAAATTGATCTATCGTGGCCAGTGGCCCAAAGAACTTCCACCACTAGAATCCCAAGACTTGGCAGCATCGACCGACGGACCACACATCCCTGCAGCGCAACAGTTCATCGACGCCGATCTCTCTTTGCCCGAGCGTGAACTAGAGAACCTTCCACTCGCATTGCGCGGTCCTGCAGATCGGCGGCAAACCAGCGGCGAAGGGTTGGAACTACACTTACACGATACCAAAGATTGGACGGACAGCCCCGGAATCTCCTATACGCAGCCGATCGAAGGTGATTGTGAAGTGACAGTTGCCTATCAGGGTATTCAAATGTCACGACCAAAAACCGGCTGGGGAGTCAGCCTAGTGTTCGAACTGGTGCTGGATGACTTCCAAAAGTCACGCGTAGAATGCAACGTATCTCTCAATGATCGTAAACAACTGCAGCATACCACGCAGGTCATGCGCAATCATGCCGCTGGAAGCAGTCACGCCGTTGACCAGCAAGTAGTGCATCCAGGCAATGCCAGTGGCAATTTGCGAATGATTCGGCGTGGTGGACAAGTTGACTGTTATGTCGCGCCAGCCGGGTCGAACGAATTCAAGCTCGTGAATTCGTTGGCGGTGGGCGGAGCTCGGATTCTCTCCGTAGCTTGTGGTGCCAAATGTTCCGACGACGCGGCCAAGCTGGATGTGACCTTAACGCGATTGACAATTCGCGGGGAAAAGGAGGCTGCTCGCTGAACGCCCACCCGCTCGATCTCCCCCAGGTTATCTTGGCTGGCTCCAGTTGGTTCGGCCGGCTCGGGGGTGCGTTGGACATATGAATTGAAATGAAACGTTTGGCTTGGAAACAACAATATGTTACACTCTGGCTTCCCGCGAGCACACAACAAGTAGTATCATAGTGGTTACAGGGTCGCCCCCTGCTCACTCATAAAACGTCCACAGAAAACGGAGGTCAATGCCATGACTCAGCTCCAACGTCGGATTCAAATGGTGCGAACTCGCCAGCAACGGCAGTGGATGTGGGCCTGCATGTCGTGGGGCCTGATACTAGGCGGCGCGGTCGCATGTTCGACAGGAGTGGCACGATTGATGATGCAAGGTGCCTTTGAGTGGACGTGGGTCGTGTTCCCGGTGGTTGCTGGAGCTTTGATGGGGCTACTCTATGCGATGCTGACGCGGCGTTCGGAAAAGGAGGCTGCCTTCGCCATCGACCGAGCTTGCCATCTGAAAGATCGCACACTTACCGCACTTCAGTTCATGAAAAGTGGAAATTCCGATTCGTTGCGGCGATTGCAAGTCGAAGATGCCGAACGACATGCAGCAGCCATTGTCCCGGAACAGGTCGCGCCGATCACCTCTCCCAGACTTTGGTCCTTGGCCGTAGCACTGAACACAATTGCTTTCCTTTTGGCACTTGTCTCCGGTCCGCAGCCCACACTACAAGCCATGGAGCAGACCAATGCTGTTGTGGATCGCCAGGCGGACCGTATCGAAAATCAACTCGAAGAGCTACGACTGGCTCAGGAGCAAGAGCTTAACCCCGAGTTGGAACAACTTGTCAAGGAACTTCAAGACTTAGTCGAGCAGATGAAAGCTCCTGGGCTCGATCCTAAGGAGGCCTTGGCCAAGATCTCTGAGATGGAAGCAGCGTTGCAGGAAATGCAGCAACAATTAGAGGAACCTCAATCGGTGTCCGACTTGCAAAAAATCGGTGAAGCTCTTTCCTTGTCGGAAGCGATGGCAACTGCCGGCGCAGCACTTTCGAAAGGAGAACTTGAGAAGGCTGCGGAACAGCTTGAAGAACTCGAAATGCCCAAACTCGACCGACAAACCGAAAAGGCGATCACGGAAAAGCTCGACCAACTGAACCAAGGCAATCAGGATGGCGCGCCCAAGTCCAAGTCGCAGGAGTCCGCCAGCCAGGTCAGCCAAGGACTTAGTCAGGGAAATCGCGGCAAGTTTCAGGATGGCATGAAAGGGCTAGCCGGGGAAGCTCGCAAACAAGGACAAAAGAAAAAGCTTGTGGACCTTCTCAAAAAACAAAGTCAATGCTTGGGGGAATGCAAGAGCGAGTGCGAAGGCGAATGTCGCAATCAGGCCGAAAGCAATAAAAAAGGTGGAACTAAAGCTGGTTCGGCAGCCAGCGGCAATCAGCCCGGTGACAAAACTGGCAAACTGAAAACAAACCCGGAAATGAACATCAAGGGACAAGAGTCTGCCTCTGGCGATTCCGAAATCGAAACTCTCTCGGGTGACGAACAAGAACAAGAAGCGCTTCGCAACTATCGCGAGCAGGCTAGCGATTATGAAGCTCTCAGCGAATCGGTGCTCGAATCTGAGTCGATTCCACTCGGACATCGTCAGACGATACGCAAGTACTTCCAATTGATTCGCCCCTCTGCTGCGGAAGTCGACCAAGTCAATCAATCGGTTGGCGAGTCACCTTAAGCATGCAAGCAGCGATACGTGCTGTAAATCTCTTCAAATCCTACCCCGGTAAGCCGCCGGTCGAGGCGGTACGTGGTATTGATCTTGAGGTTCTTGAAGGAGAATGTTTTGGTCTATTGGGTCCTAACGGTGCCGGCAAAACGACCACGATGGAGATGCTGGAAGGGTTGTTAGAGCCGTCGTCTGGAACCATCGAAATTCTCAGTCACCACTGGGGACGCGACGACACCACGATTCGTAGTTTAATCGGAATCTCACTGCAAGAAACCAGACTGTCTGACCGGCTGACCGTCCGCGAAACAGTTGACTTGTTCCGTAGCTTTTACCCCAAGCCTACTTCGACCGACGCAGCTATAGCGACCGTTTCTCTCGAAGAAAAGGTGAACACTTACGTTGAAAAACTGTCCGGCGGACAACTTCAACGCTTGGCTATCGCTACGGCCATCGTTGGCGATCCAAAAATTCTGTTCCTCGATGAACCAACGACTGGGCTCGACCCTCAATCACGCCGCCAGCTTTGGGACGTTATTCGAGCCTATCAATCCCAAGGTCGTACAATATTGTTGACCACTCATTATATGGACGAAGCCGAACGACTTTGTGATCGTGTCGCGGTGGTTGACCATGGAAAAACGATCGCCATTGGCACACCCAGCGATTTGATTCGGCAATACGGTGGAGAGCATGTCGTAGAGTTCAACACGGCGCCAGCCTCACCACCACTTGATATTCCTGCGCTCAGTCAGCTGCATGGTGTCGATAGTTGCCGCATGACCGATGCTGGATATTTGTTAGTGGTGCGGGAACCCCACGTTGCGATATCCTCTCTGTTCGAATACTGCCAACAGAATGGACAATCGCTAAGTCAGTTGACGACGCGGCAATCGACCCTAGAAGATGTTTTTATTGCTCTGACCGGACGACATCTGCGCGATGGAAACGTCAGCGAGGACATCAAGGCCGCATCATGAGTCGCCAGTTTCGCGAAAGTTCTTTGTATCAGCTCTGCCTGTCGCGGCTTCGCGAATTTATTCGGCAGCCCGACATTCTCTTTTGGACATACGGCTTTCCATTGCTGATGCTCTTGGCAATGGGACTGGCCTTCCGGAACGCCGAGCCCTCGCCTCTTTCGATCGACGTCATCGGTCCGCGGGCAGATCAGGTCGCAGCGTTGTTAAACCAACCGCCCAAACTTTTAGCTACCATTGCCGATTCGAGCGATTGGAAGAAGCGTTTGCAATCCGGCAAAACAAGCGTCGTGGTACATACCTCCGATGATGAGAGTCGATTTGAGTTTTGGTCCGAGCCCACGCGACCCGAAAGTCAGTTGGCTCGAATTACGGTTGAAGCTGTCTTGTTGAGAGAACGAACGTCAGCCGAGGCTCTACAAATTGCAGACGAGAGATTGGAGGAGATAGGCACGCGATACATTGATTTCTTTGTTCCAGGCATGCTTGCACTAAATCTGATGGGGGGCGGATTGTGGGGTGTTGGCTATGTGATCGTTGACATGCGGGTTCGCAAATTGCTGAAACGATTGATGGCAACACCCATGCGTCGTTGGCATTTCCTGTTGAGTATCCTTATCGTTCGCGTGTTGTTTTCCGTTTGTGAAGTGACAGTCATTCTCTGTTTTAGCTATTTTGTTTTTGGTGTTGTCTGTCGTGGGAGCCTGTTGGAACTCGTGTTGGTCATGGCTATTGGCGGGGCGACGTTTGGAGGAATCGGGCTACTAGCTGCTTCGCGAGTGCAGTCCAGCCAAGCGATCGGAGGGTTGATGAACTTGATCATCTTGCCCATGTGGTTTGTTGGCGGAGTGTTCTTTAGTAGCGAACGTTTTCCCGACGAGATCCAACCGGTGCTAAAATCGCTGCCTTTCGTCGCCATGGTCGATAGTCTTCGAGCCATCATGATGGACGGAGAGTCGATCCGAACGCTAGGAATGCCGATTGCAGTGATGTGCCTATGGGGTTCGGCCTGCGTTGCGATTGCACTCAAGATATTTCGGTGGCGCTAGTACCACCATCTTCACAGGCTGAGGTCATCCAGCGCTCGGCACATCATTGCTCCCACCGTACCATTGCACCCGCATTTTATTGCTCCCGCATTTTATTGCCCCCGCATTTTATCGCTTCCCACTCCGGCTTGATCCCGGCTTCATCCCGAATGCCGCAAGGATAAGGACTTCAACGTAGCGAAATTCGCCAAGAATTTCGGTTTTCCCAGTGAAATCAACCACTTCCGAAAGTCTTGACGACTTCCGCTACGCTTATCCTTGCGGCATTCGGCTTCATCCCAGCGGGAGCGTGACTGGCAGCTACCAACCCTAGGCATTGATCTTCTACCCACGTCCAACCAACTGTCGCTCCCCCGCTGCGGGTTCATTTCGGCGGAAGCGTGACTGGCAGCTACCACTGCCAAGCCAGACAGAGACATTCTTGCTGGCCAGCCTAAACCAACTTGGCTATTGGGGAGTGTCCCCACAGCCACTACAGCCAACGGGGACTGTCCCCATGAAATTTATGGGGAGTGTCCCCCGGGAAATGGAAAGCAATAGCTCGCGAGGGCATAAAAGCAGCTGGTTTGAATGGGTGTGAACGTGTTTCCAGCAAGCCTTGAACGAAAAACGTTCGGCGGGGGCAGCAAAATGCCCCTTCGGCCAAAAAGATCTTCGAGCAGCGCGCAGCAGCGAACCACGTCAGCCAGAATGGCCAAGAAATTTTGGGAAGTTGACCCACCTAAATTAACAAGCAGATGCTGCCTGAACCATTCTGAGTGGTCCAATGCATTGCCCGCAATTAGATTGTGGTGTGGTTATCCCGCAACGGACGATCGAGCAGCTTGGTGGCATTGAATCCGTTCAGCCACTTCGCA
>JBGSUV010000190.1:0-85589 GCA_041753315.1 Pirellulaceae bacterium | reverse complement strand
AAACACTTCTGACCGATTCTTACGTCCCATAGCTCATAAACTCCTCATCATCAGAAACCGAAAAAATCATTTCCCTACTTACTACTGACGGAGGAAATTGCGATTCCTTACTCGCGCGCAGAAAATTTTTCCAAAGTTCTTAGAGGATTAGTAATTACCGAGATATCGCGTGAGCGACTTGCCCTGGGGAATGTCCCCGAGCTGCGCCGAGTCGCGCTGGGGAATGGTCCCCAAGTTGCGCTGGGGAGCGTCCCCCTGTGCCGGGTAATGTCCCCATGTGTCTGACCAGGGTCTGTCCGGACAGATCCTAGACGGAGTCCGCTGCACGGGGACAGTCCCTCGCCACCCGTGGCCGCGAGACTGCGTTGCTTAGTAGTCTGCTGCGGCAGTCTCTTATTTTTAACCGCCAATTTGTAGCCGGCTCGCTTACCAAGCTTCCTGTGCAGCGAGGTCTTTTAAGGCGGCGCAAAACCGCTCGGTGATAGCTACTAACGCTAGCAACCTAGACATAAAGCCAGTGCAACCCGAAGGCCGAACGGAATTAGGTGATTGCTCTGCTCGCCTTGCAGATTGTTGTCCAGACCGCCACATGCGGAACAAGAAAGCGAACAGGATCGCCTGTAGAATCCAGGAGCAAACTATTGCAAACACGATTGGCATCACATGACTTCGCTTTTGTGTACAAAAGACCAGCAATAGGATCACGCTGAAAACGATGAGTAGGACTCCGCATGCAAACAAGTAGCGATTGCGTGACCTTAGTCGTTCTGGAATGCACGCAGCTACAAATGCAAGGCTAGGAGATGCAACGCAAACGAGCGTCACACATGAAACAACTGCCTCAACGCCAATGAGTTGCGCGAAAGCTGTCATCAAAGCAAAGATAGAAGTTATCCAGAGCAACTGTGAAATAGAGAACTTCATGTCCACGTATATTTCCGGTTTGAAATAGTATTTGCGGTAAGCAGTCGCTCAGGACAACTGGAATGCGGATCATCTTCCATTAGTTAACTCGCTGTATGCCGCAAATTAGAAGTCGCTCAGTTCTACTCCGGGAGTTGTCTACAGGTAATAAGAAATCGTCGATGCGACAATTCTCCAACCATTATCAACGTAGTGGAGAACGTACGTTCCCGCCGCTCCATGAGGACTTGGGCCATAGTAAAACCGTACCAGAGCACGTTTGCCATCACCCGAGTAACCAGGCCGCCAGAATTGCACTAAACATTTCGCAGCGACTGGCTTACTGCCGGCCTGGTAGTAATGGAGGTCATGAAACGACTCGATTTCGATCACGCGTGCATCAGGACCAAACTGCTCGGCGTCGGGGAATTCACTCGTTTCCGCGCTTGCCCGCCTAAGGGACTCAATGAGGTCTTTGTCGACTTCAATTTCATCGCCCCAACTATAGAACAGACTATCGCCTAAGTTGAAGTGGGGAGCCACCCAAACTTCGGTGCCCACAAACCGAGGGTTGGTGGATCTCTTGTGCGCCAAATCGGAAACAATCAACTGGTAGAGCGACTCGACGGACTCTTCAGGATTTGACGATACTTGAACTGCGTTTTTGGTTTGGCAACCAACCAACAAGACGATGAAGAGAAATATTGTTGGTCTGCCCATTATCGAACATCTCATGCAAAACGAACGAGCTATGCCCGCTACTTGTACATCTTCGTCCGGCTTTAGTTCGCTTCTGCTCCATCCAATTGTGGCAGACGCTGAGCAATCGTAAAAGATTGAGTCAGTATATGCTTGAAGTTCCACGTAGCCAATCAATCACCCCAATTCCCGAGGCGACCGTCAAAGTTCAGTCACAGCCAAGGTCTTCGACAAATCTCTGCTCCGGGTAGACTCTTTCGTAGTCAACGCCAAGCTGCTCGGCGATAATCCGTCGCACCTTCAGGGCACGTTCGCGATCAACACCTGGTGAGCAACGACGAATGAACTCGTCCTCGGAGATCGGCGGCCATTTATCTTTGGAGGGAAAGTCAGTAGAGCCACACCACAACACAATGACGAAGATCGTACAGAGCAAAATGAGAATCATTAAGAGCATGTCAGTAGTCACGTCCGATCTCCAAATCGGCGATTGGAGACATAAAATGTCGCAACCTCGGTGCTTCAAGCCCCGTTTCAGATTCGATCCGTTCGACGGTCTCCAGTGACAGTACTTGTGCCTGCGAGACTGCTGGGCGAACGGCCACGAGCTTGTTTCCGCTTACCTCAAGTTCGAACCAGTCGCGTTTATAAGCAATCGATGATTTTGCGATTCCTCTCAGCCGCCGAATTTCCTCTGACAACAGCTCAGCTTCAGTATTGGCCAAGTACAACCGTTTGTCGGCAAGCAGCAGTCGCTCTTCTGTACGTTGTAGATTGAGTCGCAGATCTTTCATCGCGATTTTGCAATTAAGCGCGTCCTTCTGCCACGCGAGACCAAGACCAACAATCACGATTAGCAACAGCAGGTCTCGAATGCGGAATTTCATAAAACACCTTGCGTCACAGTGATTTCGCGGTCTTGGAATAAATCGTTCAGTGGAAGAGCGGCTGACACATCAAGATCGCCAAAAGCGATTGGCTAGTAAGTTGCACCAACTCGGCGTCTCAGCTGCACGGCTTCTATACAGGGCAGTCCGAGTGGGCTGTGCGGGTAGCTGCCGTTGTCCAAGCGATTGTACCGTTTGCAAAATACATGGGCAATGATTTTCTACGCGAAAGATCGTCCTGACGCGGCATATCCAGGTTCCTTCCGTTGGCAACATGAGCGGTGTGTTCAAATCGGACCAGGTCATTCGCGAGGCGTTCAGCAATGAGACTGACCAACGGATGCGATCGACAGGTGTAAGGAGTTGTTTTGCGGCGCTGAAATCGCATCTTCGGGCACTTTGCCCGTGCAAGGCGTTGTTCGTCAGTGTCTTCCCTGGTAGATCGCGACAATCGTCTTTGCGGCCTGCAGCCCGCTCAGATAGACCCCGTGAGCAGTTCCAAAGTACTCCGAGTGTGCTGCTTCACCTGCAAAGAACACGACTCGCGGGGATCGCGTTGTTCGGTGAGCTAGACAATAGGTTTCACGAAAAATCGACCATAGGCGATGAAGGCCATGAGTAGTCCCAGTATGCAAACCATGACAATTGCACCCCCTTCACGATACTTGACATGGACTCCGACGAAAATCAGGCTCTCAAGTGCCAGCACTATTGCAGCCACTACCGTAAGAGTTGGGAACCACCGCAACACGGACGGCACGATCAGGCCAAACACGCATGCGAGTTCGAGGATTCCTAGAGCCATCCAGACCGGTCGTGGCAATGCCGCAAATGACGGAACGTCTGCACTAATCTGGTCAAACATGAAGATCTTCATAACGCCAGATGCTCCGTACAGCAGTGCTGTAACGATCTGAAGTATCCACAATAGGATGTTCATCGTGTAGCTCCAAAGGCGAATGAAGCATTCAGCCAGTTCCGGGTAATTGAGACAGAAGGAAACTTGCCGCCGGAATTCGACACACAGAGCTAAGTCGATGGCCTTCGGGGTATCCGTCACTGATGCTTGGAATATAGCCGATTTCTATATGTTGGTGCAATGTTTTGATAGCGATGCTACCAGTTCTGACCAAATCATCTTTGGTCGATTCTCCCGAGTGTGGCTTTTACATGAGGTACAAGATCACCACCCCTCATTCGTTCTTTCGCTCATCATCATTGGCTATCGTCGTCCGCGACTATCTCCTCACGGAATGCCTTGTTACCACGAATCGGAGGCGGCGATAACCAGGACCAAGCATTTGAGTGATTTCTTTGGGAGAGGGCGCATCGTCCAATAGATAAAGAGCAACATCAACCCAAATTCCATTCTTTTCAACAGAAAACTCTTCTATATCGTTCTCAAAAAAACCGGCGCCTACGCTGGGATGTTGCCATTCTGCCTGTGGAAACTGACTCACGAGCTCAGTTTTCAGCAATGCGAGAAAGTCGTCGGCATCTTTCCCCGGCACATCATACTCGAAGCAAAGGCGAACAAAGGCAGAGCCATCTCTGCCGTTACGGTTCCATCTCCTTGCTTGAGGGGAAATCGTTTCGACCGCCCTTTCAATCGTTACATAATTGAGTTGACCTCCGACATCAGGTCTATTACTACGTATGGTCGACACCACGAAGATCGACGCAAAAGCAAGCACAGTCGTTGCCAAAAACATCTCGCGTAAGGTGAACGTATGTTTCATCTGCACTCAACGTAAGAACTATGGTAGCTACCAATCACCTCCTGCCGAAGTTGACTCGAGATTGACTCGGGCGCGGAGGAGTTGATTCGTGACGAATCTAGTTCTTCGTTGCTTCCCAGGTTTTGCCATTCCAGGTCCATTTCTCGTTCTCAGCGGGTTTCCATTTTTCATGCAAGAGGAGTGTTCCGTCACCTAATTTTTTCAGCGCGGGATGTCGAAGGATCAGGCGATACCCTGTCCTAGCTTGTGCATTCTCGGTAAGGCACAGAACAAGGCATAGTATGTCATTCGAAGTGAATGATAGCTTGGCATCAATCGGAATCTTCCTTGTCTCTACGATGTACTCAAGAATGGTTTCAATCGCAGGATCCAAATACAAGTTGGGTAGTTGCGAAGAGATAGAGTCGACAATTTCTGTTTCAAGTGATTCTGTCGCCTCAGGGCTTAAATGTGTCGCTATCGGGATTATCGCTTCACGAATTGTTTTAAGCCGCGTTTCGGCAAAACTCGAATTGCAAATCGCTGCGACCACCAGTGTACCAACGGCGAGCGTCCAGGATTTAAAACTCATTTTGTCTCCATTTCATGAAAATGCGTTGTTCTGGAAAGCGAGGTGGATGATAGAAAGGTGTTCAACTTGAGGGTAGACCAAAGGACGTAGACGCGAAAACGCTACCGCTGCCTCTATTTTTAACTGACGCGGCGCAACATCCCGTCCAAGAAATAATGCGGTTCGTGTAGTTCATCCTGCGTTTCGCGTACTTTGATTGCAAGGCAGACGACCGCGAAGCTGCCATTACCCCAACGAAATTTAGCGATCCGCGTTAAAACCTGCCGCTTGACTAAATACTACACTTTTGTGTATAGTATTGACCGCGGTGGATTCGACGCTGGTGATGGCTGGATCGACTGCGACGAGTCGCGCGTATGGGGCGGGCGACAATTTGCAGAGCTTTTGAAGAGGGAATCCAAGATGAAGCGGATCTTGATGGGACTACTACTCGTCGGCATAGGCAGCGCAGTGTTGGCCGGTTCGATGCTTGGCAATTCGGCGTTGTCGCAAGATGCAAAAGCGCAATCGACAATCGTTGCCGATAAATCGCCTGCGATGGAACGAGCGAGAAAGCAAGCGAAAATGCTCGACACACTTTACAAGACAGCCATCGTGCTCATCACAACCCACTATGTCGACGGCAAAGAATCTCTGGCTGCAGGTGATGCCTTTCAGGCGCTGTTCAAAGCGATGAAAGACAATGGATTTCATGAGGTCCGACTGCTTGACGCGACCGGCGATCCCTATGATTCTGAGAACGAAGCAAAAACCGATTATGAAAAGAAAGCCATCAAAGCGATCTTAGCTGGTGCCGAAGTTTACGAAGAAGTCGTTAAAGAGGGAGACAAAACATTTCTACTCTCGACCACACCTGTTCCTGTTGTGATGGACAAATGTGTCGATTGCCACTCGAGTTACGAAGGTCAAAAAGGCGCCATCGGTGCTTTGGGGCTAAGACTTCTCGTCGAATAAGGCAAACAATTTTTATGTAGCCTCACATCTCCTCCGAAATGCAGTCCAATTGCGCCTCGGAGAGACGTGGCTACGTGTGTTGCGATCACACGGCTGCTCCCACCACGGCAAGAGCCAAGACCACGAAGACACCCAATATGCTCAGCAGGGCTAAGATGCAGTTGATGAGTCCTAGATAGTAGCCAGCCTGAATAACACCTTTATTGCTGGGGCTAACGAGTCCAGCTTGGATGTCCTTGAGCGCCGTGCCTGCCATGATCCAGGCGACGAGTGAAAACACCGGACAGATGATAAAGCCTACAATCGCGAGAACGATAATGACCACGCTTTGGTCAGCTTTGGGATACGTGACGGCTGGGCCACTAGGCATGTAGGGATTGGTATTTTCGTATGGATTGATGGGCCTACCCGATGTACCTGGAGTTGGCGACGCTGTGGTGGTGTAAGTCGCCGGGCGAAACGCATCGGGACTGGTCCAACTTCCATATTCGCCAACGCGAATTTGATAGCCCACACCAACGCGTCCTTCTCGAAACCAGCGATCCATGGTGGGGCGATCCACGGGACCATACATGCTGCCATCTGCCGCTCGCATCCACAGTTGATCAGGCTGTGCCGAGCCGGAGAATGGGTCGCTTCCAAAGGGACTGTTGGCTGCAGCCGCACTTGCTGCGGCCGTCTGGTTCGACCCGTCAGATACGCCCGACTGAGGTGATGAATCCAACTCGGATGCTTGCCCGGGAAATGGGACGGTATAGATTTGCCCACAGGCAGGACAACGCGCTCGCTTGCCTGCATGCTCGTCACCGACCGTCAGCTTCTTTCCACATCCGGAGCAAGTTGTTTCAACGGTCACAGTGTCTAGACTCCCTGTCGGTGTGGATGCAAATAGATGAAACTTTTCCCAAGCCTGCCACCGTAGTTACCTGCTGTAATGCGAACCAGTCCCGGCGTATCGAGGGCAGCATCGATGGCGGCGTAAGTCGCTTTGGCCACCGCGTCTAAACTACTACCGTTGATCACAATCTCCATGATCGATGTCACTCCCTCGGGTACACGAGATTGTTCACCGAGTTTTGCTTTGAGTGTTGGACAATATTCGGCATAGGTGCTGGCGATCAAAAAACTGTAACGACTGCCTGCTTTCGAGGCGCTGGAGGCGATTCCTCCTGGGAAGGTGAGCACACAGTCGTCAATTTCGTTGACCGCGCGTACCGAGCGCTCAGCAGCTTCAATCGACGCCTCTTCGCTGGTCGCCATGTACCACAAGTTGCCTCCCATGACTCCATCGCTAAAGCCAAAGCGTCGCGTCAGATAGAACTCGCCGCCCATGGTCGGAATAACCCACCCCTTGGTGCCGTAGCGTTGATCGCGGAATTGATGCCCGTCGCCAAAAAAAGCGACCTTGCGACCGAGTTTAAAAAACGGATCGGTGTCGAGTCGATTGAAGCAGCGAGCTGTGGGGCAGGTCATCACATTTTGTCCGATCCGAGCGAGTAGAACTCGTTCGAGATGTGTCTGTCGGTCTTTGCGAAATCTGGGCACATGCACTTGGATAACTGCCCCAATGCGTCCGTCGGGGGTCTCTTGTCCAGGTGAATGACCATCCAGGATCCGCGACACCCCAGCTTCCGAGTCGCACATGATCGTGCTGCTTGCATGACCCGTTACGGCATGGCAACAGTGATCGAGCCAGGTGCGATCGCGTGCGGTGATCAGGAACTCAGCAAAGACGCTGCGAAACCCTTCGGCATATGTATCTTCGACGATGGCGTAACGATCTTGGCTCATAGCAGATTTATTTCCGACCTCGCCCTTCGTAGACCGCCGACTCGGTAACCACTTTGTCCATGTAGATATCATGCTCTTCGCACGGAATCTCTGGGAACAGTTGACATTCGAATGCCAGTGCGATCAATGGAGCGTCAGGCCGCGCGTGCTCGAGCAATTTGTCGTAATAGCCTTTGCCATGGCCGGTGCGTCCGCCCTGTTTGTCAAAGGCAACACCCGGAACCATAACCAAATCGAGATCGTTCGGCTGCAGACGCTTGGCGGTCACTTCCCGCAGTGCCGCTTTTGGCTCGAGAATTTTGTACATCCCCACGTCCAGTTCGTCCATCGATTCGAGGTGGAAGAGCTCCAGTTCGCCATCGACACAGTAGGGAATGACGATCCGCTTGCCACCTACAATCGCCTTTGGCAGTGCATGCCGCGTTCTGACTTCGTCGCGGACATCGATGTAAAACATGACGGTCTCCGCGGATGCATACTCCGGTAAGCCCATGAAACGCTCGACGATCACGCGACTGACGTCGTCCTTGCCTTCCTGACTAGCCCGATTAGCGTGCGCTGCCTTGCGGATCTCTTGTTTTTTCGAATACGTCTCAGAGGCGGGGGGTGTGGAATTCATCGGAAATTCGACCGTGCAGTGGGAGTTTAAGAGCTTACAAAAAGTGATCCAGAGTTTAACAACTTCGCCTGCATTGGTCACGCCACATTGCTTGCGATTCACTGGCATGGACCGGCGAATCAGGTACCCTGCATGGTAGCAAGCATGCTGGTTTTTACGATTATTCAATCACCAGCGAGCATTTGGCATCTTCCCACGCCAGACCGCCGCATCAGCGAGCGACTCCGCTCTATAACCTTTGGCCTGGTCAACGCAATTTTGACTAGAAAACGCGTGCCAAATGCGGTCATTTAGACACATTCTTATACATCTTCCGTGTATCAACGACATCTTTTGCACGTCGACCTGGGGAGCGAGCTAGACTGGGTAATTGAGCTAGCGCTATTTCGGCAGTTGTCATTTAGTAATGATTTTTCCTGCGATGCCATCAGATGCTGATATTTCTATGAAACCGCCAGTCGCACCGCGCGCAGACGCTGGCAAATCGCGGGGTGGCCTTGGATTGCTCGAAGCCTCTGAGTCGACTGCGCCGCCGACAATTCTGGAGGCAGCGGAGCTTGTAGCCGCTGCGGAATCAACGCATCTGGGGTGGCTGCAGCGAAGCACTCTGGGAAAAGCACTTCAATGGTGTGTTTCTCGCTTTAGTGCATTTGGAGCGAAACGGGAGAGTGGTCGAACCCCTGCGGCATTGGTAAGTCTCATTGTGCATTTGCTCCTGTTCTTGATTCTCGCAATCTGGGGCATATCCGGACAAAACGGGAATTCCGAGGCCTTTGATTTCCAAGTCCAGTCGGGCGTGGAGTTCGACGATCGCGCGGTAGCCGAGATGACGCTAGCCAGCGGGGACGCGCCACCGCCCCCTGCGCCAACAACGGAGCCACTACTCGAGGCACCAGCTCCGTCGGAGTCTAGTGAAACCGCAAAATTGAGCGAATTGCTCACAGTTGAAACTATGGAAAAAACGGCGACCGACACCGCGGCGCAGATCAACAAGCTGTTCAGTGCCAGCGGGAGCAGTCTTTCGCCTGCGTTTGTGGCGATGGGAGTCGACGGTCGACAGCCTGCGCAGCGCAAGCAAATCGCTTTGGCTCGCGGCGGAACGTTGGAGAGCGAACAGGCGGTGGAAGATGCACTTGATTGGCTTGCAGCGCACCAGTTGCCAAACGGTGCTTGGTCGCTTGTTCATGATGGCGGCGAGTGCGACGGTCGCTGCGGCAATCCGGGAAGTCATGAGCGTTTTGATCCCGCCGCAACGGGGCTTTCGCTGCTGGCATTTCTTGGTGCGGGTTATACGCATCAAGCGGGAAAGCATCAGAAGACGGTGCACAAAGGTGTTTATTATCTGTTGCAGGTCTTGGAGGAGACACCGCAGGGTGGCAGTTTTCTCTATCAGAGTGATCGCGGCATGTACAACCATGGCATCGCTGCCTTTGCGCTCTGCGAAGCCTATCAACTTTCGCGCGACAAGGATCTGAAGCGTCCAGCGGAACAAGCGATCGAGTTCATTGTGAACGCGCAGAGTTATCAAGGCGGCTGGGGATACACTCCCAAAAAGCCTGGCGATTTGACGATTTCAGGCTGGCAAGCGATGGCTTTAAAAAGCGCTTTTGCCGCGGAGATCGAAGTACCAACCTCGACGTTGCGTCGGATGAGTCAATTTCTAGACACCCAGGCTGACGAGCGTGGAGTGATGTACGGCTACGGTACGCCGACAGCCAAGTCGACAACCTGTACGTCCATTGGCATGATGCTGAGAATGATGTTGGGTACGGGACATACCGATCCTCGGATCCTCGAGGGCTCCACATATTTGTTGCAACTCGGGCCATCGAATAACGATATCTACTTTAATTATTACGCCACGCTGGCGCTCTTCCATGTCGGCGGCGGGTTCTGGAAGGAATGGAATCCACTAATTCGTGAACACTTGATTGCCTCACAAGCACGCGATGGTCATGAACGAGGTAGTTGGTATTTCGACAATGCTTATGGCAAGGAAGGTGGCAGGCTGTACACAACCGCGATGGCAGCCATGACCCTGGAGGTTTACTATCGCTTTTCACCGCTGTATCAGCAGGCGGAAGCCCCGTTTGAGCTTTAAGAATACAAGCTGTGTTCAGCGCATCGAGCCAATGAATGGCAGGAAATTTTTAAGGGAGGCAGGAGCCTCCATGCAATGCATTCCAGGCAGAGCCTTGGAACGAGCAGTGAGGTGAATCGCAGAAAATTTTTAAGGGAGGCGGGAGCCTCCATGCAGTGCATTCCAGGCGGAGCCTTGGAACGAGCAATGAGGTGATTGGCAGAAAATTTTTAGGGGAGGCAGGAGCCTCCATGCAGTGCATTCCAGGCAGAGCCTTGGAACGAGCAATGAGGTGAATCGCAGAAAATTTTTAAGGGAGGCGGGAGCCTCCATGCAATGCATTCCAGGCAGAGCCTTGGAACGAGCATTGAGGTGATTGGCAGAAAATTTTTAAGGGAGGCAGGAGCCTCTATGCAATGCATTCCAGGCAGAGCCTTGGAACGAGCAATGAGGTGATTGGCAAAAAATTTTTAAGGGAGGCGGGAGCCTCCATGCAGTGCATTCCAGGCAGAGCCTTGGAACGAGCAGTGCAGGCAGAGCCTTGGAACGAGCAGGAAATTTTTGAGAGAAGCGGGAGCTTTATGCAGTGTGCTTCAGACCTCAGCTTGTGCGATTAGCTCACTCGGGCTTTCGCTGCCAATTCGCGAGAAGATCTAGAGCTTGCTGGGCATCGTGCTCAAAGGCATAAACGTCAACGGAGGCAACTCCGGTTAAACCGGAGTGGGCCAATCCATCACCCGTGACTCGCGCCTCGATGCCGTGGTCTTGGAGATAGTTGCGGGCATGGTGGGCGTCGAGTGGATTGCTGGACGAAAAGACTCGGACCAGCTTGGAGTTGTCATTGTTCATAATGTAGCGTGGCCGGCAAGGTTGCGGAATTTGGTTTCAGACGTTGGTCATCCGTGATGATAGGCGTTATGATAACCCGTTTCGGACCGAGTTGCATTCTGCGCTGATTTCCGGAACTTTTTTGTAAGCCTAGGCGTCAATCCCCTCCGACTACCACGTTGCACAACCATGCTGCACGAAGATCAACAAGCCATCGATGCTACGCTGGACGGCAATCCGTCGGCATATGCTGAATTGGTAGAGCGCTACCAGCAACGGTTACTCGGGTTGTTGTGGCACTCATGTAGCGATCGCGAGCTGGCGGAGGACATTGCGCAGGAGACATTTGCGCGGGCGTTCCGCAAACTCAATTTGTATTCGGGAGAATCGCAGTTTTATACTTGGCTTGCTCGAATTGCCCTCAACCTGCTTGCAACCAACAAGCGGCGTAAACGCTTGGAGAATCAGAAGTCGCGAGAAGGGTTTGAGGTTGCGATTGATTCGACCAGTGGTGAAATTCCGCCGGACGAAGTAGCGGCCATGAATGAAACGCAGGTTTGTGTGAGACAAGCCATCGAGTGCTTGGACGAGGAACGTCGGGTCGTGATTTTACTTCGTGACTTTGATGGCATGGATTATGCCGAAATTGCAGCCACGCTCGAAGTGCCCATTGGTACCGTGCGGAGTCGATTGCATCGGGCGCGTTTGGATTTAAAGGCACTGTTACACGATAAAGCGGTCCAGTTGGGGATGGGTGAAATATGAAGCCCAATGATTCGGAAACAAACGCAGACAGCTTGGAATACCAGGAAGAGTGGTTGACCGCCTACCTGGATGGCGAACTGTCTAGCGAACAACGCCACATTGTCGAGCAGCGGCTGGCGTCCGATCCCCATGCGCAGCGAACACTCAGCGAACTGAATGTCATTCGAGGGCTGGTGCAGCAATTGCCAGATTGGAGTGGTCCGACGGTGGCCATGATGCCTCGCGTCGATACTTTGCCAGATGCAATGTCCGAACTTTCCGATGCGCTTGAGCGTGACCAACCCGAGCATTTTCAACCTGAAACCGGTCACTCGAATCGTCCACGTGATTTTCGCATTAATCTCGGACGTTCACGGCGAGAGCGCAGTCCAACGTTATGGCTCGTCGACTGGTGGCGTCCTCTAACGATTGCCGCCGGTCTGCTCATGATCGTTGGTGTCGGCTATGGCTTGTGGTCTGGGATCGATTCAAAGAGCTCGGAACTGGCTATGGAAAGCTCGCCAACCGGTGAGGCGGCAGCGAGTGACCGATCCGATGAAGAAACCGCATCGGCGTTTGGTACCGACATGATCGATGAACCATCCGCGATGAAAGCTCAAGAGCTGGCAGTGTCGCCAGAGCCGATGCCGCCCGAGCCGATGGCAATGGATCGTCAGGACGACACACGGCAGGCGAAGGACATGATGCAGGCGAAGGTGCTGGGTGACCCCAGCGATCAAAATCAAGGATTTGGTAGATCCGGTGGTGTTGATCCGCAGGAAAATTCACTTCCAAACGATCCGCAACGTCACTTGCTTGAAGATAGTGCAATCGATGCTGCGATTGCCGGCATGCCGCTGGGGCGTCAAGAGGAGGCGCCGCGTTCGCCGTTGCCCGACAATCCACCAATGCAGACGTTCAGCTTCCCTGCTCCCGGAGCTGATGCCATGGCCGAGGTAGAAGCCCAACGAAGTGAATCGCTGCCGCCGTCCGCACCTTTACGTGGCACCGACAACAGCGACCAAGAGTCATTCGACGAAAATGAGTCTGCCGTTGGGTCGCTACAGAACAACATGCAAAACAACGTGCAAATAAATCCAGGCACACGACAATTGTTTGTTGGCAGCGACAGCAGTTGGACAAATGAAATGATACAACTCGAGTTACTTAACAATTCGATGTTAACGCCGTTGCGTGCCGATGAGCGGGGGGCAAACTTCTATGCGCAACTTACGCAGGCCACAACCAACCGCGCCCCATCAACGCCCGTTCCCTTGAGCAATGCGATGGTCGTGGCTCAGCTTCCAGAGGCTAGCGATGGCAGGGAGTTGTTTAATCAGTTGGTCGACGATTTCCAGTTGCAGCGCATGACGGAAATCGAGACACTTGCCACCGCTTCAGCCTCATCCAGACAGAAGGCTGCAAGAGGAGGAGTGCGAGAAAAGACAGAATTGGAGGAGGCTTTTTCGCCGAGGCAACAGCAGGAAACCGGCGACAAGAACTTGAAGGCGGATGGCGTCGTTGCTCCGAGTGTCGATGAATTGCCCGCACCTAATAGCGCTCTTGGAGCTGCTCTAGGAAAGTCGCGTGCTCCCGCGACAAATACAGCTCCGCGCCAAATGTTGTTGTTGTTTCTCAAACGCAATCAAGCAGAACAAATAATCTCACAAAGCAATGTGACGTCACGAAATAGTCGATCTCCCGAGTATCTGTGGATCACACCGAGCGCCAATCGCGACTCGCCATCAACAGATGAAGAACGCGTTATTCTGCTTTTGAATTCCAAGATGTAACTAATGCCCCTCCGGCTCATCTCTTTCTGAGCTGCACAAACGACTTTGATCTTGGTACAGTAGGTAACCCTCGCCGAGGGTTACCACATCCTAGTACGTATCTCTCGCCGAGGGTTACCACACCCTAGTACGTAACCCTCGCCGAGGGTTACCAAATTCCCAGCAGAACACCCTAGTACGTAACCCTTGCCGAGGGTTACCACACACCCAGTAGATCACCTCCTTAACCGCGCCGACCATCAGCTATCAGCTCACTTGACCGCGGTTATAAATTTGGGTTGAAGATGAAAAGCCGTCCGAACAAAACAAACGACCTCTAAGCCGCAGAGTCAGGAAAATAGGAAAAATGACGAACACGACTGTTCCGATTCAGGGTGGAGATCAACTCCCGAGCGTAGGTTTGGGTTTGTGGAAGATCGAAACGAGCAGGACGGCCGAGTTAGTGACGTCTGCGATTGCAGCGGGATATCGACATATTGATGCAGCATGCGATTATGGCAATGAGCCAGAGGCTGGAGAGGGAATTCGCCGCGCATTGACAGATGGACTTTGTCGCCGCGAGGAGCTGTGGATTACCAGCAAACTTTGGAACACCTTTCACCGACCGGAGCATGTGCGACCAGCCATCGAGAAATCGCTGGTTGACCTGGGCTTGGAATATTTGGATCTCTATTTGGTCCATTTTCCAATTTCGCTGCGGTACGTACCTATTGAAGAGCGTTATCCGCCGGGCTGGTTTTATGATCCGCAAGCGAAACCACCACGGATGGAAGAGGATTCCGTCCCTATTGCGGAAACTTGGGGCGCAATGGAAGAGATTCAGCAAGCTGGATTGTGCAAGCACATAGGCATTAGTAACTTTTGCGTTTCACTCATGCGAGATTTGTTGTCATATGCAACCAAACGTCCATCGGTGTTGCAGGTGGAGTCACATCCCTATTTGGTGCAAGAGAAATTGATCCGTTATTGTGGTGCACAAAATTTAGCGGTGACCGCATTTTCGCCGCTTGGGGCGGGTTCTTATGTTCCACTTGGGATGGCGACGGCGAGTGACTCCGTTTTGGAGCAAGATGTTGTAAAGGATTTGGCATCGAAGTACGGTAAGAGCGCGGCGCAAGTCGTGTTGCGTTGGGGAGTGCAACGCGGAACAGCCGTCATCCCGAAGACATCACGAATCGAACGCCTGCGAGAGAATATCGAACTGTTTGATTTTACATTGTCAAGTGACGAAATGCAGTCGATTTCAAACTTGGACCGCCACCAACGATTTAACGACCCAGGAGTGTTTTGCGAGTCGGCGTTCGGTTGCTTTTATCCAATTTACGAGTGAATCACGCGGTTTGAAAAAACGTAATACTTCAGCCGTCGGTAGTGAACGCCAATAAACCAGAGAATCCTAACCCGACGCGTGAGCGAGGGACAAACATAACTCGATAAAATCCCTCGCTTACGCGTCGGGTTGAGATTTCGCTTCAGACGCCTGAAATGTTACGAAAAAACATAGAGGGGACAACTTGTGCAGACACCAATGGCGGCAGCAATCGATGCAGCTCACGCAGGGGGACGCATCTTGCGCGAGCAAATGGGAAAAGCCGCAGTTCGTGAAAAGGGGCCTTCAGACTTAGTCACGGATGCCGATATTGCATCGCAGCACCAGATTGAACAGATCCTGAATTCGCGTTTTCCAAACTTTGCCTTTCTGGGTGAAGAATCGAGCGATAAAGATCGGCTGGCGGCAATGGCTACCGGCAAGCCGCTGTGGGTTGTTGACCCATTGGATGGTACCGCGAACTTTGTGCATCGCTTGCTCGGATTTTCAGTGTCGATTGCGTTGATCGAAGAGAATGAAGTGACGGTAGGTGTCGTGTACGATCCAATGTCCGGGACGATCTATTGTGCGAACGCTCAGGGGCATGTGACGAAAAATAACAAGCCGATTCGCGCGAGCCAGTGCACGCAGATCGACAAGGCAATGGTTTGCTGTAGTTTTCCGCCTGCGGTAAGGCGGGATGACCCGGCCGTTGAACAGTTCTTGAATGTTCTCGAACGCAGTCAATCGTTACGGCGGCTCGGGTCCGCAGCTTTAAATCTGTGCTATTTGGCAGAGGGCTGTCTTGACAGTTATTGGGCAACATCCGTGAAGACATGGGACGTGGCAGCGGGCTATTTGATCGCCAAGTCCGCGGGGGCGGTGTTTTCAAATCTGGAAGGAGATTCGTTTGACTTGTGGAATCCACAATTCGTAGGATCGAGCAGTCAGGCACTTCAGAATGCTATGCTCAGTTCACTGAAGATAAGTCGGTGACCGGATGGAAGTCCGGCAGCTTGATTTGCCTGGCTGGGTACAAAAGATCATAAAGGAACTTGGTAGTGGTTATGCAACCTGGTACGCGAACCATACTTCCACTCTTCACAATTGCATGTGCTTGTTTTGTACAGCTCTTTAGTACGGCAGCTTTTGCAGCCCCTCCCAACATCGTCTTCTTTTTAGCTGACGACCTTGGTCAGCGCGATCTAGGGTGCTACGGCAGCACTTTCTATGAGACGCCTCATCTCGATCGACTCGCTAGCCAGGGAGCGAAGTTTACTGATGCCTATGCTGCTTGTCCTGTTTGTTCACCAACGCGGGCTAGTATCATGTCGGGGCAATGGCCGCAACGAACAGGCATCACAGACTACATTGGTGCGCCGCTGAACCCCGAGGACTGGAAACGCAACACGCGACTGCTGCCTGCAACCTATACGGATCGGCTGGCACTCGATACGCCGACATTAGCAAAGTCACTCAAAGCAGCCGGATATGCAACGTTCTTCGCTGGCAAGTGGCACCTTGGTCCGGAGGGCTGGTGGCCGGAAGATCAAGGGTTCGATTTCAATTTTGGCGGCATCGATCGAGGCGGTCCGTATGGTGGCAACAAGTACTTTTCGCCGTATGGCAACCCGCGACTGATCGATGGACCGCCCGGCGAGCATTTGCCGGATCGATTGGCATCGGAAGCGGTCAAGTTCATCGAAGCCCACAAAGATCGTCCCTTCTTCGCTTACTTTTCGTTCTACGATGTCCACACGCCACTTATGGCACGCGACGACATGCGGAAGAAGTACGAGGAAAAACGGGCGCAACTGAGACTGGACGACGAATGGGGTCGCGAGCACGAACGCGACGTGCGACGTGTGCAGAACCATGCCGTCTACGCCGGGATGGTCGAAGCGATGGATCTCGCAGTGGGAAAGGTGCTGGCGAAGCTCGATGCACTGGGGTTGAGCGAAAATACCTTGGTCATCTTCACCAGTGACAATGGTGGCCTGTCTACCAGCGAAGGCTGGCCGACATCCAACCTTCCACTACGCGGCGGTAAGGGTTGGATGTACGAGGGTGGCATTCGAGAACCATTGCTGGTGCGTTGGCCTGCGATGGTCCAACCTGGAAAAGTCATCGAGACGCCTGTAAGCAGCCCTGACTTCTTCCCTACTCTGCTCGACGCTGCCGACATTAAACCGCAACCCGATCAAACGCTTGACGGTATGAGTCTGTTGCCATTGTTAAAGGACGGTGCACTTCCCGAGCGGGCGCTGTTCTGGCATTACCCGCACTACGGGAATCAAGGTGGTGCGCCAAGCGCCGCTGTGCGACGCGGCGATTGGAAACTCATCGAGTGGCAGGAGGACAATCGCGTCGAACTGTTCAACCTGGCTACTGACATTGGCGAGAGTAACGACCTCGCTGCGCAAGAACCGCTACGAGTAGCGGGCCTCCGCGCAGAATTGCATGAATGGCAAGAACAAGTTGGTGCCAAATTTCCCATCCCCAATCCCAACTTCGATTCCGTAAAACCTAGCGGTCGCGCAGCAAAACGGGAGCCGAATCCATGAACTACCGGCTATTTTACGCCGATATCTCGAGGTTGCCATGAAGCTTGTTTTGCTGGGCTACGCGCACCGTCTGGCGACGGTGGCTACCCAATGCCTCGCGTTCACGTTCCTTACTTTGTTGTGCCTTCATTCAACCGCCTCCGACGGTCGACCCAACATTGTATTGATGATGGGGGACGACCACGGTTGGGAAGAGACCGGTTACAACGGACATCCTCACGTACAAACTCCGGTGCTTGACGAACTTGCGGCGACGGGTTTGAGCTTCAATCGCTTTTACGCAGCGCATCCAAGTTGCTCACCGACTCGAGCGAGCTTTCTGACCGGACGGCATCCGAACCGAATGGGTACATTTGCACCCGGTTGGTCATTCCGACCAGAAGAGATCAGCATCGCACATATACTGAGTGAGGCCGGTTATCGCTGCGGGCATTTTGGAAAATGGCATGTGGGAGCGGTGAAGAAGGAATCACCGGTGAGTCCTGGTGGTATGGGATTTCACGAGTGGGTCTCGCATGACAACTTCTTTGAGCTGAACCCGTCGCTATCGCGCAACGGCGCCGCGCCTGAAGTTATCCAAGGTGAGAGTTCCGATGTGGTCATCAGTGAAGCAATTCGCTTCATCGACGCAACGAGGCAAGCCGACCAGCCATTCTTCGTCGTCGTTTGGTTCGGCTCGCCGCACGAACCGTACAGCGGTTTGCCAGACGATCTCGCGCTCTACGACGACTTGCCAACGCAATACACAAAACCTGTCCGACTCACGTCGAACGCAACCGGCCACGCAACGACCCGCCCGCAAGGCGAAGTGCTGCGCGAACGCTATGCTGAGATCACTGCCATGGATCGCGCTATCGGCACGCTCCGTCGCCATTTGGCGGCGGCGCAGCTGCGGGACAACACACTTCTCTTTTACTGTGGTGACAACGGGACGTCAGCGGATGGAGCGCTCGGTGCACCACATCGCGGAGTCAAAGGGCAGATGTATGAGGGAGGGATTCTCGTTCCAGGCCTGATCGAATGGCCGTCGAGAATACCGCAGCCGCGAGTTTCGAACGTCCGCGCGAGTACCAGCGATTTGTTGCCGACGATCTGCTCGCTCGTAGGCCAGCCGCTACCCAGTCGACCGCTGGAGGGCATCGATCTCACCGAAGTTCTCGATGACGAGTTGAGTGAACGTTCCAATCCTCTGTATTTCTGGGAATACAACATAGCTCGCCTCGCTGGAGCCAACCCACAGCCGTACCTTGATCCCGAATTGCAACAAGGTACGACGCCGCTCGCAAAACTTATGGGGGGCAAAGCGACACGCAACTTTACCAACTTCCGGCATCCCACCCCCACAGACGCCGACTACCTCGGTCCTCGAGCGATCATTGACGGACGGTTTAAACTAGTCGTTCATGAACTAAAAAGCGGCGAGGTCAAACGTGAACTCTTCGACCTTGCTGCCGATGCAGCTGAGAGCAGAAACCTCCTCGAAGAGCAGACCTCGTTGGCCGATCAACTCCAAGCGAAGCTCCACGCCTGGCAACAATCGGTTCTATCGAGTCTCTCCGGGGCAGACTATTGAAAGCGATGCCGCCCGTCCAATGTTTAAGAATTGAGCTTTCGATATGTCGTGGCGGTGACGGAAGATGCTCATGTCACGATATTCGCTTCCCCCCCAGCAATCCATGCGTCCTCAGAGTCAGCGCTCTGAGAACGCGAAACGAGAATTGCCCCGTTCAGAAGTCTTGTACTTCTTACTTTAGCGCGGACAAGTCGGCTCCGTGGTTGATATGGAACACTTGCCCGTCTATTACGAGCGCAGGAACGGATTTAACACCGAGGCGTTCAGCTTCGGCGACGCGACTCTTGGACTCACCCAAGTGGACCTTTTCTACGGTCTGTTTTAGCGCGTCTGCAACAGTTTGCTCGGCACTTAGGCATACAGGACAACCGGCGTGAAAGAATACAGCGTTTGACACAGTTTTCTCCTTGAAGGAAATGCAGTTGGTTGGACATACGACAAACTTTAGCTAGACTAAATTGATACGTCCAATACTTATTTATGATCAAATCCATAGGCGCAACCTATGAATTAGGAATATGCAAATGGAGCTTCGTCACCTACGCTATTTTCTAGCTGTTGCGGAACATTCGCACTTTGGCGCCGCAGCGGACGAGTTGCTGGTCTCTCAGCCGACATTATCGCAACAGATTAAAGACCTTGAGTCGGAACTGGGTGTTTCACTATTTCATCGCGTCGGCCGTGGCATAAAGCTGTCGCAAGCCGGAGAGTTGTATCGCGAAGTTGCGAGACGAGCCCTGAGTGTGCTTGCAGAAGGGGAAGCTTTGTTGCATGAGTTTGAGCAGTTGCTGAGAGGCTCATTGACCGTGGGGGTGGTCCAAACGGTGAACGCTTATCTCATTCCGTCAGTCGTCGCAAGGTTCGCGCGGGAGTATCCCAAGGTCAAACTGATTATTGAAGAGCTATCAGCAGCAGACATCGAGTATCGACTTTCAAATGCGATGTTAGATTTGGGAATATCGTTCGCGCCGCCGCCTACTGTCGATTTGAACAGCGAGACCTTGTTCGAAGAGGAACTTGTTCTAGTCGTGCATTGCAGCCATCGACTGCGCAAACGTAAGAGTGTCCAGATAGAGTCACTTGGCGACGAACCGCTCGCGCTTCTCCGAAAAGGTTATTGTACGCGACGAATCATCGAAGACTGTTTTCGAGTTGCTGAAACACCAATCAATGTGGCTGTCGAGTTGAATTCCATTGCAGGACTGTTAGCAGTCGTTAAAGCGGGCGGACCTCCCTCGATACTTCCAACGCTCGGCATCGACCCTCGGGAGCTGCACCTAGTACAGCTCAAGAATCCAACGCCAATGCGCAAAGTTTGCCTGCTTACGTCGAAATCAAAGCCGCAAATGCGCGCACGCGATGTGTTCATCGAGCACGTTCGCGTTAATCTTCAACGCCAAGCTGTTATAGCGTAACTCCGCGCCATGCGGGGTTGTCTTTATTCGTTACTTTAGAATTCAAATCCGAAGGTTGGGTTATCTGTATGACTAGAAAACTGACACAAGCGGTTGCTGGGCTTTGCATCTGTTTTGCGGTGTTTCCCATCAGCTTTGCATGTGCCTGCAGTCGCGCTGTCTATTTCGGGCAGATGGGACAAACTGTTACCGGACGCACCATGGACTGGCAGTAAGACATGCACACCGACTTGTGGATCTTTCCGCGAGGCATAACACGTGATGGTGGCATGGGGGAAAAGGGCATTCGGTGGACGAGCAAATACGGCAGCGTCGTTGCATCGGTCTACCAGGCGGGCACGGCTGACGGGATGAACGAAGTTTATTACTTTGAGGACACTTCCAGCCCAAGTGTCGTCTGGGTGGATTTGAAACGAGTTGAATTCTCGGAAGGATCAGGAGTTCGGAAATTGGATCTCCATGGCAAGTCGGTCGTTGGCGATAATCAGACCGGTGGCTTCAAGATTGCAGAGCCTTTTGTGTTTCTAGCTCCTGAACAATTCGAGTGCGAATACTTCATACGTCGGCTGGACTTGGACATTTGCCGGTTAATTTGACTTGGCGCAGTGGCTGGGTGGGGGAAAAGCTGACTGGGGTATGCTAATCTAATAGAACCTTCCTTTCCCACCTGCCACACATAACCTACCAGCGAGAGTTGAGCGAAATGCATTCAACGAAAGTCTCTGGCAAGTTTCGCCGCTATGTGCGACATTCGCTATCCCCGAGTCTCGGTGGCAAAGTGTCTTCCCTACGCCTGCTGTTGGCTGCACTCATTTCGTTGACGTTTTTGTTTAATGCAGCGTCGATTGCGATCGCTCAGTTACCGGAAACAGAAGATACTGGAGCAATTTCAGCGGAGGAGGTCGAGTTCTTCGAGAAGCGGGTTCGACCTCTGTTGATCGAGCGCTGTTACGAGTGTCACGCAGGCTCGGAAAAAAACGGCGGACTGACACTCGATCATCGCACGGGATGGCTTACAGGTGGTGACAGCGGCGCGGCGATTGTGCCCAGTCGACCAGACTCTAGCTTGTTGATCGCAGCGGTGCGCTATGACAACCTGAATTTGCAAATGCCTCCCGATGGGCGACTTGCCGCCAGCGAGATTGCCGTGCTGGAAGAATGGGTGGCCATGGGGGCTCCTGATCCGCGGCAAGCGATGGATTCCGGCGCAATCGCAGTCGAATCCAGCGATTCAACAGTTTCCGCCACAGGAATGAGTATCGAAGATGGCAAACGCTTCTGGTCGATGCAACCGCTTGCAAATCCCCAGCGACCCGCAGTTGCCAAGCGCGACTGGCCTCGCACGGCGGTGGACTGGTTCATCCTGTCGAGTCAAGAAGCGGCGGGAATTGAACCCGCCCCCGCTGCAGACCGCCGTACCCTCATTCGTCGACTCAGTTACGATCTGATCGGACTACCGCCCTCGCCGGAAGAGATTGCGGCCTTCGAAACTGACCAGAACCCGGACGCATACGCGGCGCTTGTCGAGCGACTGTTGAGTTCACCGCATTATGGCGAACGTTGGGGACGTCATTGGCTGGATGTCGCCAGATACGCCGACTCCAACGGACTCGATGAAAACTTGGCGTTTGGTCAGGCTTGGCGATATCGCGATTATGTGGTCCGTGCCTTCAACGATGATAAGCCGTTTGACCAGTTCCTCACCGAGCAATTAGCGGGGGACCTGCTGCCCCATGCTTCCGACGAAACACGTACAGCGACCGCGTTTCTGGCATTGGGGGCGAAAGTGCTGGCAGAGCCGGATCGCGAGAAGTTGATGATGGATACGATCGACGAGCAGATCGATACGACGGGCAAAGCGTTTCTGGGGATGACGTTTGGCTGCGCGCGGTGTCACGATCACAAATTTGATCCAGTCAAACAATCTGACTACTACGCGCTGGCCGCCATCTTTCGAAGTACGCGAACGTTCGCTGATTCGAATACCGGGGCGATCAAACACTGGTATGAACACCGCTTTGAGATGAGCGACGAACAGCGTCAAAAGATAGCGGAGATGAATGCTCAGATTGCAGCAAAGAGTAGCGCTGCGGCCCAGTTTAAAAACGCCGCTTACGACAAGCTGAGAAAAGAGACCATTGCGGCTGCGGCTCGCTATCTCGCAGCGGCCTCAGAGTTTACTAACTCGTCGCCATTTTCTCTCGTGCAAAGCGTTGCTCAAAAATATGGTCTTCATCCGCGAATTCTGTTCCATTGCCGTCAGCATCTACACGTACGCCGCGACGCTCCGTTCGAAGCCAAATGGAATGAACTGGTTGATGCTGGCCATACGCCAGACGCAATTGAGACGACTTTTCGACAGTTGTTTGCAGCAGAGCAGGACAATTCCAAGGCGAATGCTGCCAGTACGATCACCGGAACCGCAGAGACCGAAACCGCAGAGTCTGGTACAGAAGGTGCCGTTGGTGAGGCCGGAACGGACGGCGGGCCAGTGGCCGGAGAGATGCCCGCGAGCCCCGATCCCCTGCTAGAGCATGCGCGCACTGCGCTGGCGGATGCTGCCGGGTTTTTGGCATTGCCTCCACAACCGCAATTTGCGCTCGATGCAACCACGCTGTCAGAATACTACGCGCTGCTCGAAGAAGCGCGATTGGTTGAAAGCTCGGCGCCAGATGAAGCGGCGGCGATGGGGGTTAGCGAAGGTAACACCTTCGACAGTTTGCCGATCCATATTCGTGGAAGTCATAACAATTTGGGCACTCCGGTCAATCGAGAGTTTCCAGAAGTGATGCGTTATTCGTCGGTGCCCCCCGTCTTACCGCGCAATCAAAGCGGACGACTGGAACTGGCGCGATGGATGGCCAGTAGCCAACACCCGCTGACAGCTCGTGTCTATGTGAACCGCATTTGGCAATGGCACTTCGGCCGCGGCTTGGTGCCCTCTACCGAGAACTTCGGCGCTCTAGGGGATCGACCGTCCCATCCTGAATTGCTCGATTGGCTAGCACGGAATTTTATCGAGTCGGGTTGGTCGACCAAGGAATTGCACCGCTTGATCCTCTTGTCCAGCACATACCAGCAGGCATCTTCACGAACCGACTCCGAAGTGGCCCAGCAGGCTGACCCCGAAAACAAGTTGCTTTGGAAGTTCCCGATGCGGAGGTTGGAGGCCGAGCAGATTCGTGACGCCGTGTTGGCGGTCGCTGAACAATTGGACGAGACCATCGGAGGCAAGACGGTACCCTTGCGCAATCGGCAATTTGTATTCGACCACACTTCGATCGACCACACGCGGTATGAAAGCAAGCGGCGAGCAATCTACTTGCCGGTCATACGCAACAACGTCTACACGCTTTTTGAGCAATTCGACTTTCCGGATCCCACTACTCCCACAGGCAGTCGCCATGAAACGGTCGTCGCCCCACAGGCACTGTTGATGTTGAATGATCCGCTATTGCTGGATGCGGCTGAGAGTTTTGCAATTCGAGTGGTAAGAAGTCGTTCACTTGAAGACGAGCGAATTGAATATGCATATGAGCTCGCCGTCGGGCGCGAACCCAACGAGCAGGAGCGCGACGATGCGGTTGCGTTCTTCCGCCGTATGACGGAATCAGGCATTCCGGCAGATCCGAGCCCCACAAGTAGTGCGAAGGGCCGGACCTCTGGCTGGGCACTTTTTTGTCAAAGTCTCATCTCAGGTAGCGAGTTCATTTACGTGCACTAATTCATTTACGTGTACCAGTTTTATTCTTCAAATCTTAACAATTTCTTCGCCAAACCGCCTTTTCCAGTGATTAGTCTTAGGGGCAGTTCGTAGCTTGCTTTGCAAGTCTGTAGCTACCTCAAGCTCTACATTTTTGAATTGTCTAGTGAAATGAAACAGCAACTTGTTACCCTGGCCCTTTGTTGGATCTTGTCAATTGCATGCATCGTCCCAGCCCAAGGCGCGATATACATCACTGAGTATCTTTACAGTGGCAATAGCGGTGAATTTATTGAGTTCACGAACGTCGGCACCAGTTCCATCGACATGACCGGCTGGAGTTACGATGACAATAGCCAAACAGCAGGCTCATTTGATCTAAGTGCATTTGGAGTTTTGGCCGCTGGCGAGTCGGTTATTTTGACGGAAGCCCCTGAAGCAGACTTTCGAACTGCATGGTCAATGGATCCAACCGTCAAGATCATTGGTGGATTGACAGTCAATCTCGGTCGTAACGATGAGATCAACGTCTTCGATGCTGCTGCGAACCTGGTCGATCGCTTGACTTTTGGTGACCAGAACATTGCCGGCTCCATACGCGCTCAAAACTTCAGTGGTAGTCCTGTATCGCCCAGTGCGTTGGGTGCCAACGATATTTTGCAATGGGGTCTCTCCAGCCTCGGTGACGCGCAAAGTTCGTTCTCATCCGCCGCTGGTGAAATTGGCAATCCAGGCAGTTTTAGTGTGGTGCCTGAACCAACGAGCTGTATGTTGCTTGCATGCGTCGGATTGGCGGGGGTTTTGGTTCGCCGACGAGCGCGCTGAGCATAGTGGAACATCGCAGGCAAGCCACAACGGGAAAAAAGAAGCCCCCATCGAATACCCATCGACGGGGGCCGAGTTGGTGCTGGTGTGTGCACGCCAATTATATCCGTTTAATTCCAGCCCTTAATCTTCAATCCGCTGTGCTTTGCCATTAAGCTACACCTGCTTATAGTCCTCGATTCGATGAGAGCAGGCGACGAGACTCGAACTCGCATTCAACGGCGTGGAACTGGAACTTCGACTTGGCGATCAGCACAAATGCTCAAGCTGGAGTAAAAGTCTCAATCTATGGTCCTGCCTCTGCTAATTGGGCTACGCCATCGTGTTCAACCTTCTACGAACTTAAAGTGATGGCGGAAGGAGTTGCACCTTCACTGACGGACGCGTTTAATCTCAAGCTAAGTCTGAGTCTGTACTCCGAATCTTGATTATCTAATCCGCCACGTACTTTTGGAAGACGAATTTGAGGAAAGCCTCACCAGTTTTCTTCTTTTCCACCTCAAATGCGTTGGCGGCCTCGCGAGCGCTTTTGACGGCGTCTTGCAAACTGCGCACCCGTTCCAGCATGGCGTTGCGTTCCGAAGCGGGAATGGCTCCACTGAACTTGACGGTCGTCCAGGTTCCGACGGTCACATCTTCCATGTACATTTCGACCTGCGCGGGATGTTCCTTGGTCGCTTCGTACTTGACGTGTGTCTTCGGAACTTTCTTCGTTCTCAGCGACTGAAACGACTCCGATGCAAAACAATCTTGAGCCGAATCGTAGCTCCACCGCTCAGCCGGGTCGAGGACCGGTAGCTTTTCAACGAACGTGTTGAGATCAACGAGTTGCTTTTCCAGGAACAGCAAGTAGGTGACAGGAACCTCGCGAAGAATGGTTTGGTCGCCGACGACCACATCCGCTTTGGCCTGACAATTGGCCCAATCCTGAGTCGCTACCACATCAAACATCTCGACCAGCGCTTTGCTGGCTTGTGCAATCGCCTCACCGACTTTCAATTGTACCAGTTTATTTTCAGGCGGAAGGAGTTCCCCCATCTCATCCTTCGGCTTGTAGCTCCGCGAAATTCCGCTGAGCAAATCTGCTTTTTGCATCTGCTGGTAGACGTGAGTGATGGCATCTTTGGCAACCGATTTCTTGGTCGACTGGATGGCAATGATCTGGTTAAGTTTGGGCATGTTGGATCCTGTTTAATTGGGCGTGTATCAATTCCGCGACCTCGAACGCAGCTAGGTTCAAGACGACTTGCCGGGTCGACGGGTTCGATCCATTCTGACTGCGCAACGATGAAACTGCAAAAAAGATAGACCCGACATGATCTGGCGAAAAAACAATTGGGGACAATTGTTCTACATAATGCAACTGAAAACAAAACAATTGAGGACAATTGTTCTACATTCGGCGGTTGGCTAAGTCATAGGCTTCGCCAGCTCGTAAGGCTTCGTAGTCAAGTTGTTCGGGCAGAGCGGGGCGGTTCGCATCGTAAAAGTAGACGCTGCCTTCTCCCACCACCTCCGCAAGCGATTGCTGCACGATGATGGCCGTCGTCTCGTCGATGCCAATTCCCAACAACTGGGGATAGCGTGTAACCAATTGCTTCATGTCGCGCTGACGCTGCCGTTGGGAGAAATGTTGATCGATGGCGACACCGCTGATAAAGCCCAAGCCGCCACGCTCGTAGCCAGGTGCCATAATGTCAAAGTTCTCGATGGGTGTGGCACGGGCCAAGTAGCGAGCTTGAATGGAAGCTCCCGCCGAAGAGCCACCGATCACCCCACCGCGCTGGAGAACTTCCTTCATCAATCGATGCGTGGTCGTGCCGTAATACGAATCAGCGAGGTTCCATTGCCTACCACCACCAAACCAAATCCCTGTCGCCTCTCGGAGTGGTTCAAAGAAGGACTCGTCGCGATCGGCTCGTAGGCGATCTTTGGTGTGCAACACGGCCACGTTATTAACTCCCATCTGTTGCCACTCGCGAACCATGCCCTGCCGCTCGCTTACCTCCTCCGCCTCCTCGCACGGTACGTAGACCAATCTTGCCTGCTCGGCGCCTCCGGCCAGTTCCACAAAACGCTGCATGAGGCCGGCGGGAAGACCACCGCCGCCAACGATAACCAAAGCTCCCGCCGGCACATGTGGCACTTCGACATCCGCAGGAGGAAACGGCTCGAGAGTCGTGTCGATAGCACGCCGCCGCCATTGCGTCAGGTCGACCAACCACTCGGCAGGCCGCTGCCGCGGGGAATGAGGCGGTGCAACGACTTGTTCCATCGAAACTCCGCCCGCGTTGTGGCTGCTTAAGCCGATCGCGGCGGCTCCCGTGACAACTTGCAGTTTACGACCGCGGAGCAAGAGCACGCTGTTCGGTGCTACTCGCAAGCTCACACATCGCGGATGTTGCTGCAATCCCCACAAAAGCTGTTGGCCTGCCAATGAACCATTCACCACATCCTCGACTGCTGCGATTGCGGGGGCAAATTGCGAATCGACCAATATGATGCAGTCTGGAAACAGCCCCAAGCCGGCCTGCCACCGCGGACCTGCGTCTCCAGCGCCCTCGGCTGAGTTGTTTGTCGCGTTGTTGTCTACTGCTTTTTCGCCGACTGTGTCTTCGCCAACTGTGTCTTCGCCGACGACATTCGACGGCAAGTGCAGCGTCCATTTCGAAAGTAGCTCGATGTGCGGGCCTGCGACGACCAATATGCCATTACCGTTAAGATGTTGGCGAAAGCGTTCTCCCAAGCGCTGGCGTTCGTCGACGGAGATTTCGGTCGGCGAGCGATCATCAAGCCACACGACGATCCGAGAACGCGGCTTGCCGTCCGTATCGCCTATCGCCGAGTTCACGGCTTCAACTGTCGGTGCAGCTGAACCCGTACTCTCTGGCGTCACTTCAAGGCCACGCGAACTGAACGGTTCAGTCCATTGTTCTAGCGGAGTACGATTACTCAGCAGATCGATCAGCGGCAAAGCACTCCCATCGCGACGATCACCAGCGGGCGGATCACTAGCGGGCGGATCACCAGCGGGCAGCGAGCCCTCCAGTGATCGAGTGGCGAGAAGCTCCGCTATGGCAGGCAGGCCGTCGATGGAGTCGGCGGCCAGAATCGTTCCATTGATTTTAAGCTCGACGGGCCAATCGCTGAATCGTTCATCAAAGAGCTGCGCCATCGAATTCGTTGCAAGACAGCTCAGAATCGGCCAAAGACTCAACCAAACCATTGCCTGTCGAAGTGATCGCATGGGTGGACCTACGGGGCGATGGGTTTGGCGATTACAGATTTCTTTGATGACGCATCACCCTTTTCGCTGTGCAGACGGAGATCGTCAAAGCGAACGTATCCATCGCCGGCGTGATCGACCGCGCGGAAGCGAACCAACTGTCCATTCCACTCTTCGACGTTGAACCAGACCCGTGACAACGCAGCGTCTCCCGTTCCAGAAGTGCTGGCGATGACTAGACCGCTTTCTTCGCTGATCAACTCTGCCCGCGCTTCAGGGTGCCCACTGCCTGCTACTTCGAAACTGATCCAAGGTTGCGTGAGCCGAAACGGGCGGCTAATCAGCTCACCGATCGCGTCCACTTTGCCACTACCGCTATCGAAGCTCTTTTCAGCCATGGCGATCGATGTGAGCGGCCCACGAATCTCCCAGTCCTGTAGCGGCTCGGACTCAAAGTTAAAGTTGAGCGCTCGATCATCAATGGCGGGCAAGAAGCCGCCGACGGTATCTTCCAGCTTCTTCAGTTGTTCAGCCGGGCGCTGTCCAAAAACATCCTGATTGGCCAAGCCAGCGACAAGCAGTTGATCTTGGGGTAGATCTTTGGGACGTTGCAGGAACAGGTAAGCACCCCGTTTGATGCCAGCCACGACGTCGACCGTCCCATCTCCGTTCACGTCTCCCACGCTCACTTGCGTACCAACGCCGCTGCTATTGTCGATCACATGTGCGGCAAACTTGACACCACCACCGCCTACGCGTTGCGTTTCGATCCACAGCAACGTAGCTGGCATGGCGCTTCCCGGATCGCCACTGGCGTGAGCCCACCAACGCTTACCGGTCACGATATCCGGAACTCCATCGCTGTTGACATCGACGATTTCGAGAGCATGTAGTTGGCTGACCGCCACACCTACGGGGCTGGTCGCAGCATCGTCGGTCATGATGAGGTGGCGTTCGAACTGAGTTGCTTCCGGGTTGGTGGTTTTGTAGTAAGCCAAGCCGAAGCCGTGGGCAGCTTGTCCAGTAACGATCTCATTCTTTCCATCGCCATCGAGGTCGACGGCGTGCATTTGCGAGCCACCGTCGGAGAACGCAAAAGCATTGAATTTCCAGTGTTCCCCCTCGGTGGGCTTGCCGGGATTCTTCCACCAGCCATCTTTTTCGAGAAGATCGCTGTGACCATCGTTGTCGACATCGCCGACTCCCAAGCCGTGCGTGAAGCGGTGGTAATTGTTGTTCGGTGAGATATGCGTAAATTTCCAGGGCTGGGTTGGATCTTGTCCAGCGCGGGAGGCATAGCCATAGTGCCCTTTACTGCTGCAGACCAAATCGTCCAGACCATCGCCATCAATGTCTTTCATCATCGGTGACTCATTGTCAACGACATCCAACATCGTATGGCGCTTCCAAGCCGCGTCGGTGCTCGTTGACTCATCGCCTGGGTTTTCGTACCACCAACTTTCTTCGCCGGGAAACCCAAGCACATAGATGTCGCGATGCCCATCGTCGTTGGCATCCCCTGAATACATCAAGAAATTCTTCGAGTAGCCGACTGGGTCAATCGCATCACCTTCGTAAAAACGCGACTTCTTTTGGAAATCACCGCCCCAGTAAATCCAAGGGCCGATCGCCACATCTCCATTCCCATCGCCATTAAAATCACCAAACGTGCCACCTTCACTGAAGAACTGGTCACTCAACTGCACTCGCTCGAACGCGACCTCGTCACCCGTAAGGTTGGCGGCAGACAAGCCGCACAATGCGATTAGGGCCGCACATCTGGCACTCCAGCGCGCGTGCGACCGCTTTTTTGACGAAAAATTGCACAACATGATAGGTTCCTTGATGGTTTGGTGGGTCGAGATGGCTGGAGGGTGGGCAGAGGCGTCTCAGGCAAAGTTGTCATTCGACAAGCGTGAACATTGGGCAAACTTGAATGGCCCGAACGTCAATCATAGTCCATTGTTTCCCAAACTGACAATGATAGCAACTTGGGCTGCAAAATCGCTCTGTAAGCCTACGAGAATTGCCCCTACAATCTCATCAATGGGAAGCATGGATTACAAGAGGAGTCAACGATGAATCGTATTTCGACCTTTGCGCTTGGCGTTATCGTTGGAGCGGGTGGTCTGTACCTATCAGAAAATTTTTACGTGGTGCGTGGCAAAGAATCGGTCCATCTGGTGCCTAAGGTGGCTGCAAAGTTGGAGATTCCCTATCGCGACGTGCGAAACTATACGGTTCAAGATTGGACCAATAATCCGTCGTTGGCACTGGCAATTGTCAAATCTCAGAAAAAGGATTTGTTGGTGGAATCGGGGTTGTCCAACGTACAAAATCAGTTTGAAGGCCTGTTGCGCTCGTTCGGAGAATGAAGGTCGAGCTTTGAGGAACTTAAGAGGTACAACGAGTGAGAGCAGCAGTCGGCGTAAGAGACCTCGGCAAAATTCTCTATGTCATTTGGCAACCGCTGTGGAGTAGTCTGCGCGATCTGTTGCCAATCATAGCTGTCGTCGCCGTCTTTCAGTTATTGGTCTTTCAACAACCTCTTCGCAACACGGGCCAGTTGTTGCTTGGGTTAACGTTGGTTGTCGTAGGTTTGTCGTTGTTCATCGCGGGGCTGCAGATGGGGCTGTTTCCGCTTGGTGAAGGGATGGCTCACGATTTTGCAAAAAAGGGCAGCGTTCCGTGGCTGATACTTTTCGCCTTTTGCCTGGGCTTCGGCACCACGTTCGCGGAACCAGCGCTGATCACGATTGCCAACGAGGCTGCCCAAGTCAAATTTGCGGCACAAGCGCCCAATGAAGCGCGGGACCTCCAGGGCGTGTTTGCGTTGACCCTGCGAACCACAGTCGCGATTGCCGTGGGTATGGCGCTGATGATGGGGGTCATTCGCATTATCAAAGGTTGGCCTGTGCAGTACTTCATTCTGGTTGGCTACTGTTGTGTCATGTTGGTCACGCCCTTTGCTCCGAGCAACATCATTGGTGTCGCTTATGATTCGGGGGGAGTCGCCACGTCAACGATTACGGTTCCCTTGACTGCGGCACTGGGAGTTGGACTAGCTTCTAGCATTCAAGGGCGCAACCCATTGTTCGATGGATTTGGCATGATCGCACTGGCAGCATTAAATCCCATACTTTTTGTACTAGGTTTGGGGATTTTGTGGCCATGATTGCGCTGGAAACCCTAGGTGACTCGATCTACACCACGATTCGCGATGTGTTGCCACTGGTCGCGATCATTGCGTTCTTCCAGTTGGTTGTATTGCGGCGACCACTCGTCAACATGCCGCGACTGGTTTGTGGTTGGTGTTTCGTTGTTATTGGACTATCGCTGTTCTTGACCGGACTCAAGCTAGGACTGTTTCCACTCGGCGAGGAGATGGCGATCCAACTGTTGTCAAAGCCCGAAGTCAACCCACCGGCCGAAGCGGCTGGCGAGTTGGTGGTCATTCCATTTTACAATTACTATTGGACCTACATTTTTGCTTTCGCTATCGGTTTAAGTACGACGATCGCGGAGCCCGCATTGATTGCCGTGGCCATGAAAGCGGAAGAAGTTTCTGGAGGAACCATACAAGCTTGGGGACTCAGATTGGCCGTGGCGCTGGGTGTTGGTATCGGAGTCGCCATGGGGGCATTGCGAATCGTTCTCGGAACTCCGTTGCCCTACTTTATCATCACCGGTTATGTCGCCATCATGATACAAACCTACTTCGCGCCTAAACAGATCGTTCCTTTAGCATATGATTCGGGCGGTGTAACCACGTCCACGGTAACCGTGCCACTTGTCGCCGCTTTGGGTTTGGGGTTGGCCAGTCGTGTGCCGGGGCGCGACCCCGTCATCGACGGCTTCGGCTTGATCGCCTTTGCATCACTATTCCCGATGATGACCGTGATGGGATATGCTCAACTGGCCGCGTGGCTCGATGCTCGAAGTAGAAGACAAACTGAAAACAGGGAGCAGACATGCACTTCAAATTAATCATCGCTTTTGTAAACGATGACAAGACGAATAATGTTATGAAAGCTGCACGCGATGCCGGTGCAACGGGAGCAACGATCATCGGCAATGCCCGCGGTGAAGGATTGAATCCCGCCAAGTCATTCCTGGGCTTGTCACTGGGGAGCCAGCGCGACGTATTGATGTTCTTGGTTGAGGGACATCTTTCCCGCGAGATCTTAGAAACGATTTCCGTCGTGGCCGAGTTTGAAGAAAAACCGGGAACGGGAATCGCTATCCAAATAGATGTCGAAGATGCGGTGGGTGTAAGCCACCAAATCGAGAAACTCACAAATTTGGTCGAGGAGAAATTATGAGTGAAAAGAAGATTGTCCGAGTGGCCGACGTTATGAAACGAGACTTCGATGTCGTCGACGGTAAAATGACCGTTAAGGATGCCTTGGTCGCGATGAAACATCCAGAAACTCGTGCCTTAATCGTCGATAAGCGCGATGAAGGAGATGAGTATGGTCTTGTTCTCCTGTCGGATATCGCCAAAAAAGTGTTGGCTGCCGACCGATCGCCAGAACGAATGAATCTATACGAAATCATGGCCAAGCCCGTGCTGAGCGTTCCTCCCACTATGAACATTCGCTATTGCGCGCGTTTCCTCGAAAGATTTCAAATCATGCGAGCACCCGTCATCGATCAAGGTCAAGTTGTTGGCATCGTCAGCTACCACGATATGGTGTTGCGAGGCTTAATGCAGATGATCAAATCGTGAGGCGGTGTCGAACGATTGTCTTAATCGTTTCTTATGTAGAACGATTGTCTCAATCGTTTTCAATGTAGAACGATTGTCCCCAATCGTTTTTAATGTAGAACGATTGTCCCCAATCGTTTTTAATGTAGAACGATTGTCCCCAATCGTTTTTGAGGAATTGGGGACAATCGCTCTACACTGCAGCGATTGGGGACAATCGCTCTACACTGCAGCGATTGGGGACAATCGCTCTACACTGCAGCGATTGGGGAGAATATTGGACAATTGCTCGAATCTCAGTGCACAATCGCTCGATGCTCCTACTGAGTGGGGTCGGACATCCTGCCGAGGAATAAAACGGCACCACTTTTCACATCGCGAATCAAATAGATAAACGGACGATCTGCGCGGAACACCGCAGGTTGTTGCGGGCTGACCGACGTTCGAGAAAACACCGCTCCCGTGGCGGCAGCAGCTTCCGTCCCTTCTTCATTCACGTCGACGAAAGCCTTGTGAATCACCGCCGAGAGAAACAACTCGCGATTCCCCGACATTCCTGAAAAATCCGCTTTGCTGGCATCAAAAGCCGAAGGCATGCCCATCGACTTGAGCACATCGTTCAATTCGAATTGAGAGGTTGATTTGAACTTTGGTAAGTAGACATTTACTTTCTGACTCTTCAAGCCCTGCGTCCATCGCTCGAGGTTGTCGGCGTTAAACTGGCTTTCCAGTTGCTTGAGGCCGTCGACCATTTTGGGGAGTAAAATTACCATCGAGAGTTGCCCATCTCCGTAACGGAGTTCCAGAATTTGCAGCTCATCTTCGGTCTTATACGCGAATTGACCAAGCTGATACATCAGTGGGACCTTGACCGTCGTCGATTTTGTCAGGTTAAAATCAGCTTGCTGGGTACTGTCGGCGATGAAAGGATGTGTCCAACTTCCTTTAAAATAGACTGCATTGGTCAAGACAAGCATCGTACTTGCATCGATCACACCATCGGGAAGTAGCTCTTTGATCTTGTCTTCCGTCTGCTCCTCTACCCACCGATTGATCGTGGTTCTCGCCTGATCGCTATTTGCAAAATTGAGCAACTTTAATTCTGCATCAAATTGGTCGCGAGTCTCGGATATGAAGCTCGGCAAGAAGCGAAAACTCTCCTGACCCCACAAACGATTGGCAATTCGCAGCTGAATATCCTGGCTGCCTTCTGGTACTTGCCAGGCCGACTCCACCGCTGCGTAACTGGATTGCAACTCTTCCAGCGACTCGATGAGCAGCGTCTTGGACATTTCTTCAGCGGTCGTTCCAGCGGCGCCGACGTAGCACATCGCCAGAGCTGTCCAAATACTACTCGGTGAGAAGAATAGATTCCCTTGTTCCTTGCCCAGTTGTTGGTACATGTCGCAAGCAAATCGATGATGGTTTACAGGCATGCTCTGTGCAGCTTCCGATGATCGCGCGGGGTGATTGACGAGTTTGGTATGTGCACTCAGTTGTTGGTCCCGTGGTTCGCCATCGTTGGGCGTTTGGGCCAATAGGTGGTTGGTGGCCATGAGGCATGTTGACAAATAAGCTCCAAGAGCAAGCGTCATTCTCGGCAAGTTCATAACAACCTCCTTCGGCAGGTTACGGAATAACTGTTCACCGTGCATTGTAGCGCGGTTGCGGCAACTGTCCACTTGTTCCGCGTGCCCTGGTTTTCAAAAGGGGAATCGTAGCCTCGCTCACAGTGTTCGTTTCCAAAGCGATTGGGACAATCGCTCTACTCTAAGCGATTTAGACAATCGCTCTACTCTCTCCAAAATTCAAACGACGCGGAGGAGCGCAAACTTTCGCTTACCACTTCGCAACACAATGACTGTCTCACTCGCCAAGTCATTGCAGGTCAATTTGTAGTCAACGTCATCAATTCTACGATTGTTGATATAGGCTCCACCTTGCTCAATCGTGCGTCTGGCATCTGTTTTGCTCTTCGCTAACTGCGTTTTCGCCAACGCATCGGTCAACAGTAGGCCCGCGTTTAGTTCGTCGGTCTGGATTTCTGCGCCTGGGACATCCTGGAAGATTTCCCCCAATTGCCGATCGCTTTGGTTGGAGATCTCCGCGCCAAAGAAGATCTCAGTAGCGCGTTCCGCTGCTTTCAGTCCTTCGTTCCCGTGGATGAACTCGGTAATCCAACTAGCCAACCGTTTTTGCGCTGTTCGTTTGTGCGGCTCAGCAGCCACCGACTGTTCGAGCGATCGGTACTCCTCTTCATCAATTTCCGTCAAGAAGCGAAGGCAAAGCAGCACGTCGGCATCGGAGACATTGACCCAATATTGGTAGAATGCATAGGGTGAAGTACGCTCGGCGTCCAGCCAAATGGCTCCACTTTCGGTCTTGCCCATTTTGCGTCCATCGCTGGTTAGCAGCAATGGACAGGTCATGCCAAACAGTTTGACGCCGTGCATTCGACGCGCCAGGTCGATACCAGCCGTGATATTGCCCCATTGGTCGCTTCCACCGATTTGCAGGCTGCAATCGAATTGTTTGCTGAGATGCGCAAAGTCGTACGCCTGCAACAACATGTAACTGAACTCGGTGTAACTGAGCCCACCATCTTCGCGTTCGAGTCGACTCTTGACCGAGTCCTTTGAAAGCATCACATTGACTGGAAAATTTTTACCGACATCGCGCAAGAACTGGATGTACGACCAATTGCCCATCCAGTCCAAATTGTTTACCAGTTTGGCCGCTGCTGGGCCATCAAAATCCAGATAGCGACTCATCTGTCGCTTGATGCCTTCGACGTTTTCCTGCAGTTCCTCGGCGGAAAGCAACACTCGCTCTTCGCTCTTGCCGCTGGGATCGCCAATCATGCCGGTAGCACCGCCCACCAGTGCCAGCGGACGGTGCCCCAGTCGCTGAAAGCGTCGGAGTGTCATGAGTGGAAGTAGACTTCCGCAATGAAGGCTGGTCGCAGTCGGATCGAAACCTGCGTAGACAACTTGTGGCTTCGTCAAATGCTCTCGCAGAGCTGTCTCGTCGGTACTTTGGTGGATCAGTCCTCGCCAGGCGAGTTCATCCAGAATGTGGGATTGGGTCATCGATGTATTTAAGAAGATGGAGTGTTAGTACTAGAGGCTGGTTGGGAGCAGCTAAAACGGAAAAGGACTCGCTTTGGGCATGGCCTTTAGCGCCTGTTCCACAAACTTCAGATCCGCTTTGGTTGTCACCTTGATGTTCAGTGGGCTACCCTCCACGACGCTTACCGGATGTCCAAAGGCTTCGACAATCGAGGCTTCGTCGGTCGCGGAACTTGCGTTGGGATGTGCTTTGTAAGCGTCGCGCAACAATTGGGTCCGGAAGACTTGCGGTGTTTGAGCCAACCAGAGCGATTGGCGTGGAATCGTTTCGACAATCACGCCGTCGCCATTAACTCGCTTAAGAGTTGAATGGCAAGGAGTCGCAAGAATTGCCGCCCCAGTGCGTTTGGCGGTGGCGAATACAGGGTCAATCCACTTGTCGGCAATGCAAGGTCGGGCTGCGTCGTGAATGGCGACAAATGGGACATCCTCGCGTACTTCACGCAGTCCGTTAAGAACGCTGTCGGCCCGTTCAGTGCCACCCACAACGGTTTGAAAGCCAAGCATGGCTGCATTTCCAGCATACTTTTCGCGAAACAGCTCTTTGTCATCCGGCGCGATCACCAAAATAAGCTGCGCGACATCGCTGCGTTTTGAAAGCGCTTCTGCGGCGAACATCCACAAGGGCTTGAGACCAATGCTCGCGAAGACTTTCTTGTTAAATGGATCGCCAAAACGACTGCTTTTCCCTGCCGCAGCCAGGATTACAGCAAACTCTTTCACGGTCATATTCCAAATAGCAAGTGTGGCGAAACAATCCATACAATTCGCAAAATTGTCACAGTTCGTGCCCAAAGGTCAATCCGCCTGCCGCATGTCCAACCCGCACCACAAGAATAACCTAAGTTTGAACACTCCAGCTTGGGTTGTTCTCGTGTGCTTGTCACCAAATTTTTCATTCCCCTCCCGCGTCCCTCCATCTTTCCTGGCAACAAACTGTCGAGAGGTGGTACAAGTGAACCAGTTGCTCGTCCTATGCTCCAATCGAACACCGTTTCCCGGCAACTTGATGTCAACGTCGCTGTCGCCTTGCGTCTGGTTCGAAAGGGGGCCGTCCCCCCAGAGTTCTTCAGTTGGCTGGCAAAACCGACGACCAGTCAAGCACCCCCGGCACGTTGGGTGAATACACAGTTGACCGACTCGCTGTCAGCCATCGTGTCGTCGGTGTCAGCCCATGCATCCGACCGAGAAAAACGCCAAATCGAAACAGCACCGGAGTGGATTGGTGCGATCAGCTACTTTATGGCCGATCATGCTCAAACGGAGGGCATTCACTGCATGCGGTTACTCGCAGCCAGTTTGCTGCCACTCTACCGGACCTTGGCTACTGGAAAATTGCAAGAAGGTTTATGCGCCACCCAGAAACGTCTTTCGGAAAACCTGGCGCTACTGGGACTATGCAGCGAACTTGGCGTTGAATTCCGCGAGTTGCTCGAAATGAAGCTCTCCGCAAACGGCAATCCGACGAACATCTTGTGGGACGACTACAAGCTGAGCTTAATCGGGATCGGACAGACGATCCTGCGGGTCGTCGTCGACTATGATGCTGTCCAAGATCGATTTCACGACGAGTGCCTCGACGAAATCTTTGATTGCGATTCCTTCGAATCGCTTCAAGCTCAAGATCAGCCCAGTAACACTGATTGGGCGACACCAGAATTGCTTTGGCGATTGGCCGGAGAATTGATCGCTAAAAAGTCCGAGATCGTCCTACCGCGTTCCTGGATCGACACGCCGGTACCGTGGAGCAAGATTGCCGAACATTGGAATCGACTGCACCACACGCTCTTGACCTTAAGTGACAAGTCGAACCATCCAGTCGTGGCGTCCATCAAGGTGTGTCAACAGCTCGAGCAGCCAAGCGCGCGTTCGGCTGACGCAGAAACCGAAGCTACGCTTGCGATGATTCGCGAAGTTGTGGAACAAGAAATTACTGGAAACGCGTCACCGCCAACTAAATTGCTCGAAACGATGGTAGACGACTTCGACGCGAAAGAAGACAACATCGTAAGCGCCAGCCCTAACGCCGAACCGAGTTTAGAGGCAATGTCCCAGGGCACCATGTCGCAGGATAGAATGCCTGCGGATGCATGCATTCCCAAGGTGATATTGGCGGAAATTCGCTCTCACAACGATCCGGTCTTTGTGAATGTCGTTCGACGCAAACTTGCATGTTGCCGCACCGAAGAACGCGCCTTGTGCCTGTCGCATATCGTCGTTTCTGCCGACGACGAATCACAAATGGGTGAAGTGAATAGCGTAAGAGCCAACGGCTTGACCCTTTGGCAACAAAAGTTAGTCGATTGGCTGGCAGATCATCCACACGTAAGCGACCCGTACGCATTTTTGACTTCCGACGGCGAGTTAATTCTCTGCGTGCTCGACCTCGAGCGCAATGAAATGACCTCCATCCTGCGTCAGGGGTTGGTGGAAGTCTTGACCGGTAAACATGTTGAAGATGCCAGTGAGATTTCTCTGGCCAGAGTCAATATTCCAGCTCGATTCCATGCCGGTATTTCGGCTACCAGTTCGCCCGGAGCGAGCATGACGGCTGAACAATTGATTGAGCCTGCCATTCGATGTCTGTCAGCGGCTCAGCGTCACGGAAGAGCGTCCATTAAGAGCATTGAAGTTTATTGATAGTTTCCCGCGCCAAGCTTGTCGCCAAGTAACTTCGATGAGCGTGCATTCTCGCTAAGGTCTAATCGATCCGTCCGTCAGCGAGACAAGGCGATTGATCACGAACGTGTTTAGTTCCAACGCGTTGTTTCAATCGTTCAGTAGGAATGCAATTCTAACCAACGCTCCTCAGCAACACCCAATTCCATTTCAACTGCTTTGATTTCGTTGTGGATCTTCATCGCCTCCGATGCATCGGTTGTCGTCATCAATTTGTCGTTCAACTCGGTTCGTTGCGTATCCAAGGTGCGAATCGTTCGCTCGATATTCTTCAGTTCCTTCTGAATGACGCGATCATCGACCTTGGGCGCGGTGGCGACCACTTCAGCGACTTTAACTTTTTTCGCTTTAGATCGCGTGGGTGCACGTGATCGCTCACCCTCTTCGATTTCTTTGTTGATGTAGTAGAGGTATGCCTCGTAATCGCCGCCATAATTCTTAGCGGTCCCATCGCGGACTTCGATGATATTCGTCGCCAGGCGGCTCATGAAGTGACGGTCGTGACTGGTGAATATCACCGTTCCGCGGTAGTCCAACAACGCGTCTACCAACGATTCGACGGTTTCGACATCCAAGTGGTTGCCTGGTTCGTCAAGGACCAAGATGTTGTAGGTACCGAGCAGCAGACCTGCCATGCACAAGCGAGCTCGTTCACCACCAGACAATACCTGGACCTTTTTGCGAACGTGTTCGTCTCGGAAAAGTAGTGAACCAGCCACCGCCAAAACTTGCTGCGTGGTCGTACCTGGGTTGGCTTTGTACTCGAGATACTCCAGTACAGTTTGTTTCGGATCAAGACTTCCGTAAACGTGTTGGGCATAAACTCCAATCTCACAATGGTGTCCCCAGCGAACATTCCCAGCCACAGGTGACAAGGAACCAACGATCGAGCGCAGTAACGTCGTTTTGCCTTGACCGTTATCTCCAACGATTGCAGCGCGTTGCCCGTGCTCGATCTCGATGTTGATCGCTTTCGCAACTGTGTTATCTGGGTAACCGATCGAGAGATCGATCATCCGGACTGCAGGTCCATTGCGTGGCACGACGATGGGTGCCCGTATGGAAGCGGTTGGCAGCTCGTCAGCGATTTCGATTGTTTGCAGGCGTTCGAGTTGTTTACCTTTGGAACGCGCTTGGCTAGCCGTGCTGGCGCGGGCACGGTTTTTATCGATGAATTTTTGAAGATGTTTTTGTTTGGCTTGCACCGCCGCGTTGACCCGTTCATCGTGTTCGCGACGCTCGGCTTGATAGACCAAAAAGGCTTCGATCTTACCGGGATACATCGTCAATTTTCCACGCGACAAATCCAGCGTATGGTCGCACGTCGCCTGCAAGAACGCACGATCGTGGGAGACGATCAAAGCAGCGCGATTGAAGCTGCGCAGGAAGTGCTCGAGTAGGATCTGAGTACGGACATCCAGAAAGTTCGTAGGTTCGTCGAGCAGCAATAGATTGGGTTCCTGCAGCAAGAGCGAAGCCAACTTGACCCGTGTTTGCCAACCGCCAGAGAGCGCTGAGATGGGGCCGGTCAAATAGTCGCCTTTGAGTTCGAACTCGCCACCGACTTCGCCACACTTCCAATCGGGTTGCCCACTGTCCCGCATCAGAAATTCGAGTGCCGATTCGCCGGGTTGAAATGGATCATGCTGTCGCAAGTACCCAACTTTGAGACTGGAGTGCCGGATCACCTCCCCTTTCTCAAGCTCTTCTTCATCCAGCAAAATTCGCAATAAAGTTGATTTACCGGCACCGTTTCTACCTACAAAGCCAACTTTAACATTGTCGTTCAGAGTGGCCTCGGCGTCATCCAGCAATAATTGCCCACCAAAACTCTTCTGCGCTCCGCGAATTTGAATCAACACACCCATAAGAAGTCAGTAACCAAAGCTCGAAAGTGTTCAGGATGGCATGCCTCGCGTCGAAGTGTCATGCCGTTACCGCTCGACACGGAACTGCGGGCAATCGTCTTCGCCGAGATTTAAGTCACTTGCTCACCGCAAGCTCGCCCAAATAATACGAGCAAATGGCATTCTGAGCTAGCGCACTGTGATGGCGACTTGAAAACCAGAACCGGACGGCAAGCTAACCGCCATTGTCTGCCGCTAGCGGAGCGGTCCCTCACCTAGCCGACAACGTCCTGAGTGATTGCATTCACAAAATTGGTGCCACCCGTGTCGCCAGCGGTCGGGGCGATGAACGGAGCTGTCGCAGCATCGCTATCCTCTCCCTTCGCTGAACTCGCTACTGGGAGGGCGTTGCATTCCGTTGATTCCAGCAACAGCGTTACAGGATCCCATTCAATGTCAATACGCGTCCTAACGCGTTCTGCTAGATGCAACGTTTGAGGTGTTGGACGCCAAAGTGAGGCGATCAGACGCTGGAGTTGGAACCCGCCCGCGTCACATACGACATGGTTGCCCAAGCTGCGAGTGGATGGGACTAACGTCGTGGTCGCAGTTAGATTGCGTTTACCAAGATTCTTGGCGACAAGACTCGTCTGCTCGTAGGGCGTGACAACAATCCGATTCACCTGTCCGCCGGCTTCGGCAAGGCTCGGCGCGAATGTTTCCAAGCGTTTGTAGGTCACTCCTTGCTCGTTATCACTCGCGCCGCTGAACTCTGCCGTCGAAATCCCGAGCTCTGCGGAAATGCGATTAGTCAAGTCGGTTGAAAGCGTGAGGATATACGGCAAGTTGATATTTTCGATCAGTTCCGTCATCTTGCGTTTTTCTGACGGGAGTCCGAGTGATTGCTCAGAGTCTTCGAGAATTCTAAGCGCCATGCGATGAATGGTCGATTCTAACACCGCATTGATTCGGCTGGCCAACAACTGCAGTCGCGGTGGTAGGCTGACGACATTTACTTCCCACAGGGCTTCATTCAGTGCCTTTTCGGCTTCGATCGAGTCACACCATGCACGCAGTCGATTTCCCATCGACTTGCCTTCGCTTTGGAAGTGATTTAAGAGCTTCATGCATTCTTCACTAAAGCGATGCAAATAGGCGGTCGCGTGGTTCAGCATTGATGTTGCCGAGCCAAGTAAAGTCTGGAATGGAAACAGTTTCTTGACAAAGTTCGGAACTTCGCTTTCACAATAGTCAAGAATGCCCTCGATGACGTTCAACTGAAGTTGTTCAATCTGCTTCCAGTTGTAGACCCTCATTTGAACGACTTTGCTGATGGACTGTTTCCAAATTTTGATATCAGCCGCTAGTTGATTGTTGATAAGCTCATCGCTGTTTGAAAGTCGCCGCGCCCATTGGCTTAACATGGCGTCGCAGAACAGAGGATTGTTTGTATCGCCTTCGGGCGTGACCCAGCACATCCCTAAATCAGCGAGTAGTCTCTTAGTAAATTCTTGACAGGCGAAGTCGGTTAACGGAAGGTCGCCGCTCATCGTTGGCGGACCGCTGTTGGACGGAGGCAAATTCGTAACGGAAGTGGTATTTCCGCTGCGTGGGCCGACCATGTATTGCAGCGAATGTTGGAGTGTCTGTTCGCAGCACCAGCGGGCAAGATTCTGGGCGCTGACGTTGGTTGAGCTTTCGATCGTCTTGGTCGTAACGGTCCGCAACCAACCGTTCGGCTGATCGAGGCTCGCAATACGACGTTCGCTCATCGCCGCACCAACCAAGGTCTGTGCATCCAGCCACACGGATTTCGCCAAGTCGCGAGCAGCCACCTGTACGTCTTGTTGGTTACCCAATAGTCCACCATCGACCAAAGTCACCCAGTCGAATGGTTGTACACAGGTCGTTAACGAATGCGAATCTTCACGATAAATCGTTGGTACTTCATGATCTCGATTCATCAAGTAGACGAGTTCAGAAAGAGTTGAAATGGCTGCCGCTGCTGAAAGATTGGCCTCTTGGTTTCCAACCGTGGTGGCTGCCGTGAGGCAAGCAGAGGAGCGATAGTTGTTAAAGCGTAGCTCGGTCATGATGCGTCGAATCAACGCACCCACTTCGGCTGCCAGTCCACTTCCCGTTGCACCATGTAGGGAAGCCAGAATGTAAATTCGAATCGGCTGTTGGTCTTCTTCATCCTTCTGCTGCTGCTGGATCAACTCGCGCAATTGAGTGCTGAGCTTCTTCTTGAGTTGTGCGTAGTAGTCCAGGAACGGAAGGACGGCTAGCGGCCGAACTCCTTCAGTGGAAAGCGAACGGGGTATATTGTAGAGCCAGCGTCGTGAAATGGGTACAAATAGCTCAGCCGGCGCGTTGCGGTAGTCACTGGGTTTATGGATTTGCAGTACAACGACATGGTTGCCATCCAATCCCCCATCGAGATCTTCTTGATTTACGTTGTTGATGGCTGAGGCATCTGTGTCGATCGCTAACCAGCCATGGTCTGCCATTTGAAAGCGACTGTCGCTATCGCTTTGTGCAATCTGTCGAAGTTCGACGAGCGATTGGAGGCCAATTCCGCCAATTCCAATGAACATCGACCGCGAGCTTCGCCATTCGCTGGAAAGCAAATCAATATTGATTGCTTCGGTATAGTTGAAGCGGGTATCGATCGTCGAAGCACTTTGTGTATCGATAGTTCCGCTGTCACTGTCACTTTCGCGCTCGCCCGCCCCGGCATCGTCCGACGCGTTTTCGGATTGTCGAGCTGAAAGCGGGATGACCGAACTACGTGCTTTTAGCAACTGATCGACGAACAAGCGGCAGGTCGAGTAGCGATCCAGTGGATTCTTTGACATCGCACGGGCGATGATCGCGCGATCCGCAGGCGGAAGTGCTTCCAAGTTGGGAGCTTGATTGATATGTTGACGCGCCAACTCCCCCGTTGATCGCCCCTCAAACGGAAGATGCCCGGTGAGCATTTCCATGTATACGATCGCCAGTGAATATTGATCGCTGCGGTAATCAGGCCGTCCATCGAAAATTTCTGGCGCGGAGTAAGTTGGTGTGAGGCCACTTACCAATGACTGGTTCTGGTCGTGCAGATCTTTGATCAGACCAAAGTCGGCAACTTTGATACGATCCGCAATAATCAACAGGTTGCCCGGCTTGACGTCTAAATGTTGTAGACCATGTTTTTGGGCCAAGAAATCAAGAGCATCGGCTGCGTCACGCATGAAATCGAGCAGCGTACTACGCGGGATTCCCGGCGCTCCTTTGCGCCTAAACTGTTCGTATCGGTCGAGTAGACTGTTCTCTGCCAGTTCCGTGATGATAACGACTTGATTGGCGACAATTTCAATTCGCTCAATCGATAGCAGGAACGGATGGTAGACTTGGCGAATACGCTGCAAGCTACGCAGTTCACTCGATGCATGTGACTCGTCGACGGTACCAAAAATTAACTTGACAGCTTTTTTGAGTCCGCCCGGCGCGTCGGCTAGCCAAACTTCACCGTAACCACCTGCCCCCAAGCGCTTGCGCAGGACGTAGCCTGGAACCGGTTCAAATCCAACTTTAACACTGCTGGGTTGTGCTGCCATAATATTTGATGTCGACTTTTCGCACACAATTGGTGACGCGTGGCTTACTATTTGATGTGCGTCAGGGAGGCCTGATTGGTCGCAGCGATCTGTTGCGTCATGTCGATCTGACTCAAATCCGCGATACTGCTGGTTGCTGCAATCGACGTCGACATAAGCACTGGGTTAATACCGGTCGGGGCTGTTGCTTGAGGTTCCGCCGGTCTAGAAGCCAGTGGCACCGAGGCTGGGTTAACAACTTTTGGAGTCAGTGGACCGCAGGAAGTCTGTGTCACAGGACGAGCTACGGTGGGGATGCGGGGCGCAGGTGCTTTGGGTGTAAGCGTTCCCAGGTTTCCAAAGTAGTTGCGGCAGGCATGCTGCAAGTAGTCGATACGCAAATCCAATGGTTCACTGCGGTAAGTACAAAAAGCGCGAACTTGGCTTAACAAGTCTCTGGCATAACATCGTCGCAATGGCAATTTGTTGGGTTTAAAGAAACCATCAACCAGCTGCAGGATAACTTCACGCCGCCATGGGAACCCCATCGTGGCACAAGCGCTCTCGAACAGCTTGGTAAACTCTTCAACGCCCGGGTCACGAATTTCTATCTTAAAAGGCACGCGACGCAAAAACGCTTCGTCCACCAAATCATGGGGCTGAAGATTCGTCGAAAAGAGCACGATCTGCTCAAATGGAACGCAGATCTTCTTGCCGGTTGGTAGCGTCAAAAAGTCGTGCTTGTTTTCCAGCGGTACAATCCAACGATTCAATAGCTCGGCAGGTGCTACGCGCTGACGTCCAAAGTCGTCGATCAACAAACTTCCACAGTTGCTCTTCAACTGCAACGGTGCTTCACAAGTGTTGCTGCGCGGGTCATGTCGAATCTCCAAGTTGTCGAGCGTTAACTCACCCCCGACGACCACCGTCGGTCGTTCAATTCGAACCCAGCGACGGTCATAGTTCTGCAAGTTGACCAGACTGCTGTTCTGGTCGGGTTCTTTCCGTTTGTGGTAGGCGGCATCAAAGACCTTGATGATCATGCCGTCATCAATGATCGCGTGAGGAATCCAGACGCTTTCTCCCCGCAATACGGTCAAACACCTGGCGATGGTGCTCTTGCCGTTTCCAGGCGGCCCATACAAGAATATGCCACCGTTGCTATTCACCGCTGGGCCGAGAAAGTCAAGCCAAGATGGTTCATAGGAAATGTGCGACAACGCTTCAACCAACTGCTCACGCTCGACGGGAGTGTACTGATTGGCTTGTGCTTCAACCGAAAGCAAGTAATCGGACAGCGGCACTGGTGCAAACCCGGTGTACGTAAAGACCTTTTGATGGTTGAGCGTCCGCTTCTGGCCGTTTTCCGTCAGGCTATAGTAATAGTCGTTGAGGGGAGCAGTACGAGCATGCGCGATGATCTGTCGAGTGCGCAAGACGCCAAGCTGTTGATCGATGATTCCAAAAGGTATGCCTACGCTCTCGGCAATTTTGCGGCCGCTGAGCGTTCCTTGAGCCAAAAGGATCTGACATACGATGGACTCTAAGAGTGACTCGCTAATCCCCGTATCCTCAATGGATGTCGGTTCTGACGGCCAATAACTGTCATCATGCAGGATAGATGGCAAGTCCTTGTTGCGAAGCGAAGCGGTGTCGCTCTTGACAAATTGCGAATTTCGGTGACCTGACAAAGTTAATCCCTCGCACTTGAATCGATGGCTTGCATTCTTCTAATCGGGCAAGACACGCAGTTTTTTCCGCCGAATTGTTCACTACCAATTGACTCATGCGCGACGGAAAGCGCTTTCTAACGCAATATCAGGTCGCATAATTCCCGAGCGTGTCGAACTGCATCGATAATTACACTTGCATCGATTAATAACTCTGTATCTCAGTTGTGGAACAGTGCGCGACTGAAGCCAAATTTCATATCAACCCTTAGGAGAAATCGATTACATTTATGACGAGTATGACGATGCCCCCAGTCGTGGTGTAACTTGCAGGCAAATTATTCTCGTGAATCGTGCGATCGCCACGCCAACACGCTATTTTTAGTCTACGCTTTGCCGAACCAAATAATGCAAGCATCAAGCAATGCAATCAAAAATGACGTTCGTTTCAGTCCGCTATCTCTGACTTCTGCCGTCCGCACAAGGCCACCATGCAAGCTAGTCCGATCCAAGTCGAACTCCTTCAGAGCAAGATCTCGACGCCTGCGTTTGATGATCGCGAGCCAGCCTGGACCCTGATGCGCGGAGCCAGCGGCGCGGATGAGCAAGAAGTATTGATCTTTCCACTACCATTTTCCGTTGGTCGTCGCCCAGGCTGCTCCATGCAGCTCAACTACAAGACAATTTCGGGCAATCACGCAGATCTCCATCTCAATAACGGACAGCTGTGGGTCTCCGACCTCAACAGTACCAACGGCACCTATGTCAACGGTCGTCGCATTACGGAAGCGACGCCCTTGCGCGAGGAAGACCTCCTCCAATTCGCCGATATCGCCTTTCGAGTCAAAAGCGAACGAAGGGCTACGACTTGCCAAACCATGCAGGAAGATGTCTGCGACAAGGCACTCGCGCTGGTCCAGTTCGATCGACTCATGGAAAATCGACTCGTTACTCCCTTTTATCAGCCAATTGTCGATATGAAAACCGGCGCTTTTCGGGGATACGAAGTGCTCGCGCGCAGCCGACTATTTGGTCTAGAGTCTTGCGCAGCGATGTTCGATGCCGCAGCCCGTTTGAACATGGAAGTGGAGCTGAGCCGGATGTTGCGCTGGGAAGGGGTGCGCGAAGGACTCAACCTACCCGTCAAATCGACTCTGTTCGTGAACACACATCCACTGGAAATCCGCCGGGAAGGGCTCGTCGACTCGATGGCCACCGCTCGACAACTCTCCATGGACGTCCCCATCATCTTGGAAGTGCACGAGGCAGCTATCACCGATCCGGGCGAAATGCGCGAGTTGCGTTCTCAACTGAAAGAACTCAACATTGGCATCGCCTACGACGATTTTGGTGCTGGACAAACTCGCCTTTCCGAACTGACCGAAGCACCTCCCGATTACCTCAAATTCGATATTTCACTCATTCGCGGAATTGACCAGGCGCCCCCAGAGCGACAGCGCATGCTCGGCTCGCTGGTGAAAATGGTGATCGACCTGGGAGTCAACCCATTGGCTGAAGGCGTTGAAACTCCCGAAGAAGCCGACGTCTGTCGAAGCTTGGGCTTCCTCACGGCGCAAGGATATCACTTCGGACGCCCCGCTCCCGTCCGCCAATACCTGTAACCGTGAGCTAGAAAACCTTGCGAGCGTCGGTGGAGTGGACGTCCGCATCAAAGACAACCGTCTTGAGTTCCATCACGGATTATCTGCCCAAGTGGTAAGGAACTTCAAATAGACCTCTTCATTATATCCCTTTCCCTCCTCGAGTTCGGCAGTATCCTGCGAGTGCAGAAGCGAGCCATCTTTGTCGAGAACAAATAGGTGCGGATAGCCATTGATGGCAGGGTACTGCGACAAAAACTCTTCGTTCTTCTGATCGGGCATCCAAGTAACTTTCATCAACAGAAAGTGCTTGTCGATCATCTCGCGGACGGCGACGTTCGATTCGATGAAGTTGGTCATTAGCTTGCACCAACCGCACCAATCTCCACCCACTTGCAGCAGGACCCGCTTGTTTTCCGCATTTGCCCTGGCCAAGGTTTCGACCAAGTCCTTGGCGGGATCGCGAGTCGCACCATAATGGTCAACGGTATAAAATGAAGGTGTTGCGGTAATGGCAACATCGGCTTCTTCGGACTTCGCAGCCGACTTAGATGACGCAGCTTCGATCGCATCCAATTCCGTCGTCGTGTCTGGCGCCTTTTCATCTTCCGCAGCCGTCACTTTCTCGGACGCCGCATCGGGGGCTTGATCGCATCCTAACGAGAGTATCCAAGTCATCGAGAGAACGATTAGGAAGGTATGCTGTTGGGACATTGAATACTCCATATAAAAATCTGGTAAGCGGATAGCTGCTAGGCCTGTGTCTATCTTAGCATTTTAGCGATCCTTTACGTGCTCGCGGCCTCGCTCGTCTCGCTCTCCCAACGGACTAGGAATTTCCTGCCATTCTCTCAGTCAGCGCTAGCGTTTTCTCTCCAGCGTCAGTTGGCGAATGCTCAGCAACAGGAAATTGTGGAGCTCGCCGCTGCAGAAACTGCTAGAATGGGGGCCGCCCTCGAATCGGTGACGTCGTAACGAAGGATTTTCTAGTGAACGGTCAATACTCACTTGCTGCATTCTTTGTCGCCATGTCCACTGTGGCGCTAGTATTGAGCCCGTCTTTGGCACTTGTTCCGTTTATCGTGCTGTTAGAAGCGATAGTGTTCTTTTGGGTGACCAGAACATTGATCGCCAACATTCCGACGGCTTTGACCGAACAATCTTATGAAAACTGCAGACGGCTCGACGGGAGTTATTCGCCGCAACGCGCACACTGGGAAGAGCGAGCCTACAATCGGATGCGAATCGATTTAATTGCCATGATGACCTTGGCGTTCTTCGCATTAAATTTCCTGATTTTGCTGTTGCATGTCATTTTTCCACTGAACATGCTCTCTCGCGTCGTTTCCTCTGTGAGTAGCGATACCGGGGTGTTTAAACAGAATCTGCGAGAGTCCGGTGTCGAACGTGACTTTGAGCGCTATGCACGAAGGAGCGGGAGTGGGAGCAACGCTGAGATAGCATCGAGAAAACAAAATCTTTGGAACCTATCTCCGCTCATCGCTGCAATGGGAGTAGCGGCCTTCGTCGCCGTCGCAGGTTTTATCCGTTACGCATATCTTCACACCCTCGTCTCCTTCCACGCCGGTTTACAAAAGCGGGCTGATATATACGCCATTCGCGACATTACGAGAATTCAATCGGCTGTTGATGAAGAAGTCGATGCGCCGGCGAGTTGAACGGGCAGCAAATCCATCTGTAAGCTCGTGCACTGGCCGCATGAAAAAGCCGTTTGGCGTATTATGACGGATAAATGCCATGCCATTCCGCGGCCATGGAGGTCGCCCCCGCCCACTGGAATTCAAGCGAGCGGTTGAATTCCTATGGGGAGGGTAACATTTCACTCGCAAAAAAACGCCCATCTTACCGTTTTGCATGCCAATGGATCTTCGAGCCAACCTACAACTTCGCGTCAACCCACAATTGGAACTTGCGTGTGACTACGTGCGTGCGACATCGACTAGCATTTTCCTAACGGGCAAAGCTGGAAGTGGAAAAACGACCTTCTTGCATCAAATAAAAGCAGAAGGTGTAAAACGTTTGGCCGTGGTTGCTCCTACCGGCGTAGCTGCGATCAACGCAGGTGGCATGACGATCCATTCCTTTTTTCAACTCCCCTTTGGACTGCATGTCCCTGACGGCCGACGCAAAAATGACGACCATCACCTCTCTCGCAAAAAGCTCAACTTAATTCGCAGCCTGGAGCTACTTGTGATCGACGAGATCAGCATGGTTCGCGCAGACCTGTTGGATGCAATCGACCAAGTTTTGCGTCGATGTCGCGGGGACAGTCGTCCGTTTGGAGGAGTGCAATTGCTGATGATCGGAGATTTGCACCAGTTGCCTCCCGTCGTAAAGCCAGAGGATTGGGATACGCTCCGTCGCTACTACAAAACGCCCTATTTCTTCGGCAGTCTGGCTCTGAGTAAGACCAATTATGTTTCGATTGAACTCAAGCACATTTACCGACAAACCGACGCCGAGTTCATTGGACTACTTAACAAGGTCCGCGACAATCGACTTGATGAAGAAACGCTGCGCACTCTCAACAGTCGCCATATTCCCAACTTCCGACCACCGCTGGGCGAAGCATTCATTACCCTCACCGCGACCAATGCGGTGGCACTGGACATCAACACGCGAAATTTGAAGCAACTGCCCGGTAAATCGAAGTTTTTTTCAGCGCAAATCCAAGGCCAGTTTCCAGAAAGTTCCTATCCAACAGAAGAGAAACTTGAATTCAAGCTCGGTGCGCAGGTCATGTTCATCAAAAATGATTTGCAACCTGAAAAGCGATATTTTAACGGCAAAATTGGTCGTATCGTGAAAATCGATGAAGAAGCAATTTACGTGCGATGCGATAACGATGCGATCGACCGTAGGTCACTTCCCGCCAGTAGGTCACTTCCCGCCGGGAGTGACCAAATGCATGACAATCATGAGACGGATATCGAAGTAACTCCAGCCGAATGGAAAAACGTCAAGTATTCACTGAACGAAACGACGAAGGAAATCGAGGAGCAGGTATTGGGCACTTTTACTCAATATCCACTCAAGCTTGCATGGGCTATCACGATTCACAAGAGTCAGGGCCTGACATTTGAACGCGCCATTATCGATGCACAGGCCGCATTTGCGCATGGTCAAGTCTACGTGGCTCTGAGTCGCTGCAAGAGCTTCGAAGGCATTGTATTGCACTCCCGCATCGATTTTTCTAGCGTGAAGACAGATCCGGTCGTCAAGGAATTTTGTGCGGAGGCGGAACGCAATGCCCCAACGGATGAGCAGATCCAACAAGCGAAGCGTCAGTACCAGCAGCAGCTCGTCAGAGATTTATTCAGCTTCCAAGACATTCAACGCAATTTTAGTCAGTTGCGTCACGTTTATCAGGAGCACCAACACTCACTGACCATCGAAGCGTCCAATCAAGTTGCAGCTCTTGCACGACAAGCCCATGAGACTCTCGCGGCGATTGCCGACAAATTTCAACCGCAGTTGGAAGACTACTTGCAAAGCGAAGGGTTGCCGACGGCCAACCAGACCCTGCAGGAACGTATCGCTAAGGCCGCCATTTACTTCACCGATAAGTTCGCCGGACTTCTGCACGAAGTCAATTCAATACCTACCGCTTGCGACAATCAGGCGGTACGCAGTTCAGCTGTCGCACAGCTCGACAAACTAAGGTTGAATCTGTTCGTAAAACAAGCGACATTCGCCGCATGTAAACAGGGCTTTTCAACCACTGGCCTTCAACGCTCACAAGTTGATGCGGAGCTCGATTGGTCTCAACGCGGCGTAGCGAAATCAGCCAATGAGTTGAAAGTTCCAAAGGGCTTGCCAAACGCGGAACTCTACGGCCAACTATTGCAATATCGACTGCAAATGGCCGAGCAGCTTGGTATCGTACCCCGCGAGGTCTTGACCAATGAGTCGCTAAGGCAATTGGTCATGCAACTGCCGACGACGCGTGGCAATATTCGCTTGATTCACGGAATTGGGAGCAAACGTCTCCAACGCTACGGGACTGACATTGGCAAAATCGTGCGAAAGTACTGCGAGGAAAAACAAGTTCCCTCGGATCAGATGTACGCTCAAACCTCGCCGACACAGACCAAGGGTGGGTTGTTGGTCCCAAGGAAAGTGCCCGACACCAAGTTATGCAGCTTTCAGATGCTTCAAGCGGGCAAGACGATTGAACAAATTGCCAGTGAACGCAAGCTGGCATTGTCCACGATCCAATCTCATTTGGCGCACTTCATTGCTCTACGACAGCTGGATATTTCGCAGTTTCTCGCGCAAGAGAAGTTGGCAGAAATCGAACAATACCATCAGGCGAATCCTGATGCAAAGCTCTCTGAAGCCAAAGCGCATTTTGGGAACAAGTTCGATTACGGCGAGCTGAATTTGGCTTTCAGCCATCTGCGCCAAGTACAAGACTTGGACTCCTCCAGCTAGTGTAAAGCGATTGTTCTAGTGTAAAGCAATAGTTCCAATCGCTGTTGAAACAATTGAGACAATCGTTCGACAATGAGCCCCTGCCTTGTACTCATTCTATGGAATTTCAGTATTGATTCTTTTTCGATTCCATCCTACCAACCAATGCTCGGGGTTAAGCCAACTTGCATTCACATGCTAGCAATCACATTTGAAGCTGGGTCGCATGAATAGAAACTCAGGATTTCGATTCTCGGTCGAAGGGGTGTTATTCGCGCTAACATGCGTTCTGGTCGCTATGGCACTTGGCTGTCGGCCGCCGCAGATGCCCATTCTGGGCAAAGATGTTCATGTGATTCAATACGACACCGCCTACGAAGAACAACTGAGAAGCGGTAAGCCGCTGCGATTCGGCCTCGACGGCATGGAACGTTATGTCGATTCATTGGCAGAGCCGGTCGCGATATGCGAGTGGTCCGCAGACCATTGCAAGTGGGATTTTTTCGTAGCGACTAACCGAGGTATTTTCGATTCTGAACAAGATTCGATGGCGGCAAATCGAGTCATGGGCCAAGTGCACTATGGACGCTGCCAAGTCACGTTGCCGCGCAATGACGTCGGGCTGCGGATGATCGAAGAAGAGAACGATAAGAAAATCCACGGCGAGTTGGTGAGTCACCGTTCCAACGCGAATCTATCTCGGCAGACGCAAGTTCCACAACCAATCACCACCAAAGTCGCTGCGACAGCGATAAGCGAGACAGCTTTTTTGGAAGGCGTCGCCGACCAGGTCCGGCGCTCGCGTGAAAAGGATGTACTGGTTTTTGTCCATGGCTTCAATGTTGGATTTGAAGACGCATTATCCGGAACCGCGCAACTAGCGCTTGGCATTCCATTTAATGGTGCCTTGATCTCCTATTGTTGGCCTTCCCAAGGTGGCGTCATGAACTATGGTGTCGATGAACCTATCAATCAGGCCTCCGTCGTGCCCTTTACCACTTTTTTGCTGGCACTTCGCGAGGGAATTCCGGATGCGAGCATTCACATTGTCGTTCACAGTATGGGGAATCGTATTGTCATGGAGAGCTTGGATCGATTGCATCAGGCTGGTGCGGCCAAGTTGTTTGGACACGTCGTCCTTTGTGCGCCAGATGTCGGAACCGCGGACTTTCAGCAGTGGGCTCCAGGCGTCGTGGCCGTCAGTGAGCATGTCACTCTTTACGCTAACGCCAGCGACAGCGCACTGATCGCTTCTAAGGGATTGCATGCGGAACGACGCGCTGGTGATGCTCTTGAGCCGCTCATCGTGTCGGGCATCGACACGATCGACTGTAGCCGAATTGACAGCAGTTGGATGGGACATAGTTACTTCTCTGACAACGACGATGTTGACTCCGACATTTTCTTGATGGTCAAGGACCATCAACCTCCACACAAACGCTTCCACTTATCCAAGAAGGACAGTTCAAGTGGCCACTATTGGCAGTTCTCCCAACATGCACCCAACCTGATGTACACCTGGCACTTCAAGCATTTGCAATAGAAGTAGGGGCGTTATTCTTAGCGCTCAGTGTCAAACGACTGTCGCAGTCGTTTCCAAAGCAACTGGGGAAAAGATTAGGGACAAACGCTCGACACTCTCAATGCCAGAGTGCACATAGCACAGCCATTCCGGTTGCACCCAACAAAAATCCTTGGCCGGCGGTCCGTGCGCGAAGGCAACGAATCAAGCCGTATCGCAACAAGATGCCGACCGCAACGATGAGCGCTGCTTCGCCCAGCTGTACTCGTAGATCGTAATGAGGCATGCTCAATTCTGGACGAACGATCGCGAGCAGCACATTCACCGTCGCGATAATGGCCGTGGCTACAATGACGCTTGCAATGAGCCCAAGCAAAAATTGTAGTAGGCTGCGGATGGCCGAATTCGATGGCACTCGACCCGGCGACTGTTGAACCACATTTTGCGGGTTCGTTGCGGAAAACTCTTGTCGACCGATGCCGCGCCCATATGCCCACAGTCCGTATGCAATTCCGGTTGCCAGCGCGCCCAAGAAAACAATTCTAAGGATCGATGCATTCGTCCCATAGCCACGTGTCGATACCGATAGAATGACCAAAGCAATGAGCGCGATCACTTGAAACTCTGCCACGCTGGTAAGCAACGAATTGAACAACCCATGTGCCTGAGTCCTGGCAAAGTAGTTAATCGCAAGAGAACCTATACCCCATAGAATCAACGCAAACGACCACTGGATAAAGATGCTTGATTCGACAATTTCAAGCTGTTCGTGTGCAATCGCTTCTTGCCATGGCCAACGAACGGAGACCTGCATTCCCTCGGGGTTGTGGTGAACTGGCGGCAGCCAGATGGGCGCATTTTGACCGTAATCGGTCTTGCCAATGGCAAAGCCGCCGCCATGATACCAGCCGCTTTCGCCCGGAATCTCCATCTTGTTATAGAACACACCAACCCATATTGGAAATAAGACAATCTTTGCCATCCACGCGAAGATGATGATGCACAAGACAATCTGCGCAGCTCTGGAAGGTCTCATGCGAGCAGTTTCCGCGGTTTGGTCATGCGGAGCCAGCAGCCAATCCACGCGGAGCTGCTGGCGAAGAGCACACGATTGAAGGATAACCAAAGACGGCGAAACGTTTTGCTAAAACAATTTTCCGCCGGAATGCACAATTGCCTATGTGTGCAGACGAGGAAAGCCGCCATTCCCAATGATCTCATCAGTCAAGAAAGCGGATGGGGAGGGATTCGAACCCCCGGTACCTTGCGGTACAGCGGTTTTCAAGACCGCCGCAATCGACCACTCTGCCACCCATCCGTTGCTTGTTTGTTGTTGAAACTCGTACTGGCCTCACAGTTAACTAAGTTTGCACAACTAATCTGTACAATTTTCGACTGAAAGAGGCCAAAAGTTGCGGTAACACCTACCCGTTGTTGAACGCTTACCCGTAGCCCAAGGGCACCGCAGTGGACGAATTCTACTCAAAAGAAGCGACCAGAACTAGGTCGGCACAATTGCCGCAATGGGTACAAGAAATAACAGGGCGGTTCTGCTATTTCTTTAATGGCGACGAATCTCCCAATCACCGTGGGGAAATGATCGCACATCAAGCATAACTGTGATTTTGGAAAGGCTCCGCCCGCATTCGACCTGCGTGAAAAGCTGTTAGAATTAGCCGTAAAGTAAGAATTCACGCGTGCGATAAGTGACACATCCGCGAAGCGTAAAAATGGATTATTATCCAAGCAAGCAGCATGCGAGCTGTCTGAATCCACCCGAGAAGGTCGATGGCGGTCACTTTTCTCCACGCTAAAGCCCCGTTGAGCGATTTATTATGCTGAAGATATGTAATCGCTGTTAGCGATTCGGACGTCGATTCGTTAAAACCGCTGCTTCTGCGCAAAAGAAATTCCTTGCGAGCGTCATTAGAAAATACGAACAATGCATAGACAGTATCACCTGCTGGGAACTTCCACGAAACTTTCGTTATTGATGTTCACCAGCTTCTTTTTGCAGTTTGGCTGCGAACGACTGGTGATCGAGAATAAGAGCGTGTTGGTGGCCGTTCGTGCTGAGTCCGAGGAAATCAGCGTTTATTATGTCTACGAAGGAATCAGTCTGCGGGACAAGAAAAATTGGGCGCAGAGCGATCTCGATGCATTAAGGCTTGCCCAGTTCCAGTACCTGCCTTCCAACGCGGAGTTTGCCCTGGAATTTTGTGAGTTTGGCGATCTGCGATTCTTCGTCGATCCTGCACGCCTTCGAAAACTGTGCGCTGATCGTAGGATGACAATTCGTAATCGAACGGAGCTGGCGGAGGCTGTCAATGAGGCAATCAACAAAGCCAGTAGGGACTCAATGAACGACGTGGATAACGAAGCTATCCAAAACGGAATTCGTACTACCCACACGGAGCTGGTGCGGCTAATATCTGCGAAAAGCATACTTGCGCCTATTGCGTTCTTCCGCTCTATCGAGGTTATCTGCAGAATCCTAGCAGAGTACGATCTGGAATCTATTCAACGGATCCGCGACGCGACGCAAGCCGATTTCCGCTGGTTGCGTTTTGATTCCAATTCGATTCAGTTGGTTCTTCCCGCAACGGTCCAATGCGCCAGCGAAATTGTTGGAAAATCGCATACACAGGATTGGCTTACAGATCTGAGAGCCAATATCAGCCCGATCGAACTATCTCAGTGCGACGAAGGGTTGGTCCTAAAATTGGGATCGAATGAACGCATAATACGTCTTCAATTACCTGACGATGGCCGTTACGCGACTACTGGTGAAAAGAAAGTAGCTCAATTGGCCGGTTCGCCGCAGCCTATCATCGTCGATGGAAAAGCGGAAAGTGTGGAGAGCCTGGCACTCAAGTTCATTCTCGAAAAAGCGGATTTTCGGCCATGGAGTGACATTTCTGGGAAATCTTCCGTTAGGGCAAAGTTCGGCGGGATGGTTGGCGGCAAGGCTCTGTTGCTCAAGGAAGACGGCAGCAATGTTTACATTAGCAGCGATCAACTGGCAACAGCCGATCGCGAGTATCTCAAGGTGTTGACCAACTCAGATAACGACATTCCGCGGTAGAACTTGCTGACGGTTGACGGCTAACTCTTTTTCTTAGTTGCTTTCTTCGTGCTGCTCTTCTTCGTGGCTTTTTTAGCGGACTTGGTTGCCGACTTCGTCGCCGACTTGGCACTCTTCTTGGCAGCTTTTTTCTTCTTTTTCGTTCCGCCAAGGGCGGCCCGCGCGGCCAATAGATCGAGTGCTTCCGGGAACGTTAACTCTTCTGCCTTGGCATCGCGCGGCAGACTGGCGTTGGTCTCGCCGTCGGTAACATAGGGACCAAAACGCCCTTCCAACAGTTGCACTGGATTGTTCGTAACCGGGGATGCTTCGAAGATCTTAAGCGGCTCCTTCTTGGCGGCGCGACCACGCCCAAGCGTCTTGGGTTGCTTCAACAACTCGATGGCTTGTTCCATGGTGACATCGATTGGCGACATATCGGCGGGCAGGCTCCGCGTTTCGGAACCGCACTTGATGTAGGGGCCGTATCGTCCGTTACTGGCAATCACGGGTTCGTTCAGCTCGGGATGTTCGCCGAGATCGCGCGGGAGCTGTAGGAGCTTCAGGGCGACATCCAAGTTGACGTCTTCAACGGCCATTCCCTTAAGTAGCCCAGCGTTCTTCTTGTCTTCGTCGTAGGAATCGCCGTACTGCACGTAGGGACCAAAACGTCCCACCTTGATGTAGATGGGTTTGCCGGTTTCCGGGCAATGCCCCAACGGCTCGTCACCCTTGGCCGCTCCAGCCAGCAGCTCGAGTGCTTTCTCCATAGTGATTTCGTCAGGAGGCAGCATATCGGGGATGCCAGCTTTGCGTTCGCCTTGTTCAATAAAAGGCCCGTAACGTCCGACGCGCACGAATACTTCGTCGCTGAGCGTGGCGGTTGCATCAGCCCCGTCGCTGGGTGGCATGGCGGCATTTGCCGTTTGTTGTTGTTCGGCTGAAGGGATTCCCAATGAAAAACGGCTCGTGGTACGCGGGTCGATCTCTTTGATCTTTGATTCCAGAAGCGGCTTCAAGCCGATGCCGTTGCTTCCTCCAAAGTAGAAGCGTTTTAAGTATTCGAGAAAGCCCTTTTCATCGCGGCTGATCTCGTCCAAATAATCTTCCATCTGAGCGGTGAAATCATAGTCAACGATGGAGCCTAGATGCTCTTCCAAAAGTCGGATCACGGAGAAGGCTGTCCAGCTTGGAACCAGCGCGTTTCCCTTTTTGAATACATAGTCACGTTGCTGGATCGTATCGATGATCGACGCATAAGTACTCGGCCGACCGATTCCTCTTTCTTCCAGCGTTCGCGTGAGAGAGGCTTCGGTGAATCGAGCCGGGGGTTGCGTCGTATGCGATTTGGCAGCCATTTGGCGGCAATCGAGCGGCTGGGATTCCTGCATCGCCGGCAAAAGAACTTCTTGTTGCGCGAGAGCTTCGTCCGGATTGTCGCTGCCTTCCACATAGGCTCGCAGAAAACCTTCGAATTCGATGGTGGTTCCGGACGCCTGAAAGACTGCCCCGTCGGCTTCGATGGTCACCGTCACACGTCGCTTGAGGGCGTCAGCCATTTGGCAAGCGATGGTGCGTTTCCATATCATGTCGAAGAGTCGAAACTGCTCCGAGTTGAGTTTGCCTTCGAGGTTTTTGGGGAGCTCGAACGGCGCGCCGGCGGGACGGATCGCTTCGTGAGCTTCTTGGGCATTCTTGACTTTGTTGGCGTAGACTCGCTCTTCGGGATGTAAGAACTTCTCGCCGTATTCCTGCCGCACCAGATTGCGAGCCGCGTTGACTGCCTCTTTCGAGAGGGTGGTCGAATCGGTACGCATGTAGGTGATGTACCCGTTTTCGTACAGGAACTGCGCAACTTGCATGGTGCGTCGCGCGGTGAAGCCCAATTTCCGGTTGGCTTCTTGTTGCAGTGTGCTGGTGGTGAAGGGCGCTTTAGGCTTTTCTTTGAACGGCTTGTCCTCAATTTTGGTGACTTTAAACGACGCTTCGCGAAGTTTGTCGGCAAGCGCGCGGGCGGATTGTTCGTTCAAGAGTAATAAGTTGGGGTCTTTGAGCTTTCCTGTAGCAGCATCGAAGTCTTTGCCGGAAGGAAGTCGCTCCCCTTGGTAGCTGACCATCGAAGCCTCAAAAGCGCTGGCCGCCTCGGGGGCGAACGTCCCAACCAGGCTCGAGTAGGTCGCGCTGTGAAAGGCCATGCGTTCGCGTTCGCGGTCGACAATCAGGCGCACCGCCACGCTCTGAACGCGACCGGCGGAGAGCTTAGGCCCCACTTTGTGCCACAAGAGCTTGGAAACGTCGTAACCGTAGAGACGATCTAGGATCCGCCGAGTTTCTTGGGCGCGGACCATGGCCTGATCGATTTGGCGGGGATTGTCGAGCGCATGCTGAATGGCTTCTTTGGTAATTTCGTGGAAGACCAGACGATGCACGGGGACCTTAGGCTTCAAAACTTCTTGAAGGTGCCAAGAAATAGCTTCCCCTTCGCGATCTTCGTCCGTCGCCAAATAGACCTGTTTGCACTCCTTCATGAGCGCTTTGAGTTTGGAAACCTGCTTCTTCTTATCGACGGGAACAATGTATACAGGCTGGAACTCGTCGTCGATGTTGACCCCCAAATAGGCCCACTTTTCCGACTTGTACTGCTCGGGAAGTTCTTTGGAGCCCTGCGGCAAGTCGCGGATGTGGCCAATACTTGCTTCTACAGCGTAGTCCTTCCCCAAGAACTTGGAGATTGTCCGCGCTTTCGCAGGAGACTCAACAATTACCAGCGACTTTTCTGTACTCATCGTTACGATTGGATCTCTAAGAAAAACTATCTATCGACGTTGGCCAAAAACGCTAACGCATTTGCCACAAATCACTTCCGATCATCGGGCGGCGATTCTTTCGTGGCGAAAATGTGCCACGCGAGGCGAAATATCAGATCTTGGAGGTTAGTCGGTGAACAGAACCCCACACCGCTCAAGCCCCTCTTTCGAATTAGGGACTGAAAGCGAGCTCATTACAAGTGGTCGTAAGGACGAATGCGAGTTGCCATCGACACCGATTGGGGCGGAGTTGAGGTAATTTAGAGGGAAGGGGATCAAAATCTCATTGTCAATCTGATATTTTGCGGGCTGCATGGGATTGGGCTGGCGCTGGCAGATTGAGAAAAGCTGGCGAACTGCGAAGTTTGCAAATCGCCCGCAATTCGAATCGCGTTCAGTTCAGCCCGTTTAACGCTCGAAATGTGATCGATCTTGCAGAACCTCGTATCTGCAAAATCCCAATTCCTTGTTATCCTTTGTACCCTTACTCTGTAATTTGCTCTCGCAAGTAATTGTTTTTCTGAAGTTGTCGTGCAGATCGTAGGATACCCGCAGGATGTCGAACCCGTTAGCAACCTTTCGCAAAAACCGCAATTTCTGGATGGCAGGGCTTGTCCTTCTGGCCATCATGGCTTTTATCGTCGCACCGGCCATTGAGTACCTGACGCAAGGCGCCAGGGGCGATGGAACGGCGAATGTCGTCGTTGTTAGCTGGGACGGCGGTAAAGTCCGAATGGGGGATTTGCAAGTTGCCGTGCAGAAACACGCACGTTTCGTGCGGTTCCTCACCGCGGTCGCAAAACGTGTGATCGATGCCGGTGGACAGCCGCGAGTTCCTGGATTTGCCTACGATCCGCAACGTGGCCAAATCTTTGCGCTTGGTATTCAAACCAGCAGTCGAGAAATTGACGTTTGCCGAACTCGGATTCTCGCCACACACGCCGCAAAACTGGGAATCGAATTCAGTGACAGTTCTGCCGATGACTTTTTAACGAGCTTTTGTGACGACCGGCTGACATCCGAAGAAATAGAAGAGTTGTTGCGGGATTCCACCGACAGTAGCTTGACGTTCTACGATGTGCGCGAACTTCTTAAAGAAGAAATGGCAGCCATGCTTGCAGCGCAGCTCGCCGAATCAGGCGTCGGCGCCTATCCTCCGGGACGAACCTGGAGTGACTTTTTAAAGTTTAATCAAACTGCAAAAGTTGAAGCATTTCCCATCTTTGTTGAAGACTTTGTTGGCAAAGTCGCCGGAAGTCCCACTGAAGCCGAAATCCAAGAGATTTTTGAAAAGGGAATCAAACAAGTTTCAAACCCCAACTCTCCCGAGCCGGGATTCGTTCGCCGCCATCACGCGAACGTCGAATATGTCCAGGCCGACCTCCAAGTTTGGACTAACCGCGAAAAAGAAAAGCTGACAGAAGAACAATTGCGGGCGGAATACGATCGTCGACTTAGCTTAGGTCAGTTGAAGGTGCCTGCCAACCTTCCGATATCGCCAGCCACTGAGACTCCAGCCACTGAGACACCAGCCACAGAGACTCCAGCGACTGAGACTCCTGCCACTGAGACACCTGCGACGGAGAGTGCTACGGAACCCCCAGCAGCTGAAACCGCTGATGAACCCGCGACCTCAGATCAATCGAGTCGTAAAGTATTGAGCGGCTCTAAGCTGGTCAGCTTCGTGCAAGATACTGAAACTCCCCCAGCCGTAGTGCAACCTCCGCAGTTAGGTGAAGCGGGAACAACAGAAGCGACCGCCACCGCTGATGCTGAAAATGCCGACGCGAATCAAACCGTCGAAGAAGACGCGGCGGCAGGTGTTGGCCAAGCGGTTCCGAATGCACCTCAGGAAATGCGCAATCAGACCTTCGAAGAGGCCCGCGATCGAATTGCCAACGATCTAGCGCGGGAGCAGGCAATTCCGAAACTGGATGAGGCACTGACGAACTTGGTTACTGACGTCATGATGCCACACTACACTGCCCACCGAGCTTATCGCGCGATCCGTGATGCGGCGGTTGATACTGGCGAAAAGAACGACCCGCCGATCAAGCCAAACGTCAAAAAATACGCGGAAGATAATGGACTCGTCTATGGCGAAACAGGAATGGTCGATGGCGTAGCGGTTGGTCGCACGCCATTTGGCTTGAGTAATATTCGGCAGGAAAGTGATCAATCGGGACCAACGGGTATGGTTGCAAACGTAGTTATGAGTCCCTATGTCGAGTTATTTAGGCCAACGCAGAGTAGCTATTTTGACCAAGCTGCTTTGATGCAAGGCAAAGATCTCGAGTTCCTACAGTTTGTATTTTGGAAGACGGACGAGCGGCAACTGTATGTGCCTGATTTGGCCGAGGTTCGAGCTGAAGTCATTGAATATTGGAAGCAAACCAAAGCGCGAGAGTTGGCTAACACTGCTGCAAAGAAACTGGCTAAGGAAGTCGGCAGCACAGCAACTGACCCGTGGAAGGCCGCTCTATCGTCAGCCGAACAAGCTTTGGTAATTCAAACCGATCCATTTTCTTGGATGACACGATACGCAGATCAGCCGGGAATTTCGACGGTTCCCAAGATGGACGCGGTTGGAGGTGAGTTTATGGAGTCAGTCTTCAATACGCCGGTCGGACAAACGGGTGTGGGTGCTAACGAAAACAAACGCGTCTATTATGTGTTTCGCGTCAGTGAAAAGGGACCAAACGAAGAAGATCTTCAGCAACGATTTAACGCCGACCCACTTAAGAGCGGACCGATGAGCTTGGCCAGGCAAGATAGCCAAGAAATGCTTATGGACTGGTACCAAAGCGTTGAAAAGGATCTGGATGTCGTTTGGGAGATTCCGCTCGAACAACTTACTTCTAACGAATAGTGAATGCAGAACAATTGTCCCCAATTGTTTTCCGTTCTTTGCGATTAAGCCAAGTACAAAACAATAAACAACAAAAACAATTGGGGACAATTGTTCTACATTGTTCTACATTGTTCTACATTCTCGACCGACTTACAACGCAATTGGTTTCCCAGTTAGCGTCTTGAGGAACGCCACGATGCGATCCACGTCAACAGGGTTCGGCTTTAAACCGAGTTGATATTCCATCATGGTTTGAACGGCCAACGTCAGCGTGGCGGCTGAACCATCGTGGAAATAGGGAGCGGTGAGTTCGACGTTGCGCAGCGATGGAACGCGGAACACATTGCGGTCGCGCTCATGTTGCGTCGCAGTGAATTTTCCCTCATCGAGCTTTCCTTGATTGTCAAGCGATTCAAAGTACTTTTGCATTCCGCCTAATGGTTGTAACATCGTTCCGCCGGCGCCAGGACCTTGGTGGCAGGAAATGCAATTCAACTGTTTGAACAGGTAATAGCCAGCGATCTCGTCGGAGTTCAGCGCTTGATCGTTGCCGCGGAGCCACAAGTCAAACTTGGAGTCCGTGGTTACTAGCGAGCGTTCGTAGGTTGCGATTGCTTCCCGCACCAATGCTTCTGACGGTTCGCTTCCCATGTGCAGTTGGAAGGTGCGGTTATAGAGCGGGTCTTGCTTGAGTACTTTTATGACGCGTGACCAGTCGGAGAGCATCTCGCCCGTTTCGGAAAGATGTTCATCCAGCTGTTGTTCAAGTGTTTCGGACCGTCCATCCCAGTTTTGCACAAAGTTGAAGGCGGCATTGTAGATAGTCGGCGTGTTTCGCAAGCCATGCTGACCGCCAACACCTCGCGAAGTTTTTTGACCATCCGCACCGCCGGAATCCAGGTCATGACAGGTCGCACACGAGTACTTGCCGTTTCCCGAAAGTGCTGACTCTTGGAATAAACGTCGACCCAGCTCAACAACATCTTTATTGAGTTCTTCGAATGGAACGATAGGGCTGATCGGTTCGATCCGGCGCGCGTTCGCTGCGGTGTATATAACCTTGGCCGGCGCTTCAGACGCTAACGTTTCTGCGGGCACGGAATCAAACAACAAGACGTTTAGGATAATTCCGAGCAACATTGAAGCTGCGCACACGAGCGCGAGCTTCCAGTGCTGTTGCACGATTCGCTTTACACTTCCTACTGGCTTATTCTTTCTAGGCGATGCGGCTTGCGGTGTAGCAACTACCGGATTTGGCGCTGTCGGCGCGGAAGCGGGCGCGGGCGTTGTCGACGTGACCGCGACAATCGGCGAAGTAGGGCTGGGAACTGCAGGCGTTTCAATTTCCGCCTCAGCCTCAAGCTGCGTATCGATCGGAGACTCAGCCGATGCTTCGCGCTGTGATTCGACGTTGGCTGCTTCTAGTTCAGTGTCTGGGAATGCGTTGGGCAAGGTGTTTTCTCTCGAGGCGAACGGGCTTGTTAGAAACTCGAGCTGTTTCCATGATTGAAACATAGAATCAGAAGCGGTCATCGGCAGAAAGAATGCAGAGCCCCACATCATTGACTTGGAGTTGGGGGGGACAACAACCGCAGAATCGGAAAAATTGACTGCGAGTTGCGAATCCACGAGTGCAAAATGAAAAACAAAACTCAAGCTTCCGACATTGCGCTGCGGTTGGCGTACAGTATTTCCGGAGCGGAGGAAACCGCTCTAGAAAGCCCAGTGCTTTCTCACCCCCCGTGTGAGGCGAGCCGGTTGATTTCTCGATCGGTTTCGCCTTTTATTTATTACGTCCGATTGAATTTTTTTTTGCAGCTCTGTCAGAAATGCAAAACGCGCTTAGTCGTCTTGGTCAAAAGCTGACGTGAGTTGATTGGATGACTTCAGATAATAATGCCAGCCGACCATCAGCAGCCCGACGACCAAGTAGCCACCTGCCCAGTTCAGCACTGTGCTTAAATTCTCGCTCGGTAAAATCGCGGACTCTGGCAAAAACGGAAGTGCGATCGGCGAAGCAATGCGTTCATCCGAAGAGGGTGAGTGCATGAGGCCCAGGCAGGTCATGGCGGCAGCCGAAAAGTAAAAGCCGGCGGCAGCCAATAAGCGTCGATCGATTGCCATCGCCAACGCCGACGCCCAAACAATGCTGGTGAGGATAAAACCGTTGGCGAGCAAAATGACGTTTGGTTGACTTGCCTGCAGTAAAACTGCCATCTTGGCGAGGGCTGGAACGCAGGCAAACGCCACGGCGGGGTAATGTCGACGAGGTGTCGCCAGGAAACTTTGAGCAGCGATTTCCAGGCCGACAAAGACGAGAATCGGATAGACGGTTGCCTTGGGAATAAACTGGTAAAAATAGCCAAAAAGCCCCGTGGTTCCAAGTAGCCCAATCATGATCGCTGTAGCGAGCGTATAGGCGGCGCGACCGCCCATAGCTTTATAAGCGGGATGTCCGATATAGGGAGTCGTTTGAATGACTGCGCCACAAAAACCAGCCAGAAGCGTAGCGACAGCTTCGACACCAATCACGGTGTTCGTGTTATAGTGGTCGCCTACCGCAGAGGCACTTTCGGTGCAATCGATACCACCGACCACGGTCGCAATCGCGAACGGAATGACGATCGGCAAATACTTAATCGTTGCTCCGAAGGCGTCCACCCAACCGAATGAGAACGCTTGCAACCATGCGGTTGGAAAAAGGTTATCGGCGGGGTCAAACAACTGTTCTGGTGTTTCGCCCAGATAACCTGTGACATGCATGATCGCAAAAATCGTCCCGGCGACGATCAACCCTCCAACAGCGCCGGGTAGCTTGAATGGCAATGGTACTCGACCCACCAAGGCAGTTAAGACGATGGCCAAGGCGACCAAGCCGACGAGTGGTTGTTCGAGTATGTCGAGCAATGGTAGGAAACTGATGAGCACCAATGCGATTGCCGCCAACGAACCCAATAATCCGGCGCGTGGAATAAGTCGCCTTCCCAGGTTGCTGCCGAAGGCGCAGACGAGTTTTAGAATGCCACTGATAATTATACTGCAAATACCAATGTGCCAGGCGCTCAACGCGGCGTTGTGCATCGCTGTTGGATCATTCTCCATTCCAGCGGGTAATGCAGCGACATAGGCTGGACCTAGAACGAAGAAAACCATTCCAAAGGTACTTGGTGTGTCCAGTCCGAGCGGCATGGCGGTCACCGAATCATTGCCAGTTCGTTTTGACAAAAGAAAAGCCAAAAAGAAAAAGGCTAGATCGCCGATTAGCACTCCAATTGCCGTGCCGGGAACCATGTACTGCAGTGCGAAATCGACTGGAAATTTAAACGTTTCATGGAGCAGACTCACGATTAACAATAAACCGGCGACGTTGTCGAGCATCAGTCCGAAGAACGCGTTAATGTCTCCAACACTTGCCCAGCGATATTTGCTTGTCATTCATTTTTCTCCGCTCAAGCGACTTGATGCGATACGATAACAGATTTTTTGAACTGTCGAGTGCACCTACCCGACACTTGAGGACGGATTAATGACTGAAAAAGACGGGGTTCCAAAGGACTCAAACGCGCTGAGCCCACAACCACGAACGCCATCGCACGCTGAGCCATCATCGGTCGTACCACACCCCAGTGAAACGCCACCCGATTCGACCGCTTTGGCGGACTCTTCTTGCCTCCGGCCTTGGGATTTCTCGCTTGAATATCAAGCGATTGCAAGTCCATCTTCGTCGGCCAACCCCTACGGCTCGACCAAATTCCCTCGGCCCCAAGCCGAATCCATTTCTGTGGCAAGTGTCTGGCAAATGGAATCAACGCAAGCCGCCGATGAGGCACTGGCTGGCGAAGGTGATGCGTTCGTTTACCGCCGCGATGGACATCCTAATGAACGAACGTTGGCAGAAAAGTTGGCCTTGCTACACGCCGCTACCAAAGCGGTCATTACGGCGCAGGGGATGAGCGCCATTGGGGCAGTGGCACTGGCGACGCTTTCTCCTGGAAGCCAGGTTTGGATCGGAGATGAATTGTACGGGAAGTCGAGTAAGCTTTTTAGCGCCGAGATGAATCGCTGGAATGTTTCGACTCGTTCCTTCGACGTGACGTCAAAGCAAGCGATCGCCGAACTGCGATCCAGCCGCGTCGATTTGGTGCTAATTGAGACACTGAGCAATCCTCGTTTAAGGGTTCCTGACGTCGCCAACATCGCCGAAGCAACGCACCTGGCCGGAGGACAACTGTTGGTCGACAACACTTTTGCCACGCACCTGCTTTGCCAGCCGCTGACGCTGGGTGCAGACCTGGTTATAGAGAGTCTGAGCAAGCAGGTTAACGGACACAGTGATAGCATGTTGGGGATGGTCGCAGGGAAAAACGCTACAAACTTGAAACGGATTCAAGATGTCGTTTCAACCTTCGGCTTGGCCAGCAGTCCGCTCGACTGTTATCTCACTCACCGTGGCCTGATGTCGCTGGCCGTCCGAATGGAGCGCGCCTGTAAAAATGCAATGGCGCTGGCAACCGCTTTGAATCAACATCCGGCAGTCGAAACGGTTGACTATCCCGGCCTGGCACATCATCCACAGCATCGCCTCGCGACCGAGCAGCTTCGCGGAGGTTACGGCTGGATGCTAAGCTTTCGGCTTAACGCAAATCAACAACAACTCCAGCAGTTGCTCGATCGATTGAAACCGGAAATCCAGTTTGTTCCGTCTTTAGGTGACGTCTGTACCACGATTTCGCATCCTGCCTCAACGAGCCATCGAAGTATATCAACCGCGATGCGCGACCAACTAGGAATTGGTCCAGGCACAATCCGTGTCTCGTGCGGCATTGAACCGACAGAATGGCTAGTCAAACGGTTCGTTGAGTCGATATGATCGGTGTACAGCTGAGTAAAAAACAGTTGAGGACAATTGTTCTACATTGTCGTAAACGGTAGCAACATCTCTTTTATCCATAGAACAGCGAAACTTATGCGTCAACGAATACTGGGGCGAACCGGCATCAAGGTCAGCGAACTTTCGATCGGTGGACTCTATACTTCCTCGCTCGCCGGTGGCGTCGACGAGACCGAGCGAATTATGCGTCGAGCGATCGAATTGGGGATCAATGCGATCGATACGGCTCCCGCCTATGCTGACAGCGAATCGACAATTGGTCGGGCCATAGGTAGCATCGACGCACCAATAGTGATGACGACCAAACTAGGTGGCCGTCCTTTACCGTTCAATGCGCAAGATATCGATGGACTGCGATATTCGGTGGAAGAGAGCTTGCGTCTGTTGGGGCGCGATCAGATCGACGTGTTGATGATCCATGAACCCGATCGACCTCAGCAATATCCGTGGTGGACCAGTTATGATCCCTTGGACGGTCCCGTATTGCAATTGATCGACGAACTCAAATGCTCTGGCAAAATCCGATTCGCCGGACTGGCGGGTACGACAGTTACCGAGCTTGCCCGGCTTGTAGAAAGCAACAGCTTTGATGTGGTGCTGACCGCGTTTAACTACAGCGCCCTGTTCCGGGAAGCATCTGAAGCGTTGATACCTGCGGCGACGCACAGACAAATGGGGATTGTGGCAGGCTCCACGTTAGGGCAAGGTTTTTTGGCAAGGCGGTTTGATGACGAAGTGCGGCGACAACCCATCTGGTTGTCGAGTTCGCGGCGGCGCCAATTTTTGGCTTTCTACGAACTGCTTGATCAAGCTGGAATGACGCCTATTGAGCTGTGCTTGCGTTTTGCCCTCTCCAATGACTTTGTTTCGACCGTTCCCATTGGCTGCAAAACACTCGCGCAGTTGGAAGACAGTGTTGCGGCCGTTGAAAAGGGGCCGCTGAGCGCGGATATGCTGGAACGACTGGACGAAATTGCCGGTCTGGTACCCAATCGTCCGTTTGAGGAACCGATGATTCTACCGTTTGGCAAGCAGTACTTTGGACCTGGAATTGCCAACATGGGAGCCGCAGTACAAGTCGGCAAAATGTAAACCTCAGACTTTTTCAATCTCAATGGTTCCGCGCATCTCGTTGTTATTAATGATGGAATAAAAAATATGGATCGCAAAATATTCATCCTGGTCCTTTGCAGCGTGAGTGCCGTGGTTGGTTCCGGCCTGTCCCGCAGAGCCTATGGGGATGATTCGAAACATGGTTTCTTGGCTTGTGGTAGTCACACCTATATCGTCAATGGAGTGGGCGAGAAGATCTGGACCTTCGATCATGCGACTCGAGATGGTTACGTCTTGCCAGATGGAAGGATTGTACTGACGCTCAATCAATCAGCGAAGTATCCGGTTGGCGCTGTCGTGCTCGTGACACGCGACGGAATGGAACCAAAACTCGTCTGGAAAGGTACGCAGGCCGAAGTGAATTCGGCGCAACCCACCACGGACGGAAGTGTAGTGCTTACCGAAGCAGGTCCAAAACCGCGATTGGTGGAAGTAGACTTTGATGGCTCGGTATTGCGTGAATTTCCATTGCAATGCCAACTGGACAATCACCACATGCAAACCCGAATGGCGCGAAAGCTCGCCGATGGAACGTTTCTTGCCCCCCACTTGCTCGACTTTGCCGTCCGCCATTACGGCGTCCAAGGTGAATTGCTAGGTGAACTAAAAACGAGCATGAACGATGCGCAAAGCAGGCCGCTGGAGACTTGGCCATTTACTGCCATTCGTCATGGAGACCAGCACACGCTGGTCTGTCTAACTCATGGAAATCGCGTGATCGACTTTGACCAATCAGGCAAAATTGTGTGGCAGTTGGTCAATGATGATCTACCAGGACCTTGGTTGCAGGACCCGTGTGGCGCACAAGTACTAGAGAACGGCAATTTCGTGATAACTAGTTACGCGGCGGGCCAGGTGGATCCGAAAGCACCAAAACTATTTGAGGTTACACTGGATAAGCAGGTAACCTGGACTTATCGCGACAACGAAACTCATGGAATACACCACTTTCAAATTTTGGATGAGCAAGGAGCGCCGCTTGCTGAGCTTCCGCGCAAGTGAGTTTCGGAAAGCTTGGCTCGGATTTGAGGTTGGACATGAGTAGCGTTCGAGCGTTGCAAAGATGGGTTTGGTCATCAGTCATGGTGGCTTGTTTTTTTACCACAGAGTTGCGTGGGCAACCGACGACTGACGAAGTGTATTGGGCGAGTGAATCCAGCGACGGTCTGTTGGTGGGGCTTCGACTTGCGCCCAATAACGGATGTGTTCACATCGACCAACCGCTCCAAGTTCAATTTTTGCTCAAGAACATAACGGATAAAGTTAAGTCGGTTGCTTGCGTGCCAACAACTCATCTGTTGTTCGACGTTCGTGAAGACAACTTGTTGTTCGAACGCGGGCAAACACGGCAAACTGAAGCTTCCCGATTGACACTTGCCCCCGGTGAGACGTTAGTGCCGAGTGATTTTCAGCTTTCGATCTCAACACAACAATTGCTTCCCGGCGTCTACACCATACCTGAGTTGATCGGTGTATGGGGAAAGGAAGAGCGGCAAGGAGGTGTGCGCGATACGAATCTAGGAACTGTGAGGAAGGTTTCCTTCACGATTAGTGACCCGCAACAGGATATCGAACAGTCGCCTCCACTGCCGGCCGAAAGCGATGCGATCGTGTGGGGTGAACCACTCATGGGGATCTCGGTAGGTGCAAAACTCGTTCAAACCGAAACTGACGGTTCGATCATTGACAAGTCGCAACGCTTTCACTTAAACGAAACACTGCTGCTTCAACTCTTTCTTTTTAACCAGCGGGATACCGACGTAACACTGGAAGTTGAACCTGCCCGGGTTGGCGACCTATGGGAAGTTGCGGTGTTCAATGGAGAGCGGAAACGCAAGTTGCTTAGGCAACTAAGCCGCGGGAGTTTGCAACCACGACCGGTTGCCTTCATTTCAATGAGCGCGGGAGAGCAAGTGGCGATTACTGGAGTCCCACTTGACTTGGTTTCAGCGCGTACGGCCGATCGCCTGGAACTTGATTCAGGAAGTCTTGCGCATGCTGGAGTCGAACTCGTGTCGATAGGTGATCGTCGATTGCAAAATCCCTATCCGCTACTGGAAGCCGAGTTTGGAAACTACTTTGCGACGGCCACTGTACACATCAAGTTACACCGAAGCGATTTCTCAGCGGCCGTCAGTTCGGGCGATGTTCCCTTTCGCATCGTCAAAGATATTTTGCAGCAACAACTGCTTCCGTTAGATGATCGCGCCCAATGAGCCGACTGATGATTGCCGTAAGTCGCACCGTAGATACTCCGGTCGAGTCAACGCAATTCCGACCTCCTTCGAACTATTGTCGGAACAGGTCCACGGCGAACGAGACTGGCGAGGCTAGCGTCATCAGAGGACTGAATGGTCGCCTGCGAGCTGACGACGATCCGCCGCGCGGATACCACTGTATGCCAAGAAATGCGTCGACTGTTCCTGTGTCCGTGGGCATGATCATATTTGTCTCACCAAAGATGGCCAGCCGATTGGTGAGTGGCATCAACACGTCGGCACCAAACAAGAACTGCTCATCTTTTGCTGGCGAGAACCCGGTCACCGCGTTGTCCTCGCCATGTCCCTCGGCCATACCCAACCAAGTTGTGGTTTGAGCACCAGTTTCCCAGAATTGCCGCCAGTAGATGTGCCCCTGGGTGATTGGCTGCAACTCGACCGCGGTGGAAGCGCCAAACACGCCTGAGTCCCCGAAGGATGGCAACATGGCAGTCGCCCCAAATTCGTGATTGACGCCAATTCGATAACTGCTGCGCAGTCGCCATTGCCCCAACGCAAATTCGTCGTAGTAATCTTGTGCGAGGAAGTCATGGACAAATCCCCAGGCAAAACCATTTTCGCATCGTTGGAACAGTCCAACTGTCGTGTAGTTTTGTCTTCTTCCAGTCGATTCGCCAAGCAATTCGTAGACACGGACTGCGTTGGACGTAGCGGTTATGCCCGTCCCGACTTGCGCCCCGATACCATAGTCGGCTAGTAAGGGAACTCCCCAGTTCACCGAACCTTGGCCACCGACGTGCGCGTTGACGCCAAATTCTTGCGGTTGCTTCGTTCCGTCAATGCCAATGAAAAACGACAATTCATCCCAGAGGGAAGATGCAGGTGAAGAACCAGGTCGAGTTGAATAATATTCGCGGGTTGTCGAAGAACTGGCGGCAGGTTGCGGAGGTACAGGACTCGTCGACGATGGCATCTGTATGTTGCCTAGGTTTGGGTCGTCGTCGAGTTGCCACCATGTCTCGTCTTGCGCCACAGTAGGATCGGCCAGCCAAAATGCGCAGATTAGGAGAGCAAGTTTATTAGGCAAATAATGCATGCATAGTCTCCTGTACAACGACTTGTTTCCTGCGGTTTCTACCACATTCAACATCGGCGGGAAAACTTGCACATGTGCATCTAAAGTCACAATGACTTGGTTCAATTTTTGTTAATCACCCGCGGCTTGAGATACCATGGCCTGTCGAGTTTGGGGAGGCGTATTGTTGCTCAAGAATTGAACTGACCGATCGGCCATTGCCGCATTCGAACCACCCGTATGGGAATTTTGCCCGTTGCCCGCAGCGAGGAAAGTGGCGAGGTCGATATCTTGAGGTTCCATCCATTGCACGGCGTTCTCTGCGTCTGTTTCCACGACCAAAAGCGTCGCTGAGGTTCCATCGGTAACCGTGTTAAATGTCGATGTACCAGATGCATTGAATATGCCTGAGGGGTCTACGACCACAACATAAGTCGTGCTGTTGAGCGGTAGGGCTGACGACGGACAGGTATAAATTGGGACCGAAATGTCCGCAAATGCCGCGTTGGCTGGATCATCCCAAGGTTTGTCTAGGTCGATTTGATCGTATAGCGCCTGCTGTTCCATGTAGGGCAGCAGCAAGGTTCGCCAACTATGCAACGGACGACCGTTCGCGTCGACGGTATAGGGAGGCGGAAACGCCCCATATTCGCTTTCGTAGTTGTGGAGCGCTAGAGCAATCTGCCTGATGTTGTTTGCACAGCTAGCCCGTCGCGCTGCTTCACGAGCAGCTTGGACGGCAGGCAACAACAGGCCAACCAGGATTCCCATGCACATCAGCAACACGGGTAATGAGACCACGGCGACCACAATTGCAATAATCCAACCAGTATTGCTTTTAGGCGGGGGTTGTGGCGTGAAGGAGGGAGCATTCGGATCGACGTTATAGGGATTGGCCGAGCTCACGGTGTTAACGCCTTTGAGCAACGAATTGTTAAACAGATAAAGGACAACGCATTCATTGTAACAAACGCGTTGTCCACCTGTTTAGCGTGTCGAGCGGGGACACTTAGAAATTTGGCGAAGCCACTTCCCCCCCACTACGTGTCGACAGAGCGCGCCAGATCAACAGATCAATCGATTCTGAAATAGTCTGAACCGAGCCATCGACCAGCGCTGCATTAACGGCTCCCGTGTGGTAGCTGCGCGAGGTGACAATTGCGTAGGTTGGGCTTCCAGCACTTCCATTTCTCCCCTCTTGCCAGGAATTGTAGTCGGTTTGTGGAAGGAGGACGCCTGCGTTGCTGAAAGCGGCTTTGCTATTTGGCGGCAGCGTGGTGGTGAAGCCCGTGTGGTGAACGCGGCCATCTGGCCATTCCGTATGTCCCGTGTCTTTAAATTCGCCGCCGGTTGCAATCACCGCTTCTGCTTCAGCCTGATTGATAGGGATGGCAATGGATGAAGGGCCCCCGTTTCGCGTATATGGCGTCCATGCTTTAACTTCAGCGGCGAACAACGTGTTACTGGTTCCATCAACGCATTCACCGATGCGCGTGAAGGAATTTGGATAGAACATGCCGTCGCCTCCACGGCGAGTGGTGGGAGATATAACAAACCAGGTCCCAAAGTTGAATCCATAACTGGTCGGATAGAGGTTCGGACGCCCTGCCCCAACCACTCTCACCTCATCTCCTTTGGCATCACTCGGACAACTGTAGGTTGGAATTTTCAGATCATTAATCGCAAGCTGAAAGTCCCATGCCGTCGTCAAGTCAACTTGGTTATACAAATTCCCTTGTTCCAAGTAGGGAAGTATGCGCCCGTGGACTCCCCATGAACCGTTATTCCCTGTGGCAGTTACTGACCAATTAACCGTTGCCGAAGGCGGAAAACGCTTATGAGAACTTTCGTAGTTGTGCAAGGACAGTCCAATCTGCTTCAGGTTATTGGAGCATTGCATCCGGCGCGCGGCCTCACGTGCTGCCTGAACGGCGGGCAGCAGCAAGCCGACCAGAATTCCAATAATCGCAATTACTACCAACAGTTCTACAAGCGTAAATGCACGACGGTCTTGCATCTTGATCTTTCGAAGCGAAGTGAACTACAAAATCTTGCACGTGATACATCATACGTGCCCAGAATTCGCTTCCAAATGCAACAGTTGTACCGTTTGGATAATGTAGGCTGAAAATGCACCCTTCTAGAGACATGCCATCCAGGCCGTTTACCCAAGGGCCGAAGATTTTCACCTTGTGCAGGATGAAAGGATGCCGAAATTCCTATGCGTGTCGCTCCATCACGCTGGCCAAAACAGGAGGCACAGTGGGAATCGTGTTCGCCGCCAACCTTGGCGGCGAAAAAACCGTCAAGGCTGCGCAAAAAAACGCCGCGGTATATTCCTCTGCAGCACCAGCAGCTGAATTGACTGAGCTGCTGATGGTGCGTCGAGGAGCTGTGAAGCCGGTAGATTTGGCTACTTTTGTCGACTGACGACTTCAAGCTCGAGGAATTTTCCAATTTCCATGTTGGCACCGCCAACGGCGAGCAACTTCTGGGCAGTCAGTGGTACGAGCCTATGGAAGAAGCGAGCGTCAGCGGTCTTACCTAACACTTTCCAACTCTTGGATTTCGCATCGTAACTCTGAATGTCACCTTCATAAGTTGTAATGATCAACTCGCCATCGGCGCTCCAACCAGACGCCCCGAAACCGGCCATCTCCTCTTCGCCATGCAAAGCACCAACCGACTCCCATTTTTGGGTCGCGGGATCATAAATATCAACTGCGCGGGTTGGCGCTCCATCATCGGTCATGCCACCGATCACAAACAGCTTGCCATCGTGCGCCACCGTCGCAATGGCTCGGCGTTGAAATGGAGGTGTCGGCAATTCGGTCCAGCTTGGTTCGGCTTTGGACAAGTCCATTGACAGCGCAGTTGTGTGCCATATCGTCTGCTCATTCCCAGCCATTTTCCAACCACCAACCACATAAATCGTGTCTCCGATGATGGCTGCATCGTGGCTTGATCGAGCAGCAGGTAGTGCAGGCAATTCGCTCCAACTATTTGTTTTTGTGTCAAAAGCGCGAACTGAAGCTTGTGAATGCAAGTCGTGTTCGTCGCCCTCGGCGTTTTTCGCTGCAAACCCGCCAATCAATATTACACGGTCGCCGTGTGCCACCATTCCAAGTCCTTGCAGTCTGTCCCCTTCGGCCACTTCTTGCCAGCCATTCTGCACATTCTTCAAGTCGAGCTTGAGGAGCTTATTCGACTGCGCGAGCGTTGAATAGGAGTGCGCGTCACCGGTATGGCCGCCATAGACATAAATCGAGTCTGAACAGCGAACTGCACCAAAACTGGTGATCGCAAAAGGTATTGCGGGCAGGTCAGCGGCAGCATCGGTGGTTGAGCCAGATTGTGCTTGTACAACTCCGTTGGCTGTTATCGCTGCAAGCAATACGGCAAGTGGAATCAAGCGCATCGCGCGCATTGGACGTTTTGACTGGGCCACTGTAGGAACTCCTGAAATTTGGCGAAGAATGATTTCAAAAAACGGTGAGTTGGTTCATTGTAAGTTGAAATTGGAACCGGCAATTTAACCGAAGAGCTAAATTGTAATGCTTAATCCCCACAATCCCTAGATGAGAAAATAGAGCTGACTCGCACACCTTGCGGAGCAATCATTTATCGAGGGAGTCGAGACCCAAGTCGGTGGCGGGGCGATCGAGTAGTTCGCGGTCAAAATTTTCGCGGTCCAGCAGTTCACTGTCAACGACTTCCTCGTTCAGCCCAGAAGCCTGCTCGCTAGTCGGGGCAGTCGGATTTTCGAGACGCTTTATGCGGGGGGACGCCACCTGCGAGACCGGTTCCAGGGTTGGGCGAACGATCAGGTTGCGAGCGCGAACGGAGACGACTTTAACTGCCTGCCCCTGCTCGATAATGCCATGTTCGGCGATTGCGTTTATGTGTCGATGGCCAACTTTCACTTGTCCGGCTGGCATGAGTGAACCGTCAACCAGAAACACCTTGCCAACGAGATCTTCCAGCGGATTGCGGGCAGGTCGGCCATTTTCTTTGTTTGGCAATTTCAAAATAATCATCCGACCAATCGGTGTGTGTGGCCAGATCTTGACCGTGATGACTGCCAGCACCGGGAATGAGCCCGCCACGACAGTCAGCATGGCCATTCCAAGTGTGGTGCTTGAACGGAAACCGAACAGGATCGATCCCACCCCTGCGGCCGCGGCCAATATCATCAACATTCCGCCGCTGGGAACAAAGATATCCAGTAGCGCCAGCACAATTGCGAGTACGTAGAGGATTAAGGCGATGTAAAACGGATCCATGACTTTAGCGATAAATGAGGATTGCGATGCTACGAATAATTCCAAGGCAAGATGACTTGAAACGTACTTCCCGTTCCAAGTTGGCTCGTCAAACGTACTTCGCCTCCAAGCAACTTGCACAGCTCTTTGACAATGGATAGTCCGAGTCCCGTACCAGAATACTGTCGTGTGAGTCCGTCATTTTGGAGTACAGCATTGCTTTGGCGGAACTTCTCGAAAATGATTTCGAAGTCTTCTGCGGGAATGCCCACTCCGGTATCCTCAACCGTGACGTGAAACAACTGATCGGATATGGGGCCAACTTTCACGGTCACTAAACCTCCATCGGGAGTGAATTTGATGGCGTTGGAAAGCAAATTGGTAAGGATCTGTTGCAACTTGGCTTGGTCTTGAAATACGGGTTCCAGGCGCGGCGCGAATTCAGTTTGGAGATCCATGTTTTTTTCATCAGCCAAACTGCGAAGCATGTCGCATTGCGCGTCGACCAGTTGTTCGAGATCAAACGAACTTGGAGTGACCTTCATTTTACCCGCTTCGACTTTAGCCAAGTCGAGAATGTCGTTGATCATTTCCAGCAAGAGTTTTCCACTCTTCTGAATATTTTGAGCGTACCGTTTTTGTTTTTCGGTCAAAGACGAAATATCATGCAGTACGTCGCTAAAGCCGATGATGCTGTTCAATGGCGTTCGCAGCTCGTGGCTCATATTGGCTAGAAAGTCGCTCTTGAGTCGGTTGCCTTCATACAATTTCAAGTTGGCTTGAGCCAATTGATCGACTCGGATATCCAGCTCTTGATTCAGCGTCCGTAGCTTTTCTTGCCCTTCGGTCATGTGGCGCAACATGCGGTTGAAGGCATCACCCAACTCATTGAACTCGTCACCAGTATCAATGTTTGCCCGTAGATCCGTGTTGCCTTTGATAATCTCCTCACTTACGTGTTTTAAGTGTTGGAGTGGGTTGAGCACCAAACGACGTAGAACCCAGTGAACGACAAACAGCGTGGCAACCACGGTCACCATGGCAATGGCAATCATCACCGCCAATGTTGCTGGTGAGCCAACTTTGGTTTGACGATAGGGAACGCTGATTTTTACTACTCGAAAGGGAATGTCCGCCGCTTGCGATTTCAAGAAGCGGTTGTGGCAGTACATGCACGACTCTTCGAAGTGAACGACATGGTAATATTCGTACCAGCCCTCTTCTGGCGTCGGCAGTGGCTTGGAGTTGGGGTTCGACTGTGGCTTTTCAAAGATTGGGCCGTTGTCCGCAAATAACGCAGATTCGGGGTCAAATTGCCCACCTCGATCCGCTACGAAACTGGGAGCGTTGGCTGCTTCGAGGCTGGTGTCAACGGTTGGTCGAGCTGCGGCGGCATTAGGTTCGTTGTGCAAGTTCAGCTGTTCTCGAAATCGCTGTTCCAATTGTACCAGAATGGTTCGTTCTTCCTCGGTGGATGGCAGCTCCGAATTGTTGAGGTCGACGTAATTCAGATCTTCATCGAGCATCAGAAAATCGTGGCGATAGTAGGGGTTTTGAACGAGTGCTCCACGGAGAATGCCTAGTGCTTTGGAACTATGTTGGATTTCGCCAGGTGCGGGAACCAGAGGGTCAGGCCCCATGACTTTGCGTTTGTCGACATGTTGCCAAGCGATGATTGATCGCGCGTAGTCGCGGGCGGATTGTTGCGTCGTCCGAATAACTAAATCTTCCGCCACGACTTGCAATACGAACCAAAATGCCAGACCGATAGGAATGACGAGAGCCACCCCAAGAAAGAGCAAGCTTTTGGCCTCAAGTGTCCAGCCGCCAACCAATTTGCGTAGTATTTGTCTCACGAGTTCAATAACGGTGGTGAACCAGTTGTTAAGCATGGAGTAGGAAACCGTGAGGAGAGAACGGAAAATTCGATTTTAGCGGATGGGAGGGAAAGCACGTCGAGAGGAAAACAGCCGGAATTTCATGATGTGGGTAATGCGGAGACCCGCCGTAGGGGTATTGTCGTCGAATGCTGATCGGCACATTCGATTTTGCCGCACCAGCCACCCTACTTTCTCGACATTTCTGGATGTTGTGAGTTTAAAAGCAAGCAATAATAAGTTGCCCAACCCGATTTAACCGACTAGCATAACTGGATTATCCTTCGGGAACTTCCCAATTTCACTTTCTAAAGCCCGACATCGGGGACCGACGTAATGTCAAAGAGCTTCCGTTTTTGGACGCGTTGCACAATGGTTGCGACGTTAACTGTATTGATCACCTTCAATCCGGCTTGGGCGGGACGCGGAATTCGTGGCTGGCTTAAGAAACGACACGCTGATGCCTGCTGCGTCACCGTACCTGCAACGACTTGCGGCGAGTCGACTCCTGTGTGCTGCGAACCAGCTCCAGTATGTGAGCCAGTTCCAACATGCGAACCCGAACCAACCTGCTGCGAACCGGCGCCGGTCGGCTGTGACTCGATGCCTGTCGTTCCGATGGATTCCATTCCGGGTACAACAGTTGTACCACAGGATTCGGCAACAACACCTTGGACTGCGCCACTTACTCCTGTGCAGCCGAGTCCGTCCGTAACAATTCCCGACACAGCGGCCCCAGTCGCACCTGCTCCGAAGGATCTGTTTGACGATCCTACACCTCCAGCTCCCACGCCAGCGGATCCAACTCCAACGGCTCCGATGCCAACTGACCCCGCTCCTGAAACGCAGACAGAGCCTGCTCCCGCTGATCCGTTTGGTGAGCAGACGCCAACCGATCCAGCTCCCGCTGATCCATTTGGTGAACCGACTCCAACCGATCCAGCTCCAGCGGATCCGTTTGGTGAACCGACACCAACTGATCCGACGCCAACCGATCCCGCGCCAGCGGATCCATTTGGTGAACCAGAGCCGACCGAACCTGCGCCGACCGAACCTGCACCTGCCGATCCATTTGGTGCACCAACTCCTTCCGAAGCGGCCGATCCGTTTGGTCCTACTGAAACAACTCCCGCCGATCCAAGCAGCGACGATCTATTTGGCGGTGCTGCCGATCCAGCAGCGGATCAACCGTCGACCGATTCGCTCTTCGGTGAAGAGTCAGACGCTCCGGCAGATGCTGCTGGAAATGATCCATTTGGAGCCGCCAACGAACCAGCTGCGCCTGCTAATGATGCATTTGGTGATAGCCTGTTTGGCGAAAGTCCCGAAACCGATACTCCGACGACACCTGATGAGCCAAAGAGCGGCCTAGAGGGTCTTTTTGACGAAGCAACTCCTGGTGCGGCGGAAGAAGCTTTGCCAGCCGATGACGGCCTGTTCAGCCAACCTACGTCAACAGAAGCCGTACCTCTGAACGATCTTGATGACCTGTTCGGAACTCCAAAGGACGACTCAGCCAAGCTCGTCGAACCAGAAGCAGCACTTGAAACTCACATTGCTACCGATGTTAATTCTGCGAAAAGCGCGGAACTTGCAATCGCCGTTGAAGATGACCCACAAATCGTTCGCAAATGGGTCGACAACACGGGTACATTCGAAGTGGTGGGCAAGCTCGCCGTGATTTTCCCGGACAAGATTCGTTTGTTGAAGGAAAACGGTCGTTTCTGTACAGTTCCAATGCGTCGACTGTCAGATAGCGATCGTCAATTGGTTGAACGAATTGCCAGCCGCTTGCCAGCAGGCGATGTCAAGTACGTTTCGACATCGAACTAAGACCTCAAGTTGGTCGAAGTGCCAGGCTCTGGCACTGAAACAACACCGACGAACTCGAAATTAACAAACTAAAGGGAAGTGAGCCAAACGGCCCGCTTCCCTTTTTTACTTGAGAAGATCCATGTCCAAACGCAAAGGCGAAGCTGTTTCCTCACGCTCATCCCAGCCATCATCGCCTTCCACACCAACTGCTTCCCCATCCGCCAAGAGCCGCAAGTGGATCAGTCTTTTGATCGCGATTCACTTTGCTACCATGGCTATCGCACTCTCCGCCAACCTGGCACCCAGCTTTCTGCACGGCGAAGTTCTGCCCTGGCTAGCTCCCCTGCACGTGACATCAGGTCAGGACTACATCCTGCTTCCCTTGGAACTGACGCACGCTGCGAAAATTGACCTCCCCATGGCCGTCGAAATACGGCTCGTCGATCAGCAGAAGTGGCGCAGCCTTGCACTACCTCAAATTGCGGACAAGCCTGCTGTGGCCGATAGTCAGCAGATTGTGAATTGGAGCAGCAGTCGATCGCGGTGGCCAAACTTGAGTAGGCTTATTACCTGGATCGCTCTCGAGCAACCCAGTAGCACAGTGTTGCCCGAGTTCTCATTTCAATTGCTCAAATACGCAGCAGCACACGAACAAGATATTGAAATAGACCAAATTGCGGAAATCCGTTTGGTGCAACCACATGTTCTCAATTACGACGAATTTGTGCAGCTCAACCGTGGACAAGGCGAACTACTTGCAAACCAGCTGGATGCGGAAATAATCTACGGAGCACACGTCGTTCACACGGCGACTGGCGAGATACGCCTACTGCCCATGCAAGAACCAGCGCTTACCGCCAAGCCGCTTTCACCGTTCGAGGGAGCAAAGCAACCATGACCACTGCTTCCTCAACTCAGCACTCCACCAAAGGCATGCTTGGGCAGATTGTCGATGATTGGAATTTGTTCTGGTTTTCGAACGGCTCAGCCACCGCGATCAATCGCGTCCGCATCGGCGTCAGCGCTTGCACAGCGCTTTGGCTGATCTCTTTCTTCGGGAGCGTTGAGGCTTGGTTTGGAACCGACGGGCTCTTGCCAACTACGCTCTCCGGAAAGCTTATCGAATTTGAAGAGTCCGCGCGGTGGCAGCACTGGTCGCCACTTTGGTGGACCGACAACGTGTTGGTTGTGCGACTATACCTGGCGATAGCGGTTGTCCTGGCAATCCTGTCGGCTGTTGGCGTTGGTGGTCGCGTCACCATCACCGCTTTGTTGCTATTGGTTATCGGCTGGGTTCATCGCATCACTTGGCTGCAAGGCCCCTTGGAACCCGCATTGGTGGCCATGCTCGCCTATCTCATCGTCTCCCCGGGCCAGTCGCTTTGGAAGGGCAGCAACGGTGGCGAGCCAATGCATTGGCTGCATCATTTGGCGCTGCGATTGGTGCAAGTGCATTGTTGGGGGTTAATTGCGATCGGGGTATTGTCGCAGTTGGGCAACATCGTCTGGTGGCGCGGTGAGGCGATGTGGTGGTTGGCAGCCAGCGGCAGATCGCAACTTCTGTCGCTGGAATTTGTTGGATCCAGTGCTTCATTGGTAAACGCTTTAACGCACGGCCTGGTACTTATCCAACTGCTCACATTAGGACTACTGCTCAATCGCTCCACGCGACCGCTTGGTCTTATTGCGGGCCTGCTGTCCTGCGTTGGCATCGGATTGTTAGCCGATCAAACCCTGTACGCTCTGTTGATTGCGGTTGGCCTAATGGCTTTTGCAACGCCAAAAGAAACACCTAAGTGAGCCGTGAGTAAGATGTCCAACGCGGCGATTCGTCGGCTGTTCATTTTTAACCCCCATCTATAACCGCGGCCCTCCAGTACTTTTCATCTTCGATCTTACGAATCCTCAGAGAACTGATCGCACGGGTTGAAGCTCAGGATGGCTTCAACGAATTGACGGAGACCACGAATGTCCAAGTAACTTCCAATGAGATTTTAACCAATGGAAAATATGCAGTCGGGAGAGAGAGGCGTCGCACTCCCGTGACCGTTTCGCGTTTCAGTTAACAGCCGGTACTTTGAGCGTTACGATCAGAACCTGCCGCAGGTGCCTGACGACTGGAACATCCGTGCACCGGCTTTGCCATCCGTGCTATAAAACCGAGTACGAGTCCAACAAATTGAAGGAGACGACGAATGTCAAGCGGGATTCAATGTCTACTGCTCTCGTTGTTTGCTTGTGGACGGGAGACGGCTGCCCATAGGTTGCTCCGCAGGAGCGTCGCACTCCCGTGACAGCGCCACAAAGATGTTTAGAGCGGTGGAGAGAGGCTCCTGCCGAGCTTTTGTGGGCCGCTTCCCAACGTCCACAAGCAAGATGTCCACAAGCAAGATGTCCACAAGCAAAATGCCCAACGCGGCGCTTCGTCGGCTCTTCATTTTTAACCCCCATCTATAACCGCGACCCTCCAGAGCTCTTTTTCATGTTCGATCTTTACGAATGCCTAGAGAATTGATCGCACGGGTTGAAGCTCAGGATGGCTCCAACGAATTGACGGAGACCACGAATGTCAAGCTGGTTTCAATGTCTCAACTTCTCTCGTCCTTTGATTGTGGACGTGAGACGGCAGCCCACCAGATGCTCCGCATGAGCGGCGCACTCCCGTGCCCCCGTCGCAATAAACACAGGAGCTTTTGGAGCATCGTCGCAATGCGTCGCACCGCCTTCTTATTGACGTCTGTTTGGAGTAGGAGAAATCCTTAATTCGTCGGCACTCGTCTGCGGATTGTCGTCTACAGGATTGAACATTGGAGGGCTGGGTGAGTTCGAATAACTACTGCCTGTGGATGGGTAGTACCTGGGACCATTGCTGTATGTAGGAACTGCGGGAGCGAGGGGAGCGGGATACTGTGGCGAACTTTTGCTTGGTGCAAGCATGCGCATCCATTGTTCGGGGATGCCCAGGCCGGCCGTTGGATTTTCAGCGATCATCAACAGCATTTCGATCGTCTTCTCTTTGTTGCTGCGTCGCAATTCAAGTTGTTTGCGCAGCTCTTTGGCGCGTTCTTCAATGGCAACCAAAGCTACTTCGCGTTGTTGAAGGTCGCGGTCGAGCTGTCCGCTGAGCAACTCAGTGAGTTCCTGTCGCGCTTGTTCTTGGCTCTCGCTGGCATCCGGATTTCGCAAGTTTTCCAACAACGTCTCAAGTCGTTGGCTTTCAGCCTGCATTTCTTCGGATTCTTCGAGATGAACTTGTGGAATCTGCCCCTCGAAAAACCCATTCGGCTCGCGTGGGTCGCTTCTTGATTGAGGGGCGTAGACTGGGGGTTGTTGGCGAAACCGAGACTTTGGCTCTTGAGAGATTGCGACGCGTGTGATGAACGCCGAGCCCAGTATTCCGGTCGCACTGACTGCTAGTACCACACCGGCAAATAGCTTAATTCTCTTGCGCATTGGTCTGCTCCTGTAACAATGGTGAATATTGAAGAAACTGATTGGGCTCTTCCAATGAAGAAAGTAGTTGGTGCAATTCCGAGAGATGCATGATCCATCGCTGTTGCGCCGTTGCATCCTGACCGTACAGCAATGTACTAAGAGGCTCGACGCCTATCGCCTTGTTTTCCAGAGCGTCCAATTCTACAGAAAGACGGTTGAAGTCCTGTTGCCACCTTTCCCACCGGTCAAGTTCACTGGGCTCGATCGAACCGCGAGGTTGTCCTACGGGCATAGGGTAAGACGGACGATTGGGGGGTTCTGCAAAATCACTTGTGTTGCCTGAGTCGATTGCAACTCGTGTTTGGAGCGACGACTGCGGACCCTGAGGATAGGATTTGTTAGCTGGGTTGGCTGTACTTGCAAACGGTCCAAATGAAAATGGTCGATACCAAGTCGAAAAGACAATTCCGACGCACAGCAGGCCACCGCATGTTGCCAGTGCAAGGTTCCGCTTTTTCGAATGGACACCAATGCGGATTCTCCCTGCCTGTACATTCGAAAGAAGTTCTTCCAGTTGGGCTGCAACTGCATCGGCGCTGGTGGGGCGTCGTGTCGGCTTCTTGGCAAGCAGCCAATCGATTAACTGAGCCAATTCGCGAGGCACGCGGGTATTGACGGCACTCACCGGCTCATGTTTTTTACTGCACACACAGTTGAGTACGCTGATGGCCGATTCGGCCCGAAACGGCGGGAAGCCGGTGAGCATGAAGTACATAACACTGCCGAGTGCAAACAGATCGCTTTGAGACGCAACAGTCTCGCCGATCGCTTGCTCGGGCGACATGTAGTGGGGTGTGCCGGTCACAATTCCTGTACGGGTAAGCGACGCATCGTCGGCCGTTCGTGCTAAACCAAAATCGCCGAGGACAACTCGATCGGTGCCCTCTTCCAAGAGGATGTTGGCCGGCTTCACGTCGCGGTGAATCAAGCCCTGATGATGGGCGGCTGAAAGCGCTTCGCATGTTTGCTTGGCTATCCGCAGAACGTTGGCAATATCGAGTGGACCTTCTCGTTCGACCCTAGCCTGCAACGACTCGCCGGAGATGTACTGCATGACCAGGAACGGAATTTTGCTCGACGCGTTGACATCGTGGATGGGCAACACATTAGGATGCAGAACGGCCGCCGCCGCTCGTGCCTCGCGAGCAAAGCGCTGGCGAGCGGCACCATTGCACGAGAGATGTTTTGCCAGCACCTTTAATGCAACGATGCGATGCAACTCGCAGTCATATGCGCGAAAGACGATGCCCATACCGCCGCGGCCAATCACACTTTCGATGTCGTATCGATCAAGCCTTCCCAAGAGTTCCGGATGCTTGGCCGGTTCTAGAAAATCCAGTTCCACCGCTGGCTCATCAGCATGCCCCACGTCGACTGAATCTCCGCTGACCATCGACAATGCTAAGTCGAGGGTGAAACTTGAACTGAAGTTGTCTTCTAGTTCATCAGGTGGTGTCGTGCTCAGGGTCTTTTGAATGGCCTGCGAGTCGTTGTCGTCGAGTTGTTTATCCAGCTTGCGTTGGCATGGCTGGCAGCGATCGACATGCTGGACCCATTGCTTAAACTCTTCCGAACCTTCATCTAGTTCTGTGAAGGCAGACGCGGTGATATCTTTGCAGTTCATTTCAGTTCCTCGGTGCGGAAAGGAACGACGTTGCTATTAGCCAATTCGATCAGATTTTTGATTCGCGCAAGCACGCGCGACCGAGCGGCATAGACGCTCCCGACAGAAAGCTGTAGTTCCTCTGAAACATCTTGGCACGAATCCCCCAATACGACGGTTCGCCAAAATGCTGACCAAGTCTGTGGTGCCACTTGCATTTTGACTTGGGTTGTTGCCCATAACAGCGCTTCGTGCTCGAAGCAGGCAAGCAATTCGTTCTCTTCTAAGATCTGCAGTTCGTTTTGTTTGTTGAACGACTGGGCAGGACCGGCGACTTGTGCCATCGCGTAGATGTGATCGGTTCCGCCGGTAGCAGGCATGCGTTGATGTTGTTTGATAAAGTTGATTAGTTGATTGCGAGCGATCGTGAACAGCCAATGACGAAAGCGAGGAATCTTGCCCTCGGCTGACAACTCGGCTGGTTTCCAGCGGCCAATGGCCTGGATGACCGACAGCAGCACGCGTTGGACGAGTTCCTGGGCATCTGCATCTTGAAGGCCACGGCGCTTTGCAAAGCGATAGATGAGCGGCATATACGAGTCAGCGAATTCACGCCATGCCGCATGATCAATGCGCTGCGTTTCCGACTCGGTCAAACGCATGATCAAGCTCATGCGGGTGTCGGGAAAACTCGTCATCGTGTGTACCACTCCAGTGTCAAATGCCGTCCGATCCGTAAGGGGACGCGTGTTGCCACTATCTATAACAATTGGCAATCGCGGATTCTGACACGTTCTGACAAATTTCCCGAATTTTCTCGCGGCAGGCTAGCAACTAATTCACTAAGACAACGAATCCGGCACTTTATTTATCGCCTCCTTTAGTTGGTAGGACCGAAGTGCCGTAGGACGCCTTTTCCGGCCGCCGCCTGTCGTTCACAAGCAAGGGGCTGTACTCGATTGGCTGGTGGACGTTGGAACGCGGCCCGGAAAAGCTCGGCAGGAGCCTCGCTCTGGGATTATGAATCTTGCGGCTGCAAGATCAATTTGGTAACGGTTAACGAGGTACGGATTTATTGCGCGAGTTTGATTTTCACGGAGGCTGCGATGATAGCATTGGCGACG
>JBGSUV010000189.1:0-3491 GCA_041753315.1 Pirellulaceae bacterium | reverse complement strand
AACTCCATCGCCGCCATGAAGTGCTTGGCAGTCCACTCGCGACGAATCCGCTGGCCGTCTTGCGTCAGCGTCCAGCCCCTCAATTCCTTCACCAGTCGCAGGGCCTCCTCCGACGCGACCAGCGGGACGCCACCCTCACATGGGAGGCACTTCTTGGCCTTCAGCTCTTCGATGGTACCGATACTCATACTTTGTGTTCCTTTTCGATATTGGGTAATCTGCGACTCATCGTGGTCGAGGTCGAATCGCGCCGACCAAGTCTTCGTAGTCGAACCGATCCTGTTCGTGCCACAAGGGAATTCCCATTTCGACGCGCTGCCTCAGCAATTCAATTTTGCCCCGCGTACCAAATCAGTGGGCACGAATGAATCGCACGCCATCGGGACAAAGTTCACGTCATGACCGTCGCGGACTACCGCATCGAACACGTTTCGGAAACTTCCCATTGTTGTTTTATGAGCAACCCAATCGGTGTCCGACATGGTTTCGATCGCTGCAATATCAAGTTGTTCGTCAGGCATTTTGTTCTCTAGTTGTTCTCTCGCTTGCCCTGCCTACGCGCTAGTGTTTTGGGAAAGCTGAGAATTCGAGCTAACAAAATGAGCGGACGGCGTTAACCGCGGGTATCGCGTGGAACCCGACGCTAGCGCGTTCGGCTCACCCCTAAGATCAAGTTGTGACGAAGCACTAGTGCCCGGTCATTGCTTTCGACTTGGCCATCGCATCCTCGGCCATTTGGATGTACTTGTGTTCGTTGGTTCCCGCGAACGCGCGCTGGTAGGTAACGCTCAGCGCTGTCCAACTGAACGAGTCATTCGGCTCCAACTCACTTACGCGGACACCATGTTCGATCGCTTTGTCATGCTGGTTCACTTTCCCAAAGACGACCGCAAGTGCGGAGTGCGCCAACACGTAACCGTCGTCGATTGCTAACAGTGACTGCAGTTTCTCGATCGCCGCTTCATATTGCCCGTCGTCTTTGAGCCGATCTGCTTCATCGTAAAGTTGATTGGTACTTGTCATTTGTCTTTTGTGTCCACTAAAGGTGTTTTCTGTTCCGTGATCACTTCGCACTTCTCCACCATTTCAGCGTTTAGCGCCTTATACGAAGCCCACTTTTCCGGCAAATTGTCCTCTTGATAAATCGCTTCTACTGGGCATTCAGGGACGCAGGCTTCACAGTCGATGCATTCGTCTGGGTGGATGTACAACATCTGTTCACCCTCGTAGAAGCACTCCACTGGGCAGACTACGACGCAGTCCGTGTACCGGCATCCCGAGCACGGCTCGGCGACCACATGTGTCATTTCAGTTTTCCTTTAGAGAATGTCTTCGGATAGTTCATGACCGGATAGCAGGACCGACTCAAGATGTCGTCGCACCGCTGGTAACTCGACGCCTTGCACAACATCGTTGGCGAATGCGAAGATCAGAATCTTGCGTGCCAGGTCGGCGGGGATTCCTCGCGAACGCAAATAGTGCATCGCGGCCTCGTCCAGTTCACCAATCGTTGCACCGTGGGTACACCGCACGTCATCGGCGTAGATTTCTAATTGCGGCTTCGTGTTCACAACCGCATCGTCCGACAACAACAATGCTTGGTTGCTCTGCTTCGCGTCCGTCTTCTGGGCGTCTTGATGGACGAAAATCTTTCCGTTGAAGACGCCCCTGGCCTTGTCGTCCAAAATGCCTTTGTAGAGTTCGTAGCTGTTGCAATGCGGCTTGGCATGGTCGATTCGCGTGCGGCAATCCATTAACTGGTCGCCCTTTGGCATATATAAACCATTGAGCGTCGTTTCAATTTGCTCACCATCGAGCACACAGTTCAACTCGTTGCGAGCGAGCGAAGCTCCAAATGAGAAGTAATGCGAACGGAACCGACTGCTGGTCCGTTGATCGACCCCAGTCAGCGCGATGTGCAACGCCCCCACTTGTTCATGCTGGAGCTTGTGATGGTCGAGTTCGGCACTTTCATCGAGCGTGACTTGAGTGATCGCGTTAGTGAAGTAGGCATCACCATGCCCCAAGTAGCTCTCAATCACATGAGCCTTGCTATGCTTGCCAACCCGAATCAAATTGCGTGGATGCGAAACCGTGGGACTGCTTCCGATCGACAGGAACACTAGATGGACGGGCCGATCCAAGACGACACCATCGGGAATATCCATGAACGCCCCATCGTTGATGAAGGCCGTATTGAGTGCGGCGAACGGGGAATCGCCAAAATTGTGGTCGCTGGCGAGAAGTGCTTCCACGTCGCTAGGGCGATCGCAAATGACGCTCCCCAAGTTGTCGATGACGACTCCGGCGGGAAAGTCATGGAGACGTGAGAATTGGTCGCAGTAGCGACCGTTGATGAACACCAAACGATGAAAGTCTTCGTCGATCGTGGCATGGCTTGCGAGTTCGCTGATCTCGTTGTTGCTTGTTTCGTCATTTGGGTTAGCAAGCGAGGCCAGCTCGTAGGGACGTGCTGCCAGCGACGCGACATTGGTGAATCGCCAATCCTCAAGCCGCTTGGTCGGCAGCCCAAGACGCGTGAAGGCATCGAATCCCCGTTGACGCAGTTCAACGAGCCACGTCGGCGAGGATTTACGCTGCACCGCAGCGTGTTGTTCTTGATACGTTTCGTTTTCGGTGGCGATCATGGTCTATTCTAAAAGTGGATGATTATTCGACAGGTAGCGTATCCCAATCTTTGCTAGGTCGCGGCAAGCTCCTGCAGAAAACCGTATCCCTTATCTTCCAGTTCCAACGCCAATGATTTGTCGCCTGAGCGGACGATCTTGCCACCGGCCAGCACATGAACTTTGTCGGGCACGATGTAATCGAGCAATCGTTGATAGTGCGTCACGACGATGGTTGCCCGCTCGGGGCTTCTCAGTGCGTTGACGCCATCCGCAACAATTTTCAAGGCGTCAATGTCCAAGCCAGAATCGGTTTCGTCGAGCACCGCCAGTTTGGGTTGCAGCATCGCCATTTGAAGAATCTCGTTGCGTTTCTTTTCACCACCCGAGAAGCCTTCGTTGACTGAACGCTCCATCATGCTTTTGTCCATCCCCAGTCGATCCAGGTTCTCCTTGAGCAAGTCGAGGAATTCAGTTCGCTTAATTGGCGGTTCGCCGTGATACTTGCGAATGGAGTTCATGGCCGTTCGGAGGAAGTACTTGTTGCTGACGCCAGCGATTTCGACGGGATACTGGTACGCCAGGAAGACACCCTCCGCGGCCCGCTCTTCGATCTCCATCTCCAACAGATTTTTTCCGTTGTAGAGGATCTCACCTTGGGTGACTTCGTAATCGTCGCGGCCAGCGATCACGTGCGCCAGCGTGCTTTTCCCAGAGCCGTTTGGGCCCATGATCGCGTGGACTTCGCCGGCGGCGACTTGCAAGTTGATCCCGCGGAGGATTTCGGTGTCCAACGTGCGAGCGTGTAGATTCTTGATTTCAAGCATGGGTGTTTCAGTCAATGTTTTTGTAGAGATTTGATTG
>JBGSUV010000188.1:0-24636 GCA_041753315.1 Pirellulaceae bacterium | reverse complement strand
CCTGCAAGATGAAATCTTCAAGTGGATGCTGCTACCGGTCCACGAACGCAGGGTGTATGGAGATCGAGTTGATGCGAGTATGCAGTTCCTCGGTGGCGTGATCCCTGATTCACCCGCCAAGGTTTTAGGAGGTCTCATACTCCCCGCCGTTCAAGCTGCTGATGCTGCCGCCCAACGAACCCAACGGCAACATGCTTTTCTAATAACGCTCGAAGCGCTCCGTGCCTATGCGGCTGAACACAACGGTGAACTCCCGGAAACACTAGAGAACCTGTATCCGTTGCCAGCTTGGTCCGATCCAACAACGGGCAAACCATTTAACTACCGTCGGACCGATCCGCAGCACGCCGTGCTGATTACTGAAAAATCGACCGGCTTACCCAACGAGTATCACATCGAAATGGTTATGCCTTAGTTTTGACGAGTAACGGCACAGCGACGCGGACACGGGAGGGCGACGCTCCTGCGGAGCCTTCTCCGGCCGCCACCCACCGTTCACAAGCAAGTAGCGCGCCGTTCACAAGCGGCCGGACTCGTTTGGCTTGTGGACGTTAAGTCGCTGCCCAAAAAAGCTCGGCAGGAGCCTCGCCCTCCCGTATGCATAATCCACTTTAGAAATCAATTTTCAAAACTCAGGAATGCGAAACATGAAAACACTCCGTCTCCTCCTCAGCTTGGCCTGTCTGATGCCTGTGATCCAGGCCCGGGCCAGCGACATCACTCCGTACCTGGAAGCTTCAACCGTCGCGGTTGCTCGCATCGATCTGCAGCAAGTCGACATCCCGCAAACGCTTAAGAAGATCAACGAACTCAGCCCGGACGTGATGCCCCCGGGGCTGCAGACCAGCGTGAACTTGATCGGAGGTGGACTGGTTGGCTCATTAAAGCAAACCGGCGTCGAACATGTCTACGTCATGCTCTCCACCCTCGACATCATGCAAGCCCGCGTCAGTCTCTTCATACCCACGACGGACTCAGCCAATGTGGCTGAGTCACTTTCGGCCATCACGGGCATGCTCCCCGACAACTTGCCGTACCAAGTAGCCCAAGTCAGTGATGGCGTACTGATAGCTCCGCCCGAAATCGTCGAACGACTTCGTCAGCGCCCCGCCGCCAACCGCCCCGACCTTGAAGAGGCACTATTGGAAAAACCCGCTACCATAACACTTGCCGTTGGCCTACGTGACGACCTGCGGCAGAGTGTGGCCAACCTGTTGTCCGACGTGCCACCCGGCGAAGTGCCTATCCCTTTTTCGCCCAAGCAGCTTACCACTGATATCGAATCGATAACAGTACAAGCCACTGCACCCGATTTTTTGTTGTCCACCTCAGTAAACACCTCCAATGCAACCGCAGCCCAACGCACGGCGACCGTACTGCAACAGTACATCGACTTGGTTATACCCAACACCAATATAGAGCAAGCGGATAGAACGCTCGCCCTGGAGTTGAACCAAGAGGAGCTACTTGCAACAATTTTGCCGCTTTCTCAAGCCACTTCACGATCTAGGGCCTCAATGCAGGAATCCAACAATCTGAAGCAGATCGCCCTAGCGACGCACAACTTTGAATCGACGTATCGAGTCCTCCCGCCGCGGATGAGCGTGGCAGAAGACGGTACACCGCTACTCAGTTGGCGCGTGCACTTGTTGCCTTACCTAAACGAGCAGGCGCTTTACGATCAGTTTCACTTGGACGAGCCTTGGGACAGCCCTCACAACATCCAGTTGGTCGAAAAGATCCCTTTTCCCTATCGCAGTCTCGAATACACCGATCTTAAGCCGGGGCATACTTGCCTGGTCCAACCACTGAGCGTGGGTAGTCTGTGGAGTGGCAATGAGCAAAAGTTGCTCAAATTTGGGGATATCCACGACGGCACCAGCAACACCCTGGCGTTTGTGACTGCCCCCAAGCAAAACGCCGTACCCTGGTCCAAGCCCGAAGATCTGACGATTGATCCAGCGAGTCCAATCGAAAGCCTATTTGGTGATCGCGACGAGACTCTTTACGCGTTGCTTGACGGTTCGGTACAAACGCTCAACCGCTCCGAGACAACTGCCCAGCGGATCATGGCCGCCCTGACGCATCAAGGCGGCGAAGTAAGCAGTTTACGTAAGTAGATCGCGTGTCAGCAGTTTTGACATTCCGGAAACTGAGGCAAACGGATGTTCCAATTCGGTTATTACCGAGGTTCATGGGTTAGCAGCGAACCGAGTTGATTTGGGGAACTGTCGAGATGAGCGATGTAGCGGGTTGCTGGGAAACACAGAGGCACAGAGGACACAGAGTTTCAGCGCGGCGTGCTCTGTGAACTCCGTGTCTCTGTGTTTTAAGAGTGAATCATTGTTCGCCATCGATCGTAGAACTAACTTGCCATTGATCCTGTGAATGGAAAGAATAGCTTGCGGTTCAAACTGAGGCGATATTTTTCTCGCGAGCAGAACGACACCACAGATGAACCCGCGAACGATGATCATAGGCTATTTGCTTCTCCAGGCAGTGGCGATGATTGGCTGGTGGGCGTTACTCTTATGGCTGCCCAGCTCGATCGCTTGGTTTCTACCGCAGAGTTGGCCGACGAGTACTTTGCTGAGTTTTTGGTTAGCCGATGGAATCGTCTTGATTGGCGGCTCTTTGGTCTGCGCGCTGCTTGTTGGTTTCAAAGCGGCACAGGCGAGCTTGGCCCTGTGGATGCTGGCGGTGGCAGTTTGGTATCCGACGCTGTACTGTATTGGCGTCAGCACGCTCACCGGCGAAGCCTGGTTGGCTGCGGGACTGATGAGTTGCATGGCCGGCCTGACCCTCTCCATGGCGACGATTTTCGGCACCGCCTCCCAGTCGCCCGCGCCGTTTCGAGCCGTCACACTGAACAAGCCTGCGGCGATTGCTTGGACATGTGTGCAAGTCGTTTTGTTCTGGGCTGTCTTTTTGTGGATCCTGCCGATGGCGATCCGCGAAGTCGAACAACACATTGGACTTGAGACATTCAGCCATCCGTGCCAAGCCAGTTTGACTCTAGCGGTTTTTGCGATGGCGTCCAGCTTGGGACTGTGGAGTGCCTGGACGATGGCGACGCGAGGTGCAGGAACGCCACTACCGACTGCTACTGCCAGTAAGCTGGTGGTGACCGGACCCTATCGCTATGTGCGCAATCCCATGGCGTTAGCCGGCATCGTTCAGGGGTTTAGCGTCGGTTGGTGGTTGGGCAGCCAAAGTGTGATGGCCTACGCCTGCGTTGGCATCTTGGTATGGCACTATTGCGTGCGTCCCAGCGAAGAACATGACATGCTAGCGCGTTTCGGAAGCGACTATGACCGCTATCGACGCTCGGTGCGATTGTGGTTGCCAGGTTGGCAGAAGAAACCACTGTGGAAATGTTGAGGGGAAGTCCCAACCAATGCGGCTCCACGATTCGCTCCGCCAAACGATCAAGTTGGATTGCGCGAGATTGGCATCGTCTTACGAACTGATGAGCTTCATTGATGCGGGGGCGCTGTGGCACTATGATATGTTATAGGAGAGTTTTACAAACATGCCACTTCGCGATCATTTCCATCCTCCACTTTCTCGTTTCTCGAGCTACCAGGAAGTTCACGGTCAATGGCCTGCGGTCTTGGTTCAGCAACTAGGTCGATTATTGCCAGCCAACTATGTGGCTGGACCGCACGTGCATGTGGGGGCGCAGATCGAGGTTGATATTGGAACATTCGAGCACGGTTCAACGCTGGGTACCAGCCGCTCTGAACCGGGCGGTTTGGCGACCGAAGTCTATGCGCCTCCGCAACCGTCTTTGGAAGTTCAAACTGCCTTGGGCGACTTCGACGAGTACGAGGTGCGTGTCTACGATGTCGAGCGCGGACGGCGGTTGGTAGCTGCCATCGAGTTGATTAGTCCTGGCAACAAGGATCGGCCTGAGAATCGCGGTCAGTTCGTTTCCAAGTGCGCTGCACTCCTGCGCAGTGGCGTGTGTGTGGTCCTGGTCGATATTGTGACCTCCAAGGATTTTAATTTGTATGGAGAACTGCTGTCCTTGATCGGCGAACGCGACCCATCCCTCTCAGCACCACCACCGGCAACTTATGCCGTCTCATGCCGTTGGCATCCCCGTGGCGCCGACTATTGGCTGGAGACATGGCAGCACCCGCTTTGTTCCAACCAACCGCTACCCATCTTGCCGCTCTGGCTGACGGAAAACCTGGCCATCTCATTGGACTTGGAAGCCAGCTACGAACAGACTTGCCGAGACCTACGGATCGTGTAAGTGGATTCCTACCGCGAAGTCTCAACCGCTCTGCAGATTATTTCCCAGCAGATTCACGGAGGCCAGCAGATTATGGAACTGGAATCAGTCGAGCAACTTGACTGTTGCGGATAATGTTGGGTCATCTGCCTCGGGCTATCATGTGCTGCGCCCACCCTACCTACCGGAGTATCCGTAATGTTGATCCGCCAATTCCATTCTCTTTTGCTGACCTCGATAATGCTCTTACCGTGCTCAGCTTGGGCAGAAGCACCCAACGGTTCCGCAACGGCACCGTCAGGAGCGGAAACCATCGTCGAGACAGCCGTCGCTGCTGGCTCGTTTGATACCTTGGTCGCCGCCGTGAAAGCGGCCGGTTTGGTGGAAACGCTGAGCGGCAAAGGTCCCTTCACCGTCTTCGCTCCGACCGACGAAGCGTTTGCCAAGTTGCCCGAAGGAACGGTAGAAACGCTGCTGAAGCCGGAAAACAAAGGTCAGTTGGTCAGTATCCTGACGTACCACGTCGTATCCGGACGAGTCCCAGCCTCAGCCGTGGTAGGTTTGCAGGGCGCTAAGACCGTCAACGGGCAACGGGTCAATATCAGTGCAAGCGACGCGGGCGTGACCTTGGATGCAGCAAACGTCGTTACGACCGACATCCAATGCAGCAATGGAATCATCCATGTCATCGATTCCGTCCTTTTGCCTGAAAGCGGAACGATTGTGGACGTTGCCAGCAGCGCAGGTTCTTTCGGAACATTGTTGGCAGCGGCCAATGCGGCTGGACTCGTACCCACTCTCAGCGGCGAAGGGCCTCTTACAGTATTCGCGCCAACCGATGAAGCATTCTCGGCCCTTCCAAAGGGAACCGTCGCGAGCTTGCTGAAACCAGAAAACAAAGGCAAGTTGGCGGAGATTCTGGCGTACCACGTTGTTGCCGGCCGAGTTTACAGCGAAGACGCGTTGAGCCTGTCCTCGGCACCCACAGTGGCTGGTCCGTCCATTGCGATTATCCCAACCGACGGTGGCGCCAACATCAACAACGCTCGCCTGCTGCAAACCGACATCGATGCGTCGAACGGAGTGATCCATGTGATCGACCGCGTGCTCTTGCCATCCGACTCACCGAAGGGAGCAACCGCCCAAGCCGCTAAACCAGCCGTGGATACACGCAGCGCTGCTAGAACGGTGTTACACAACGCGATCAACGAAGGCGCACCCGTGTTCAACGCTGGACATCACGGCCAGTGCGCGGACATCTACATGCAAGCCCTACAATCGGTTTCGTCGATGCCCGGCTTGGCGATGACGGAGAGTCTGCGAAATCAGGTCAATCACACGCTGAGCATTTGCCCTCAGATGTCCAGCACCACCAACCGAGCATGGACGCTGCGACGTCAAATGGACAAGCTGATGACGGAGTTGTAGGTTGAAATTTTTGATAATTTCTCAGCGTAGTGGAAGTTGCTTGCTAAACTATCCCAAATAGCTTTTAAGAAATTCGGGGAGCTTGGGCAGCTCCACTACGCTCTACAAGACTCGACGCTTTTCATCCGTGCTCCGGCTTTGCCATCCGTGCTACCAAAACCTGTTGTCCACGGCGGTTAGCACCAGAGTAGTGCAAGCGCATACCCACCACAGCGACAGTGTGCTATTACCGCGCGACACGCAATTCAACTCGATCAGAACCACATGACCACTCAGTTACGGACTCGGTGAAGCATTACTTGCTCGCCATCACCACCACTCGTCCACCGCTGCTATTGAGTGCCTTGGTAGCCGCCAATCAACCTCGCGCCGAGATAAACTCGGACGGGGAGGCAGGATCATTTCCATCGTCTGCATTGTCAGCACCCAGGCCGTCTATTTCACGGCTCAGCTTCTTGGTACAGTAAGGACCGTAGCTCAGTTATAACAGTCCTTCCATCCGCATAAGTACCAACGTGTCTGACTCAGATTGCTCCATTGAGGCGGCATACCAGCAAGGTTTGAGAGCAATTCCTGTGAGTGAGCGAGTCGCTCGAGCGGCGGCCATGTTCCAGTGGACTCGCGAACAGATTTCAAGGCAGATCGTTGCCAAGAGCGGACCCGTGGATGAAGAAAAGCTCAAGTGGTTGGTGGCTTTACGCCTCTACGGCAACGAGCCTGCGGTGCGCGCGTTGATCGAGCGAAAGCTGAATGATGTTTCCAGTTGAGATCTTTCAGAACACTTTGGCAAAGTTTACGGTCATCGTTCGTCAGCTAGGGATCCGATTTCACATAACAGGCGGCTTGACGGGTACCGCCTACGGCGAGCCTCGTATGACGCAGGACATTGACATTGTCATCGATCCTGTTCAGACCAAAGCGCGGTGCGCGGATCTAGTTTGCAGCCTCAGACAATCTTCCTTTCTTTTTAGCGAAGACGTGCTGCTACGCGCCGTCGCAAGTGGCGGAATGTTTCAACTGCTAGATCAGAAGGAATGTCTTAAATTGGACATTTATCCAAGAGAACTAATTCCGGGGGAACTCGATCGCAGCGAGCAATTGGAGATTTTCGACGGTGAAATGCTGCCCGTAGTTTCTCGCATTGATGCAGCTGCATCCAAGGTAGTTTGGATAAGCAAAGGGAGCCACAAGAGCCGCCGTGACCTACGTGCCATCTTTCGGCAAGCAGCAGCCGAGCAACAGTTCGCTATTCAAGCATGGGCCGAACAGGCCAATTATGCTCTTCTGTTGGAAGAAGTTTTATCGGAATCTGATGAACTGGAGTGAGTAGAGGAATCGCGTACACTCAGCGAATTGGCATTCTTGCACCTAACAACTAAAGCACTCTCAGAAATAGACGCTCCTATGAACCCCCGTGCAATGTTCAATTCTGTTTTGGCACTAAGTCTCGCAATTCCTTGCCTGTTGCGTCCAACGGCACTAGGGCAAGACTACCGGCTCCACGTCCATTCGATTGAGTCTCAAGAATTGAAGGATGCAGTCAAGGCATGCACTGCGAATGCTCGGATCGTGGGCTTGGGCGAGTGTACGCACTTCACGAAGGAATGCTATTTACTCAAACGAGAGATTATAGCGGCGCTCATGGAGTCAGGCTTTCGCGGCTTAGCTCTTGAAGTCGATTTTGGGCAGGCGCTGATCTGGGACGATTTTGTTACCAACGGCAATGGCGATCTGGATACAATCGTTGCCGAATCAGGCTGGTTCACGTATCGCACTGATGAATTTAAATCGGTGTTGAAGATGTTGCGCGAGCACAATGCTTCCGCCAAACAACCCTTTCGGATTTTCGGAATGGAAATGACTGCTGTCAATCACAATACGGCATGGCTGTCAACATTCATCAAAAAATCTGGGATTGAAGACGATTCGCTTCACGAGTTGCTTGCTTCAAGCGCGCCTACGGTAGCCTTTGAGCAGCACTCGTTCGAGCAGGCAAGTCATTATTGGAAGCTGTCGCATCGGACCAGCAACTTCCTCAAGGAGCATGAAACGCAACTCATGGAGAGTTGTGGAGAAAGTGACCTTCGCATTGCCGTCAGGATGGCAGAGATATTTCGTCAGTATGCGACGTATGTCTCTCACGCAGACAATAGTCTAAAGTTGGAGTTTCGGGATCAGTTTTCCGCTCGAAACGTACACTGGTGTTTAGAGACTCTTGGACCCGAAAGCAAGCTAATTGTCTGGGCGCATAATGGCCACATCACCCAAGATGCTCTCGCCAACTACGATGTTCTCGGAAATCACTTGTCGCGGTGGTTTGGTGACGTGTACTTTGCAATCGGCTTTACGATGGGGCATGGCGAGTTCGGGGCTTTCGCTTCCGATGGTTTTCGACGCTGGAAAATCGAGGCGACGCAAGAGGCATCAGTCACACTTGAATTAAGTCGCCTTGGTGCTCCATACGTTTTTGCGAACATCCGTCAGGGACTCGAACAAGATCCGAGGATCGATTCTCCGCTACGCCAAGACCGATTCATTCAACGCGACTCCGGCGAGTCGTTTAGTTCAGAGTGGCCGCAACTCGTTCGAATCAATCTTTCGCAAGCCTACGACGCGCTGATCTACATCGACGAATCCAGCTTTCCATCCCCAATCGAATGGAAACGCCCAGGCAATTCCAACTGAATTGAGCTTCGCTCCAGAAAATGGACGGCCCAATCTGCTGAAAAAAAGCCAGCACGAAAATGCCCAAGCAATGGGGCTTCTGACGAGGGTTTTCTGCAACACTCTCCAAACAGTCAAGTGCTTTCGAACTCAGCGTGGTTTCCAAGAAGTGAACGCAAGGAAATCTGACGCTTGACATGCATAACAGCGTTAGGTAATATACCTAGAGCTGTTATGCTAAGGACGACAGGGAGAGGAAAAATGATCTCAAAGGAACTGGTAGCGGCATCTACCAAACCCATTCTATTGGCTATTCTGTCGCGCGGCGAGAGTTATGGATACGCGATCATTGAACAAGTCCGCCTACGATCAGGCGGGGAATTGGAATGGTCCGAAGGCATGCTCTACCCAGTGCTTCATCGCCTGGAAAAGGAAAAGCTCATTCTGTCATCATGGAAGGTGGGGGAGAATGGTCGCAAGCGAAAATACTATCGACTGAGTGCCGCTGGTACGAAGGCCCTTCAAGTCGAACGCGTTCAGTGGAAAATCGTTCACAACACACTCTCGACGTTTTGGGAAACAAAAACATGTTTGACTTAGAAAGGTCCGTCGCCGAATGGAAGCGATCATTTCAGGAACGTGGTTCGCTTGTCGACGATAGTATCGAAGAGCTTGAGTCCCATCTGCGAGAGGCGATGATTGATTTCCGTCGAAGGGGTCTCAGCGAAGAGGAGAGCTTTCTCATCGCAGCAAAACGACTAGGTCATCCCGGCGTCTTGGGAGCTGAATTTGAAAAGAACGGTTTCTTGGGAGCAAAGCATGAGCGACTGGCGTGGATGCTCAGTGGTTATCTAGGTGTTTCACTTTGCGGCATTTGTGCGACCGCACTCGTTTCTGCTCTAACAGCGGGAATGGCTTACGTCGGCGCCGGAGCAACCACAACCGGCATTGCCGCAACGTTCCTTCAAGTGACCCTCTGGATAGCCCTGGTTTCAGTTGCATTGCGTATCGCACAAGCACCATTCGTGTTGGGGAAATTCCCCACGTTCTCGCTCATGGCGTTGTTCTTAGCGATGATCGTGTTACCCTTTGTCAGACCACTCGCCAACGCAGCTCAAGCACGATTGGTTGAGCCGAGTTGGCTGGTCGAGACGTATTACTGGGTCGGATTCGGGCAATTTGCCATTCAACTGATTGTTTATACATTCTGCTTTGTGGCCTTATATCGAGTGAGTAAGTCAAGGAAACTAATTGCTCAGTAGTTTCATCGCGTCGGACATTGCCGCATCGATCAGATAGTTGGGGCCGTTCATTCTCCACCAGAGTGGGACGTCGCTTGTTCCAAAATGGCTTCAACCCACTTCAAACCTGGCGTCCCGTTACTCGCGTTCTGGGCTTCGATCAATAGTGGCTTGGCGTCGTCAATGCGACCAGCGTCCAGATAGTTGCGGCCCAGGTTGGCCAGGGCATGAATTCGCATCATCCGCCCCGATGCGTCCAACTCCTGATGACTCAAAGTGTTGAGCACTGCTTCAAACAAGGGAATCGATTCATCTAGTCGTTTCTGCTGCCAATAGACGACGGCCAGGTTGTTTTGCGCCCGCAGTTTGATACTAGCCAATGATTCTGGTTTTTCGTTGGCCGCGGCAATTACGGCTCGATACAATTCGATGGCTCGATCGTGTTGGCCAACATCGCGCAGGGCAACGGCTAAATTGATTTTTGCTGTAATTGTATCTGGATGAGCTTCCCCTAACGTCTCTTGGCTCGATTCCACTGCGCGAGACAACAGAGGGATTGCCTCTTGGCTTCGTCCCGATGATCGAAGCAACACGCCTTGATGATTGAGCAACGTCAGCGTCAATGGATGGGACATACCAAGTCGACTCTCCGCTGAATGGCAAATCGTTTGCAAGATCGTCATTGCCGCCTCGCGCTGCCCAGTATCGGCCAACGCCATGGCGACGTTTTGCTTGACTTGGAGCGTATACGGGTGACCCGTACCAACCGCCGCTTGAAGCCCCTCTGCCGAAGTCTTAAACAAGGGGATTGCCTTATCCAATTGGCCGGCATTTTGCAGACGAAGTGCAAAATTGTTTTGAGCCAATAGCGTGTCGATATGATTGTCGCCCAAGGTACGTTGACTGGCTTGCCAGATCTTTTGCCGCAGCGCGAGCGCCGCATCGCCACATTCGAGGTTTGAGTTATCGGCAGTGGCTGCGCTAAGCGAATTGCTTGGAGATTTTTCAACGATACTGGCCCAAACGGAGAGTGCTTGTAAGGTCGCTGGATGTTCTTCGCCCAGTCGTGACTTAACGCTATCAAGGGTCGGGCGTAGAATTTCCGAAGCTTGATCAAGTTCACCAAAGAGGACCAGCAGTTTGGAAAAATCGACGGCAATTGCGTCTATCATTTCGATGGGGACATCTTCTGATTTCATCGCCAGATCGTAAGCTGCTTGGGTGGTCGCCAGTGAACTCCGAGGGTTACCCAGGTGATGCTGGGCTCCGGCATAGTCCCTCAAGGCGAGCAAAACTTCATTGGGGGCGGAATCGGGAGCTTGTTGCCAAAACGTCAACAAGCTTTCGAAGATCTCTAAGGATTCAGCGGTTCTGCCAGCCTGCAACATCGCCTCCGCCAGATGACGTCGGCTGACGAGCGATCGCGGGTGATTGGACCCGTAAATTTTCGCCAGTCCTGCATAAGCTTCGTCAAATTGGCGAATGGCCGTGGCGTAGTTGCCGACTTGGTAGCTGGCAACTCCCAGACTATTAAGCGCATCCAAGGTCTCTGGGGCATCACTTCCCAAAACGCCTTGAAACAGCTGAACTGATTTCGTTAGGTTCTCAACTGCTTTTTCCGATTCCCCTAACGCTCGCAACGAAACACCAACGATCCAGTGCAATTCAGCAGCGACCAGCGGTTCTAACTCCTCGCGATTGCCAATGCGAGTCCCCGCGCGCAGCAGAATATCGCGCAGGTTCGCGTCACGTGTCAAGTCGCCACCTCCAAAACGCTCGCGCCCTTCCAGAGTCGTAAGGGCCAGCACATCGTGCTTAACGAAATCGGCAATGGCTTCGGCGAATCTTCGTTGTTTCGCCTCTTCTGCTAGGGCAGCATCCTTTTGCTCTGATTCTCGACGCAGCGCCAACAATGCCTGCCGTTCATTTTCTGTTCGCACGTTTGCCTCCGTGCGAGCAATGACGGCTGCTTCCAGATTTTTTTTGGCGATCGATTCGGCCTGCAATGCGCGCCACAGGCCCCAGCTTGTTCCAGCCACCGCAATCAGCAGCGCCATCAATACTCCCGCTGCAGCCGTTGTTTCCACAGCGTATCGGCGGATGAATTTTTCCGCTTTGTAAGTCCAGAGCGGGGGGGCGGCCGACACCGGTTTTCCGGTAAGAAAGCGTTGAATATCGCGTGCTAGATCAAGTGCCGATTCGTACCGTCGATATCGGTTCTTTTCAGTCGCTTTCAGAACAATCCAGTCGAGTTCTCCGCGAATGGCCGTTCGGATTCGATTGGGTTCGATACTGCGACAGTCGGCAACTTCTTGGAGATTCTCGGCCAAGCTCAACCGCGAACTTGCCAGCCCTGTTTCTTGTTCCTGGACGATTTTTAAAGTCTCCAAGAATCCAATTTCGCTCTGGTCGTTGCGACTGAAAGGTGGGACTCCCACCAGCAATTCATGCAAGATCGCACCGAGTGAGTAGATATCACTGCGGGTGTCGACATCAAGGGGATTTAGCTGCGCTTGTTCGGGACTCATGTACTCGATCGTGCCGATCAAAGCGCCGAACCCCGTCAGATGCGGCTGTTCCAGCACTGGAGTGTTGACTGCCTTGGCGACGCCAAAATCGATAATCTTGGGTACCGCCACTTGATCGAATTGAGTTACCAAAATGTTGGACGGTTTAAGATCGCGGTGAATGATACCTTTTTGATGGGCATGATGGACGGCTTGGCAAACCGTGACGAACAGTGACAACCGATCCGCAATCGCCAAACGATGTTGGTTGCAGTATTGAGTGATCGGCAAACCTTGCACTAACTCCATCACAAAGAACGGGCGTTCCAAATCTGCGTCGCCAAACGTTCCTGCGTCGAGAATGCGAGCAATGTTCGGGTGTTCCATCATGGCCAAAGTTTGTCGCTCGACATTGAACCGAGCGATGATGGACTCCGAATCGAGGCCGGGCCGAATCAGCTTAAGTGCGACTTGCCGACGCACTGGTTCAAATTGTTCGGCCAGATAGACAACGCCCATGCCTCCTTCGCCGATTTGTTTTCGGAGCCGATAGCTTCCGATCTCTCGTGGAGGCTCAAAGCGAGTCGGCAGCCCTGCAACGCTTCGCCAGTTTGAGCTGTCTTGTAGCGCTTCTTCCAGGAAATCGCCAGCATACCGGGCGGCATCGAGTAACCGGCGCAATCGTTTGTGGAGATGCGGCCACAGGACACAGGTCTGATCGACAAAGGCCTCTCGTTCAACACCTTCAGGCAGCGCCATTGCCTGGTCGAAAAGTTGATCAACAGCGGGTTGAAGCGAGGCGTTATTCATGTGTGCAGAGCTTCAAACAAAAATGCTTTGGAGTAGGCCCAATAGCGAGTGGCCGTTGCTCGTGAAATTCCTAGCACCGTGGCGGCCTCTTGTTCATCAAGTCCAACGAAAAAGCGAAGCTTAACCAATTCGGCTTTGATCGGCGACTCAGCAGCCAGCTGATCGAGGGCTTCATTGATGGCCAACAATTCTTCGTCTTTGGATAAATAGCTGACCACGGAATCATCGAGTTCAATCCGCTTACGCTTTTCACCATCGACGGTGCCACCTCGCCGCGCCCCATTTTTCTGCCGTGCGCGGTCGACCAGAATTCGTCGCATGGCTTCAGCGGCGGCTGCGAAAAAATGGCTTCGTCCCTGCCAGGGGTGCGAGGTCGATCCACCCAATCGCATCCACGCTTCATGTACCAGCGCGGTTGGCTGCAGGGTCTGGCCAGGCGTCTCATGGGCCAACTTTGCCGTCGCGATTAATCTCAGTTCACTGTAGACCAGCGGCCAAAGACGGTCGGATGCTCCGTCGACTCCCGCGTGGATCTCCTGAAATAACTGGTCAAGTTCATTCATCTCGACGCCACTTTATCTCTTTACGAGCCCTATCGCCAACCACTCGGGCTGCTGAACAGCTCCAATTCGAAATGCTATTCGAACCGATTGCCAGCGTCAATTGTTTGGCGGGAATCGAAAATTAATCGGACGCAAATATGCGAAAACCTATTTTTTCGTGACGCGTGACATTGAGAACTTTCGCATGTCAAACAGATACCAATGTTGCAGTCCGCGTTTTGCGCTCGCTTCAGGGGGCAGCTATCGGGAATTCACTATGCTAAAAAGCACGTCAATTGAAGAGACTTTAAGCCGCAATATTCGCTGGCAAAATTCGATTCTTGCAGCATGGATGTTGATTGCCTTCTGGGTAACCTGCAGCTGGGCAGTTGAGGCGGCCGCCCAATCGAGAACGGAAGCGATCGTTGCGAGCACCCAACCAGCCCCGGATGGCAATGGAAACTTCTTATTTGTTGACCAGCCATCGATCAATCGCGCTGGTCAAGTCGCGTTCTCAGGAGTTCTCGTTGGAACGACCGGCGGAGCGACTGATTCGTCGGGCAGATTTCTGGCGGACGGGAGTAATGTCTTCCAAATTGTGCGCCAAGCCCAGCTTGCTCCCAACGGAAATGGTACCTTCGCTTCCTTGGGTCCAAGACCGGTGCTGAACGATGCGGGGCAAATCGCTTTTGTTGCCTCTCTCAATGGCACTAGCGGTGGCTCTACTGATAACGTTGCAATCTTTACTGGCAACAGCACATCGCTTGCACAAGCAGTTAGGAGAGGACAGGCGGCGCCCGATGGCAACGGCGCGTTCCTAGAATTTTCCAATTTGAGAATTGGCAGTTCAGGTCAGATTACTTTTTTGGGCACGGTGGCAGGAAGCAGTGGTGGGCTAAGCAACACAAGAATTTTTCGACAAAATGGTAACGCCATCCTTCAGCTAGCTCGGCGGGGGCAAGCTGCACCCGGTGGCGGCGTTTTTTCCGATTTCAATATCTCGAATGGCACCAGCGCCGGTGAAGTCGCATTCGTTTCAAGCTTGTTAGGCACCAGCGGTGGCACCAGCGATGACCAAGGAATGTTCCGCACCGCTGGAAGCACTATCATTCAAGTGGCCAGAAAAGGTCAAACGGCGCCGGGAGGAAATGGAACGCTATTCACGATCGGAACCCCAAATGTATCGCCTTCCAACTCTGGAGACGTGGCATTCTCCAGCTTTCTGAGCGGAACCAGCGGTGGAGCCGCTGATAATCAAGGACTCTTCAAAGGCAACGGCGGTAACTTGACGCAAATCGCCAGAAAAGGACAACTTGTCCAGAACGGAAATGGCTTTTACGAGAGTTTTGGAGCCCCTACCGTAAACAGCGCAGGTCAAGTGTCCTTTTTCGCTACGTTGTCGGGCACTAGCGGTGGCCTCACCGACAATCGCGGTATCTTTCGAGCTAGTGACGATTCGATTACAGAGATCGTGCGCAGTGGCCAAGCAGTCCCGGATGGGAATGGAGTGTTCACGAGTATAAGTAGCCCAACAATGAACAGCGCGGGGCAAGTTGTTTTCTTTGGGAATTTCGCAGGGGCCGGTCAGGTTAGTGAGGGCATCTTCACCAGTGATGGCATTGACCAACTGGCGGTCGTGCGTCAGGGTGATCCACTCGTTGGAGCGACGGTAGACTTCGTCAGTTTTGAATCCGATGGGGTGAACGACATGGGACAAGTCGCTTACCAGGCAATCCTAAACGATCGTAGATTTGTCATCGGTAGGTGGACCCCCGATCTAAAATGGCGGTCCAGCGTGGGTGGCTCATGGGAGGCCGCCAACAATTGGACGCTCGGCCTCAATCCGGGACAACCGCATGACGTGCTCCTCAATCCATCCGCTAGCCTGACAGTAACTGGTCCCACGACCGATCGCACTATTCGCAGCTTGCAGGTCGGCGGCGGCACAGGACTGGCGCGACTCGTACTAGGCAATGGCGCTGTGTTGACAGCAACCCAAGGCGTGAACATCGAATCCACCGGCACGCTCGCCGGCGATGGCGTGATCGCGGGGAATATTACCAATCGCGGCACAATTCTGGCAAACAACTTGATCGTCGATGGACTTCTGAACAACCAGAACATCTTGCGGGGTAATGGGCGGATACATGCAGACATTCTCAATTCGGCCAGTGGACGGATCCGAGCGGTCAACGGAGAAGAACTCTGGCTCTCGGGCGCCAAATTTCACAACGCAGGTTTCGTGGACATTCATCAGGCCGAATTGCGAATCGATGCCCATGACTTCGAGCAAACCTCAAGCGGAGTCATGTCTTTGCGCAACGGTACCTTGATCTTTGGAAACAACATTTCCAACAGCGGTAGGCTGATAGTTAGCCAAGGCCCGTCATCGATTCAGGGTACGGTTCACAACACCGGTACACTTCAGATCAGTGGTGACGCATCAGCCACTTTCTTCGGCGACCTCATCCAAAACGGGACATTGGAACTGGCCACAATAGGCAACACCAGCAGCTTCGTCGTGGCCTTGGGTTCCTTTTCCGGCAACGGAGGCTTCAGCGGCGGTGGCGACCTGTTTGTGCTCGGCGATCTACAGCCCGGAAACTCCGCCGCCAGCGTTCTGTTCGACGGCAATCTCTTTCTCGGCTCAACGGCTAACACGTTGATTGAGCTTGGCGGACTTGGACTGGGCCAATTTGATCAGCTCATGGTGACCGGCGATGTGAACCTGTCGGGTGCGCTTTCCGTCTCGTTAATCAATGGGCACTCACTCGGACTCAATCAGCAATACTTGATCGGTGATATTGGTGGCAGTCTGACTGGCCAGTTTCTCAACCTCAACGAAGGCAGCATCGTCGCCAGGTTCGGTGAATACGATCTGTTTATTACCTACCAAGCCAACAACGGAAACGGGCTGGCACTGTTTACTGCTGTCCCGGAACCAAGTTCCGCGGTGGCGATGTTGCTGGCAGGGGCTGGGTTCGGTCTGTGGCAAAGCAGACGCCGCAGGCTGCCTGCCAACCGCCAGTGGATATGAAGCCAAAGACTGCCCGCGTCCAAAATCAACTCGCGATTGGTAGCTCCCTGAGAGTTGCGGTTGACGATAGACCTCCACCTTGAACTCGTTCAGGTTCATTGTCGCTGAGAACAATGGGGTCCTGAACGCTGACGAGAGCAGTTGGGTCGTCAGCAAGCGATTCATCCGTTTGACAGCGCTATGAAGAGAGCCAACGCCATTTTTTCAACAATCTCCCCCCGGATCAACTCAACTCTATCGTTCTCGGTGAAAATCCCATGCGCAATCATCTGCTCATCGTCGTCGACAGAAAAGCGATGATGAACGACGGTTACCATGTTGCGGTGACTCACGAAATGGACGTGGTGAAGATTTTGCCAATCATTAGATTTTAACAAAATTCAACAAGGCTAACAAATGTGCCGACACCATCCACATGGACTGGTTGTTGAGTTTTTGGTCAGTCTCGGCGAGATGGGCTTTCGACGTCAAACCACCAAACAATTGTACGGTTGTTGTGCGATTCCGTGGTGGGTTGATCCGTAATGGGGATGTCGTAAGGTGTGTGTTGGAGCTCTTTCGACATCCAGAAGCCCCACAGAACAGGCCGTCCGTGTTGGGACGAATAGACAAACGACGCGTCGCCGTAGGGATTGATCAGAGCGACTTCCGCTGGCAATTCCGCCAAGGACTCGGGCATGCTGCGGTGTTGATGCTCATACAAGCGTATGGCGATCGCAACTCTGGCTTGACGGTGCAATTGCGAGTCGTTGATGAGAGCCATTGAAAGTGAGCTGAAAGCAGGTGTTAGTAGACCCGAGAGCATGCGATCGACTTTCCCCAGTGTCGAACGAATGCTCTCCTCTAACTCCGCTTCAAGCTCGACGGAGTAACGGTACAGGTGTCGCCAATCGTCGGACGGGATCACCGCGGCTCGACGCATGAGGCCGATAAAGAATACAGCATCATGTCCGCGTGCTGGGATAAATGTGTCCGTTTGCATAGTCAAGTTTGGAGTGATGAAAACTGGGAGGTTGCTTGAAAGCTCATCAATCATTAAAGTTCGCCAACGATCGTTGATTTCGCAGTGACCAGCGATGATGTTGTCGATTTTGACCAATTGTTCAGCGCTGAGTGCGTTAGTTTGAATAGCCTTTTGTAACGACTGTAGGGCTAGTTTTCGCACCGCGATCCCCACAAGTCGCGATACGACAAACGGAACGGCATCGACATGCTTCGACAATTCAAACAGGGTTACAATGTCCTCACAGACCCGATCGCTTTCCTCCAAGTGCAATGCCACTTGTGCATCGGTGCGCAATAGCCATGCCACCGAGCGCATGCTCTGCACTTCCGGCAACAGCGTCTCTGTCGACTGGAAGACGATTGGAAAGTAGGTAGGCTGGGGCCAGCGCGCCAACCGATGAACTTGCGCGATCAACTCGCTTTGTTCCGCCGTGAAGCGAATGCTGTTCTCTGCGAATTGCCAGTCGCTGGATGTATCGAAGTCATCTGCGAAGTCATCCACAACGACGCTGCGATCGATGACGGGTACGCCGGTAGAGCTCGCAACGAATTCGGGGGAACGTAAGATTGCAAAAACGTCGATCCAATGGTACGTCTGTTCGTCCGAAGTCCTATCAAAATAGAGTTTCGACAAGGTTTGGTTGTCGATAGCGATTCCCTCTTCGACCAGCTTGGCGAGTTCGACCTCCATTGCCTTTCGGCCCTGGTTCTCGCGAATCGTCCAACCAATCCGAAACAGAAAGATGGCCGTGACAATCAGTGCAAAAGGCACGGCAAAGATCAAAAAGATGAGCCACCAGCGCGTTCGACGTTTTTTCGGAAAGCGGTCTTCGACAGACGTGGCGGAATAGGGCGTGTTGGTAATCATATTGTGCTATTCTACCTAGATGTCTCGCGTTTGCGCTTTGAGCTGAGCGACTCTGGAATAAGGAACCCAGCGCCGCGGAGTCGTCGCGGTCGTCGGAAATACAGGAGACATGGGCGAGTCCGCTCCTTCGCCTTGCGGGACGCCTCCAGGGCTTCACCTGCCACGCTGTATGACTTAGAAAGGTCCGTCGCCGAATGGAAGCGTTCATTTCAGGAACGTGGTTCGCTCGTCGACGACAGTATCGAAGAGCTCGATATCGAGTGAGTAAGTCAACGAAACTAATTACACAGTAGTTTCATCGCTTCGGCCATCGCTTCACCGATCAGATAGTACGTTTCGGCGTTGGAGTTCCAGTGATAACCTTGGCCGCTGGGCGATTTTTCCGCCGGGCGCCAAAAATGTTGAGTTGCGACGAAGGCAACGGTTCCTTTAGACTCCTCTCGCTGTGCCACGGCAGCTTGAGCCTTCATCAGCGACAGTGCGCGTGGATGCGTTTCGTCGAGGCCGTTCATTCCCGTTTCGGCGATGACCACAGGAAGTGCCGGCGCGTTCAACTCGCGGCGAATGTCATGAATGAAATGAGTCATGTTGCTTTCGTACTCGCCATTGAACTTGTCGTTGATACGATCGTTCCAACCCTGGTGCCATCCCAGGCCGACGAGCTGGTACGAGCCATCGCTCCCCGGCACGATCTCTTGGATGTTACTTAGCGCTGCCTTGGTGAGTGCAAGCGTCTCGCGATAGTATTTCCCAACGATCGATGGGTCCTCAGCGATGGCCGCGTCGGTCTTCTCGCCTAACGAATAGGCGGGCAGACCGGCGCTGGGAGGACGAAAGTCAACGGCCAAGCTTTTGCCGCCCCACGCGCACTTGATGAGCAATACGGGGGCATCGATCGCATCTCCCATCACCCAACCGAAGCCGAGTTCAGGTCCGATCGTCTCCGCGCGAGCGCCATAGCCCACGGTGAGTGGCCCACGTCGATCGAGATAGGTGATCCACACATCATCTCGCACACGCCACTCTCCTACGGCATCGACGAGCGGAGCGAAGCGTTTGGCGGTTGCTGCGTCTTGGACGAGAAACTCGAGCGACCCTTGACCACCATTACGCTCTGGATTTGACTTAATCTGCCCCGCACCCTCCATATTCGACTGACCGGCCAGGATAAACACTTGCACCGGTTTTGATTCCGTCTGCGCAGTGGCAATTCGAGGTAGGGCTACAAACGCAAACAGCAAGAGCCAGTTGGTGACAGCAAAAAATGGCAGCGTGCGCAGCATGGCACGCACGCTGTAAAGGGAAGAGGATTTCATGTGGGAGCTATCGCCAAGGAGGGGAACCAGCGGGGAATGCCAAAGTACAACCATCGTACCAAACCATGTTACCCGATGGTATCGTTCACCCGGCGATTAACCATATTGCCGTCGGCGACGACAGAGTAACGCAGTAGCAGCAGATGCTAGGAGAGCCACCAGCGCCGACGGCTCCGGCACCGCAGTGAGACTGTAGTTCAACGAACCGGCATCAGAAGTCGGAATTTCGTTAAAGCCGCTATCCAGGGAGGTTAGTCCACTGAGCGACATGGAGTAGGTTCCGGGATTGGCACCGAGCGTGCTGAGCGTAATCTCTGCCAGCAGCCATTTCGAATCGGCCGGTCCTAAGCTGGTCGCCGGAGCGCCCACGTCCAAAAAGTAGGTGACTGCGCTTTCACCGGGAGCATCAAATGCTTCAAAGAATCCACTGCTACCACCGTCATTCAAACTGAAGCGATTCGAGCCCTCGATGAACAGTCCACCCGCTCCGTCCAGAGTGGAAAGGGTAAGAGTAACGTCGGCACCAACAAATGACTGATCCTGGGCGGTGGTACGCAAGTACACGCCGAAGGTGGCCGCGTTAGGCGAATCGGTCCGGATGCTCCCGACTGGACTCGACTGCTCAATGCTAAATATCAAGTCGGCGAAGACCGGCTTGATGCTTGCCGAGCAGCATAAGAAAACGGTTCCAAAAATCAAGCTTCTAACGATCATTATGTCACTCCGAGGGCGGTGAACCAACGTGGAAATAGTGGGTGAACGAAAACAACAACTGAACTGGAGCAACAAATGACTTTACCGTCGCGACAACAACCGAGGACTTGCGAGATCCGCGAAAAACTCATCGACCGCTCGAACACGACTCAACGATCCCACGCAGCTCTCCGCATTGGTTGCTTGGGCCGGGGGCGTACGAGTCCTTTGAGCCGGTACCAGCTTGAACGCGGGTTTGGTAACGATCGCTGGCAGCGCTGCTTGTTCCATTCGCAACGGCTGAGGGGTTAGCTGCGCGGTCCAAGGACTGCTGGCACGGTCGAGCACTTTGAACGGTGTGACCAGGATGGCAGGAGCATAAAGATCGGCAATTGAAATCAGGGTGGATGTGGCATCGGAATCGATAGTTGACAGTTGACCGGTGCCACTGCCTCCACTGCTGCTAGCAGAAGCGGGGATGGTGATGACCCGTAATTGGCCGCCGATGGCTCTACGAGCCCTCCCCACATCGGCCATCTGGTGCAGACTATTTTTGTCCAGGTCATAAGGACTATCGATCGGTGCGCGAGTCCCAACGTGCGCTCGGATCTGGCCCATGTCCGCTAACTGAACGAGGAATCGACCGCCGGTAACGACACCGTTCACCTCGCCATGCAAGTGACCGATGTAGTAAACTTGTTGAGTCAACAAACCGGTGTTTTCGTTGGCCAACAGAGTAATTCGCAACCATCGGTTTTCGATGGCGTTATCGGGCCAAGTCATCACGATGCGATCGGGTATTCCACCGAGAACATCGCCCGCCAGAACATTGATTGTGTTTGGGGCGGGACCAAGCTGCCAAACGCTTGGTGGATGTGCCGATTCGTCAAAGTTTCCCTGGGGACTGATTTGAACAACCAAGTCATCCGGCAACAGTGTTTCTCCAAACAGTCCTTGAATATCAAATACCAATCCGTTGATTCCACGGTTAGTGTTGATCAAGTTGTCGAACGTCAACAGTTGTGGCGTCGCACCTTCCAAAGCCAGCGTTTTTCCCAAAGCGAGTCCTTCTTGAACTCCCGAATTGGCAAACACGGATCGAGAGTGATAGACAAAGGCACCTTGGATGGTGGACGCTGGGCGGTTCGATACCAAGGCAACACTCTGCTCGTCATACTCAATGCGGTAGGGATGGCCTTGCAGGAGGAGCTCGCTGCCATGAGGCAGTCCCTCGAATTCGCCCAGCAATTCCGTGGCGGCCACGATCGTAAAGCGTCGCGTGCCCCTGAAGCCCGGAAAAGTTCCACCAAGAATAAGAGCAGTGCCCGTTAGATCGACCGTACCCTCGATGTGCAAGCGGTTGTACTCGCTATCGGGTTCCGCGCCGGAGATCCCGATCTCCACAGCACCGGTAAAGGAGAACACATTGGCAGTGACATCGACGCCCATTCCTGATGGCTTGATCGCGTCGGCAACCAACGTTACGTCGCCAGTTTCCGACTCGACCTGTTTCAAGTTCAAATTGCCGCCGACTCCTTCACGGTCGACTGCAGCTATATAGATGTCGTCGATCGCCGTGGCGGTGAGCGTTCCGTCGCCGAGGAGATCGATCTCCAGTGAGTTGTCACTTGAGCCGATGCCGGTGCCGGCCCACAGAATGATTTCGGCGGCACGCAGGTTTGCGTTGTCAGAGTTGAGGGCGTCGAGGATCGCACCGCTGGCGATTAACTGAATCGTAGCTGTTTGCGAGAAGATCTGATTGACACGCACGTCGTTGTTCTGGCCTTCTATACTCTTTTCGGCAATGGCAACTTCGTTTTCAGCTCGGGCAATCAAGTAGCCATTGCCGGTGCTGTCGACGCGCAGGAGATTTTCGAGCGAACCGATGCGATCATCGGCTGATTCCAAGACGATATGACCACCGATGATGTGAATCGTTTCCGCAACTTCGGCCACTGGGTAAATCGCGCCGGCGGCTTTGATTTGAACGCGTTGGCCGATTCCGGCATGGACGCGATCGATGGGCAAGTCATGCTCTGAACCGAGAAAGATGCGGCTGTCGGAAGTGACGGTGACACGTTCGCTGGCGTCTACGTCAACATCCTCGCGACGCAGCACGCGCAGGAATGGCGCCTCGCGAGTGTCTTCGCCCTCGAACACAGGAGCAATCAAAATTGGTCCTGAGTAGTACTGCAGCGTGCCGAATTCGTAGTCGCTCAAGTCCAGGATTAGCCTACCATTTTCAATACCGATGATTGTGAAAAAGTAACCGGCATCGGTTGTGTCACGTGTATTGCCCTCCACGAAGACACGTTGGCCGGCGGTGAGTCCGAGATCATCGATCACGCGTCGACCGTCGTCGCCGATTCGGAAAGGCAACGCGATTCCATTGCCGACGATCTCAGTTGCGATTTCGCTTGGTGCCTGCGCGAGATAAACTATGTCACCGGGTTCAGCCGCCGTGATCAGGGCTTGTTGACCGAGTGTCAACACGGGGGGCTGACCATCGATTTCCCGAAGTTCGACGGTCGAACCGTTGTGATAGCTGCCCACTCCTCCGCCAACGTTTAAGGTGATCGTGCGAGCAATGATATTAGGTTCTTCGATCATAAACTCGGTATCGGTTACGTTCAGAAATTCAAGACTGCGCAGGTTCAACAGTTCGTCATCGGTCCATATCTTCATCGAGTCAATGTCAGCTAGCTCTGCGTTCGATGGTTGATAGATGAAACTGTCGATGCGCTCGTTTCCGAGTGAATCCCAAGTTGAATGTAGGCTGTGGTATTGCGTCGTGCGGCGGGCTTCGATAAAGGCGATTGTTTCCTCGTTGTTGGCGTAATAATCGCGTTCGACCTGGGACACCGCCACCCGATGATTCGGATCATAGGTAGAGGGATCAACTTGCGTTTCGCGGAAGTTCCAGTAAGAGTTGTAAGACTGCGTTTGCGAGCTCTTCAGGGCGTTAACTCGCTCATCGCGTTTGTCTGACCAGCCGCGATCAACTGTCAATTGAAGATCGCCCCATACTTTACCAGCGATCTCTTCGATAGCGCGATCATCGCGAACGTCGTTAAGATTCCCGTCGATCAATGTGTCATCGATGATGTCGATACGAACATCACCACCAGCCGTTATGCGATCAAGAGTTATATCTCCCGAACTTGTGATATAGACGTCGTGCGCGGCGTGAGCAGTCAACCTGGTTCGACTCACATCGATCGACCGATATTCGTTGCCATGGTTACCATTTGACTCACCAATGCTGCCGGTTTGAGAAATCAGATGAATGGCGTTACCATTAACGATACTTTGGGAGGCAGACTGTGCCGAAACGATGTTGCGCTGTGCGGCCAACCATACTACTTGGCCGCCGAGTATAGACCAGATCGGCAGGTCGCCGGCGATCTCGTGTAAATAGATGTTTGAGGCGGCGCGTACCTGCACTTCGGAACGCAACTCGATCCTGCTCCACAGCGTTTCATCGGAGTAGTTGCTGCTGCTCAAGTCAAGTTCAGTGCGAGCGCCCAGGTAGCGATAGACCTCACCGACCACACCACCTGCAGAGTGCCCCTCGGCTACGCGTACCCGAACGCCGGAGTTGACCCGCGAAAGTGACGGCACTTGGTCGATGCCGTCAATGCGAATGATTTGGTCCGAACGCAGATCAAATGGTGCGGTTTCATCGACATTGGTTCGCAACGGTGCATCCAAGCCGCCCACTCCATCATTGCTGCTGACCTGAACACTCAATCCGCCGACGGCACCTTCACCCAGCCCTTGCTGGACAGATGCATGACTAAAAATGGTTGTGGTGCCGCCAGGATTATTTAGAGCACCAGCGATGAACACATTGCCTCTGGATTCGATCAGGATCTCACCTGCAGGCTGGCCTTGAAAACGAATATCGATCGGCCGGTCGGCGTCGATCGTATGCGTATGCAGCGTCCGCGTGCCCTGCTCCGAAATGAACGTGTTGTAATAGGTGACCGTACCGATCCAGTTGGTTTCGCTGTATCCGCAGCAGGTGTAGTTGCGTGCGCTAATCGTCCTCTCAAGTCTGCTGTAAGTGTAACGTGGCAATGTAGGGGAACCGACATAGAAATACGGACCCGCATCGGTAATCACGGGTGTGCCGATCTGCTGCGTCGTCGTGCTAATGACATCTGCGGGATCGGCTGCGATCCAGTCCATGCCGAGCCAGGACGAAGAGCCTGTTAGAGTGGTTGTTCGCTGGAGTCGCTCTTCGGCGATCGTCCAGCCGTAGCGAAGTCCGGGCTGCGGTAGA
>JBGSUV010000187.1:0-37869 GCA_041753315.1 Pirellulaceae bacterium | reverse complement strand
CTGATTGCCTCGCGCTGATTGCCTCGCGCTGATTGCCTCGCGCTGATTGCCTCGCGCTGATTGCCTCGCGCTGATTGCCTCGCGCTGATTGCCTCGCGCTGATTGCCTCGCGCTGATTGCCTCGCGCTGATTGCCTTGAGTCTCGGAAAGACTCGGCTACGTGGTTGTGTAAAACGGTCAAGGAAACAAACCCGAGGCAGGGAAATCAGCGAGTCCAGCGGATTTGCGATTATAATTGAAGTTCAAAATGCGTTTATCACTCATGCTGCGGGGATGCCAATGAGCACTGGCGTCGATGATTCCAACGAAAAATTGTTAGGCCAACCGGCCTGGCGGATCGCACTGTTTTACCCTGCGCAGGGCAGTTGGACGGAGACGGACTACCTATCGTTGACAGGTGACGGGCCACTTGTGGAATTTGACAACGGTTGCATCGAGGTGCTGGATATGCCAACCAAGGAACATCAGCGCATCGCTCAATTCCTGTTTCTCTGGCTCCATCGATTCGTCGTCGAGCACGGGCTGGGGGAAGTGTTCATCGCACCGTTGCCTGTCCGGTTGTGGCAAGACAAATACCGAGAGCCCGATCTGGTTGTGGTCAAGCAGGGGAGGGCAGAACACGCTGGCTATCCGTGTGGCGCTGATTTGGTTGTGGAGATTGTCAGCCCGGGAGTGGACAACCGACGGCGCGATATGGAGACCAAGCCTGCGGAATACTGCCGCGCGGGTATCTCCGAGTACTGGGTTATTGATCCGGAGAAGCGAACGATTGAGGTGCTTAAGCTTGAGCCGGGAGCGGCAAGCTACCTGAGTCATGGGGTTTTTTGTGTCGGCGAGACAGCCAGCTCCGCTACTTACCCCGGGCTGGCGATTGATGTCGAGGCAGTCATGCGCGCCGCCCAAGGGCCGAGCCAGCCTGCCGTCGAGCCTTAGCCGTAGCGCTTACTTGCTTAGCAATCGCGCTAACGTCTCGGCCAGTCCGCGGAGAGCGGCGTCGTCGGGGAGGCTGATCCGCAGTTGAGGGCGTCCTTCGGCATCGCGTTCAACACAGTCCTTGAGGCTGCCGGCGAGTTGATCGACGGTCTCTTTTTTGGGCGGCGGACTGTTGTTTCCGCCGATCAGTTCACCGACCAATTGCAGGGCTGCACCCAGCAATTGCCCACTGGCTGCTGAAACTTTTTCGCGGCGCTGGCGAATGGTCTCAGCTTCCAGTGCAACTTGCTGTTGTTGGCTGGCGTCGACTGGAGCAGCTCGTTGGGGAATCAAGATCTTTTCCAGGCGACGTTTCAAATCGGCAATGCCACTTTGCATGGTCACGGCCGTGACGTCCGAGTCGAAATCGATAGCCGCGTCGGCGAGTTCCTGCTTTGAGGCGAGTGTCTCCAGTAAGCGTTCTTCGATGGTGTCTTCGGTTACCAGCTTATAGATGTGTACCGGGTTCTTCTGGCCCATACGGTGCGCACGTGCAATGCGTTGTTCCAGGACAGCCGGGTTCCATGGTAAGTCGACATTAATGATCGTGTTGGCGCTTTGAAGATTAAGTCCGGTACTGCCGGCATTGGTCATTAAAATCAAACGGCAATCGGGGTCGTTTTGGAACTTCTCGACGATGGCTGGGCGTTGTTTCTGAGGGACTTGACCGTCGAGTCGGACGTAGTCGCAGCCCAACGCATCGAGCTTGATTTCGATCCGGTCAAGCATGGTCCGCCATTCGCTGAAGACCACAATTTTGCGAGAGTCATCGAGGATAAGTTCATCGAGGAGTTCTCCCAATCGCTCGAGTTTGGAACTGTATTCCGGCTCTTCTTTGTTGCATAAAAAGGTGCTGTCTGCGGACATGCGAGCCATCAGCAGTGCCTTTTGAAGACGTAGCAAATCCATTTCAGTTAAGAACTTTTTGGCGGCGATCTGCGCGGCGATTTTCAGGTTCCCATCGTTGATTTCCAACTGTTCGGCGGTCGGTCGAATACGGACGATTTCGTCGGTGCGGGCGGGGAGTTGTTTGGCAACTTCATTGCGTTTTCTCCGCAGCAAAATTGGTTTCAGCAGCTCGCGCAGTTCATCCAATTTCTGGTAGCCGGTCGGCTTGCCGCGGTCGTCGACGACGCGGTGTTTGTGGAAGAAGCGATAGGCTGGGCCCAGTCGGGAGTCGTCTACAAATTGCACGACGGTGTAGAGTTCATCCAAGCGGTTCTCAAGCGGCGTGCCGGATAGTACGAGCGCAAATTGGCTGTGCAACGCGCGAATGACTTGACTGGTCTTGGATTCCCAGTTTTTGATGCGTTGCCCTTCGTCCAGGATGATCAAATCCCACTGGACTTTTTCGATGGGCGCCAAATCGCGCATGACTTGTTCGTAGTTGCAAATCGTAAAGAACGCGTTGTCGCGGTACTGCTTGGCCCGCTCCTCTCCTTTGCCCATCACCAATTGCGACGAACGACCGGAGAACTTGGCGATTTCACTGCGCCACTGGCTCTTAAGTGAAGCGGGGCAAACGACCAGGACGCGTTGGATATCCGCTTCGCGGGCCAACAGCTCGGCCACGCCGATGCCTTGAATCGTCTTTCCCAATCCCATGTCATCGGCCAACACGGCTCGTCCGGCTGCGACGGCAAAGGCGATTCCATCCAGTTGATAAGGCAGCAACTCGACTTTGAGCAGTTCGTTTCGCAGTGGATGTTTGGCCGGGTTCTCGCGGATCTTCGAGCACGTTTTGGCCAACTGGGCTTGGACCAGTTCGCGTTGGATCCATTCTTCGGCGTCGGGATAGACGTGCGTTTCAAAGCCGGCGTGCTGCAGCGCTTGAATGCGGTGCATGGCTTCGCTGCCGGAGATCGTTTGAACACTCGCCGTACCGACGATCTCGGCTACTTTGTCATCGGGAGTATCGGGTAGATTGAAGACCAAGCCTTGGGGTGCTTGGTATTGAACGCGGAGCGAGAGATTTTTGCGGCGATAAGGAACTCGCAACTTGGCGGCCGAAAACTTCTTTTCGATCTTGGTCAGCGTATGCAAGACATGTTTGCAAGTGCCGAGATGATTGGTGCGAAAGTCGGGGCAACTGCAATAGGATTGCCCTGATTCGGTCCCGCGCAAGGCGACGCGATAGGTCTTGCCGGACTGGTAGCTGGTTACCAAGTAATCGGACCAAGGTTTTTCTTTGTTGGTTGGAGAGACCTTCATCTTCTCCTCCGCCGCCCGTAGCCTCCGCTCGGCCAAGGCGCGTTCGATCAATTCGCGGTCGGTCAAGAATTCAAGCGGCACATTTTCGTCGGGCGGGGCGGCGAGACCCATGGTGGTTTTGGCGTCGAGCAAGTGGGCGAGTGCACCACCCAAATGCTCGCACTTCAGATCGCACTGGTCGCAGTTCATTAACAGTTGTTTATCGCGACCGCTACTGAGCGTGATCGTCACGACGGCGACAGGATTGGGGAGGTTAGCGTCTGCAATCCGCACGCGGTACAGATCACCTGCCAAGTACACGTCGCGTTCGGTATCGACTTCAAATTTGCTGCCCGCCATCAGCAGTTTTTTTCCCTCGTCCCCCAGTAGCTTGCAAGCCTGGTAGTGGGTCAGTCGGGCGAGTCGTTGGTGGAACGGATTGATTTTTGGCTTCTTGTCAGGTCCAGCCTCCGAAGGTGACTTGCCCGCGCGTTGTTTGCCATTGCCGGCGCTGTGTGTCGCCTTGTTGGCTTTAGTAGAGCGGGCCGATTTCTTGCGAGTCGTCGTGGTGCTTCGTGTGCCGCGGCTCGAACGCGCGTTATTTTTCGACGCAACTGCCATCATCCTGCTCCTGAGATCCTTAGTGCGATACGACTGGCTATGTGCTCAATCACAAGTTTTCGGTCAATAAAATAACCGTGGCTACCGCCAAAGCGGCTAAGCGTGATGAAAACATGTGAAGGTGCGCCTATATTGGAGTCCTTTAGTTGCCAAGCGCCAAGCAGAGGGCCAGCCGAGTGGATGTTCCGTTATTGATCAGTCAGCTTGATGGGGTCTCCCTAGACCCATCTACAGCCACCGCCAAAGCCACCGCGACCGTGGCTGGCTTCTGGACGCAGTTGGCTCAGTGGTCATGCATCGTGCCACCGCTGTTAACCATCGCATTGGCGATCATAACGCGGCGAGTCGTAGTGTCTCTGTTGCTTGGAGTAATTGCCGCCATTGCAATTTTGCTTCCAACTCCCGCCGAGCAACGGCAGACGTGGGGTGATGCATTCAGTTGGTCACGCTACTTGTCAGAGAGTGGTACGACGTTAACACTCGAACTCACCGAAAACCACCTCTGGGGCTCGTTCGCTGACGAAGATCATCTTCGAGTGTTTCTATTTACCGTCTTATTGGGAATGCAAATCGCGCTGATTCATCGCAGTGGTGGCATGCAGGGGATTGTGCGCTGGTCGACTCCGTTTGCGCGAACTCGGCGCGGAGGGCAAGCGCTTACCTGGCTGTTGGGGTTGATCATCTTTATCGACGATTATGCAAACACATTGTTGCTTGGCTCCACCATGCGTCCGATCACGGATCGCTTAAAGATAAGTCGCGAGAAACTCGCGTTTTTAGTGGATAGCACGGCAGCTCCAGTGTCTGGTCTGGCGCTGGTGAGTACTTGGGTAGCGACAGAGATTAGCGCCATGAAGGCCGGCTTCGACAGCGCAGGCATTGATATCGGCTCAGATACTTTTGGGATCTTTATCGAGACGATCCCAGGACGTTTTTATATTCTTTACGTCTTAGTGTTTGTGTTAATGGTCGCACTTCTCGGTCGCGACTTTGGCCCCATGCTAACCGCTGAACGCCGCGCATTTATGGAAGGCGACGATAGCGATCGAGTGGATGTCATCGCTAGCGGTGAGCAGGTAAGGCCCAGAGCTTTTAACGCCATCTTGCCCATCTGCGTCACCGTCGGGGTTGCGGTATGGCTGCTGATCATGACGGGGTTAGCCGAAAATGGTGACACTCCACTATCGGATTCAAAATGGCAGGCGGCGGGGCAGATCATTGGCCAAGGGAATAGCTACGTCGCGTTGGTTTATGGCGCTTTGGCTGGTCTGTTTGTGATTCTTGGATTGATTGCCCTGCAACGCAACTTGGAGGGGGATGAAATACGCGCGGGAATGCTCGAAGGCTTTGTACACGTTCTGCCAGCTTTGGTCATTCTGTGGTTGGCATGGACGCTCAGCAGGTTGACTGGTGAGGGCTATCTGGAGACGGGAGCATTTGTGGCATCCAAAGTGGCGGACTTCGAATTGAACCCAGGCTTCATGCCCACGATTGTTTTTGTTTTTGCCGGCGGGATTGCCTTTGCGACAGGAACCAGTTGGGGCACGATGGCGATCTTGATGCCCATTGTAATTCCGTTGGTACACAATCTGGTATCGCAACAACTTGGTTCGCCCGCAGGCCCACATCATGCCATTTTGATTGCTTCCATCGGCAGCGTACTGGCAGGCGCGATTTTCGGAGATCACTGTTCGCCGATTTCTGACACGACGATTCTCTCTTCGCGGAGTTGCCATTGCGATCACATCGCGCATGTGAGGACGCAGATGCCCTACGCACTAGTTGTCGGTGGTATTGCCATTGTGTGTGGCACGTTGCCGGCCGGTTTCGGCGTTAGCAGTTGGCTGTTGTTGCCTTGCGGATTTGTCGCGATGTTGTTTGTGTTGCTAGCGTTTGGAAGGAAAGTTTAAGCTTGCACGCGCGGGTGCTTGCTGTGACTGGGTAAGGTGAGACTTAAACTCGAACTAAACTCGTTCCGGGGCTCTGCCTCGGAACGCACTGCTCAGAGGCTCCTGCCTCTCCTTAGACCAGTTAAACTCGTTCCGGGGCCTCTGCCGGCTCTGCCTCGGAACGCACTGCTCAGAGGCTCCTGCCTCTCCTTAGACCAGTTCATTCGACCTGTTCATTCCGAGACTGATCGGGTAGGAGGCAGGTGGCGGAAGTTTAGGTTTAATTAAGTTCGAGTTTAAGTTAAAGCTTTTTAAATTCGTGTCGGGGTACGAGGCAGGCCACTTTCCTCTTATTGAAATCGCTCTACCCCTGCATCCAAAAAACTGATAGCGTGGACTCAGATTTTGCCAAAGAAAGGAGTTGGATCAACGTGAACAAACGCAAGAATAACCGATGTTTCCAACTGCCCGCCGGCGGAGTCTTATGCCGAGCGTTGGTCTACCTGGTTTTGTGCTCGCCGATCACTGGCTGCAATTCATTCGGAAACGGCAAGCTAGTACAGCAACTCCAACACGAAAACGAACGGCTGTTAACCGAATTCCGGGCGGAAAAGGCTCGGCGCGAAGAATTCGAACGGCAGAATAAAACGTTAGAAGCTCGACTTTCGGAAAGTGAAAAGCTGCTCGCCAGACAGTCGGGGGCGTCCAGTCGCCTTTCGAGTCTCCCTTCTGCGGTTGGACTACCGCCTCTAAAACCGTTTGATTCGGCCAATAAAGGCAATTCCAACCAACAAGATTTGGGCGGCGGTTCTGATGGCAACGCCACAATTGGCGTTGGTCCTGACGGCGATGGTTTTCGTTGGCAACGTCGCGTCAATTAACCGCGTGACTTGACCTCGTTGTCCGATTGAAATTCCCGAAAGTTCGTCGATCGGGGAGACAAATCGAGTCTAGGAGACGCTAGACTATGTAAGACGAGCGAAAGTGCTCGTTCCCGCCACTTACCCTCCTTCCCGCGCTGTCGTCCGATCCCAACGCTGCATTGCCTTGGTTGTACTCCGATTGTTCTTGCGTGCCCCGGCTTAGCAAACGCTGGTCCAATTGAGGTCCCCAGAACTTGGAATGTGGCGTAAAATAGATGCATCGGTCCCCGTTTTTACCATGCTGCAATGGAAGTCTGACAGATCCCAATATGCTAGAACGAAGAATTCATTGTTATCGTTTTCCAGACTACTGCGGTGTGCTTTTTATGAGCATGTTCGCGATTTTACTGGGATGCTCGGACGAAGTAGCCGTACGCGAATACACGGTTGCGAAGCGGAAAAATGTGGGTACTGCTCAAGTCGCTGGTGCCGCTGTGGAGCAGCAGATATTGGGAGTCATCATTCCGCATGGTGAAACCGCTTGGTATTTCAAGATGATGGACGAACCTCAAAAGTTGGCCAAATATGAAGCCGACTTTCGTGAAATCGTCAAAAACGTACGTTTTGAAGCAAGTGGTGAGCCGCAGTTTCAATTGGCGGAGGGCTGGAGCAAAGAGGATGTTCGGAGCATTATCTATGCACGACTCAAGCGCGAAGGCGATGATGTGTCTGCCACCGTGACGCAACTGCCAGCACCTACCATGGATGAGGCCAGTTGGCGAGATCGCGTCATTGAAGATGTGAACCGATGGCGAGGGCAAGTGAGTTTGTCGCGTGTCGATTGGGAGCGCATGGAGCCTGATTTGGAGGAAGTTGCTGCGTTTGCTCAAGGGAACGCAAAGGCCTATTTTGTTAGTTTGGTGGGTAAGAAAGCTCCCGGTGGCATGGGATCAGCACCGTTCATGAATCAATTTGGCGGCCAACCGACCGACAAAGCCACTTCGCCGCCACAAACAGTTACGGATACGGACGCTAAACCGGCTGGACCAAAGTTGACCTACAACATTCCGACCGGTTGGTCGGAGCAGCCTGCGTCGGGAATTCGCCAAGCGGTTTTTGAGGTCGATGATGGCCAAGGTGAACCGTTGTCGGTCATCGTTTCTACCGCCAGCGTCAAACCGGAACTAATGGTCGATATGTGGATGGAGCAGTTGGGGATTGAGGCTACAGAGGAAGCGAAGCAAAAAGTTGCGGAGAAAACAACGACAGAATCAGTCAATGAAGTTACTGCCACGCTCTACGAACTGAGCGGTTCCGCTGGGGAGTCGATTCTCGTCGCGCAGATTCCGTGGACGGGAAACGAATCCTTGTTTGTGAAGTTGACTGGGAAAACCGAACGAATCGTTGCGCAGCGCGATGCGTTCTTGCAACTTGTTAAATCGATGAAATGGTGAGCTCGGGTCAAACGCTGTCTCACAACCAATTTCTATCTCAATGGTGTAAAAAATGTCAGCCGGAACATTGTCTGGGCCCCGCGGATCTGATGCCTTAGGAAGTCACGCGCGCAGTCGTGCAGAGGGTATCTCAGTGCCGTTCAAAATCCTGAAGCTCATGGGATCGTTGAAGATCACGGTGACCATGTTTGGCCTCGGGATTCTGTTGGTCTTGTTTGGCACCTTGGCCCAGGACGAGCAATCGTTGGCCGAAGTCAAACGCCTGTACTTCAACAGTTGGCTGGCTATTGTGCCAGTGGACGTTCTCTTTCCCGTTACGTTGTTTCCACACGATGTACCGTACGCCGGACGTTTTCCATTTCCTGGTGGGGCAACGATCGGATTAATCCTGATGATTAACTTGATCGCCGCCAAGACGACTCGATTTTCTGCTCAAGCCCGAGGAATGCGTCTACTACTTGGCATCGTAGTTTCGCTGCTCGGTGCCCTGTTGGTCACCGCTGTGATTGTCAATGGTCATGCGGTCGACGGTTTGCAGGGAAAGCCGCCGGTGAGTTACGACACTTTGTGGGCTTGGTTGAAGGGTGGATTTGCCATTATGACGATGGCGCTGGTGGGCTACGCGATATCCGCGAAGGGACTGCCTAGCCTTGCAAGGATCTTTCTGGGTTTGACCGCAGTGATTTCGATTGCACTAACCGCGTCGCTGCTGTTGGGTGGTAACAGCGTTCGCCTCAACGATCCTGGGCTGCGCATCGTGTGGCAATTGCTGCAGGCAACCATCGCGTCAGGAGTTACTTTGGCCGGGTTATGGATGATCTTTGGCCGGCGTGGAGGAAACGTATTGATTCACGTAGGCGTAGCTCTATTGATGGTGGGGCAATTTGTCTTTGGTGATCGGCAAGTCGAACAACGACTGAGCGTCGTCGAAGGTGAACAAACCAACTTGGTCTTTCAACAAGATGAACTTGAGCTAGCGTTTATTGATACCAGCGATGCGGACGAGGATCGCGTGTTGGCTATTTCTGAATCGCACATTCGCAAATCGCTGCGCGGAGATGGTGTCATCGATGAACCTGAGTTGCCGTGCAAGATAAAGATTGTCCAGTGGATGCCCAATAGCACTTGGGATCCCATCAAAGCCGACGAAAAATCGCCTGCAACCACTGGCTTGGGATTGCAGATGATCGCCAAGCCCATGAAGACGGTTGGAGCCGCAGAGTCCAACAGCACCAACATCGCTTCCGCCTACATCGAGTTGATCGATCGCAAAACCGATCAACCCATTGAGACGCTTCTGGTCGCGCAGCATGCCAATGACCGCGAGCAAGTTTACATGGGTGGTGGCCGGGATATCAACGATCAAGTCACTATCGACGAAAAACCGTACGAAGTCGCGCTGCGTTATCGACGCGAATACAAGCCCTACAGCGTTGAGTTAGAGGATGTTGTCCGCGTGAACTACAGCGGAAGTGACACACCACGCGACTACTCTTCCCATATTGTCATTCACAACCACGAAACAGGTGAAACGCTAAAGGGACGTACTTGGATGAACAATCCATTGCGTTACCAAGGGGAAACGTTTTACCAAAGCAGTTATTTCAACATGCCCACGGCCAGTGGCGAAAGTGTTGAAGCTGCGGGGTTGCAAGTTGTCGAGAATGCTGGCTGGGTCATACCCTACATCTGTTGCATGATGGTGTTGGTCGGCATGTTTGCCCATTTTGGTGGTACCTTTGTGACCTTTGCCAATCGTTATGATCGCGGGAGTATTCCGACCGACATCGACAAGTCGACTGCGAAAACGCGTCCGAAGCTAACGGTCGGTTATGCGATGCCAGTTGTCGTGGGGCTTGGTGTTGCAGCACTTTGTGCAGCCATGTTCGCGCGGCCAGAACGGGTCTCTGTTTCTACGATCGACTGGAAGGCAATTTCCGAACTACCCGTTCAGCATGAAGGCCGCATCAAGCCGTTTGATACGGTGGCGCGTTACTTGTTACATGACTTGAGTGATCCGTTATTTGGAGGAAAGAGCTCCGTCAAGGATAAAGATGGTAATAGCCGCTCTCCATCCGAGTGGTTAATGGCCACAATGGCTGGTGTTCCTTGGGCGCGTGAAGCGCCGGTGTTTCGCATTTACTCCAAGGAAGTGCTCGATATCTTTAAGTTGGATCCGCGTCCCGGTTCCAGTTATTCCTACGCAGAACTTGAGCCTGGCCGTGAGGCATTTTTGGAAGCGATTGAACCGCTTCGCGAGAAATCGCAAAATCGTGAAGAGCTTGGATTTCGGGAACAGAAGCTCGCGGATCTCAATGCAAAACTAAATACCCACGACTTCCTAACGTTTGCATATCGTGAACAGCGATTGCCAGGTTTATCTTCAGAAGACCCCGATGCGGTGAACGAACTGCTGCTGCGGGTGAAGCAGACCCAGTCGTTGATGCAGCGGATATCGCGCGACCATCCTCCAGCGATGATTCCACCTGCTGGACAACCCGACGAACACGGGTTGATCGCCGGCGAATGGCAAGCACTGGGGCCAGCATCCTTTAGTGGAATTCTGCTGGAGTTGCGGCAATTGATGGGCCCCGATTTGTTCTCGAGGATATTTCAGCCGATCGACGAAGTTGAAGTGAATCCAGGTACGGCTTTATTGGCCAATGTGTTAAATGCGGTACAAGCTGAAGATGCGCAAGAAGTGAACAAAGCTGTTCGCGCGTTACACAAACATCTCGAGGAAACTCCAGCTGCAGCGCCGCACTTGACGAAGGCCTCCATCGAGCGTTGGCTTAACAAGTTCAATCCGACCGCCCAAGGTGTCGTCCTGTATCTACTCGCGCTTTCGCTTTGTTTTGCAACGTTCCTGGTCAATAAGCCCTTCGTGCGCCGCACGACCTTTTGGTTGCTTGTGGGTGTATTTGTCATCCATACCGTGGCTATCCTTGCGCGCATGTACATTTCGGGGCGTGCTCCGGTCATTAACTTGTATTCCTCGGCGGTCGTTATCGGTTGGGCCTGCGTCTTGTTCTGCCTGGTTTTGGAGATGATCTATCCGATCGGAATCGCCAACCTGGTCGCTGGACTAATCGGAATCATGACGTTGTCCATCGCACAGTCGCTTGATACGAGCGACACGCTGCATGTTCTCCAAGCGGTCCTTGATACCCAGTTTTGGTTGTCGACTCACGTGATCACCGTCACGTTTGGTTACGCGGCGACTTTTCTGGCAGGATTTTTTGGGATCTGTGCTCTGGTGCATCGCATTGCAACCGGTTACGACGGTCTTAAGGTCAATGAACGCCCAGCTCAAACGGAAGATGTACAGAAGATTCTGTACCGCATGGGCTACGGAGCTGTCTGCTTCGGGATATTCTTCAGCTTCGTTGGGACGGTGCTCGGCGGACTCTGGGCCGACGACAGTTGGGGGCGTTTCTGGGGATGGGATCCTAAGGAAAACGGTGCACTCATGATCGTCATGTGGAATGCGATCGTGCTCCACTCTCGTTGGGATAAACAAGTTGGCCCACGCGGCTTCGCGATGCTCAACTTAGTGGGCAACATCATTACCGCTTGGTCCTGGTTCGGTACAAATTTGTTGGGAATTGGACTGCACAATTATGGATTCAGCCAAGGTGTCGCATATGCCTTGATTAGCACCGTCGTACTGCATGTAGGCTTGATCATCTTTAGCTTGATCTTCACGGAGGTGTTAGCTAGACGCATTGCAAAAGCCTAGTACGAGGCATGCCGGTGGCAGTTCTGAGTGCCACCGGTGCTTGATGGATAGCTTGTTCAACAGCAGACGTAGATGGAGCGAGACGGATTTACTGTAGCACTTGGTCTTGCATTTTCAGGAATTCAAAGCACCAAGCTGGACCTACCACTTCGGTTTTGCCAAGTTTGGCTCGCGATTGTTTCGAGTACCAGGGCTGCTTCTCGTGCATGCGAATGGCTGACCATGGGACGCTGGCCTGCTTGCAGCCCACTACGCGCAGGTACAGGCTGGGTAGAATGTGCAAATATTCATCGTCGACTGCGACATGGAATGAAAAGCCGGCGTTAAAGATGCCAAAGCTAAAGCTCTGGAAATTGCGGCGAAAGTGAGGGACGGCGATCGCTTGAGGTGGGAATTCCCGTTGAATGGGCAGCCAAGCAGATTTGAGCAACAAACCTGCCAGAAGGAGTCCGACAGAAATTTCGGACAAGATCATTAACAATATGAGCGTTTCGTTCATACTTTGTTGCCTTGCGTGGCTCTCTTGCTTGTTAAGTGCCGTTTTCTGATGAATAAGGCTAGTTCGCTATCGAAGGCAATTCTAATTGACACAGCCCACCGAGACAGTATGGAAAGGTCGTCTACTGATCGTAGGTGCTGCCGCGCTTTGGAGCACCAGTGGCTTTTTTGCAAAAGCACCTTGGTTTGATGCGTGGCCGGAGGATGTCCGCGGTTTGATGCTCGCATTCTGGCGCAGTTTCTTTGCCATGCTGATTCTGATTCCTTTTGTGAGGCGTCCTCGATGGCATCCACTGCTAATACCGATGATGGTCTGTTTTGTGGTCATGGTTTGGTCGTTTATGTCGGCCATGGTTAACGGTCCCGCAGCCAATGCGATCTGGTTGCAGTATCTTAGCCCCGCCTGGGTGTTGCTTGGAAGCGCGTGGCTGCTCAAAGAGAAAATAACGCGTCCGGACATCAATATGTTTGCATTCTGCCTCAGCGGTGTTGCTTTGATCCTAATCATGGAAATGCTGGGTGAGGCGAGTCTATATCCGACAGCGATGGGAATCGTTTCGGGCATTACGTTTGCCGGTGTCGTCTTGACCATGCGGTTGATGCGGGACATGGATGCGGCCTGGCTCATAACGCTTTGCCATGGTTCAACCGCGTTGTTACTTGCGCCATGGGCTCTACAGCGTACGGATAGTATTTCCCTTGGCAGTTACGTTGCTTTGGGGCTCTTTGGCGTCTTTCAAATGTCCTTACCCTATTTGATGTTCGCTCGCGGCCTACGAAGTACTTCCAGTGCAGAAGCGTCGGTATTGGCTTTGATGGAACCGATCTTGGTCCCGATCTGGGTTTACATGGCTTGGCATCATCACCCCAGTTACGATGCACCGCGCTGGTGGACTTGGGCGGGCGGTGGTCTGATCCTGTTGGGACTATTGGGACGCTACGTTCCGGCGATGGTTCGAGCCGCACGCTGGCGGCGGTCTTCGCCGGGGTGAATTGTTAATTGTTCAAGCATACGACTGCGGCTAGTTGCACCTGATGGAATGGATGGTTATCTTTCGACTTCCATCGCAGGTTCTATGCATTCTTGAGGTGACCATGAAAAAGCTTCTACTATCGCTTGTCCTCGCCGCAGCCTCAATTCCTACGCAAGCAGTCTGGACGCAACAGTCTGCGCCGCGAAGTGAAGAACTGGATTATCAGGTGGGGCGTTGGCGGGATGACGTCATTGTGACACCGGTGAATCAGTTGTTGACACCCTTTGGAAGGCAGGTCGAATTGGCGGGCATGCGTCCCCAGACGCTCGCTATGTCCCCCGATGGAAAGTTGTTATTGGTGGCTGGCAAGACCAACGAATTGGTCGTGGTCGATCCTGGCTCTGGTGAGATTAAGCAGCGCGTCGCCTTGCCTGACGAGCTGCGCACGACGCCTCCCACGGATGAAGCCTCTGCCAACATTCTAAAGCCGGACAAAGCGGGGCAGGTTAGTTACACGGGACTGATCTTCTCGGCTGACGGCAAGCGTATTTTCATGAGCAATGTCGAGGGTTCAGTCAAAGTTTTTTCAGTTGGCGCTGACGGATTGGTCACACCATCGCATACATTGCCGTTGCCCGAAGCAGGTGCGCCACGACGGAAGGCGGAAATACCCAGTGGATTAGCCCTCAGCTCCGATGGCTCCTTGTTGTACGTGTGTGGCAACTTGTCGAACCGACTACTTGAGATCGATAGTCGAACGGGTGAACTCAAGCGTGCCATCGACGTCGGGGTCGCACCTTACGATGTCGTGCTGGTGGGAGGCAAGGCCATTGTGAGCAACTGGGGAGGACGACGCCCCGGTGCTGACGATCTGGTAGGCCCCGCTGGGCGCGGTACCGTCGTCCGCGTCGACGCAGAGCGACATATTGCCAGCGAAGGTTCTGTAAGCCTGATCAATCTACAAGCAGGTACCGTAACGAACGAATTGTTAACGGGGTTGCATGCGAGTGCCCTGGCAGTGTCACCGGATCAACAGTACGTGGTATGCGCGAATGCCGGCAGCGACCACTTGAGCTTGATCGAAGTCGCACAGGAGCGAGTCATCGAAACGGTTTGGACAAAGCCGAGTCCTGCCGACCTGTTTGGGGCTAGTCCCAATGCGATTGCTTTTGCACCTGATGGAAACCAGTTGTACGTTGCCAACGGATCACAAAACGCCGTGGCGGTCATCGATTTCGATCCCAAGGACAAAGGGGAAACGAAGTTAATCGGACTCATTCCAGTCGGCTGGTTTCCCGGTGCGATCCTCTTTGACCCGCACCGTAAGCAGTTGTGCGTGGCGAACATCAAGGGTTTGCCAATTCAGCCGAAGAAACAACGCGATGGAACTGAGGGTTTTAATACTCACCATTACCATGGCAGTATCTCGTTGGTGCCACTTCCTGAGGCACCCGAACAGCTTGCCATGCTGTCGGAACGAACTGCAAAGAACATGCGGCGTGTCGCGATTGCAGAGACTGCCTTGCCTGCTAGAGAGGGTGTGGCTCCGAAGGCTATTCCAGAACGCATTGGCGAACCAAGCCTCATCAAGCATGTCGTCTACATTCTGAAAGAAAATCGTACTTATGATCAAGTTTTCGGCGCGCTCGAACAGGGCAGGGGGCGGGCAGACCTTTGCATTTTTGGAAAAGAGGTGACCCCCAATCAGCACAAAATTGTTAGCGAGTTTGTATTGCTCGACAACACCTATTGCAATGGGATTTTAAGCGCCGATGGTCATCAGTGGAGTACCACTGCCTTTAGTACCGACTATATGGAGAAGAGCTTTGCAGGTTTTCCGCGGAGCTATCCTGATGGCATGGGGGAAGATGAAACAGACGCGTTGGCCTATTCTCCTGCAGGCTTTATTTGGGACAACGTCCTTGCGGGTAAGAAGTCGATTCGCAATTACGGAGAGTTCATGTTGCCCAAGGTTCGTTATCGCGATCCTACCAAGAAAGGAACGCCGGACTACATGACATGCTACCGTACCTGGAAGGGAGAGAGCGACGAAGTGATTTTCGAAAGCGAACCAGGCATCGAAACCATTCGACCTTTCTCGCCAACGGAGTACGTTGGCTGGGAAATGTCGGTGCCTGACCAATTTCGCGCAGACTTTGTGATCAAGGAACTTGCCGAATTCGAAGCCAAAGGGGAGTATCCGAACATGGTGATCATCTGCTTGCCGAATGATCACGGAAGTGGCACATCACCAAATTGCCCGACTCCTGCTAGTTGCATGGCCGACAACGACCTGGCATTTGGCCGCATCGTGGAAGCTCTTTCCCATTCGAAGTTCTGGCCCGAAATGGCCATCTTTGCCATCGAGGATGATCCACAAGCTGGTTGGGACCATGTAAGTGGCTATCGCACAACAGCCTATTGCATCAGTCCCTATACCAAACGAGGCGCCACCGTTCCGACGTTGTACAACACCAGTAGCATGTTACGGACGATGGAACAGATCCTCGGCTTGCCCCCGATGAATCAATTCGATGCAAGCGCTACACCCATGTTCGATTGCTTTGTTGACCATCCCGACCTCACACCGTTTGAGTCCGTTCCAACGATCGTGCCGCTCGACGAAATGAATCCCAATCCAAATGCCATTCAGGACAAGGTCCTGCGGGAGGATGCACTCGTTTCTGCCACACTCAACTTTCGCGAAGTCGATAAGGCGCCCGAAGATATCTTGAATCGCATCATTTGGCGGTCTGTCAAAGGGAGTCAAGTGCCCTATCCAGAATGGGCCATCTCGGTCGTCGAGGATGACGACGACGAGTAGCGAAAACGATTCAAGCAGTCCCAGGGGTTGGACCGTTACAGCCAGCCGAGTGCAACAGCGCTGTAACGCACGACCAAGCCCGCGACCACCACACTCACCATACTCATCAGCTTGATCAGAATGTTCAGGCTTGGACCGCTCGTATCCTTAAATGGATCTCCCACGGTGTCTCCAACCACTGCTGCATCATGGGCAGGTGAACCTTTCCCGCCGAGGTTGCCTGCTTCGATGTATTTCTTGGCATTATCCCACGCTCCACCTGCGTTGGACATAAATACGGCCACACAAAAGCCTGAAGACAACGAACCGACAAGTAAGCCGAGAACGCCACCCACACCAAAGATCATGCCTGTAGCGAGTGGCGTAAATAAGCCAAGCGCGGCTGGGAGAATCATCTCCATTTGAGCAGCTTTGGTGCTAATGGCCACTGGTCGCGCATAGTCGGGCGTGACCTCGCCGGTGATGATTCCTGGGGTCTCACGAAGCTGCCGTCGCACTTCTTCCACCATTCCTGCAGCAGCGCGTCCGACCGCTTTCATGGTCAAAGCACAGAAGATAAACGTGGCCATCGCGCCAATGAAAATCCCAATCAATACGCGAGGATTCATGACCGACGCATCGTAATAGGCGGAGAAGTCGAGAAGTGTGGCCAGATGTACGTCAGTCAATTGTCCACCACTGGGAGCGAATGTCGCCAACGGTCCATGGTCGCCCGCTCCCAGAGTCAGTAGCTCATCCGGAATGCGTGCTGGACCACTACTGAAATCCACGTTGCGCCAGGCTTCTCGAACGCGAGCATCATTTTGCAGGTAGGGCATCGCCAGGAAGCCGTGTGGCTTCGAGCCGTCTTGAACTGAAACAACAAAGCCCCGCGAAACTTTATAGAGACCATCTTCCAGACCGGCGAGCTGAATTCGCTCAGCGATCGACAATGCCCAGCGTTCAAAGCTCATGCGAACTTCTTCAACGTAGGCAGCCAGCAACGCCAACGCGGTCAAGGCTGCTGAACCGATGGCAAATCCCTTGCCTGTCGCCGCGGTTGTATTGCCGAGCGAATCGAGAGCATCGGTGCGTGCTCGGACTTGTTTATCCAATCCCGCCATCTCGGCGTTGCCGCCAGCGTTGTCAGCGATCGGTCCGTAGGCATCGGTTGCCAACGTGATTCCGAGCGTGCTCAACATGCCAACTGCAGCAATGCCTACTCCATATAGCCCAAGAGCGAAGTAATGGGGATCGTCCAAGTGCCAACCACAGGCAAAACCAAATGCCGACAGGGTCGACGCACAGATCACGAGCACGGGTGCCCAGACACTTCCCATCCCATCGGCGATTCCACCGATGATAATGGTCGCAGGTCCAGTCAACGCTTGTTTGGCCAAGTTCTGGGTTGGGGCAAAATGGTCACTCGTTGCATACTCGGTGTACTTGCCTATCAACCAACCCGCAGCCAATCCGACCACCACGCTAAAAGCAACACCAGGAATTGCACCAAAAACCAGCGTACCCGGGACCGTAGGCATCAGCAGCAGTGTCAGCCCAACCGTTGCCACGCAGACGGTGATGGCTGAAAAGTTGATGCCGCGGGCTAGCGCTGCGAGTAGATTTTTCTGGCTTGCGTCCTCGTTCGTCTTGACTAAATAGATCCCTGCAATCGAAAGCAAAATACCGATGCCAGACAGTGCCATCGGCAGAAGTACAGCGGCTAATTGATTGGCCTGCTTCTCTTCTACCGTAAGGCCGGGCATCAAGTAGGGACTGGCAAATGCGGCGACTCCAAGGGCAGCTGTGGCAAGGATGGCACCACAATACGACTCGTACAAGTCGGCTCCCATACCAGCCACGTCACCTACATTGTCACCCACATTGTCAGCGATCGTGGCTGGATTGCGCGGTGAATCCTCGGCCATGTGCTGTTCAACCTTGCCAACCAAATCGGCACCTACGTCGGCCGCCTTGGTGAAGATACCACCACCTACGCGTGCGAACAGTGCTTGTGCACTCGCTCCCATGCCAAAACAAAGCATGGCCACGGTGATGGCTTCAAGCGATATCGCGTTCTCAGCTCCCATCACCACCGGCCAAACCCAATAAAGTACTCCAAACCAAACGGTGATGTATGAGAGTCCTAGGCCCACCACGGTCAGTCCCATGACGGCACCACTGCGGAAAGCCACCCGCAGTCCCTGGTTCAACGATATGCTCGCCGCGGCCGCCGTTCGAGAACTGGCCTGCGTGGCGGTCTTCATGCCTAACCATCCCGCTAACCCAGAGAAGAAGCCCCCAGTCAGAAATGCAACCGGCACAAATTTGCTTTGCAGGTTGTAGCCAAATGCGGCGACGGACAGCAGGCCAGCAATCACCAGAAAAACGACTGTGACGACTATGTACTGCTGTCGCAAATATGCATTGGCACCATCGCGCACAGCAGCCGCGATCGTCTTCATCTCGCTTGTCCCTTCGTCGCAGGTCATCATCCAACGATAGAACAAAAAAGCCTGAACTAAAGCACAGATTGAAGAGGCAAATGCCACAAATCAAACAACGACTTCCATGGGCTATCATCTTCCAGGCAGGAGTGCAACTTGAGGTGGAAAACTGCGGTTACAATAACAGCAACTCATTCCCATTGCGAGCGGGCATGGGATGTTTATTGTCCTTTGCGTGTCAACTGAGGTGGACAAAGCTCCTTTGTACTGGTTTCTAAAGAGGGCCTGCAGTGATGGTCATCCGCGTCCCCCAGCTGGCCAGCAGCGACTCGGCGGCACGAAAACCACTGATAATCGCTCCCTCCATAGTGGCTGGCCAACCCGTCCGAGTCCAGTCACCGGCGAGCAAAATGTCTGTACCAAGCTGTGTTGTAACCGCTCGGTATTCTAAACTGTTTGGCGCCATCGAGAACACAGCTTGCGGATCGGTCACCACTTTGCATCGCAGTAGTTTTGCCGAGCGAGAACGTGGAAACACGCCTGCTAAGTCTTCGCGAATCAACGCCTCAATGAGTGAAGCATCACCCTTGGGCAAGTTACGCGAGGAGCTAATAACGACCTGATAGTAGTACGACTGCGACAATTTGCCTAAGCCATCTACCAGGCGGGGAACTTCGCTTGTCGTTGGTGGTTCCGAAAACACCCATTGGCACAGCCGCCCAACAATGGCAGCATGCCGTTGGTCCATCCACGGTTGGTCCCACCACGTGTGGACGCCAGTAATCGGCGAACTGTCCAATCGAGCACCGCGTTCAGCCGCTTCTCGCAACATGGTGAAATCTGATCGATGGGCCAAGCGCGTCAAGGCATGCCAAGGTACGGCCAGAATAATCGCATCGGCGGTATAGTCTACGCCGCTGGCTGTAACAACATATCGATTGTCACGATGAGCAATCTGTTGAACGGGAGCACCAAGCTGAATGGAAACTCCGTTTTCTCGCAAGCGTTCGGCCGCTTCGCAATTGAAAAGCGCATCAAGTGGCTTGTTCGGAATTAATAAATGAAACGCATGGCGATGCCGCAGGAACCCGTCTTGCAACACCTTGACAACGGCGCCCAAGCTAACGCGTTCCAGTTGCTCGCCCAAGGCGCTCACAACGATCGTATTCCAGAATCGCTCGATACTTTGCTCGGTTTGACCACATCGCCTTAGCCAATCCATGGCCGATTTCGATTCGAGGGATTCGTCGAGCTCAAGTCGTCGTAGGGCGAGCATCCCGCGGGCGATTGCCAGCCGATCGCGCCAGCGGAGGTCAGGCCAGTGTGTGAGCCACCCCGCCAAGTGGAGCGGAGCAGGGACCCAAGGGATGGCTGACAGGCGTTGATAACGACCATCTGCATTGTAGAAATGCAGTTCCGAATGCTCATCCCAGCTATCCTCCTGTCCCAGCCAGCGAATCAACTGCCGTAGGTTGGTGCAGCAGCCCATACCGACGTGTTGACAATAGTCGACTTGCTCGACAGTTCCGCCCACTTCGGCAGTGAACGATCCGGTACGCCCCCCCAAACGCTTTCGTGCTTCGAGTAGATGGACGTTTACACCTTGGCGAGCCAACGCCATGGCGGCGGAGATCCCTGCCAGTCCACCACCAACAATCACGACCTTCTTATTCTCAAGCAATGGAGATGCATTTCGAAAACGGGAGCTTGCGGAGGGAAGCATTGATGACAGCAGGGATGCCGATGACGGTTGGGATGTCGATGAACGTGGAATGTTAGGGTGTGGGTAGTCGCCTGAACCACTGGGGGACCAGGTGACTAGTTAGTAGGTTCAACTTTGTAGTTGTTGAGAGCCTGACCTTCGATTCGCTCCACAATGTCTGTTTGTTGGCTACGACTTGTTCAAGCAGTTGATGATAACTCCGCCACATCAAAGAGAACATCCGTTGGCTCGCCGGCGTTAGTCCGGCTATGGTGGGCCAACCGTTATTATAATACTTCTGCGCTTCCATCGCCATCTGATCGATCAAAGCCGCCCAATTCCCAGTTGGCTCCCCTGCCAGCCAACGCTGTGGGTCGACACCATAACTCTCCATTTCAGAAAGCGGAATATAGATTCGACCTGCGCGAGCATCTTCGGCGACATCGCGCAGTATATTTGTTAATTGGAAGGCGATACCACAGTCAATCGCACTCTGGCGAGGCAGCCCTACATCTCTCTGCGAATCACTTTTCCAGATATAAACACACGCTAGTCCGACCGCAGAGGCGACGTGGTAACAGTAGCGTTTGAGCTCCTCCCAGTCGGCAGGCTGTTTTGGATCGAGATCCATCCGCACGCCCTCCACGATGTCAAACAGCAGTTGCGGTGGAATGGCAAACGACTCCGCTACATGCGCTATCGCAGGCCAAAGTGGAGCCAAGTTGTGCCTGTTATCCTCAGATTCTTTGAGTCGTTGTGGTGGCGAGGTACGGGGCCGTGAAGGACAATTGGGTGGTTGAACCGTTGGGACGCAAACTTGCAAAGCCTCCGATAACTCGATTTCAATCGTACGCAGCTGCTCGTCGCGCGCTCGGCGCTGAAGTTCTCGACATTCGGTGTCGTCTCCATTTGATGCACCGTTGTCGTTTGTCTTTCCCGGCATCATCGCGGAAGGGTTAAGCTCCTTGTCACCGATGTCATCCACGATTCGCGCAAATGCGTAAAGAGCGTACATCGCCTTCCGCCGCCGCCGGTCCAACAGTCGGAACGAGCTATAAAAACTACTTTGGCTGCTGCGGCAGATAGCGTGGCACCACCGGTAACTGGACTCCAAGTCGGTTGAGTCGAACCGATTAGCAAGTGAGTTATGCATCGGCCCCCCGCACATTGCGCACTCGACGAACTCTGCCAAACAGGCGGCTAATGAGCGACCGTCCGAGCAATTGAACCTTTTGAAATTTTGAAATCCGTGGGCGTCTGGTCCAAACATCAAATTGTTGACGCTCGATGGCATCCAGTACGGCGGCACCCCCTCGAATGAAAAGATCGATGTCGGTTGCCAACCACTGGGGCACTCGATCCGTCAATGGCCGACCGGAGTCGAACAGCAGGCGCGTGTCCCCCACCCACTTGGCAAGCATGCTCCGCAATTGCTCTGTTGGCTGCATCGCCAATAACATCTCTTCGTCAACGCCATATGGCTCCCAGCGGCTGCGAGGGGCGTAGATCCTGTTCATGGCAGCGTCTCGCGACATATCTTGGCAGAAATTGGCCAACTGCAGTCCGGTGCATATCTGATCGCTTAAGATCAAGTTGGCTTCCTCCTGAGCTCCTGCCAGGTGCAATAAGATCCGGCCAACTGGGTTTGCCGAGCGGGTACAATAGTCGAGAAGCTGCTCGTCGGAGTCATAGCGCTTGACACATTGATCTTGGCGAAACGCGCTGAGGAGGTCTAAAAACGGGGTGCTTGGTATGTGATGTCGTCGAATTGTCTGCTGCAAAGCCACTAAGACAGGGTGTGCTGGTCGTCCCGAGTAACATAGCTCTAGTTGCTGTTGCCACCAGGCAAGGAGGCTAAGACTTGTTTCCCGGTCGTCAACTTCATCAGCCAAATTGTCGGCCCATCGGCAATAGGCGTAGACATTGTAGAAGTCCTGTCTAGTCGGGGGCGGCAGGAGCCAACTTGCCACCGTGAAGTTCTCGTACGAGCGACGCGCCCAGAGTCGACAATACTGATTTGCATCGGCCACGCTCCAGGTTGTCGGGGGACTTTGTGGGCCGAGCCTGGACAATTCAGTTTGAAAAAACGTGACTGCGGCATTCGTGCTTTGAGCGGATTGCAGCATAATACGAAGATCGTTCAACAAAAGCTTGGTTTTTTACAGTGGTAAGTTCATGGAAATAATTCTTGCAGCTCCCAGAGGATTCTGTGCGGGCGTCAATATGGCTGTAAAAAGTTTGGAAATAGCGATCAAAATTTTTCCGCCGCCCATCTATGTCTACCATGAAATCGTTCACAACCAATATGTCGTCAAGGAGTTTCAGTCCAAAGGAGCTGTATTTGTCGATGATCTCAATCAAATTCCTACTGGAGCCACCGTACTATTTTCAGCGCACGGTGTTTCGCCTGCGATCCGAAAACTGGCCAAGGAACGACAATTAACCGCCATTGATGCCACTTGCCCATTGGTCACCAAAGTTCACTTGGAGGCGATCAAATACGCAAAGGCGAATTACACAATCATTTTGATCGGCCATGAAGGGCATGACGAAGTGATCGGCACCATGGGGGAAGCTCCCGAGGCGATTGTGCTGGTGGAAGATGCCGCCGGAGTGGACCGCCTTGAGTTCGAACCGGGATGCAAGTTGGCTTACCTGACTCAAACCACGCTCAGCGTCGACGATGCAAACAAAATTATCCGTCGACTTCGCGAACGTTTTCCCTGGATTGAAAGCCCTCCCAAGGATGATATCTGCTATGCCACACAGAATCGCCAAGAAGCGGTTCGCCTGATTGCGGAACACGTTGACGTCGTATTGGTCTTGGGAAGTCAGAACAGCAGCAATAGCCAACGCCTGCGTGAACTAGGGGTTGAGCAAGGGCGACGAGCCTATTTGATCGATGGCTGTGAAGACATTGACCCAAGCTGGTTCAGTGGTGCAGACCGCGTCATGGTGACCGCAGGTGCCAGTGCTCCTGAGTCCGTCGTTCAGGCTACAGTCGACTGGTTGGTTAAGAAATACGACGCCACGGTTCGGCTTGAGACGGTCAAGAAGGAAGATGTCTATTTTCCTCTTCCAAAGGTTCTACGCGAATTCGCCTAGGCCGTCGAAAACGACCTGTGTAGCGCAGCGGATCAAGTTCGAGCCGATCCAGTCGCCCGCACGTTTCGTGATAATGGCAAGGGAATGTGGGCAGAGGAATGAAAGTCGTGAAGTTGCCATTCAGGGCGATTCGTGGCGAACATCGCAAACAAAGTCTGCCCCGGCGCTAGGCCAGTAGCAGAATTTTCTTACCATCAATCTTCCTACCTACAACTACACGGATTAAAGGACTAAGGGCAGACAAAGGCGGCATCGATGCTCAGGTAAGAAAATTTGCGGATTCGTAAGGGTCAGTGGCGGATTCGTAAGGGTCAGGCCTTGTGTTCGGTGTTCAGCATTCGCGGATTATCCTCGAACACCGAATACAAGGCCTGACCCCTGCACACCCGTGGCGAACATCGCAAACAAAGTCTGCCCGGCGCTAGGCCAGTAGCAAAATTTTCTTACCATCAATCTTCCTACCTACAACTACACGGGTTAAAGGACTAAGGGCAGACAAGGGCGGCATCGATGCTCAGGTAAGAAAATTTGGGGTAAGAAGATGGTGGGAAATGAAAACCGTGGTGACTGTCAAATTGATTCCTCGGCTACCATCCGTTTGCCAATCCGGGCCAAAGGTCGGCTATCGCCAGGGTGTTTTCAAGGAGTCGCCGGACAAAGACGCCTCGCGAGGATGGCGGAGTGCGCTTACAATTTGCACGAACTCACGTCTCGCCAATCGGTATGAACCACTTTGTTGTGGACAGGGCAACGGAGAAGTAATGGCCGATGAGGCTCAATGGGATGAATGAACAAGCGGATAGCGTGCGTCCCCAGTATCCTGAAAGCTGGCATCATCGACACTTGCTCGATCTAGAGAGCTTACCGGCGGAAGACATCATCACATTGCTTGATGCTGCAGAGCGATTGGGAGGCCTGTTTCGTGCTACGGGACGGAAGCTCGACCTACTCAACGGCTGTACCATCGCCAATCTGTTCTTTGAAAACAGTACTCGGACGCGCAATAGCTTTTCCTTGGCTGCCAAGCGTTTGGGTGCCGACACGATCGAATTTTCTTCGAGCGGCTCGTCGGTCTCCAAAGGCGAGACATTCATCGACACCGCCAAAACGATTGAAGCGATGGGGGTTGACGCAGTGGTCGTGCGACATGCGACTCCTGGAACATCGCATCTACTCGCGCAACACCTTGGTTGCTCTGTGCTCAACGCGGGCGATGGTCCACATGAACATCCAACTCAAGGCCTGCTCGATATCCTCACTATTCGGCAACAACGCGGATCGCTCCAGGGGCTCACAGTGGCACTTGTCGGTGATATCGCGCACAGTCGTACAGCCCGCTCGAACATCTGGGGGTTGAAGAAGTTAGGTGCTCACGTGATCGTCTGCGGGCCAGCGACCTTGGTATCCAAACAATGGGAAAAGTTTGGGATCGAAGTCGCTTACAACTTGGACGAAATATTGCCGCGTTGCGATGTCCTCAATCTGCTGCGAATTCAATTTGAGAGACAAGCGGCTAGTCCCTTCCCGTCCGTGCGCGAGTACGCGTTGCTTTATGCGATGAACGCGGAACGAATGAAACTTAGCAAAGACAACATTCTTATTATGGCACCCGGGCCAATTAACCGGGGAGTCGAAATCACCCCAGAAGTGGCCGACGGCCCTCATTCAGTCATCTTGCAACAGGTTAGCAATGGGATAGCCATTCGAATGGCGGCGCTTTGGTTGCTGTTGGGACGGAATCGCGCGACGGCAAGTCCACTTTCCATGGAAGGAGCAATGTAGTGGCTCGCAAAGTCGACGAAGTTTGGTTGATCGAACATGGGCGGATCATCTGTCCTCGCCAAGGACTGGATCGCCAAGGCCGACTGCTATTACAAGATGGCAAGGTCGCCGCCATCGATCCGCTCGACGGTGACTTGCCACCAAATGTGGAGCGAGTTGACGCCACCGATTGCATCATTGCGCCGGGACTGGTCGATCTGGCTACCGAACTTGGCGAGCCTGGACGCGAAGAGGATGAGACGATCGAATCGGGGGCGATGGCCGCGTTGGCAGGTGGCTTTACCTCCATCGCTTGTTCGGCAAATACCGATCCACCTATCGATACGCCCACAGCCGTGGAATTTGTTCGGCAAAAGGCGGCGCGAGCAGATCGCTGTCGTGTTTACGTGATCGGCTGTGTTAGCAAAGGCCGACTGGGAGAAGAACTGGCCGAGATCGGTTCGCTGGTGGAGGCGGGGGCAATCGCGTTAAGCGACTCACCCAATCCGCTTAGTAACACCGCACTGCTCCGAAGAGCTCTTGAATATTGCCTGATGTTCGATCGACCCATCTTGGATCGACCAGAGGTACCGAGTCTGACCCGTGGCGGCTTGATGCATAAGGGGGAAATGCAGCTTATCTTGGCACTAGAACCGATGCCCGCCGAAGCCGAGGACTTGGCAACGTCTCGCGATCTGCGTTTGTTGGAAACGACCGGCGGGCGCCTGCACTTGAGCAGTATCTCAACGGCTGGTAGCGTGGAACTCGTCCGCCGAAGCAAGCAACGCCAGACACCTGTCACGGTAGGAATCCGCATTGCCAACCTGTGCTTCGACGATGAAATGCTTCGCAGTTTTGACTCAAGCCTCATCGTGAACCCGCCGTTGCGTAGCCGCGAGCATTTAGAGGCATGCCTCGAAGCTTTGGCCGAAGGTACGATTGATTTGATTACCACGGGGCATCAACCAAAGTCGCCCGAGAAGAAAATGCAGGAGCTCAGCGCCGTCCCATTTGGCATGAGCACGCTAGATACGACCCTTTCGCAAGTCATCACTTATCTGATCAATCCAGGTAAACTCAGCTGGAGCCGAGCCATCGAGTGCCTGTCGTGTGCGCCCGCGGATGTGTTGGGAATCGATGCTGGTTCACTTGAGGTCGGGCGGCCAGCGGACGTGGTGTTGATCGATCCCCGGCAAGCTTGGACAGTGGAACGCGGTGAAATGTTTTCCCGCAATTGCAACACACCACTCTTCGGCAAGCAGTTAACCGGGCGTGCCCGCATGGTCTGGGTTGGCGGTCGACGTAAGTTCTCCCGCGGTGCGTAGCGGATTATGCTGAAAATCCCTCGGTACGAGTGTAGGAGCTTTGGCAGGCAAGCTCCACTACGAAACGCAGAACTACCAAACGAAAAAAGCCGCTAAGGAGCGAGTCCTCAGCGGCCCAGATCGAATCCTCCGACCGACGGCGGCAAAAACTGGAGCCGCTGCGAGACTGGCGAAGGTCGAGCGTGCTTCTGCACGAGCTACTGATGACCTAGGCCAACGCAAAAAATTGGTCCCTCTGCCGGAATAACAGCCGGAAGTTCTTTTCGTGGGCTTTATCAGTCCCACGGAATCATCATAGGCTACGATGAGCTGACAGCAAGGTTCATCGGCCCTCAGACCGATTAATCATTGGTGAATTTCGACAAAATCAGCCGCAATATTGGCAAGACACTTGCTAATGTACTGCAAAAACGTGGCCAGGCGAACGCTGTGCCAAACCGTCCAAATTGGGTGAGATTCGTCGTGGTCCAAGAGGACGCCTTTTAATCATTCCACTGAATCATCAGTCGCCGCGCCGCATCGCAACTGAGCGTCGTTTCGCGCCCAGCCGTCTTGACAGTAATCGTTCCGGCGGCATCATCACGCCGCACGATTTCGAAAGTCGCACCTAGCTCCAAACCGGCCTCGCTCAAAAATCGCAGAAACTCAGAACTTTGGTCCAGCACTCGACATAATTTCAAGTTTTGTCCTGGCGCACATTCATTGGCAGAATGATTGGTGGTATGCGCGACGCTTCCATCGCTCTTGGGGATCGGGTCACCGTGCGGATCGAGCTCGGGGAAATGCAAAAAGGCGTCGATGCGGTCAACTAACAGCTCGCTTACTGCGTGCTCGAGATGCTCCGCTTCTTCGTGCACTTCGTCCCAACTCAGTTGCAGTGTTTGCACCAAAAACAGCTCGATGAGTCGATGGCGTCGGAGTACTCGCAGAGCCAACTTCTCTCCTTGCTCGGTAAGCCGCACGCCTTCGTACGGACGGTGTTCTGCGAGCTTGCTATCGTGGAGCGTTTTAAGCATGCTTGTAACGGTGCTCGGTGATACTCGCAGCGCGATCGCAATGGAACCCGTGGAGGCCGTTTCGCTATCCGTTTGGTTTGTCAATTGATAGATTGCTTTGACGTAATTTTCAATCGTAAGGCTTGCCACGACTTGACCTCCTATAGTCCACAATCCCACTTTGGGGAGCGATGTGTGTTAAGTTGCTGCCGTGTTTCATTGCCGCTGCACACGGTATGTGCCTCCACCACTTGTTCGATCTAAAAGTGTAGCCGCTTGTGCGATAACTCAATAGCGCACATGATGTTCATCCGATCAAATGTAAGTAGTTGCATTGGTCTATGATTATTATTCGCATTTGTTTGCTGAAAGGACTGAAATGACGTCTGGGGAAGGGTTAAATCAAGCCGCCTACAGCGTATTCGCGCGCGCACTACAACGATCGGCAGAACTTCGGATTCAAGCGTCTGAGTTGGCGTGCGGTGCACATGTGCTCGACTTTGGTGTATTGGCGGTAGGTGGTCTTAAAGCTGGTATCGAGTTAGCTAACATCTGCATGGCAGGCCAAGCTCATGTTTCGACCACCAATGGCAATCGCGATACGTGGGTAGGGCCGTGGATTCAGGTGGCAACCGATCGACCGCTCGAAGCCTGCATGCTCTCACAATATGCAGGTTGGCCTGTTAAGGCCGGAAAATACTTCGCGATGGGCTCCGGTTCAATGCGTGTACGACGTGGTCGAGAGGAAGTGTTGCGGTCGCTCGACGCTTGCGACTCGCAGTTGTTGGCAGTCGGAACGCTCGAAGCCAACCGACTCCCCGACTGCGAAGTGGCACTCACGATCGCCAGTGAATGCAATGTGCCGCCCGCATCGGTATGGTTAGCTGTTGCCCCCACGCGGTCTCTGGCTGGATGCGTGCAAGTTGTTGCTCGAAGTGTCGAAACATCCATGCACAAACTTTTTGAATTGGGGTTTCCGCTGCAAGCGGTACGCAGCGCTTATGGAATTGCTCCGTTGCCGCCACCGACTCCGGATTTTGCGCTGGGAATTGGTCGTACGAACGATGCGATCCTCTACGGTGGGCATGTGACGTTATGGGTTGACGCAGACGATGAACAAATCGAGGCGATAGGCGCGCAGCTCCCAAGTTCCGCTTCCCGCGATTACGGTGCGCCATTCGCCGAGACCTTTGCGAAATACGAATACGACTTTTACAAAGTCGATCCGGGGCTGTTCAGCCCGGCGGAGGTGCTGATGGTCAACTCGCGAAGTGGGCGAAGTTGGAAGTTCGGAGGCTTGCGAGAAGATCTCGTCGCCAGGTCTTTTGCGACGGAGTTGTTTTAAACTTGGTGTCGCCTTCCATGCCAATTCGTATCGGCGTCTTAAGTACACCTGACAGTCCCTATTTCGCGGACTTGCAGCATGCCGCTGCCGTAAGCTCCCGCGCTACCGAGTTGCACTTGTTGCGTTTCAGCGACTTGCAGTGCCGGATGGTTGGGGCACATCCTGCACAAGCGACCGCAGTCGCAATTGGTGGTAACGGCCTCGACTTGGCAGCAGCCTGCGAAATGGATGCGGTAGTCGTCCGCAGCATGCCGCTGGGCTCTCTGGAGCAAGTGATCTTTCGAATGGACTGCCTGCAAGTTTGGGAGAGTCATGGTGTGCCGATCATTAATCCACCGCGCACCCTGGAGCTGGCCATCGATAAGTGGCTGACGTTGCACCGCTTACAACTGGCTGGTGTTAACGTACCAGCCACCATCGCTTGCCAATCTAGAGCCGCAGCCATCGAGGCCTTCGAGACGCTTGGTCGCGACGTGGTCGTCAAGCCATTGTTTGGCGGGGAAGGGCGGGGGCTCATTCGCGTGCAAGATATGGATATGGCCTGGCGTGTATTTGGCACCTTGCAACAACTGGGACAAGTGCTCTACGTGCAGGAGTTCTGCCCACACTTTGGCTATGATATTCGCGTTTTGTTTATTGGAGAACAACATTACTCCATTAAACGGCATGCGGTAGGAGATGCTTGGCGGACGAATCTAGCCCAAGGCAGTCTGGCTGAACCACATTCGCTGTCCGATGCTGAATGGGACTTGGCCCGGCGGTCATCTCAAGCGGTGGGAGGTACGCTCCTGGGTATTGATCTGCTGCCCTGCCGCGACGGGCGTTTGCTTGTCTTAGAAGTTAACGCCGTACCAGGTTGGCGTGGTTTGTCCAAAGCGCTTAATGTGGACATTGCTGCTCAAGTCATCTCTCATGTACAGCAAGCTTCAGACTGTCGTTGAACGCGACATTGCAAGATAAAGCTGAACCTCTCTAACCATGACGGAAGGCCGCCAATGCCCAAGGCGCGAATGCAACAGCTGCAAGCGGCACAAGCAGCATTGTGGAGCCCCATAAGCGAATCGTCGGCTGGATTGAAGCAAGCGGTACTGCCGAGCTGAAACACTGAACGATCAGAAATGAACATAGCATCAGCAGTAACCAGAGGCTGAGCGTCACGGCCAAGTAGCGTTTGCTCTGCAGTCGCGAACGCATGCCTAACCCTATCGCGAAGATCGACAAAATATTGAGCCCAAGTGGTATCGCGTAACCGTAAAACCTCCATAGGAATCCGAATCGCCCAACCTGGACATCCCACGCAAACAGACCGATGTGCAGTAAAAACAGCAGCATCATGCAAAATAACACTCTTGGAAACTTCGCCATGCAATACACAAAGTTCATCAACAGAGCTGTACTAAAGATGGACGCGATGAACAACACGACCAAGCAATTGGTTATCAGCCACGCGAGCGATGCTCCGCTGCCACCATCAGGGCTTAACGCTGGATTGGCCAATGTCCCCTGGCTCCAGTTACCCGAAGCGACCTGCTGATATATGGCCGTAGCGGCTTGCTGCAACTCTTGCCAATACTGCCAGTTCCAAGTGAACATGCTGTGGGCAAACGCCGTGGCGATCATTAACAAACTTCCCAGCCAGGACCATCCGCTTACGGCCGCTAGCTTGATGGCGATCATCTCGTCGCAACGCAACGGCCGCGTAGCGTCAAATTGTGATAGCTCCGTGGAACCCTGGTTGTGTCGCAAGCCGATCACCGCATCGGTGGCGAGCAACTGAAAAAACATAGGACTAAAGAGAATCACACCCATCCACATCCGCGGCGCATGGGCTCCTCCCCACGACTCGTTGATCAACGGCACGCCCGCAATGAAGGCCAGCACCACGATAGGTGTGGCGAGGACCACCACCAACAAGTTTCCCGAGCGACGCAACTCCAGCCAGCACTGCGCACTCCACGAATTGCGAAGTGCCTGAGGTCGCGTGCAAGTTTCTAGCCAAGTCTTGCTACTTTCGAAAAATCGATTCCCTATGCGGCCACTGAAAATGCTCGTCAGAAGCAAACTCCAGCGAATCGCTTCACCATGCCGTTGACGTCCGACCGCATGGATCGTGACCAGAATCGACAGACCAATGAGCAACGCCATACCCACATAATCAAACCACTGGAAATGGTAGTACTCCGGCATGCCGATGGCTAGCAGAATGGGTTCACCGACGAGTGGGGGATGCCGTAACGTCAAACCGCCAAGAATGGCTGCTACTACCAAAAATCCAGCGATAAGTTTTTCGATCGAATGAGTCACTGACCACACAACGCTGATCATGAGGCAAACGGTAAAACCAATCAATAAAGCTGGACCAGCTAGCGGAAGAGAGAGATCCAAGAGGAGATTTGCAATCAGCCCGCAGGCCACATAGCCCAACATACTCGCCGCAATCGAAAACAGCATGGGGACCAGCACCAATTGACGGCTAGATACGGGACGGGTGAAGCCCAGTCGGAAGATGAAGCCAAGTTGCTGATTGTCGAAATCAACCATCCAGGTTGTCGAGAAGATGCAGGCGACGGCGGTCAGCATCACCACTATGCCGCGGACCACGGTCATTTGGGGTTCATCCAGGCTCTTTGACATCGCAAAGAGCAACAGCAGGCAGGTGGCCACAAATCCGAATCGCAGCAACAGATCTCTGCGGCTGATTTGCCACAATTCCCACAGCATCGCACCCAGTGGTTGGCTCGCAACAGAGAGCATCTTAAACCTCCACCTGATAGGAACGGCCGGCGCGCGACACGAAGATCTCTTGCAAGCTGGCACTGCGCATCTGCGTTATTTCCCCGTCGATGGCAGCGATGGCAATCTGGATCTCGGACGCATCACCGTGGCATACAAGGCTCCAAGTCTGTTTGTGGTGTTGTCCGTGTTGTTCGGAAGACAACAGGCCATCGATCGCTGGGAGCTGAGCGCGCTCCGTTGCGAATCGCACCTCGAGCCGATGGTGCTGTTCACGAAGTTGTTCGACCGAACCGAAGAGCAACAATTTACCTTGATGGAACATCAGCACTTGATCCGACATCAACTCAACTTCATCCAGTAGGTGCGACGAGAAAATGGCGGTTCGTCCATTGTCCGCAACTTCGCGAATGACCGCATTCAAAATGTCTTTTCGGACGATCGCGTCCAAGCCTGTCGAAGGTTCGTCGAGAACCAGCAGTTGTGGATGATGGGCGACAGCCGCCACGAGCCCTACCTGAGCCCGCATTCCTTTCGAGAGTTGTTTGATTTTTTTCGAAACATCCAATCCGAAAGTCGCAATGAGGGATGCAGCATACTGATGATCCCAGGCTGGGTAGTAGGCAGCCGAGTAACTGAGGAACTCGTCGATGCGCATCCATTCGGGCAGGTCGCGTTCTTCCGATAGGTAGCCGATCCTACTGAGCACTTCGACCGGATGCGCGACCGGATCGAGGCCAAACACCCGCACCGAGCCTTGCTTGGCTTTTAGTAAACCGAGCAGGTGTTTTATCAGAGTGGTTTTCCCCGCGCCGTTGGCTCCGACCAAGCCATAGACCAGTCCGGGTTGTATCGTGAAGTTGACTTCTTCGAGCGCCCAGAGCTTGTCGAATCGCCGCGACAAGTTTTGAACTTCGACCACCTGGTTAGACATCGCTTCGTTAGACATCGCCTGGCCCTTTCGGAAGTGTGCGATCCAGTGCTGCTTGCCGCTTATGGATCAGTTCCAAGACTTCTTCGTAGCTGAAACTGAACTGCCGAGCCTCGGCCAGCAACGCATCGGCGCGTTGCGTCAGTATTTTTCGTTGTTCACTTTTGCGGATCGGCGAGGCAAGTTCCGAGACGTAGGTTCCTGCTCCTTGACGCTTCACCAACAAGCCCTCGGTTTGCAGCGCATCGTAGGCTTTGACGATCGTGTTGGGTGTCACCGACAACTGTTCAGCCAAAGTCCTGATTGGCGGTAGCTCTTCCCCCACGGCAAGCTGTCCCGAAGCAATCAAGTAGCGCACTTGATTGACGATCTGCCGATAAATCGGTACCCCATCTCGGACAGATATCTCGATATGCACCGCGACCTCGTTAAGTGTAAGTGTTGCAGTACTATGATACACTTGTGTTTCAGAGTGTAAAGAGCCTTTTTCACTTTTTCGAGACTTCGCGCTGGCCGGCCGCATCGCCAGTAACAAAGCACTCAGAGTGCCGAGTCCAGCGAATTGAGGGAGACGACGAATGGCCGCACCAAATTCTAGGTCTCCTTGGATTCGTTGGACGGATTTGCTCATCTGCCTTTTGGCCGTTTTTGCAAGACCATATCGCACGTTTCGCATGGCGCTATAAACTAGCTGGTGCTATCTGGCAGTTAAAGACCTACTCACTTGCTTCCCTCCTACCGGGTTTTGCCATCATGTCGCTTGTTATCACACATTTCGAAACGCACGATATTCGTTTTCCCACTTCGCAGATGCTCGATGGCTCGGATGCGATGAATCCGGACCCAGACTATTCGGCCGCTTATGTGGTACTGCACACCAATGCATCCGACCTCTTCGGTTACGGCATGACCTTTACGATTGGTCGCGGCAATGAATTGTGTGTTGCGGCCATCGCCTCATTGGCCCGGTTGTTGGTCGGCCAGTCACTCGACAGCTTGATGCGCGAGCCGCTGCGGTTGGCGCGACTGATGAGCGGCGACAGTCAACTGCGATGGGTCGGCCCGGACAAAGGCGTGATCCACTTGGCGGCGGCTGCGCTCGTCAATTCCGTCTGGGATCTGTGGGCTCGCAGTCACGAGCAACCGGTGTGGCGATTGCTGTGCGAGATGCAACCCGAGGAACTGGTGGCCTGTATCGACTTTCGTTATTTGACCGATGCGCTCACACCCGCGGAGGCCCTTGAAATATTGCGTCAGCAGGCCTCTACCAAGCCTGCTCGCATCGAGCAAATGTTGGCGGAAGGCTATCCCAGCTACACCACCTCGGCTGGTTGGTTGGGCTACGACGACGCAGCGCTCCGCGGCAAGTGCCAGGATTTAAAACGCCGTGGTTGGTCCCATTTCAAGATCAAGGTTGGCCGCGATTTGGAGGATGATCTCCGGCGTTGCCGCTTGTTGAGAGATGAAATGGGGCCTGACGCTCGGATGATGATTGATGCCAACCAAGTGTGGGAGGTACCGCAAGCAATCGAGTGGATCAGCCACTTAGCCCCCTTTGATCCGTGGTTTGTTGAGGAGCCGACGCATCCTGACGATGTGTTAGGTCATCGCGCTATCGCTCAGGCCATCGCACCTCTCCGCGTGGCAACCGGTGAAATGTGTGCCAATCGCATCATGTTCAAGCAATTCATGCAGGCAGGCGCGATGCAGGTCTGTCAACTCGATAGTTGCCGACTGGCCGGGGTTAACGAAGTTTTGGCAGTGATGCTATTGGCTGCCAAGTTCAAGATTCCTGTCTGTCCGCATGCGGGTGGCGTGGGCTTGTGCGAGTACGTACAGCACATCAGCTTGGTCGACTATGTTTGCGTGTCGGCAAGTCTCGACGACCGTGTCGCCGAATATGCCGATCACCTGCACGAACACCTTCACGAACCCGTTCAAATGCGTCACGGACGCTACATGCCGCCCGATGCTCCAGGCTATAGCGTTCACTTCACCGACACAGCCATCGACCAGTTCAGCAGTAAGCGGTAAGGAGTAAGCGATAAGGAGTGAGCGGTAAGGAGTAAGCGATAAGGAGTAAGCGATAAGGAGTAAGTATCAGAGGTCAGGTCTGGCGACGCCTAACACCTAACACCTAACACCTAACACCTAACACCTAACACCTAACACCTAACACCTAATGCCTAATGCCTAATGCCTAATGCCTAATGCCTAATGCCTAATGCCTTCGCGAGGCTTGCGATTCGAGCATCGAGGCGACGAGGGCGGTCCAGCCGGATTGGTGCGCCGCGCCGAGACCGCGGCCGTTGTCACCGTGAAAGTACTCGTAGAACAATACCAGATCTTGCCAGTCGCCATCAGCGCTGTAACGCGGCTCCGTACCATGGCAGGCACGCTGACCCTGATCATTGAACTCGAACAGCCGAATCAAGCGTTTCTCGATCTCGTCGGCGACTTGATTCAAGTTCATCATCGTGCCTGAACTAGTCGGGCACTCGACCTGCAGATTGTCGCCGTAGAACTGATAATAGGTCCTCAGCGACTCGACGATCAGATAGTTGATCGGTAACCAGATAGGGCCTCGCCAATTGCTGTTGCCACCAAACATGTACGTATCACTTTCGCCTGGTACATAGCGGATTTCATTGTTGTATCCGTCCGCTTGGAAGCGAAAGGGGTGCGTTTCGTGATATGCCGACAGTGAACGGATACCGTACGGCGAGAGGAATTCACTTTCATCCAACATCACGCGCAACATGCGTCGCAAGCGATCTTCGTTGGGCACTGCTAACAAACGCTGTCCCAGTGTTTGCCCTTCGGGGCAGGTCCGTTCCAGATAGCTCATCCGCTCGGCCACGTCGGGACGATGGTTAAGAAACCACGCCATGCGTTTGGTAAAGTCCGGCAGTCGGGCCAAATCCCGCTCATCGATCACCACCGGAGCGCACAGCGGGATCAGTCCCACCAGCGAGCGGACCTTCAGCGGCTGCGGTTGTCCTTCGCCATCGAGGTGATCGTAGTAGAAGCCATCCTGCTCGTCCCACAAGCCGGTACCGTGCATGGTGTTGATAGCGTGCGCGATGGCCAGATAATGCTCGAGAAATTTGCTGGCCATGTCGGCGTAGGCATTGCCCTTTTCGCCCAACTCTATGGCGATTTTCAGCATGTTGCCGCAGAAGAAAGCCATCCAAGCGGTCGCGTCGGCTTGCAGCAAGCTGCCTCCAGTCGGGAGCGGCTTGCTGCGATCAAAGACTCCGATGTTGTCCAATCCCAAGAACCCGCCACTGAACACGTGATTGCCAAACGGGTCCTTGCGATTGACCCACCAGGTGAAGTTCAGCAACAGCTTTTGGAATACTCGCGCTAAAAACTCTTTGTCGCAGCATCCAGGGGTCCCGCTGGCCAAATAAACGTTCCAGCATGCCCAAGCGTGCACCGGCGGGTTAACATCGCTGAGCGCCCATTCATAGGCGGGCAACTCACCGTTGGGATGCAGATACCACTCGCGTAGAAACAAGAGCAATTGCGACTTGGCGAAATCCAGATCGATGCGGGCCATCGGCAGCATGTGAAAGGCCAGATCCCAAGCGGCATACCACGGGTACTCCCATTTGTCCGGCATGCTGATCACATCGCGGTTGAACAAGTGCCGCCAGTCGCTGTTCCTGCCGAACTCGCGGCCCGGAATCTCCTTTCCATAGTCCGCGTCCCCCTCTAGCCAGTCCTCGACCACGTAGTGATAAAACTGTTTCGTCCACAGCAACCCCGCGTAGGCCTGGCGGGCGATCAGCTGCTCACGGTCGTTCAGTTGCGACGGGATTTTGCTGGCGTAAAACGCGTCTGTCTCTTGCTTGCGTTGCCGCATACAGTTGTCAAAGTCCACTCCGAACACACGCGCGAGGGAAGTCTCGGTGCTGTCCCACATCCTAGATCGCAGAACGACCTGTTGTCCCGGAGCTAGTTTGTGGGCGGTCCACCCGGCTACTTTCGTTCCCTGCTCAGCAGGGTTCACTGCGTCCGTTTGTCCCTCGACGATGCGGCGGTGAAAAGCATCTTTGAAATGTGCTCCGTAGGTCGGCACGCCGGGATGCCGCTGGGGATTGGTTTCATTCTCAGTGAAAAGATAAATCGGTGCCGTGCCGTCCGACGCCACATCGCAGGCCATTTCCCAGTTGCCCAAGGTCGCATGTTGTGCCAACAGGCGATCTCCCTCGCGGCGAATCGCCGGTCGCGGTGTGCAGCCGTCGTAGTCACAGCCCCAGATCCAAGTGTTGCGGTACCACCATTGTTGCAGCACGTGAATGGTTGCTGTTTCCGATCCACGATTCGTGACCGTACATTGCGCTAGGATGTCGTTCGGACCCGCTTTGGCGTAGTGGATGTCGCAATCAAAATACCCCAAATCGAAGATGCCCGTGTCCAGCAGTTCATGTTCGGTGTCGGTGCGATTTCGCCGGCGCGATTCGGCTACCAAGCCTTCGTACGGAAACCGCTGTTGCGGATACTTGTACAGCCCGTGCATGTAGGCGTGCGTCGGCGAGCTATCGAGGTAGTAATAACACTCTTTGACATCCTCGCCATGGTTCCCTTCGGGGCCCGTCAAACCGAAGAGACGCTCCTTGAGGATCGGATCGCGTTCGTTCCAGAATGCAAACGCAAAGCACAGGCGGCATTCGCGATCGCAAATCCCCAGCAAGCCGTCTTCACCCCAACGATAAGTACGGGACCTCGCATGATCGTGCGGGAAGTAGTTCCAGGCATCTTGGTTTTCGGAGTAATCTTCGCGCACCGTTCCCCATTGTCGTTCGGACAGATACGGTCCCCAGCGTTGCCAGTTGGCGGCTCGGCTTGCGGACGCTGCCAAACGGGCTGTTTCTACGAGTTCTGTGGCGGGCTGAGTATGTGTCATGCTGGCTAGCAACTATTCAAATGGCGTAACGAGGGAAAGTCGCAGGCGGATAACACTGGGTGACCTGCTGAATGGTTCCGTGTGCCACCTGATCTTAGGGTGGCCAGGCGCCCCCGACAACAGCCCAAAACCACAACGAGGCTTGTCCCGGAGCTTGACAGCAATTGCCCTCTGTCAAAACGTACCGGCTGGTGCCGAGTGCAATGCAGATCGCGGTTCTCTGAGAAAACCGTGGACTCAACCAAAGCCGCAAATCTGGCAAAGATCTGGGCTACAATGGAGGTCATGGAACTAAGGTCATTTGGCTAACGGAAGCCAGTTTTGCACTGGGCTCTTTTCCTGAACACGTAGTCGCGCCTCTCCGAGACGCGAAATGACGGCGTCTCGAAGAGACGCAGCTGCGTGAAGACCAATTTAGAAACAGAGCCTAAAACGACCCATCATTTCTTTGGAGAGAAGGCAATGGAAACATCGATTAAGACGATAGTGCACGATCGGCAGATCATTATTCCTGCACCGGACGAGATAGCCGACGGGACTTGCGTGGAGGTTCGGCTTGTGCCAATCACCGCGAAAGTTGGGTTGGATGAAGCAGAATGGCTGACCGATG
>JBGSUV010000186.1:0-1841 GCA_041753315.1 Pirellulaceae bacterium | reverse complement strand
GTTTTGCTTTGGTAGCGAAGTTCCAATCATTGTTTACGACGCGGAACGCAAAGTCGTCGAGGTGATCGTGGGGCTGGGAGCCGCTCCACGTCTGGCGACTCCCGAATGGTTCCATGAACATCGCCAGGGGGTGATTCAAGGTCGAGGTGACATTGCCAACGCAGTCGTACCCAGTTTCCTCGATGCTTGCCTGACAGCGCTCGAGCGATATGGCTCTCGATCATTCACCGAATGCGCTCAGGCGATGCTCGTTGTCTTAAAAGAACGCGCCGAACAAGACCCAACGCAACTCGCGGCAAAGGACCGACAGAACCGCGACAAACCGGACGAAGCCCTGGCGAAAGCTGAAGCTACCATCAAGCATCATCAGAACTTTCTCCGACTGATGGAGCGACTGGTGGAAGCCGAGCAAGGTAGCCAGGACAGAAAGCAGGGGTTGCGAAAAGTCTCAGATTATTTTTATCTAGGACCGATTGCGCGCGAGCTGGATCAGTGGTCGCAAGCCAACGGCGGTTTACTGCGCTACGTCGATTTCGCTCAGCATGTAACGCGCATCGATCAGCCGCAGTCGATCTCCTGGCACGGATACACCGTTTACAAATGTGGAGTTTGGACGCAGGGCCCTTACATGCTGCAGACCTTGCGGATGCTCGAAACGACCGACTTGGAGAAACTTGGTCACAACTCGGTCGAGTATGTCCACACGATCGTGGAGCACATGAAGCTGGCGTTGGCCGACCGCGATGCGTACTTCGGTGACCCTCATTTTGTAGACGTGCCGATCGAAGAGCTACTTTCCGATGAATACATCGCGATGCGCCGAAGTTTAGTGGATCCCCACAAGGCCTCGTTGGAGCAATTGCCGGGCGATCCCTGGAACATGAAGCCGCTGCTGGGTGTTGCACCGCAAGACCACCAAGTTCACAGCGGCACCAGCAACGATACGACCAGTTGTTTGGTGGCGGATGCCATGGGAAATGTCGTCTCGGCAACACCCAGCGGATGGGGCGGCGTTATTGCGGGTGACACAGGAATCGAACTGGGCAGCCGGATGATTGGGCTCACTGCCTGGGATGGGCATCCCAGCGTTGTTGCACCTGGCAAGCGACCCCGTATCACACTCACACCAACGTTGGTAATGGAGGGCGAGCGACCTATCATGGCGATTAGCGTGGCAGGCGGTGATCAGCAGGATCAAACGTCGTTGCAAGTCCTGCTGAATCGACTGATTTTCCAGATGGATCCGCTTGCAGCCGCCCGCAGCCCACGATTTGGGACCGACCATCACATCAACTGGTTTGGTCACGAGCCTGCCAAGTTAGGAAGTCTCACCGCACCGGAAAATCTCAATGACACCATGGATCGTTTCCAAGAACTTGGTCACACGCTCCAGCTCAAGCGCCCGGCCGCCTCGGCAGTGATTTTAACCATCGACCCGCAATCCGGCGTCAAAGAAGCCGTTGGCGATCGCGGCCGCTATTCCGGAGCCTATTGAGGGCGGCCGACCTTGTGATCTTAAATGACCATGTATCGCCTGACTTAGACGTCTGAAACGCCTCTATCAGGTCGCGTGGCGCGGCGGCGCGATGCGGAATCGGCGATTGTCGAGGCTGCAACCCTCCGGCAAAAAAACCGGCATTCGAGTTGGTTTCCCATCGACGTGCATTAAGATCTCAGCATCGCCCGCAGGCAATTCAATGGGCTCGACAAGCTTTGCAAAGCTATCGGCAGCCTGTACCAATTTAAAGCGAGCGCCGCCTACAATCAGTTCGAGGGTAACTAAAGATGAATGACCTGTGGATGTGATCATGTCAAGCGTTCGTGACGAGTTGCGAAAACGT
>JBGSUV010000185.1:0-58359 GCA_041753315.1 Pirellulaceae bacterium | reverse complement strand
GGAATATTCTAAAGGGCGCAAAGTATCCGATGCTGAGTTGTCCGAAGTCATAATCAAGAGAAATAAATTTCATGGTGAATGGAACTATGCAATTTATCCAGTCAAGAAATAAAATCGGACAGTTATTGTTTAGCAACGCCTAAGTAGGTTTTCCAAACACAACGATCTGGTTCAAATGAAAGATGCCGTGGCCATCCAAGCCGACTTTGAGGTATTGCCCGGTTGTCCCAGCGGGGAGTTCGATTTCGTATTCAGCAGCGGGTTCGGTGCTTTTCCAAACTTGCTTCCATTCCTTTCCGTCGTCTGAAATCCAGACGGCCAAATCTTTGGCTCGATCCCAGAATTGCCGGTTGCGACGGTTTTGAATCGATAGATGTCGTACTTCCGATGGCTTGGCAAGGCGAATACCAATCGCTGGTGATTGCGAGCCATTGTTCGGAGAATGAAATGCAAATTCTCGCGTGTTGGGATCGGCCGCACTCAAGACCAGATTTGCATGCTGAGTCCACTGGGGTTCGAAGTTCAAGCCAAGCTGTAACTGTGCATCGCGTGAAATCTCTACAAAGCCGTTGCGCTGGCGCAGTTCTTCGACATCGGCAAGCCCCGTTTCGATCCAACCATCTTCGCGAATAACCAAACGATTCTGCTGGCTGAGGTATTCCAAAAGATCGAGAAATTCGCCAGGCGAAATTGTCTTGGCCAATCCTTCGGGCATTGAACTTGCCTTCATTTCTTTTCTTACTTCGATATCATCTTTGGCGATAACTTGTTCACGGCCCTTGCCATCGCTGGTCGCAACTCCCAATGAAAGTGATTCTTCGGTCTCTTTTAATATAAAGCCGTTGAACACTTGACCATCCAACGTCAGCACTTGCACGGTCTCGTAGCCTTTTGCGATTGCCTCATTAGGCCAGAGAATGTGTTTGACGATGTCCTGTTTGGTATAGCGACCTCCGACATCATCTAGTTTGGGGCCAAAGTCCTTGCCCACGTCACCAATCATATGGCAGGCCGAACAGACGCGTGAATAAACGATCGCACCTTGGTCGGCCCTGCCACCTTGGATTTCTGCCAGTTGTCTCATCGCAGCTTCGCGGCGTCTCACCGGAAGTTCAGGATTTTCAGCGGCTCTCAGTGGTCGCACGGCTGCACCACCGGGACCTGTCGACATTTTATAGTTCGCATAATATTCCTTCAGCGAATCCTTCGCGTTCGTCAGGAATTCGCCCTTTTGATCGGCGGCATCGGCATAAGGCGCGAGCGCTTGTAAAGTGTGTTCCAGCGTGTATTCGATCCAATAATCCAAAGGCAGCTCGGTGACTTGCAGCGCAACCTCCGCCGCTTCGACGGTGGGTATGTAGCTCAACCCACGCACTGCTTCGAGACGTACGCGTGGATGGTCGTCCTTCACAGCTTTTCGAAGCACGTCGAGCGCCGTTGGGAAGCGAATGATTTCGTTGGATACCGAATGAATGGCCGCTGCGCGTGCGTGGAAGTTGTCTTGCGACATGATGCGTTCCACCAATGCGTGATCCAACGCTCGGAAACTCTCTTGCAACCAGAGCGCTTCACACAGTCGTTCTGCCGACGCATCACCCGCGATCCACTTGTTCACCGCGGTATAGACTTCAGCCTTGTTGCGCGCCCGCAGTTCACGCCGTGCGCGATATCGAGTTCGCAGTTCATAAGACTCGAGTTGCAACAAAAGTTCTCCTGTCGATTTGCCCTCCTGCAACTCGGGCGAGACTAGGGGCTTGCCCTTATACACCATCCGATAAAGTCGTCCGTGTTCGTGATCCCGATTGGGGTCACGCTGGGAATACTGCATATGGCCGATCAATGCATTGCACCAGTCGCCAAACCAGAGTGCTCCATCCGGACCTATCTGCGCATCCACTGGTCTGAAGAAGCCATCCGTTGAATCGATAAGATCGGGGAGTCGTTTTCCAACATAACCGGCCGTATCGGGCTCGTCCGTCACCGAAAACAGCGGCATACCGTGCATGTTGATCACACACGAGTAGGAAAACAGACCTTGCATATTGTCTGGAAAATGGCGGCTCCACAGCCACTCATTCCCGACGGCAGGACGCATTCCTTCATTGTCGAAGTTGGGTCGCAAGGTTTTTCTCGAGTTAACGGCGAAGCCGGAAAGTGGGCTCGTCCAATGTTGTTGGGCATTGGTCCCGTCGCCAATCGTTCCCATTCCCCAGCGGTCGAAGACCATGCACCAAGGATTGCCATAACCGGGAGTGCGAAAGTGTGAAAATCGCCAGCTTTTCGGATCGAGTACATAAGCGCCAGACGGTCCTTTGTTGCGGAATGGTCCCCAGGGAGTTTCGAGCGTGGTCGACATGGAAACACCTTCCAACATGTACAACAACCCGCCATGTGACCACTCCCAGGCACCCATCGCATGGTGTGTATCATCCGTCGCAATACCATCGATCAAATGTGTCACTTCGTCCGCTTTGTCATCACCATCTGTGTCTCGCAAAAAAATGATGCGAGGTTCGTCGACAACCAACACTCCATCCTCATAGAACTCAAAACCAGTTGGGCAGATCAACTTGTCGTAAAATGTTTTACACACGTCCGCCTTGCCGTCATTATCAGTGTCTTCAAAAATGAAGATCTTGTCGCCGGGCTTTGCCGACCCAGGCAACCACTGCGGATAGTTGATCATGCAGGAGACCCACAAACGTCCCTTCTTATCAAAGGCCATTTGCGTCGGATTGGAGAACTCGGGAAACTCGCGTTCTGAAGCAAACAATTCGATTTGAAAACCCTCGGGAACATCCATCAACTTGATCGACTCTTCTGGCGTGGGATACTCAAGAGTCTTGGGTTCACGCCCGGCACGAAAGCCCTCGTCACGCGTGCCGAACATCGTCTCAGGAATGAATACTTCTCCGGTATTCGAATCGTCGGGCTGATCGGGGACCTGTTTGCCGGCCACCAGGTCCCAAATGTATTGATCGCGAACCGCCACCATCTTACGAATTTTCTGGTATTCACCAGGAAACGTCTCCGTGTCCCAGGTTCGACGTCCGCCGTAGACATACCAACCGTTGAGCATGCGATAGTCTTGCAAGTGAAACCATGATTTGTCGTTGACGGCAGCGCGGATTCTGTGGAACTCGGAGACATCCATTCCCACCGGATGGGGAGCCCCAAATAGTTGCTGATCAATTTCTCCGGCTACCAATCGATCACCCTGTTCATTGCAATGGATGCCGTTGATCGTGAATTGCATTCCGGCTTCCGCGGCAAATGCCTGGAGACTGGGCGCGTACAAGTCGACAAACGGCGCATTGATTTCCTCCGCAAGTTCCTTAACTGCTTGAGCCATCTGGGACAGCGTTGCATTATTCGTTTCGCCATTTGGGAGGTGCTCATTGCCACTTGGTTCCATGGCAATGGGGCTGATCAACATAAATCGCACGTCACGTGAACTTGATGCGAACTCTTTTTTTTTGGCAGCGATCCAATCGCGATAGCGTTTTTTAAATGCCTCAATGTCGGAATCTGACTTCACGGCGAAATGTTCGTTAAACCCGAAAAAACAGACAAAAAGTTCGGGACCAAACATCTTCATTGGATCGTCGATTTCGGTGTAATTATCAGGCCGCTGTTGTTGGCCAACTTCGTCGGCAGGCCAACCAAAATTGCGGAACACCAGTTGTTTTTCTGGAAAGCGAGTGTGTAGCAGCGTCTCAAAATAACCAAACAGGTTCATGCGTTCCGCAAGCGAACCACCTACCAAAGCGATCTTTTCTTGGTTGCGAAAGTTGAAGCTGCTGTCGGTAGCGCGAGGTCGAAAGTTCCACTCGGGAGTGCCTTCCGGATCGGGACTGCTCGGCGCTTTTCCAAGGTCCAGATCTTCCGGCTTTAGGTTCAATTGCTTCCAATAATTGGGATCGTTAATGAAGCCATAAAAACTAGGATAAAACGGGTCAACAAAACCCACATCCGCGTCTTTCGGAACGTCGCGACCCGTCAGATAATAAGCAGCGTTGACGATCAGTCGACGCATCTGATCGTCTACAAAATCAACCGAAGCGCCGCCGGTGGTACAAAACGACTGGCCTTCGCCATTACCATTTGGCCGCTGATAGCGATGCAACCAAGCAAAGGGTTGCATCGGGTTGTTTTTCGCTCCGGCGATATTGGGAGACTTGGGATCCAGCGACTCCGTGACGGCTGCTCGCATCAGAATCTGGTCGGCGTCCGACAAGTTAATCACACCATATACGTCCGACGGGCAGAACACCTCTTTCACGGAATTGAGAATCGGATGTTCGGCAAACTTGGCTTCAACAACTCCGCGGGCACCTTGCGATTTGTGATCGCCGTGGTGGCTAACCCAGGTCTCACCCAAAATCTTCAGCCCAAAGTCGCCGTAACTGATTCCACCGAATTTGCCGTTTCCTTGAAAGGCATGAGTGGCAGTGCGGATGCCAATGATTGGCTTGCCCGCGTTCAAGTAATCGGTAATGTGCTTGGCACCCGCTGCATCGGGACGACGAAAACGAGTTCCAATGATCATCAGGTCGGCGTCCGCTAGCGCTTCGAGTCCACGCAGTCCCGCCGAATTGTTGGCGTCGATGTACTCTGCCCCATCAGGCCCTAAAGCAAATAACACCGTGCATCGAAAACCATGTTTCTGACTGAGAATCTTGCCAAGCATTGGCATAGACTCTTCCGTTCGATACTCTTCATCACCGGCGATTAACACCACGTGCTTGGCAGAGGCGTTACCATCTTTGGCCGGAAATTCGAGGCGATCCGCAGCTACCAAAGAGTTAGCTGGAAAAGTCCCATGAAAGGGGAATGACCCAAGACCGATCATCAGCAACGATGCTGAGAGGCAAAGCAGATTGCGAGACGATTTCATAAGCGGCAATCGTTATAGGAGGTGAGGGTGGGGTGTGGGTGAACATCGTCACCCGCAGGCACGATTTCAATGTTCACATCATACATCGAATGATTCAAGTTTTCAGCCACCAGATACCAACTTCCCGAATGGCTCAAGATGATCCGCCTGTCGCTAAACACGACCTGCAAGAACTTAAGCTCAAGAGCACGCACCATGGGAAGTTGCAAAATTGACGGTCGATCACATCGAGTCACTCGACGAAAAACATTGCGAAAGTTATCGACTAATTAGCGTGGTTCTCAGTCCAGTTGCCCCTTGCGCCGCAGAATGTGGTGATAATGTTGAGCAAAGCGGTGCGATTCATCGCGAACGTATTGCAATAGACGAAGTGCAAACGCGTGGCGACTGAGCCGCAACGGTTCGCTGATGCCCGGACGGAAAATTTCTTCATCCTGTTTCGCCAAGGAGATAACCGTGGGCGGATTGATACCCTGATCGCGGAATGCGGCCATGGCAGCGCTAAGCTGCCCCTTGCCGCCGTCGATCAAGAGCAGATCTGGAAAGGACTCGTGTTGGTCGTTGAGTCTTCGGAACCTCCGCGAAACAACTTCATGAATGCTTCGGAAATCGTCGACACCTTGAACATCCTGAATTTTGTAGCGCCGGTAACCGGGCTTGAAGGGCAAACCGTCGATAAATTGTACGAGGCTTGCGACGGTCTCATTGCCTCCGAGATGTGCTATGTCCACACCTTCGATGACTCGCGGCGTGTCGGCGAGCTTCAGTACTTTTTGTAGACCCGCGAGCCCCTTCTTCGGATCGATGTAAAAGACTTCCGGTTGAACGTGTGTGTCAAGCTCACCACGTTCGTCGAGTCGTTCGAGCATTTTGATTTCATCGCGCAGCCGCGCAGCCTTCTCATACTGAAGCTCTTTAGCGGCAGCAGACATTTCTTCTTGCATCTGTTTGAGAAGCTTCTTTTTGCCACCTTCTAAAAATGTCTGCAGGCGTTTAATGTCTAAACGATACTCTTCCTTCGATATGCGCAGGTTGCACGGTGCAGTGCATTGTTTGATCGATGCGAGTAGACATGGGCGAAACCACTTCCAGCGCGGATCTTCCGCTTCAATGTCGAGAGAGCAGGTCCGGAACTTAAAGATCCTCTGCAGAACCTGAACGGCCCCGCGCAGCGCGCCCGCACTGGCGAATGGTCCATACAACTTTACGCCCGAGCTGCGTGGCTCGCGCGTAACTTCGACCCGGGGAAAATCCTCACGCGTTGAAATCATGAGGTACGGAAAAGTCTTGTCGTCCTTGAGATCTTTGTTGTACTTGGGCTGCACATCTTTGATTAGTCGGCTCTCCGCCAACAGCGCGTCGACTTCGCTGTCGCACTCCATGTAGTCGATATCGCAGATTTCGTTGACCCATATCGCCGTGCGTTGTTCCTGCTGCGCCGCTTTGAGAAAGTAACTGCCTGCGCGACTGCGCAGGTTTTTCGCTTTGCCGACGTAAATGACCCGACCGGCAAGATCCTTCATCAAGTAAATACCGGGCGTCGTGGGGAATTCCCGCACTTTTTCCGCCGCCCGACGAAAGCCAAACGGAGCATCATCACTCAACTCCGCGACGGGATCGCAGTCCAATCCGCATTCCAATCCACTTTCCACCTCGACCTGTTGCGACAGAGGCATTTCCAGTTCTTCACTGAATTCCGTTTCGTCCGACATACTCAACAACTTCAAAACTGCGAAGGATGACCCGCCATCAACACAATACAATTATAGGCAAGTCTACTCACTTAGTCGCGTCTCTCCGAGGCGCGTTCAAACCGCAAAACCGCGCCTCGGAGAGACGCGGCTACGTGGTTAGAACTAGTATTCGATCAAGCTGAATACGGAATAGGGTTCGAGTTTTTTCTCTCCCTGCAATCCCTTCAAGTGGATACAGAACGCGCATTCCACGATCTCGACGTCGAAATTTTCAAGCAATTTGACGCAAGCTTGAACGGTACCACCGGTGGCAAGCAGGTCGTCGACCACTAAAACCCGTTGCCCGGCACTGGCTGCGTCAGAGTGGATTTCTAGCGTATCGCTACCATACTCGAGCTCGTATGAATGCCGATGAGTCGTAAAGGGAAGCTTGCCAGGCTTGCGAACCGGCACGAAGGCGGCGTTCAATTTTAACGCAAGAGGCGCACCAAATATGAATCCACGAGACTCTGCCGCCACAATAGCATCGATCCGCTGATCGATATAACGGTCCGCCAAACGATCGATGGCTACGTGAAATGCTTTGGGAGAAGAAAGGAGGGGCGTTATGTCACGAAAGAGAATTCCGGGCTTCGGGAAATCGGGGATTTCCCTGATATAATCCACAAGATTGACGTCCAAGTTGCTCACCACCGGTCGAGAGGATCGAGAGCCAGAACAAACAGTACGCACACGCTGACAATTCAGTGATGACCGCGTAACGCATGCTATTTGGAAGCTCGTGTGCCAGAAAGTGAGAAAGCGTAACAGCTCGGTCGCTTAATGGAAAGTCTCTTTCACATGTTTCATCATCGTATTCACGCCCTTGCGCACTTTTGGTGCAGTACCAATATTGTCACCAATTCCAGGTAAGCAGAGGCAGGTAACAACAAACGCGACCAGCAGCGCCATTAAAAAAGATGGATCGGTGTTCGAACTAAAATTTGGCATCACGCTGAAGCCCCACGACGTCGCGACCTTGGGCTTTGACAGCTCGCGAATCCGAACCAGTCCTAGCGAAGTTTTCCCATCGTTTTCGTGAAAATCCCAGCTTTTCGAGACTTCCCAGTTTTCATTGCGGAAAATCAACTCCAATTTCGATCGTTTCTTCAACCTGTCCGCAATTTGCGACGGCACAACGACGCCAAAGCCCTCACGCGAGGTGTTTACAACGTGGCAGGGATATAACTTGCCGTTGATCTTTAGCATGGCTGCACCATCCTCTGGCGCAATGGCGCAGCGGAATGATGAGCGTAGGTCGAGATTGCGAACCATAAAATTCTCCTTCCAACATAAGAAGTCATCTGAAAAACTATAGATCGATGATTGCACTCACACGGACGCGCCAACCTTAAATCAGGGGGAGAGCGAAAATTGATATTCGTTAATTGATAGCTAGCGCAGTTTGAGAGGTTGAAAGCGTACTGACGAATTTGCTGTTTAATCCGGTCGTAACGGTCGATACCCAACTTAACGAACGAGGGGTATACGTATGACGGCATTGAGGCAGTTTGAGTTGATCGATCACAGGCGTTTGGATAACTGCCAAAGCGATTTGGGCCATTGCGCGATTGCACGGATGCTAGCTTTTGCTGCGGTCCTGTGCGTATTGCTGCCTTCCCACCAAGTCTTCGGCCAGTCCACGCCCGCCTCGACGAAAGAGAAAGTTAGCGGCAACGCCTATCCAGATTACCGGCTCGCACCGCTACAAGCTCCGAGTAACTTCCGCGTCCATACTATTGCACCGCCGCCGCACTTTCAGAAAAGTGCAAGCGAAAATGAATCCCAGACGGCACCGAGCGCCGCGTTTAAGTTAGCCAGCGCTTTGAATAACCGATATCGCAACCCAGATGGCGACTCGCTGTTGGATAGCGATGATAGCGTGGAGCAGGGTGATACAACCGAAACAGTTTCAGAACTCGAATCGATGGGTCCCACGTCGAGTGGTAATGAAATTCCGGGAGCTGGTCACGGTGCAGACACACCACTGCGGGTTGGCTTGAAAGAAGGTGAGGATCCACACGCCAGCCTGTACATCGACAATTGCTATCCATCTGCCAGCCAGTGCGCCAAATGCCACCAAAAAATCTACGACGAATGGCGAGTTAGCGCGCACGCTTACGCCGCCGTTTCCCCAATGTTTCATAAGTTCGAACAGGCGATCACCCAGCTCAGTCAGGGGACCGTCGGAACCTTCTGCATGCGCTGCCATGCACCTGTCGCAATGCAAGCCGGCCATCCCCGTGAGACTTCGATTTTCGATGCTCCCTACGTCTACCGAGAGGGCGTGACTTGCATCGCATGCCATCGCGTTCAAGAAGCATACGGGACTGTTAATGGCGAACGTCGGATTGAACCAGGCGAATTGCAGGACCCGGTTTTCGGCGGCATCGGAGGCGATGGTGTTCAGCGGGTTCTGGCAGACAAGGACAATTTCAAAGTCAAACTTGATCCGCATGACAAGAGCCCTTCGCAGGTCATCCACCGCGACGGAATAAAATTTGAACAACTCTCAAACTCCGGCTTTTGTGCTTCTTGTCACCAAGTGGATGTGCACCCAGGCATCGCGCTCGAGGTTGTCTGGGCTCAATATCGCGCCGGTCCAGCCTGTAAAAAGGGAGTGAGTTGCCAAGATTGCCACATGGGTGAAGTCCCCGGCAAGCCGTTTGGATACTCTTATGGTGCCGCGGCTGATATCAGCGGCAAGACCATTGATAACAATCGCAAACACTCAAATCACCTGTTTTTTGGCCCAGGCAATTCGATCGCGCACCCAGGCATCTTTCCCCACAACGACAAGTCGCTTCGCTGGTCACTCGAACAATGGATGGAATTCGACTGGCGGAGTGGTTGGGGTACCGATGCATTTGAGAAAGATATCGCCAAGCGTCAATTGCGGGTGGCGTTTCCACAAGCGTGGGACTCGGCTGACGAAAGACGCGATGCGCGAAAGGTGTTAGACGAAAATTTTAGACTGCTCGACATCAAAAAAGCTTCCTCCATCGCGGTGATGGAAGCGGGCTCCAAAATCGATGGCCCATTTTTTGACGCGCCCGTGCAATGTGGGCAGGATCTGAATTTCCACTACGTCGTCAGCAATGTGAGCGAAGGCCACAATATGCCAAGTGGATCCCTAGGGGCTCAACCACAATTGTGGCTTAACGTGGTGCTAACGGGACCAAGCGGACAATGGCTTTGGGAGAGCGGATATTTGGATGGGAATGGCGACCTCGCCAACCACCACTCCTTGCAGGTCACTCAGAAGCTCATTCCTCCAGATCGACAACTATTCAATCTGCAAACTCAGTTCTTGATCACCGGCGTCAAAGGTACGGATCGAGAAATGTACCTGCCCATCAATGTGGACATCGACCAACTTCCATTCCTGCGGCCAGGTGCACAGCCCATATCGGTTCTGAATCACCCACCGTTCATTCGTATGGAAAACCACTCCATACCACCACTCGATTCACGCAAAGCCCGCTACACCGTTCCACATCATTTACTGAGCCAACCCGGTAACTACCGCCTGAGCGTTCGCCTGCGGAGTCGGCTGGAACCGATCTACTTCATGCGATTTTGCAACGCCACGCCTGAAATGGAGCGGCGCATGCTTGAACAGACCATCGATTTGCACCCTTACGCGGTGGAGTTCACTGTTCAATAAATCATGCTCAACAACTCCACCAAGTCTCGAAATTATCTTTGCACAACATTGGCGTTCGTATGCGCGAGCCTCTCTGGGTTGGTATTTGATACTGTGCCTGTCTGTGGACAGCAAACGACGGTGCTACCGCCAGCGGGAGTCTCCCTGGGCGTGCCTCGTCCGCTGCAGAATGAAAGCTCTGAACTGGAACTTGAACCGAGTCGTCCAACGCAATTGATCGACATTGGACTCGCCCCCAAAAAGAATTTGATTTCGGTCAGTGCTCCGACTTCGTCGCGCAACGGTGACGACGCCTTGGCGGAACTTGCTATCCCGACGACCGAGTTTGCTGTACGGCCCAGCCCGCAAGACGACGAGCTGCTGCCTAAACCTGCTCCAGCAATTCCGGCCCCCACTCCGGCCCCCACTCCGGCACCTGAGCTTAAAGCCGTTGACGCGTTGCCTGTATTGCCGGAGGATGTGATTGCCATTCCGCAGTTCGACAGCCGCGCTCCGCGATCCAACCAGCAGGCTCCAGCGATTGACAACCAGACCATGGAGTTCGCGCCGCAAGCGCCGTCTGCTGGGATCGATGTCGACGACCGGAGCGATACAACCGGCACGCCAAATTCACAAACTACAAAGGCTACCGGCACCGCAAACTCATCAGCCTCCAAAGGACCGGAGTTCTTTGTTGTTCCGGCGGAAATACCGTATATCGATCCGAAAGCCCGGCGAGTTCCGATTGAATTAGAAGCCTTTGCACCATCCGTCCACGCTTATTCTGAAGAGATGCTGGACCCGTTTTCAGCCGAGTTGATTTACCGTGGTAAGTTTGCAGTCCCGGTTCAAAGACCGTTGATTGAATGGGGAAGACCGCTCTACACGGGAGGGATCTATCCGCCTGGGAAAAACTGGTTTGGCCCAACCAACCTGGTCATGCCGCATTTCATGGTCTATGGCGACTTCCGAACCGGGGTCGGCATCAATCGCAACGCGCAGGGCGACGCGAATGTATGGGCTAATCGACTCAACCTGGACATGGACCTGAAGCTCACCGCGACCGAACGGATTCACGCGTTCATGGGACCGCTCGACCGCGGCGGCGACTTTACTCGAGTCGATTTCAGCAATGGAACCGAGTTTGTCGACAGGACCGACATGCGGTTGGACACCCTGTTCTTCGAAGGTGATGCTGGCGCTATCGTTGGAGGACTGAATGGAGTCGATTCTCCGTTTGATTTACCATTCACGTTCGGTTTTATTCCACTGATTTATCAGAACGGGATTTGGGCAAACGACAATGTTATTGGTGCGGCCTTTGCCATCCCGACGAGACATAGTCGTCTGTTGAACTGGTCGAATTACGACGCGACCTTTTTTTGGGCCAGCGATCAAGTGACCACCGACGCCTTTGCGGGGGACAACAATGCTGCAGAGTTCTTTGGAACGGCTTGGTTCATTGATGCCTACGATGGTTACATTGAAGCCAACTATGCGTTTGTCAATGACGACGTAGGAGGTGATCGTAGCTATCACAATTTGTCATTTGCATTTACCCGCCGCTATTTTTCACGCGTTTCGAACTCGATTCGCTACATCACCAATCTGGATCAACAATTGCCGGACGAACAAAAGACGGCCTCAGGGCATCTCGTGCTTCTCGAGAACTCGCTGATTACCTCCTATCCAAACACACTTGTGCCCTATTTGAATCTGTTCTACGGTCAGGGGCGTCCTCAAAGCTTGGCCCGCGCGGGTGGAACGGGTGGGGTCCTGAACAACGTTGGCATCAACTTCGAGACCGACGGCTTGACCGGCTATCCAACCCTAGATGTAACCGGACATAACGCCTACGGAGCGGCACTTGGCGTCAATTTGTTGGGAAGCAATTTCAGCCACCAACTGGTGCTCGAAGCCGCCGCGTTGGGTGTCAGTGGCAGCGAACAGTTCCGCAATGCACCCGGCGATCAATTTGCATTCGGCGCGCGCTACCAAAGGCCACTCAGCAACGCATGGCTGTTTCGCACCGATCACATGTATGGCTGGCTACGCAACAGCGAAGACATCCGCGGTTCGCGCGTCGAACTGCGTTGGAAGTTCTAGTAAGTCAGCCAACACGGGTCACACAGTAACCGCTGAACGGAAACCACGGTCAGCCGATTCATGGCAGATTTCGAGAACTTTTTCGGCGACGAAAGGGTTCGATCCGCGCGTCTTTTACACAACCTTTCTCAGTCAAGACCTAAGTCGCGTGAGTGGCGATCGTCGCTTCAATGAGTACGGCATTCCGCAAAACAAGACAAAGATCAAGAAAGGCGACGAAGCCAGTCCCAAACGGCAATTACCTGTGGATCAATCTCTTTGCTACGTCGTTGAACGAAAAGGGGCGAGCCGCTCTAGTCATGGCAAACAGTGCATCGGACGCTCGGCATAGCGAAGCCGATATTCGGATGACACTGATCGAGAAGAATTTGATCTACGGAATGCTCACGCTTCCGTCTAACATGTTCTATACGGTCACTTTGCCAGCCACATTGTGGTTCTCGACAAAGCCAAAAAAGACAACCGCACTCTGTTCATCGATGCTCGCAACATCTTTACTCAGATCGATCGAGCACACCGCGAGTTCTCTGAAGAGCAGATCGCCAACATCTCCAACATCTCGCAGCTTCGCAAAGGCAAACGCAAGGACTTCACCTCACTTGTCGATCGTTACTTTGTAAGTGGCTTCGCTCAACTAAATGAAATGGACAGTCGAGTCGAACCGATTGCTCAGCAAGTGATCGAAGTCCTGGACGGTACGACAGAGATTGTTGCCGAGGCAAAGACCGCTGTCAGTGGTTTGGTGAAGGGCTGGAAGCAGCTCGGTAAATTTCGAAAGGCATACGACAAGTATCTCGAAGAACATAGCTTGCAGTCCGACGTGGCCGTGCACAATAAAGCCCAGCGCAAGCTTGCCGAATCGTTGGCACCGTTCTTCGATGCACTTCACACGGAACTGAAGCATCTGGACCGCGTCGTTCGTTCGCATCAAAAGCATAAAACGGATCAAGCCAAAGCCGACCGCAAACGATTCAACGTTGATCGCGACATGAAGGAACTCAAGTCGCGCCTCGAGCGATTGCATTCCGAGATCCGCAATGCCGAGAGCTTCTTCAGTCATGTGGCCTGGTTGCAAGAGCGATTCCCCTCCGCAAAGTACGAAGACGTCACCGGGCTGTGCAAGTTAGCATCGCTGGCCGAGATCAAGGAGCAGGTGTGGGAAAGTTTCATCGAACGGTGGTTGATTCATTCCGATAGTTTACCTTTTTTAAAAAACCATTGGAACGGCCCCTGCTTAGGCGCAAACCACTTTGCCTGGCTCACTGCTCAGTAAACCCTTGCAATCAAAGGACTTGCTTCCTTAGACGCAAATCTCCAGGCCACTTCCGGCGGGTGGTTTTCGGCAAATGGTATACCTTTCACTAAAATCCGCGCCTGGGTAAACGATTGAGACAATCGTTCTAAACTGATAACCGCTGAATGGCGTTCCAGGTTTCGATGAGTATCGCGCGGATGCTGTTCCAGCGATGAGCGCTTTGTTGCACCAGAGACTGATTCACCTCCAGCTCTACGCCGACATAGCGATCGGCAGGGAACTGCCGTCTCAAGGCCGTGGTGAGCCCATCGGAGGTTCCACGGTAAGGATAGTTCATACGCACCCGAAACTCGGGAAATGCAGCCTTCAACGCAGCTCGCCAATGTTGGCAGATCGCAGTCTCGTGGACTCGCCGTGGGTCATATAAAAGACCAACCTCCGCTTGGCGGACCTGCCCATCCAACTCGGGCGTGAAACTGTGCAGAGCGATATGAACGACCCGCTGACCTTGCCCGATGGCCGAATGGATCTCTTCGATAATGACTTGACGATGCGGACGATAATATTTCGCTTTAACGTTTTCCTGTTCGTCGGCGGAAAGGGCCCGAGTGATCTCCGAGAAGAGTCGTCGATGATGCTCGCTACGGTTGAGGTCAATCAATAGCCGAGTCGTCGTGGAGTAATGAAGATTGATCTTCGCAAGGTTACACCACTGTTCACCCAATTGCAGCGTGCCTGGGTCCCATCCCCGATGCGTTTGCAAAAGTGCTTTGAAAGGGCTGAACATTTTTTGGAATTCACCAGGAACCCGATTGCCTCCATGCTCGCAGCTGATCAGCAAGTGTGGGGGCAGGCATTTGTCTAACAATGGTGGAGTGTCAACTTTAGACTTCATTTTCGATCAACCATCGAGTCGAAAAAAAGTTCCGTTCTGCAAGCAGTCACATAATTCGCTGTAGACCTGCTGCAAGGCATCGCGCTGGTAATTACCGGCCAACGATTTTAATATGCGTTCCGAGAGGCTACCATGCAGTAGGTATTGCCGCCAGATTTTCGAGTTCTCCAGATGACCCTGTTGCTCCAGCGATAAGTCGCCAATTATTTTGCTCCACAGGTCGCGGACAGAACAGGCCTTTGAGACTCCGAACAACTCGGACAATTGACTCGGGACCTCGGCGTTAAGACCGGTGCGTACAGTACTCCACAGCAGGTCTGCCAGACTTTCGGTCGTAGTGACAGCTTGTTGTTCCAGTCGGCTCCAACGCTCCTCAACCAGCGCCGCAATGGTGGCCGTAACTAGTTGTCCCAGCGCCAGATCGGCGGCGGGACATTCTTGGTTGTCGAGGATGCGGATTTCGATGGCACCGCGATCAAACCTCGCGATGGCACCGCGCGCGTTGAGCCAAATGTGCTGCAGTATTCCATCTGGATCATAAGGCGCGATGTCGCGATACATGACTTGATATATTGCGCGATCGTAATCGGCCTCAGAAAACACCGGCTCGGGGACCACTTGTCCCGCAATCGATGGGATCTTCGCCGAGTTGTGGCGATAGACATCCAGCCGACAGTTGAGTAACTGGTGGGTATGGCCTTCGTAAAGCGGAGAGCTCGCCGTCAGCGCCGGGATCAGCGGTAGGACGACACGAATGGCGGCGTGCAACTTCGCGAACTCGGCGTCCCCTGCAAATGGCAAGTTCCAGTGGGTGCTCTGGAGATTGGCCCATCCATGACCTTTGCAATTGAAGATGCGGTCAAAGGCGCTGTAGACGGGGCTATAGTCGTGTGGCCACAAGACCATTTCACGATGCGGGTCCATCCAAGGATGCATGGCGGTCGGCATGAGCCGCGCGTTCCATTGGTCCAACAACGCGTTCGCTCGTCGCACATTTTCTTGAAAAAGTGCAGCGACAGTTTTAAGGTCGCGCACCGGCTCGGTGACTTTGATTTCCAAAACATGCAGCGCAAGTTCGTTACTCCAACTGATCGGACCAAACTCGACTTCCCCGGTCAATTCGCCGGCTGCAGCGGTCAACAATTGGTCGCAGATGGGCATTACGTCGAGCGAATGAGCGTCGACGATCATCAATTCCAATTCGATTCCATAGGCATCAAAGAGCCCAAGTTGAGCGTGTGTCATGAGTTATAGACGTTCGCCTTCTTCATTTCGATCCGCTGCAGAAACACACGCATGACGCGGTTATACAGATCGTCGCGGAGGATGGTATCTTCAACACCTCGATCCACATTGGGGTTGTCGTTAACTTCGACAACGTAAAATTTGCCCCCAATTTCTTTGATGTCGACACCATAAAAGCCATCACCGATCAGATTGGCGGCTTTCAGGGCGGTACGCACGGCGCCGCGCGGAGCAATTTCCACCGGCATGGTTTCGGCGCGACCATAGCGACTGTTGCGATCAGTGCTTTCCTGCCGAATGATTTGCCAATGTTTGGGAGCCATGAAATACTTGCAGGCAAACAATGGCTGACGGTCGATGATTCCAATCCGCCAATCAAACTCGGTTGGCAAGAATTCTTGTGCGACGACCAGGTCGGAATCGGCCAACATTTCCTTCATGGCCATTTCCAGTTCGTCGTCGGTGGAGACCTTGATAACGCCTTTAGAAAACGCGCTATCGGGCTTCTTCAAGACCAGCGGAATGCCCAACAACTCTTGCATGTTCTGCCAATTGTCTTTATGAGCGACCATCGTCTTGGGGGTCAAGATTTTATGGCGCGACATCAATTCCGCCAGGTACACTTTGTTGCTGCATTTGACGATGGAAAGTGGGTCATCCATAACCACCATGCCTTCACTTTGCGCTCGTTGTGCAAAGCGATAAGTATGGTGATTAACGGCTGTCGTCTCGCGAATGAAAAGCGCGTCGAACTCAGCGATTCGAGCGTAATCGTCGCGCTCGATAATTTGTGTCCGGATGCCAAGCGCGTTCCCCGCTTTGACGAATTTTTCAATCGCCTTATCATCCGACGGCGGCTCATCCTCTTCTTCGTTTGTAAGGATGGCTAAATCGAAACGGTAGTTGGTTTTACGACTCGACTTGGGAGCCTGTCCTTCAAAGTACTTTGTGGCTGCGTTGATCACAAACGGCCAATGCCGTTCTGGGACTTCGCTGGCCGGAATTGCTGATACGCCTTTCATCAGCCATTCACCGTCGCTACGGATAAACTCGGCTCGGAGCAATGGTGATTGAAACTGATTGAACAAGCGGGTGGCCAATCGCTGGTGAGTCTCCGTCATATTGCGACCAAAGTAGATACTCAGCTCAAATCGATCAGAGACGATCCGCTTCATGCTGGTTTGTATCAACTCGTCCAGATCGGAGGCGACAATTTTGACGACCGACTGACTTTTCAGGTCCTGGACGGTGGTGACGGCGGGCAGCGGACGGTGGCCCCGGGCTTCGGCCAGCAGCGAAACATAATAACCCGTCGCTTGATAGCGATACGAACGGCAGAGGTTAAACACACGCACATTCTTCCGCTCGCTGTATTCCGGCTTCGTCAAATAGCTTCGAGCATCGACGATCTCGACGTTTGGAATCTGAAACGGCCAATCTTTGGAGCTGTTGGCAACAACAATTGCAGGCACTTGCAATTTCCTAGGTTCTTTTAAGTGTTGGATCGGTAACGACGTTTTTTGGGTGGTGGTAGGGTGCATGATCCGAGGTTGTTGGTTGAATTAAAAGCAAATTCGCATCATAGGTAAGCACTCCCAACAAGATGGCGGTGACAACCCGTTCAATTGGTACTTCATAGTCAAGATTTTTGCTCCACGGATTTTTTAAATAAGGATCAGCCACGCGCACCAACTTGGTTTCACGGTTATAGCCACGCAAGATCACAAAGTGTCCTTGGGGAACGCCGCGAACATCACACTGCTCCTGGGTTGGATTGATTTCCCGCCGTTCGCCATACAAATAGGTGGAGCTCAGGCCAGTTAACAGCGGCACGTTTCGCGAGAGGTACTTACGGATCAGCCCAGGACTGAGGTCCACCATCCGCACTTCGCCGCCGAGTCGCAGAAATTCCAGGTAGCCTGGCGTAGCAGCCCTCAAACGCTCATCGCACTTGTATTCCGCTTGCGCCTTCAACTTGGAAGCGATGTCAACTCCCGGCACTCGGAACCAAGATGGATCAAATACGGTCAGATTGAAGGTGTAGATCCTCGCCCGATAGCCGTGACCAAGTGCATCGCAACCGAGCAACACGGCCAGTGTTCCGCCTCCGTCCAATTTGGGCACGCGCTCAATCAACGTCGCCAAGTCGACTTCTTCGCCGTAGTAACGGTAGACAGCGTGTAAGCAAGTCGGTCCACATGTCCAATCGTCGGGCTGCGGCATGACACTGACCGGAAGATGATCTGTCATGTTCTTCGACTCGCAGGTGAAGTGTCCGCTCGAATGCCTTGCCAGCTCAACGCAGCCACCTCTTGGATTTCAAGTACCAAACCAATCCGCCTGCGACCAGCGCCATCGCGCCCAACGCAGCCGGATAGCCGTATTTCCAATGCAACTCAGGCATATTATATGGCGACGCAGATGTCTCAAAGTTCATGCCATACACGCCAGCAATGAAACTCATCGGTATAAAGATCGTCGAGACTATTGTTAAGAGCTTAATCACGTCGTTGTTGCGTTGACCCAACATCGCGAAGTAGAGTTCGCGAAGCTCTGCGCAGGTCTCGCGTTCCGCATCGGTGGCATCCAGGAGCTGGTTCATGTGGTCGAGGCAGTCGCGAAAATAGAGCTGCGTTTCCTCGGCAACCGCTCGGCGACTTTCGCTCAGCAACTGCTGCAATGCATCGCGCTGTTGTCGCATCACGCGTCGCATGCTCAATAAGTTTTCGCGGATGTTGTGCAAGCGCAACGGCAAGTCAATACTGTCTTTAACACCTAAATCGGTGGTGATCTCGTCCAGTTCGTTTGCGAACTTCTCCAACAGGGCAAAGTAACTGTCGACTATGGCATCTACGATGGCATAAGTTAAATAGTCGGCCTCGAAACCTCGTAGTCGCCCAGCTCCCGCCCGAATTCGTTTGCGCACAGCGTCCAGACAATCCCCGCCGCGCTCCTGCAGAGTCAAAACGACATTGCCACACAGAAACAGACTGATTTGCTCCGTATGGAAGGTCAAGTCATCGACCGGCATGCGTACGACAAAGAACAACGTATCGCCGTAGGCTTCCAACTTGGCCCGCTGGTGCACGTTCACAACGTCTTCAAGTGCCAGCGGATGCAACTCCAAAAAGTCGCCAACCTGTTTGATCAGCTTGGTGTCACTCAGTCCATCCACGTTGATCCAACAGACTCGCTGACTTTCACTCTGCTGGTTAAATACCCACTGCGCACTGTGGCGACGGTGCGTATTAAGCTTGGCATCGTCCTTGGTTACCAAAGCTTGCAGTTGTTGGATCGATTGAACCGGGACGTCGGAACAACTCTGGCTGTCGAAGCAAATAACCCGGATGGAAGTCGCCGCGCTCGATTCATGGGCGAGCAATGTTCCAGGTGCCGTCCCGATGGTGGAGCGCACGCGAAATTTGCGTTTTCGTTTTGCAACTCGACTGACCGCCGACTTACTCATCCCTGCTACCCAAGAAGTTCAATCCCTTCAGATCGCGAGCTAATTGCCCACTTTGCGCATTTAGAACATCGCCCGCCAATTTCGGCAAGTGGAGGAAGGAAGCCAGGTGGCCATTACTTCCTCGATCTGCTCCGATTCCAGCGATTCGTGCGCCAACAACTCGTCCGCCAACGAGGCCACCACTTGCCAGAGCTCCGGGTGATCCATCACACGATAAAGCTCGCCAGTTAATCGTTCTAACATCGCCAACCGACGACGCTCTTCCGGCCACTGCAAACGCGAAGCACTCCATGCCAACTCCCAATCACTTAGCCATTGAAAAATCAAACCGGGGTGCCAAGGCTCTCCGGTGTAAAGCATTTCCGCAACCGGTCCCCCTAAAGCGACTTTGATCGATTGTTGATTAATTTGTGCCGAGCTCATCCGCTTCCTCGGCCAATGGACTTCCAATTCGCCTGCTTTCCGTACTCCGTCACTTTCCGGAACTAAAGTCATCGCATGCACGCTGCCTCCTAGGATAACAGCCACAATGGCATGCCCCGCTTCATGATATGCCGTTCGCTCCAATTCTTCGTCCATGAATCAACTTCCGGAAAAACAAGCTGCAGTTGTATGTAGGGACATCAGTCATCAACAATGGAATTGTGTGCCTCTTGAAGCATTTTCGCAATTGAGTGCGGCTTGAGAGCAAACTTGTATTGTATCGCCAAGCGCCCCGATCACCCCATGGATGCCGCACATTACCCAGCCTACACGTTCTGCGTTCCTCCGAGCTGAACCAACGCCCACCCGCCCAGAGTTGTGATTTCTCGACTCCATCGAGTTATGGAAGCGACCAGGGACTGTCCCCGTTCAAAGCGACCTGGGACTGTCCCCGTCCGGACCCGTCCGGAGTCCCCGTCCATTGAGTGTTCCGCAAAGCCAGAGGTTTCGAGTGGAAGCCAGTTGTTTTTATTAAAAAGGGCTACTTTTCTTGCTCGATTTGGCCGAGGCCTCGGAGCGCACTCGATTGGATTCATATCGCACTCTTTTTCGAGGCTTGGCGATTTGGTAGCAGGCGTGAGGAATCAACAATGAAGAAGTTCAAGATGTTCGCCCTGAGTATCCTGGCGATGCTAGGTTCAACCGTCCATTTTCAAACCCTTTGGGCTCAGGGGCGAAACGACATTATTGCCGAAAAGGACCGTGTCGCCCCTGACGGCAACGGCACCCACGACAGCTTTTTGAACCCGGTGCTAGGTAATTCGGGGCAAGTCGCATTTATCGCGAATATGGCAGACACCAGCGGTGGTGCGGACGACAACACTGGGGTCTTCCTTGGCAACGGTGCGGGGATCGCCCAAATCGTACGCAAGGGGGACGCGGCCCCTGTGGATGGGCGTTATTCGAGCTTCAACAATCTTCTCGTCAACAGTTCTGGCCAGACAGCATTCCACGCCGGACTGGCCGGCACTCCCAATGACGAAGGACTCTTTGTTGGCAGCGTCGGCGGCGTTTCCCAGATCTTTGGCAAAGGCCAGTCCGCTCCCGACAACAATGGGACGTTTTCAGGTTTTGGAAACCTTGCATTCAACAATGCCGGACAGATTGCGACTCTGGGCTTCCTGAGTGATACAAGCGGCGGAAGCCTTGACGACCGAGGTGTCTTTCTGGGCGATGGAAACAGCATTGCGCAGATCGCCCGCTCCGGCCAGGCAGCAGGGGGTAACGGGACGTTTTCTTCTTTTGGAAATGCAAGACTCAACAACTCCGGTCAAGTGGCGTTTTGGTCGACGCTGGTCAATACGAGCGGCGGCAACAACGACAACTCAGGTATCTACCGTGGCAGCGGTGGCCTGATCACACAGATTGCTCGTGAGGGTCAAGCGGTTCCAGATGGCAACGGAGTTTTTTCAGGTTTCAACGCCTCCAGTCTCGCACTCAACGACTCGGGCCAAGCAGCGTTTTCTGCAACTCTCGCCAACACCAGCGGCGGCAACAGCGACAATCAAGGAATCTTTCGAGGCGCCGGCCAGGGGCTGACTGAAATCGTCCGCAGCGATCAGTTGGCTCCAGACGGCAACGGTCGATTCACCGGCTTCGGAAACTTGGTGCTGAACAATTGGGGGCAGACCGCGTTTTATGCAAACCTGACCGGGAGCAATAGCAACGGTGTTTTTGTCGGCAGCGGCGACGTTCTGACTCAGGTCGCTCGTGCTGGTCAATCGGCTCCGGATGGCAATGGCGTGTTCTCCAATTTTGGAAATCTAGCCTTGAACGATGCCGGTCAGTCGGCTTTTTCTGCAACGTTGACGGGAACGAGCGGCGGCAACAACGACAATAGCGGTATCTTCACCGGTGACGGTACCGATTTCTTGAAAGTCGTTCGCGCCGGCGACTCTCTGGCGGGCAGCACGGTCACAAGTGTTTCGCTGGCGACGGAGAATTTCCTCAACGAGCATGGTCAAGTTGCCTATCGAGCTGAACTTCTTAACGGCAATGAACTCATCACGAGATGGACTCCCGATTTGCACTGGCGGCACACTTTCGATGGTGGCTGGAGTGAGAGCAGGGGCTGGACGTTGGGGCTAACTCCCGCAGCCGTGCACGATGTGTTTATCGATGCGGCGGCGAGCGTGACCGTGTTTGGCCCGGCCGCCAATACCGCGGTTCGCAGTTTGCAAATCGGTGGTGGCAGCGGTATGGCGACGCTGGATCTTCGCAATGGTGCGACCTTGACTTCTACTATCGGAGTCACGATTGCTGCGACGGGAACGTTAACTGGCGATGGAAGGATCGCTGGCAACGTCATCAACAACGGCAACATCCTGGCTGACAATATCACGGTTGTTGGCACATTGACCAACCACAGCGTCATCGATGGACATGGCCGGATTCACGCCAACATCAACAACAGTGCCAGCGGCGAAGTTCGTGCTCTCACGGGAAACACCTTGCGGCTGACGGGTGGCAGTTTTTCCAACTCGGGGTTGGTCGAAGTCCATGGCGGCGAGTTGCGTGTTTCCTCGGCACTGCAGAACAACTCGGGCAGCGGACTGATCTCGGTTCGCGATGGCTCGTTGATTGCGAATTCGGGAATCAACAATTCGGGCAGTATCGCCATGAGCCATGGCGTCTCCACGCTTCGAGGCGACATCGCCAACACGGGGATTATTCAGATCAGCGGTGGAGCGCATGTGACGTTCTTTGATGATGTGACGCAGAATGGCACGATGCAAGTTTCGGCGGTCGGCAATACTTCCAGCACGGCCGTATTCCTAGGTGCCTTTACCGGCAGTGGAGGATTTACAGGAGGTGGCGACGTGTTTGCTCTGGGCGATCTGCGCCCCGGCAATTCACCCGCCAGCGTGCTCTACGATGGCAATCTGTTTCTAGGCAACTCAACCAATACGTTTATCGAATTGGGTGGTTTGGGAATGAATGAGTTTGACCAGTTGCTGGTCACAGGTGACTTGAATCTGGCTGGAGATCTGTTTGTTTCCCTGCTCGGCACTCATTCATTAGGCTTGAACCAGCAGTATTTGATCGGAGACATCGGTGGCGGCCTGACCGGTCAGTTCAGCGGGCTGGGCGAAGGCGACCTGGTTGGTGTCTTTGGCGGACAACAATTGTTCATCACCTATGCAGCAGGGAATGGCAATGATATCGGCCTGTTTACTGCGGTTCCCGAACCCAGCTCACTCTTAGTGTTCGCTCTGGCCGGCAGCCTGCTCGCCTTGCGACGCCGAAGCACGTAGGTCAGCCTCTCCGAGGCTGACACCAGCAAAACAGGGTCTTTTCGAGTCTCGGAGAGACTCGACTACGTGAATCTCGATCTGTCCAGCGGGCCGCCATCCTTATTGCCTGTTCCATTTGCTCGCCATTTTGTTTTGCTCGCCATTTTGTTCCGTTTTGATCTTTCAGCTTAAGCCGATCATTTACAACTTCATTTTGAAAGGGTTTAGGATGTCGCTATTTTCAGATTTTTTCCAAAGCGGCTGGTTTTTTCGAAATTCAGTTCAATCAAGAAGCGTCCCACGAAAAAACGTTCGAAGGAGCGGAAGAGATTTCGCCAGAACTTCGCTCCAGTTCCAGCAACTTGAAGATCGGAAAATGCTGGCTGATCTTTCCGGCACCAACCTCAATGATGCATTTGTCTTGAATTATTCACCAGAAACATTCACCGTAGCGGTTACGAGGTCTACCAATGGAAGTGCACCCACAAACTTGGGCACCTTTTCGTGGATCGAGCCCATCAACCTCAACGGATTGGCTGGGCACGACTCAGCAGAAATTCGGCTGGGCAATTTCTTTCCTTATGACGTCAGCATCACCAGTTCAGCAATCACGATCCTCAACGGTACCGGAGCTTTGACCCGCAGCAGCATTGAAAGCCTGAAAATCGTCGGTACCTCCCAGGATGACACGTATCGTTTTGATGCTGACGGACCCCTGGGGCTGGTCACGATTGACGAATCCGCAGGTGATCCAGGGACGATCTGGGGCGACACGCTGGACTTCTCTTCCACCAGCAGTCCGATCAACCTCAGCCTGAGTAGTGCGGTGAATCAAGTCGTGAACGCGAATCTGACTTTGAATCTCATGTCGGGCAGCACCTTCGAACATGCGATTGGTGGAGACGGCGATGATACGATCATCGGCAACTCGCTGAACAATCGGCTGACAGGCAACGGAGGCAACGACAGGCTGACTGGTTTTGCTGGCAGCGACATACTGGACGGTGGTGCTGGCTGTGATACTCTTCTCGGAGGAGAGGGCGACGATGATTACATTTTTGCAACCGCATTTGCTGCTGAAGCAGATGAGCTGATAGAAACCGTTACCCAAACTGCAAATGGTAGTTCCGGGGACGAGTTGCGTTTTACCGGCGTGACGACTCCTGTCACTCTGAATTTGGGATCAACCTCAATTCAGAATGTCCATACCAATCGAACGCTCAAACTTAACTCTGCTTCAACCTTTGAAAGTGTATTTGGCGGTTCTGGTAACGATTTTCTGACCGGCAACTCCCAACGCAATCATTTGTATGGCATGGGCGGGCACGATATTTTGGTTGGAGGTGCGGGAAATGATCTTTTGAATGGAGGAGAAGGGCGGGACATCCTGATCGGTGGTGTGGGCCAGGATTCGCTGTATGGCGGAGCGGACGACGATATTCTGATTGGCGGGACGGCTGCTTCAGGCCGAACCCTCAATTTGAACGCGGTCCGCAACAAGTGGATTTCAACGGCCAACTACCAGGACCGAATCAATGCCATTACCTCCGGACCTCTCACGGAATCCCTGATCGTGCTGGAAAACGTATACCATGATACGGACGTTGACCTGTTGTACGGTGAGCATGGTCGAGACTGGTTCTTCGGTGTACTGTATGGCTCGATCTCCGACGAGCACGATCGAGAATCGAACGAAGCTTGGGAGTTCTGGTAAGCCTGAGAGAATTTGCGGACGCTGCCCGTGAGTGATTGAGCGACATGAAGATTGAGGTAGGGTGTGTGCAGCAAGTCAATCCATGCAGCCCTTCAGTGTTCATTCCTTGGCGATCGCTTCCTGGACTTCGGACCAGCAGGGAATGGCAATGATATCGGCCTGTTTACTGCGGTTCCCGAACCCAGCTCACTCTTAATGTTCGTTCTGGCCGGCAGCATGCTCGCTTTGCGACGTCGAAGCACGTAGGTCAGCCTCTCCGAGGCTGACACCAGCAAAACAGGGTCTTTTCGAGTCTCCGGAGAGACTCGACTACGTGAATGGCAGACGTCCATACAACTTCAGTCGAGTAAACAGCATGGAGGCATGATCGGTGGCGATTGGCGAGAAGTGTCGAAACGTAAAGTCTTTTTTTGGCCGAGTTTCAGGTCGTTCTCGATTGGTTAGATAGGGCTCCAACCAAAGGCTGCCCAAATCCGGACCTGCATCGAAAGTGAAATAGACACGATGAAGAAAAAAGCAAAAATGCTCGCCCTGAGCACCCTGGCGATGCTGGGTTTAACCGTAAATTCTGAAACTCTCTGGGCTCAAGGCTACTTTTCCACCATCGCCCAATCGGGCCAGGCAATCCCAGTCGGCACCGGAACTTTTTCAACCTTCCAAGCCCCTTTATTGAACAACTCCGGACAAACGGCATTCCTGTCAAATCTGACTGGAACCAGCGGCGGAGCGGCGGACAATCAGGGGATCTTTCTTGGGAGCGGCGGTACCCTAACGCAAATTGTTCGCGAAGGGGAATCAGCAAACGGCAACGGAACTTACTCCAGTTTCTTAAACGTACTGTTGAACAACTCAGGGCAGGTCGCATTCAGAGCGAACCTGATTGGTACCAGCGGCATTAATGACAACCAAGGCATTTTTCAAGGAAGCGGTGGCCCCGTCACACAAATTGTTCGCAGGGGGCAGTTATTTGGAGGCAGCTTTAATTTTATTTCGTTAGGGCCAGGAGCATTCAACGACAGCGGAGACGTGGCTTTCAAAGCAGGTGACGGTGACTTCAATAACCCCGGTGAAGCGGTCTATCGCGGTAGCGGCGCGGCCCCAACATCAATTGCTGCAGGAAACACATCTAGTCCAGTACTAAACAACTTGGGCCAGGCGGCATTCTATCTTTTCGATTTTGACGGAAATGGAACGGGAATCTATCTCGGAAGCGGCGAAGCCCTCATTCAAATTGCCTCAGCCGGACAGGCTGCACAAGGCGGCGGAGACTATTCATCGTTTTCTTCCAATGTCGCACTCAACGACTCTGGGCAGGTCGCTTTCCGGGCGAGCTTGACGGGTACATCGGAAGGAATCTTTCGAGGCACTGGTGTTTCGACAACGCAAATCGCGCGACGAGGTCAGCTTGCTCCAGGCAACAACGGATGGTTCGACAGTTTCGGCGCGCTAGTGTTAAACGACTCCGGGCAAACCGCGTTTCGGGCAACTCTGACGGGTACACCGGATGACGCCGGTATCTTTATCGGAAATGGCGGGGCCGTTACGCAAATTGCTCGTAAGGGGCAAGCTGCTCCCAACGGTAACGGAACCTTGACCAATATCAGCACCAACTCTTTTGGTTTGAATAATTCAGGCCAAGCTGCTTTCAGCGCGTCCAACGACCGGCAGACTCCCAAGTGCTGTCGGATGGCTGTCGCCAGTGCAAATCGGGAGTCCAGACTCTGACAACTTGATTGCCACTTGACAAACTCGCCCGATTGCTGCCAACGTCACCAACAACGGCAACGTACTGGCTGACAACGTAACGATTACCGGAACATTGACCAACAATAGCATGATCTCGGCAACGGTCGACTCCATGCGAATGTCGTCAACAATGCAGGAGGAAGAGTTCGTGTTCTCGGAGGGAACAATCTCTTGCTATCGGGCCCAACGTTTACCAACGCAGGTCTGGTCGAAGTCCATGGTGGCTCGGAACTGCAGGTCAATGCAACTCTGAACAACCAGGCTTCCACCGGATTGATCTCAGTCCGCGATAGCTCGTTGATCGGACTTGCCGGCATCAATAACTCCGGCAGTATCGCCATGACGCTGGGGAGCTCGACGATTCAAGGCGACATTGCCAACACGGGGATTATCCAGGTCAGCGGTGGAGCGCATGCGACGTTCTTTGATGATGTGACACAGAACGGAACGATGCAAGTTTCGGCGGTCGGCAATACTTCCAGCACGGCCGTATTCCTGGGCGCGTTCACCGGTAGTGGAGGATTTACGGGAGGTGGAGACGTGTTTGCCTTGGGCGATCTGCGTCCCGGCAATTCACCAGCCAGCGTGCTCTACGATGGCAATCTGTTTCTGGGCAACTCAACCAATACGTTCATCGAATTGGGTGGTCTGGGTTTCGGAGAGTTTGACCAGTTGTTTGTCACTGGTGACCTAAATCTCGCTGGAGATCTGATGGTCTCGTTGATCGACGGACACATGCTTGGCGCGGGTCAGCAGTATCTGATCGGGGATGTGGGCGGTCTGCTTTCAGGTCAGTTCAATGGGCTGGGCGAAGGGGCTTTGGTTGGCGTGTTCAGTGGACATGAGACGTTTATTAGTTACTCAGGAGGCAGCGGCAATGACATCACGTTGTTTACCGCAGTTCCCGAACCCAACACACTGTTCTTGTTGACTCTTGTTGGCACCATAGTCGCTTGTCACCGCCGACGAGCGGCATGAATAACCGAATTGTAGGAATTGTCTGTCGAAAAATTTGAACGTAGCCTTAAATCGGGCGGTCGAAAATAGATTGGAGCCGCTCGTATTTTCCAGCCCAAAAGAAAATTCCAAAGACAGGGTTGATCCTTCTATATCGAAGTTTCAATGCCAGAGATGACGAAACATTAATAAAAGTCGAATCGAAACAACAAAAGTCGTCGATCTTGTCGCGTTGACGTATTAGAATCAGCGGCTCCTGAATTGGAGGCAGCTGATTTGAATTCACAGACTACATCAACGATCGTCGTACAGAGACTATTAGATCAATTGAAGTCGGGCGACCCAAAAGCTTCACAACAGCTACTTGACGTCTCATTGGATCGGCTTAGGGCGCTTACCCAAAAAATTTTGGCCGGTTACCCGGCCGTCAAACGGTGGGAAGAAACAGACGATGTCTTGCAGAACAGTTCCGTTCGGCTCTGGCGAGCACTTGAAAACCATCAGCCGCCAACGCCACTGGACTATTTCAGGCTGGCTGCAGCTGTGATCCGCCGTGAGTTGATCGACATTTCGCGACGCCATTTTGGTCCACTTGGCATTGGAACCAATCAAGCCAAGTCGTGGATTCAAACGGGTTCCAACAACGAATCGCCAATCGATCAATTGTCTTGTGGAACCAACGATCCCGTGGATTTGGGCTGCTGGAGTGAGTTTCACAGTCGTATTGAGAACTTGCCCGATGAGGAACAGCTGCTATTTGACCTGCTTTGGTACCAAGGGTTGTCGATTGGCGAAGCGGCAGAAGTGGCTGGGTTCTCGGAGCGCACGTTGCGACGAAGATGGCGAGCCGCTCGTATTGCGCTTCATCGCGAATTGACTGGTGACGACTTGCTGCCCAAGAAAGATAACCCGTAGTTGACTCACTCGGTTTTCCAGCAGACTTGGGCCATGCGCAACAACGGATAGAGATTAATCGGACAGCGCCACTTTGAATCTGCCGCCGGGCGTTAGCCGCGGCTTTTTTGCGAAAACCGTGGCCAAAACCCAATGGCACTCACTTTGTAGATCTTTGGTGAGCGGCAAGGCGCTAGCCGCCGTTTTTTCGCACTGTTTCGCCTATCAAAACCGGCGGCTAGCGCCTTGCCGCTCACTAAGTGCGTGCCATTGGGCTAACGCCAGACTGCTAATGATGAACGAATAGTCGCGAATCACTTTGAATTCGATTCAAAGTGGCGCTCAACAAATAAGTAATAGTCGCGGAGATACGGCGGTGCGCGATACAATTGAAGATCTATTGAACCAATGGGAAGAGGGATTTGAACGCGGTCGACCGCCGTCTGCGGAAATGCTGTGCGTTGACCATCCGGAGTTGCTCGAAGAGTTGAAGTCGCAGATAGAAGCTTTAAAAGCAATTGATTCCGATTTTGGTAGAATATTGGGCCATTCCCCCCAAAGTTCAGAGCAGGCGGCGCGCACAAGTCGGCTCAACCAACGCTTGGTAGTGAACTCCGAGTTTCAAATTGATCGCCTGCATGCCAGCGGAGGTTTGGGCGACGTTTATCTGGCGTCGGAGCCCAATCTCAAGCGACAGGTGGCGATTAAGTTTCCGCGCCAAGATCGGTTGAATGCCCAGCAGATGGCTCGCTTCGAACGCGAAGCTCAAATTACCGGGCGATTGAATCACCCAGGCGTGGTTCCCGTGTTCTCGCTCAAGCAAGACGATTTGCATCAGCCTTGTTATGTGATGCGATTTATTGACGGCGTGACACTCAAACATCGCATCGAGCAACTCCATCAACAGCCATCAAGCAAAGGCGACTTTTTCACGAATTTGGAATTCCGTCAGCTATTGCAGAGCTTTGTTGCCCTTTGCAACATTGTCGCGTACTCACACGACCAAGGCATCATCCACCGGGACATCAAGCCAGAAAATGTCATACTCGGACCGTTCGGAGAAACGATGTTGATGGACTGGGGGTTGGCGAAAATATTGAATGAGCCAGGAGCAATCCCGCCAGCCGTGCCAGCAGCGTCAGACGCGGACACTATTTCCGACAAGTCACTTGAGACTCGTGATGGCCAAGTGATGGGCACGCCCGCCTATGCTAGTCCCGAACAACTGCAGGGGCGAGTGGATCAGACCGATAGTCGTAGCGACATCTATTCGTTAGGAACAACGCTCCACTTTTTGCTCACGGGAGCCAATGATTGCCTTTCTCGCTCTGGTGCATCCCATCGCAATGGAACGACGGTACCCAAACGCCTAGTCGCCATCTGCGGCAAGGCAATGGCAGAGCTGCGAGAAGATCGCTATCAAGCTGTCGCCGAACTACGTGACGATGTCGAACGCTTCCTAGCTGGCGAAGCGGTCAGCGTGGTAACGGAAACCATCTGGTCACGTTTCGTTCGTTCCGTACGAAGACGACCTGGGGTTTCTGCGGCGTTCCTGGTGGGCATTACGATGGCCATCCTGGCCGGCATCGCGGGTAGCTGGCTGCTGAACGAAAAGAACCGCGAATTGAGCACGACCAACGAACAACTTGAATTAGCCGTCGAAGAATCACAGGTCGCCAAAAAACGAGCAACGTCCACATCCGATATTCTAAAACGCGCGATGTTGGCAGCCACACCCGAAGAGGCACAGGGGACAGAGCCGACCGTTCGTCAGCTGTTGGACGAACTGGCAGAGCAACTTCGGGACGATGAATCCATCGATCTGTTAGTAGCTGCCGACAGCCATTACACGTTAGCAGAAGCGTACGACAAGTTGGGACTTTACGACACGGCGCAAAAACATGCCGATGTTTGCAATTCCATCTATGAGCGGGAGCTTGGCCCGGAATCGTCTGAGACTCTTTTTTCACAGGGCCTTCAGGCAAAAATACTGTCGGCAAGAGATAGGGACGTGGAAGCCCAGGAGTTGGCAGGGGACGCGCTCGCGCGAGCTCGGAAGATAGAATCGCTCGATCCCAACTGTTTGATCACGTTACTTGATCATTATGCAACTGCAAAAGGATTTGGTCCCGATCCTGATCACGATGAAGTTCTCTCCGTGAATCGTGAGGCATACGACTTGTCCTTGAAGGAGTTCGGGCCCGATCACGCCACTACAATTTCCATGGCGTCCAACGTTGCCGCGACGATGTTGGATTGCGGCGACCTGGATGGCGCTGAAGTGCTGCTCGATGAAATCCATCGAAGGCATGAATCGCTATTCGGGAAATCGCATCCCGAAACACTCACAGATATGTTCAACATAATCGCTTTGAAAGTAAACAAAGGAGAAATCCAGGCTGCCCATGACCTTTGCCAAGAGCAGTTGAAAAACTTTGAAGAAGTCTTTGGCCCCAACCACCTGACTTCGATTCGAATTCACCTAACTCAATGTCAGATTTTTGCCAGTTTAGGTCATTTGGACGCTGCTTACAAAGAGGCCGAAATTGCATGGCAACGAGCCAAAGATCATTTAGGTCCAGTTCACCAGCAGACCTTTGAAGCGCGAGGTATGTTAGCGACGGTGCTGCTCTTTCAAAATCGATTGGATGAAGCAGAAAAGTTATGTGTAGAGCATTTTGAAATCGCCAAGGAGAATTTTGGCCCGACTCATTCGTACACCGTACAGGCGGTTACCTTGTTGTTTGATCTCGCTGAAAAGCGAAATGACCCCGAAACCATGGCCAAATGGGCGGAACATCTTCGCGGTTCACAGTGGGAAGCAGCCGCAGAGGAACAAGTGAAAGCTGCCCGCGAGAAGAAACGGAACGAAGAAGAAGCGGGATCAAACGTCGCGCAGTAGTCAGGTCAAGCAACGACGCAGTTCCCTGCTGCGCCTTATCGCGTCCAGTCCAGTCGCTCATACAAGCTGGATATTTGTTGATAAGCCTGTTGCTATGACTCTGCTATGTGTTCGGGCTCGGCTAGCAATTTCGCAATTGCTAGCGATTTGCAAAGCCAATCCTTTTCCGGCGCACATCTTCCGCATTTGCGACAAATGAACAGCGGCGATTTCCGCTCAATGCTCTGGGCTAAATGGGGGAGCAGAAGCTGCAGCTCTTTTTTCTTTAGTTTGCACAGTTCTTTCACTTCCCCAAGCCCCACTTAGCTGTTTGACTTTAGCAACTTGCCTATTGTATCGTGCCGGTGGCATAGAGAGTCGAGCTATTGTCCCCAATCAGTGTCGAGCGATTGTCCTCAGTCTCTTCAGTGTCCCCTCAGTGTAAAGCGATTGTCCCCAATCGCCTCAATCGCTTCAGAAACGATTGAGGATAATCGTTCTGACAATGAGCTGGTAATATGTAACGATTAAGCTGACTTTTCCAAAAAAGTGTTTTTTTACGATTGGGCTTAATGTACGGCCTACGGCAGGACGATACAAACTTTCGATCCTAGAGCTAGATAGCCTGGGAAGAGTTTGCGGCCCTCAATCCGTGGGGGAACGCAGGTACGCCATAGTTTCGCTAGGGAAGGCGCGGCAATCGTGAAAAGACTTTTAGCCTTAGTTGCTCTGATCGTGGGACAAGCATTTGCTCCCATCGCTTCCATCGCTCAGGAGAACCGGGGGACAACAAAACCTCGCGTGGTTCGTGGCGAGCGCCCCAGAGCTCCCCGTCCCAACCAAGCGGTGCGACCAGCGAGCCATGCGGTCAAGCAGGCTCAAGCTAGCATCGTTTTGGATAGCGACTACGTTGTCGACAGCGTGCATGGTGACATGCACGCCGAGGGATGTAGTAGCTGTGATGGTGGCGGCTGCGGAAACTGCAGCGTTGGCTTGGGATCAAGTCTCTGCAATACCTGCAACACCCCCGCACGCTTCTGTATCTGTTTTCCGTCGCACGGTTGGGTGAGCGCCGAGTACTTGTTGTGGTATCAAAGCGGAATGCGAATACCAGCCTTGGCAACCACCGGCTCGGCCACAAGCCAGGCGACGGCAGGTGTCCTTGGACAAGCGACAACGCGAGTTCTTTATGGTGCTGATGAGATTCTCGATGACGAGAGCTCCGGATTTCGCATTCGCTTCGGTTGGTGGCTTTCCTCGTTCCCTGGATTGGGAATCGAAGGAGAATACACTGGACTTGGCGAACAGACCGATTCGTTTTTCCAAACTTCCAACGGCACTCCAGTGATCGCACGACCGTTCTTCAACGTTCTGACTGGTGCGGAAGATTCAGAGCTTGTCGCCTTTCCAAACATTATCCGTGGAAATCTGGCGGTTGGTGTCACCAGCAAGTTAGACGGTGCCGCAGTTCGCTTCCGTCGGCAGTTGTGTTGTACTGAAGGCTGCGGATACTCCAACTTCGCGTGCCAGACCGTTCCGACATCCAGCCGCATTGACGCAACACTCGGGTACCGCTTCTGGGAACTTGACGAATCGCTACAAACGCGTGAACAACTCACATCGTTGACGACTAACCAAGGTACCTTCGATATCACCGACCGTTTTGCAACCCGCAATCAGTTCAACGGTGCCGAATTGGGGGTTCTGTGGCAAGGCCGTCGCGGCTGGTGGTCACTGGACGCCTTGATGCGAATTGGAATTGGTAACGTGCATCAGTCGGTTGACATCCGCGGAAACTCGGTAATTACCGCCGGTGCCAACCCTGGTGTCACAACGACACCCCAGACCGGATTCTTGGCACAATCGACAAACATTGGCACTTACGACCGAGACAAATTCACGATGGTCCCAGAACTTGGCCTGACTGCTGGCTATCAACTAACGAAGCGAGTGAGGTTGACCGCAGGCTATTCGCTAATCTATTGGGGCAGTGTAGTCCGCCCAGGCGATCAAATCGATCTAAACATCAATCCGAACCTGTTCGCTCCCCAAGAAACTACAGTCTCCTTGCCAAACCGACCGCAGTTTCAGTTCGTGGAGACCGATTATTGGGTGCAAGGTCTGAGTTTTGGAGGCGAGTTCCGCTGGTAGTGGTATGAACGACTCCTTCCCGAGTCAATCCGGGGCTCGACCACCGTTTTAGGGACAGGTTGAGCCCTTTTTGCATTTGTTGCGGATTCACGGAAGGAGCAAGCTTCATGGCTGGCTTATTGGCTCGTTTATTCTCGCGTTTGACTCAAAAGAAATATTCTCAGCGTCGCACGCGAGGCTCGCGAAAACGTGCCCTTCGAGTCGAACCGATGGAGATGCGGCGATTGCTAGCAGGTGACATCGGCGCAATTGCCGGGAACTTGTTTGTCGACCTAACCGACAACGGATTTGACGTTGGTGACGCTCAAGTTGCGGCAGGGACAAACGTCTTTCTCTATCGCGACGGCGGCAATGGAATCTTCAATAGCAGTGGTGGTGTGGCCGGGGGTGACGACGTTCTGGTTGGCACCGATCCGTCGGATGTCAACGGCGACTACCGCTTTGATGACCTAATTGCGGGCACCTATTTTGTCGAACAAGCTCCGGCGGCTGGTTTTCTGCAACGCGCCACGGAGATCCCCAAAACCGTGGTGATCACTGAGTCGCAAGCCTCCGGTGTTTTGACGACCAATATCGATACGTACGACACGACCGCGCAAACGGTGACAGCCGCCCAAGGTGCGACACAGTCGAGTTCGGTTGCTACGGCTGTCGGTGAATCGCTAGGCGATGAACGGGATATCCTAGTCACCAATACGGGTCTGTTAGGTGCCGGTAACTTAGAAGCTGCCACCGCGTCGGGAGTACTGGTCGTCAATACAGATGCCGGTGCACAGGGCTCGGTCATCGTGACGTATGATGGAGCCGACGGCGATGCTACAACCATTGATCATTCCAATTTGAATCTTGACTTAACCGCATCAGACGCGACCGCGTTCCACTTTCTCGCTACCTCGCAGACAGGAAACACCTTAACAGTCAACGTCTACTCGGGTGCAACGAACTTTTCATCCGTCACCGTTCCATTGCCAGTCACAGGTTCATTGCTGACCTTCGAGAACATGCTTATTGACTTTGCGGACTTCGCTACCGCCGGTGGTACAGGAGCTAACTTCGCCACCGTGACTGCCATCCGGATGGAGGTCAATGTCGCCGAAACGCAAGATGCTCGAATCGACTTCAGTCAAATAGTAGCGCCGTTTGTGAGTGAACAGAATTTCCAGAACTTGAACCCCATGTCTATCGGTGACCTGGTTTTCAACGATGCCAACAACAACGCGGTCTTTGATGCTGGTGACACTGGCATCGCCGGAGTTGCTGTTGAACTTTACCAAGACACGAACTTGAATGGGGACTTCAATCCAGGTACGGATCAACTCGTTGATACGACCACAACCGGTGTGGGCGGGTTGTACCTGTTCGATGATGTACTGCCAGGCGAATATTTTGTCTTGGTTCCAATCAGCGAGTTTGCGACTTTGGCCGATCCGCTATTCGGATTCGCCAGTAGCGCTACCAATGATCCTGCTCCGGACCCAGACGCCAACCCAGCCAACAACGATGACAACGGTGCTCTGCTTGCCGGAGTTGGAGTCATTACGGCTGCAATCACCCTTGCGTCCGGTTCTGAACCAACCGACGATGGCGATACCGATTCAGACTCCAATTTATCGATCGACTTTGGGTTTGTACCTCAGATTGACCTTCAAGTCGTCAAGACGGTCGATACGGCTACTAAGATCGCTGGGAACCAAGTCACCTACACGTTGGCAGTCAGCAATGAAGGGGACACAACGGTCAACAATGTACTGGTCGTCGATGATCTTCCTGATTTTATGACGATTGTTTCCGCGGTCTCAACGGCTGGCGGAACAGTCACGCAAACGGGCAATACCGCCGGTGAAATCGAAGTGGAATACGCCTCCCTGACCGCAGGCCAGACTGCCACCATCACTATTGTGGCAACGATCCCCGCAGGACAAGCTGCCGCTGCGGTAGTTACCAACTCAGCAACGATTTCAGGCGATGGAGTTGAATCGGACACAACAAATAATACCGATACTGTGGACATCGCTATTACTCGCGAAGCGGTCTTGGAGATCACCAAGACAGACTCTCCGGATCCGAACACCGTCGGATCGGAACTGACCTACGAAATCCTTGTGACCAACGATGGGCCGTCAACGGCGACAAACGTCGTGGTACTCGACACATTGCCAGCAGGACTGACTTTTGAATCGGTTAACACTACGGCTGGTACTGCTTCGCAATCTTCCGGCGTGATTACAGTTAACATTCCTACGCTTGCAGTCGGCGCTTCGGCAACGGTCACAGTAGTGACGACAATCCAGGCCAACTTCACTGGCAGCACCATTACCAACTCCGCCACCGCCGACGCCGATGAGGCAGTGCTAGTTTCGTCGAATACTTCAACGACCGTGAATCCTGTCGTTGACTTGCAGATTACGAAGACCGATAGCGCTGACCCAGTCAGTCGCGGCGGAACGCTGACTTACACCATGCAAGTCGTTAACAACGGCCCCAGTGGTGCCACCAATGTTGAAGTGGTCGATACTCTGCCTGCAGGCGTAACCTTCGTCTCCGCGACCGGAGGAACGGTGACACCGCCGTCGGGTGGCAGTAGCGACGTTGTTGTTGCAATTGGAAGTCTTGCATCGGGTGGAACGGCAACCGTGACCATCACTGTCGACGTAACCCAGGCTGCCGCCGCTTCGATCAGCAATACAGCGATCGTACGATCCACGGAATCCCTTGCCGGCTTCGACTCGAATACGGCGAACAATACGGACACCGAAACCACAGCCACTCAAGGTGTTATCGACTTGGCGATCACTAAAACGGATTCCGCCGACCCCGTTTCGCCGGGCGAACCTCTCGTTTACACCTTAATCGTCACGAACAATGGACCGAGCGATGCAACGGGTGTCAACGTAGTCGACAATCTGCCTGACGGTATCCGTATCACTAGTGCATCGTCGACGGTAGGTACTGTGACTATTCCTGCATCGGCGCAGGACACCGTCGCTGCCAATAACGATGACTTGACTGTGTCCGTCGGCAACTTGGCCGATGGAGCGACAGCAACCATCACTATTAACGCCACAGTACTGCCAGAATTCCGAGCCACAGGTGGTACGTTTACCAACACCGCCACGGTCAGCACTTCCACGACGACCCTGACCGACTCCAACTCAGCGAATAATACGGCGTCCGCTGCGACGACGATTACTCCAGAAGTTGATTTGAGAATCACCAAAACGGACACTCCGGATCCCGCCATTGCCGGAAACAGTCTGACTTATCAGATCGTGGTCACCAATGATGGTCCTGCAACGGCTACCAACGTAAACGTCACCGACACGCTTCCTGCGGGCGTGACCTTTACCAGCGCTACACCTTCGCAAGGAACGGCAACTAACAATAACGGTGTGGTAACCGGCGCGTTAGGCACGCTAGCTCCAGGAGCTTCTGCGACCATCACCATCATCGTGGGAGTCAATGCAGCAACTCGTGGCAACCTCACCAACACGGCAATTGTTGCTGCGGCCGAAACGGAGACCAATACGACAAATAATACAGCCAGTACAACCACGACGATTAACGGAAGCATTGATCTCGCGATTGCGAAGACCGATTCAGTAGATCCGATTGCGGCTGGTGGAGCATTAGCCTACACAATCATCGTGACCAATAATGGCCCATCTACGGCAACCAATGTCGTGGTCACCGACAACCTCTCGACGACCGGTGTCACTTTTGTATCAGGCACATCGACCGTCGGCACCGTCGCTAACGCATCCGGTGTCGTCACCGCCACCGTTGGTACCTTGGCACCAGGAGCTTCGGCCACCATTTCGCTGAACACAACCGTTCCAACTACGCGCACCACTAATTTGAACAACACGGCAACTGTCACCGCAACGGAAACCGATACGAATACGGCTAATAACACGGTCTCGCAACCGACGGCCATCGCAGTTCCAGGTAGCCTCGCGGGCAACGTCTACGTGGATGCCAACGACAACGGCGTTCGCGATACGGGGGAAGAAGGTATCCAAGGGGTGAACATCGCATTGGCCGGAACGGATGTGGGAGGAAACGCTGTAACCCGGACTGCGACCACCGATGCAAACGGCGACTACAGTTTCACCAATCTGCTGCCAGGCACATATTCGCTCACGCAAACCCAGCCTACTGGCTTTGCCGACGGAGAAGCTAACCCTGGCACCGGTGCCACCAACGCTGGAACGCCAGGAGACAACACGATCTCCAATATTGTATTGGGGAACAGTCCAACCGCCATTGCGTTCAACTTTGGAGAATTGGAAGCACCCACGGTGTTCAGCAAACGACTTTTCTTGGCTTCGTTTGTAAATTAAGTTAACTCTATATAGACTGCCGCCGCCCCTCCGTATCGGGAGGGCGCCGCGGGCAAGAGAGCAATCCCTGCCGCTGGGCGCAATGCGTGTGAACCTGTTCAACTTAGCGATAATTTTTTGCACGGATGGCAAGGCCGGAGCACGGATGGGGTAACACAACACCACAGTCGGCTTCCAACGCTCCAGGTAACCACCATCTCCTCTACCACAGGTTCTTAAGAAAAAACAGGTTCAACGCGCCGCGAACCCGGACACTTTTTCCGCGACCTTAGTTCCCCCAATGGAACATCCGTGCACTGGCCTTGCTTTCCGTGCACCCGATCTCAGCTCCCTCCCATGGAACATCCGTGCACCGGCTTCGCTATCCGTGCTATCCTATCTCCATTGATTCCCCCCACGGCCTGCTTCATCTACAACCAGGCTTCGTTCTCTAGAATGTTAAACAGGTTTTCCCATTGACAACCGAGCAAAACGAGACAAATTTTGCAAGCAGCCTTGCAGATCCGATGATCATCGAAGTCGTCGGAAGTGAGGCAACGAAAATCATCAACAACCTAACGACAAATGATATTTCCAAGCTGGGTGTCGGCCAGCGATGCGAGACGTTTGTCACCGACGTACGTGGCTGGACGGTAGCTCATGGCTTTGTCCTTAAAGAGGAGCACCGCATCCTGCTTATCGGCCAACATCCATCACCACAACTTGTCTGCAACCACATCGATCGATACATCATCCGCGAAGATGCTCGCGTCAACAACTTGTCCGATAGCCACCAACTAGTACTGGTCGATTCGGTGCAATCCAGCCCTGGCGAGGGTTGGTCAACGATTCCAGCTCCGATCATCAGTCCATCGAGCCAACTGTGGTTCGGCCCCACTTCTGCGATCGATGCCAATACTGCGTTCCCGGCGTTGCCGCAAATCAACGACCAATACGACTACCGGCGCATTCACAACTTTTGGCCCCTCATGGGACGCGACATCGGCGATAAGTGCATTCCACAAGAACTGGATCGCGATCCGTTGGCTATTAGTTTCACCAAAGGTTGTTATCTGGGCCAAGAGACCATCGCCCGACTTGACGCTCGTGGGCAACTCCAAAAGAAGCTCTGTCGCCTCAACATTGACACCGAAGGGATCGAGCCACAAACGCCAATTACCAATGGTGAAAAAGAAGTTGGCTTCGTTACATCTGCCGCATTTAACGCGACGGATCAAACCACTTTTGCGCTTGCATTTTTAAAGCGAGGCAACTTCGAACCAGGCACTCGGCTGTTGTGTGGGAACGCTACTGCCACGGTTCTGGAATCCACGATCCGTGCATGAGGCATCTCAACGCGTCTCCATTGCTTCCAGTGTCTCAATGGCCTCCAGATACTCTGCCAAAGCCGCCGATGGTAGTACACCGCCACTCCGCTCACGCTCGACACGCATTCGCTCGAGCAGAAACTGCTTTTCCTGTGAGCTGGGCAGGAGTGGTTTGCCCGGAACATCGATCCACTTCGGAGCCGAATGGGCAAAGCGCAGGCGTCCAGTAGACGACTTTTGCCACACGCGCACTGCAATCCATTCGGTCGTATCACGCTTCAATTCAGATTCGAATGTCAATTCGATCGATGAGTCTGGTCGCGTTGCGGTCTGAAATGTATCGATGGCAGTGATCTGTCCATTGCGAATGAGCTCAATGCTCTCAACGGCTCCGTCCGCCAAAACCCTTCCTTGGATCCGACCGTCGGCAACCTCAACCAGCAGCATGGGACCAGTGGTTACGAATGAGTTCCCTTGACGCAGTCCCTCGATCCACCGTTCATAGTGGAAGCCACCCGGCACATGGACATAAACCCGTCCATATCCGATTGGCACTGGATGAACTCCGGTCGCCGTACCTGCAGTGGGTTGCAGTCGATAACCAGCGTTCAGTAGTGTCCAATAAGTGCGATGCGTGAATTCGATCCATTCTCTTTCACCCCCGCTGACTCCATCGCCCGCGTTCATCCAGGCTGGTGCTGGAGTATTCCATTTCGAAAAGGCAAATTCCGTGCGCCACATATGATTATTTGCCAACTCGTAGGTTAAGGAGTTGCCCAGCATCGTTGGCAATAGCATCGCAAAAGGCCAGTCGTGTTTGTCCATGTCAAGTAACGCATTTTCTCGAGTCGCTTGCTCGAGTACAGCTCGCGTGGGCGGTATGGCAACATCAAATGGAGTCTGGTGATTGATGGCAAATAATGCACCGAGCGTATGCGGAACGCCGCCAACCGAGAAAATTTCCCATTCGGTGTTCTTTGGCCAAATGGCGTGCGTCGAGTCGACGTGAATGACCGAAGCAGGCAACTGAGCATCGTCGCGATCGGTGCGATCGCCGCTGGCCGCTGTCAAATCGCTGCGCGTCGTCCAGTAGACCATCGGGAGCGCGACATTAACGTCATCAGCCAACATGGGAATGGCAAGTTGCCGGATCGGGCGATGAACGTGTGCATCGCCGCTATACCAATCCAGCTCGGCCATGTTCGTCCACCGCTGCAGAGCGATCTCTAGCTGAACTGGCTCTGATCCTACGTGAATCTTCTTTTCATATGGAAAGTACTCTTTGCCGCGCTCGACCCGCAACGTGTACTCGCCAGGAGGCAGACGCAGTGCAAACGGATCTGCAGAAAGGCTGCTGTGAAATTCCTGCGACTTTGCATTCAACCAATTTTGCTTCTCGTATCGAATGACTTTTCCCGACTCGGAAGCTGGTTCAGCGAAGTACCAGTTTTCGTCAGCGGACTGGACATATAAGCGACAAGCAATGGGTTGACCGCTGTCTGCATCGTGAACTGTCCCTGTGACTGTTACCTCATCCATCGGGCTCCACAGACCTTCAATCCGCTCCAGTTCTGAATCGATATCTGTGCCCTGATAAAACGAAAGCCATCCGTCCACTTGTCGAGTCTCGCCGGGAGCGCAGTCGGGAATGCGCGGATCGGAGTGCAGACATGGACAAGGCGCGTTGGCCCAAGTTCGATCGTTGGGTTCCCAACCGAAAATGACCCAGCGATCTCCCGCTTCGTTTCGGCAAGCCGCCAACGAACCACGAAAGATCTTGTTGTCATTGGTCTGTTGATCAAAGCCCTTGAGTCCTCGCAACATGCCACACATCTGCACACGCAAATCAGTCAACTTTTCAGCGGTCCCATTGCTCAGCGACATGCGCAGCGCAAGATGGTCGCGGTGTGGCGTTGCTGTCACTTCGAAAGCGATTTTGTTGGGCAGTTCGCGCGCGATGCGATAACTGCCGTCCGACTCGAACTGCCACTCCAATTGCGGAAGCTTTATCTGCTGCTTTGACCAGATGGTATCGATATGTGTGTGGGCCAGATAAGTTAAACCCAAGTTCGACCAAATTGCCTCCGGGACATCGATCACGATATAGCTAGACCGATCCCAGGGAGCGAAGACACTCAGTTTTGTTTCACGTTGTGGCTCGAGGGCTCCATCGAGAAAGCCAATGCGTGGGTGGCGACCGCCAGGATACGGCAGCACAAAAATAGGTGGATCGACTTCATGTTGAGGTCTGTTGTTGGGAGAGATATTGAAATCTCGCAGTGCTTCATCTAGCGCCACTGGAGAAAGCCCTGTGACATTCAAAACCTCTTCTCGCGAAAACTGATGGTGCCATACCATGTTTTCGAGCCAATGACGCAGTTCCATTCTGTCGCGAGCAACGCGAGTTTGTGCAGAAGTCTTCGCTGTATCGTCTGCGACGGATACACACGTCGGCAATACGATCCCCGCGATAAATACGAGCGCAACCTTTGCGGACGCGACAATGACATTGCGACAAGCGGCACTCGGGATAAATGTCATAATTAAACTACTTCGAGTCTCAAGAATGTTTATTTTATTTTCATGGTTGTCCATCAGCCTCGTCAACTGTCGGTTGATTGACGGTATCCGGCAAATGGAGTTGGTGGGGGCTCGGAGGGAGCAAAGGGGTGTTGTCCGCGGCGAGACTGCGTTCAAGCAATGCGAGGTGTTCGGGAAGTAAGCCGTGTTCCAGGTAGTCGGCACCACGGTCCGCCTCAATCACCTGAGCTGAAGTCTCTTCAATCATATACTTTTCGAGCAAGCGATGGTCGCGCACCGTAGCCAAGGCCTGTAAAAATCCTCGAGGAGTCAATTGTAAGTTCTCACTTCGATCCATGACAACCAAACCAGCATGGGCCAGTTGTCGCGCCAGATAGTCAGCATGCCGACTCGACCAGCCTCTCAACTGGCGAATCTTCGCAATGGATATCGGGCGACTCGATTTGAGGTCAACCGCCGGAGCGGGCAGCTCTCCTGTGTCCTCCAACACTTCAAACGCCGCTCTCAACAGATGCTGAAACTCTTGGTCGCGACGCAATTGACGATTTCTTACAACCTGCCAGACAACTCCACGTTGCCGACCCAATGCAAAGCTGAACGCAAACAAACCACAGCCGCTTAATACAATCGTCGCACCACTCGGCAAGTTCGCGTATGCAGCGCTCAACAGCGTCCCAACGGCGCAGCTCGCCGCTCCTATGACAGCGCTGATCATCAACAAAGTACTCAAGTCGTTGGACCAAAATCGTGCGCTGGCAGCTGGGATTACTAACAGGGCGATGATTAAGATCAAGCCGACCGCCTGCAGCCCGACGATGGTTACAGCGACGACCAGCCCAATCAACAATGTGTCGAGCGTCAGTACCGGCCAACCCTGGCTTCGCGCTAATTCAGTATCAAAGCAGATTAACTTCAGTTCTTTGCCGAAACACAAGATCGCCATAATTACCAGAAAGGTTGCGATAGCGATCAGCCATACATCTTCGGTCGTCATCGAGGCGGCTTTACCAAATATAAAACCTTCCAACCCCGCCGCATTGCCCCCGGGTGTCTGCTGGACAATGGAAATCATGGCCACCCCTGCGCCAAAAAAGACGCTTAGCACGATTCCCAATGCGGCATCTTCGCGAATCTTCACGAGGTGCCGAAGTACCAGAACGCTCATACCTCCAAGCGATCCACTGATGGCCGCACCGATCAACAATACAAGCAACGATTTGTCGGCACCTGAACTGGCCGTCCATGTGTAAGCGACCGCCACTCCGGGCAAGGTCGCATGGCTGATGGCATCGCCAATCAAGACGCGGCGACGCAACAAGAGAAAGACTCCCAATAAACCCGCGCCAATCCCCAGCAGCACAGTGCCTAACAGCACCACGACCGTGTTGTACTGCAGCGAAATGGCGTGCCAAAGTCCATCGCCAAGCACTGGGAATAGTGGGGCGAGATGTTGGATCGCAGCAAATGGATCGACCATGGAGACTCGGTTAAATGCTAATTCTGTGAACGCAAACGCATGGCTTCGCCAACCTCGTCGAGCAGCGTTAATTTGCCACCATAAGTCTTTTGCAAGAACTCTTCTGTGAACACTTTCTCGGTCGCACCCGCGGCAACCAAACGGAGGTTGAGCAACACGACAAAATCGAAATAAGTTGGTACGGTATGCAAGTCATGATGCACGACCACGATTGTCTTGCCCTGCGATTGCAGCTCGCGCATCAATGTGACGATGGCGCGTTCCGTTGAAGCGTCTACGGCCGCAAATGGCTCGTCCATCAAATAGAGATCTGCGTGTTGCACCAGAGCGCGTGCCAGGAACGTACGTTGCTGCTGTCCGCCCGAAAGCTGACTGATCTGACGCTGCGCAAAGTGCTCGATCTCCATTTTGCGGAGTGCCTCCATGGCGGCGGTACGCTCTTTGTCACCCACGCGACGGAACCAGCCGATTTGCCCATAGGTACCCATTAAGACCACATCCAGGGCTGTGGCGGGAAAGTCCCAGTCGACGCTTTCACGTTGCGGAACGTAGGCAACGCGTTGACGCATCTTACGGTACGGTTGCCCAAACACTTGCACTTCACCCGATACGCGCGGAACCATATCAACGATGGTCTTTAGCAAAGTGCTTTTGCCCGCGCCGTTGGGACCAACCAGTCCAACCAAACTCCCCGCTGGAATATCGAGCGCCACATTCCAGAGGACTGGCTTGCGGTGGTAAGCAACAGTAACATCGCGAATCGAAAGTGGGGTCGACGTGGCGACGGACAGAGGCTGCGTTTCGGTCATTGGCTGCGACTTTCCCGAAAGCCACCCTCGGGCACTTCGTTGCACCCGAGTGCGCGGGCAATAAGGCTCAGGTTATGATCCATCATTCCGATGTAGGTCCCTTCATAAGTGCCTGCACTGCCCATTGCATCCGAGTAGAGTTGGCCGGCGATTTCTACGGTGTGACCGCGCGACTGCGCACCACGAAGCAGCGCTTCGATGCTGTCCTTGGGGACGCTACTTTCGATGAATACTGAAGCAACTTCACGCTCCACAATCAGATCCACGAGCTGGTTGATGCGATTGAGCCCCGCTTCCGATTCTGTGCTCAAGCCCTGAATCGCCGCAACATCAAGTCCATAGGCTTGGCCAAAATATCGAAAGGCATCGTGCGACGTAACCAGCAACCGTTGCTTGGCCGGTATGCACTGAATAACGCGAACACCATATGCGTGCAGTTCCGTCAGCTCGCCGGCGAGTTTCTCATAGGCTGTCCTGTAGTCATCGGCATGAGGCGGATCATAGGCAACCAACTCCTCACATATCCCCTTGGCCACTTGTTGCCAAAGTTCGACGCTCATCCATACGTGAGGATCCGGCACTCCGTGCGTTGAATCGTCATTGCCACCCAGCGCCTGCGATAAGAGCTGGCTCGACAAAGATTCTGCCGCCGCAAACGTCCTTCGGTCATTGGCGGTTCGACCAAGCAAATCTCCCATTTTGCCTTCGAGCATAAGACCGTTGTAAAAGACGATGTCTGCCGCTCGGATCGCCAATACATCATCGCGCAGCGGATTGTATAAATGCGGATCGAAGCCAGGCCCAATCAGCTGAACCACTTCCACATGTTTCCCGCCGATGGCACGCACCATATCTGCAACCATCCCAACGGTGACTACCGCCTTGATGGGATAATTGCCTTCAAAGTTGGTCGATAACTGTCTTGGCTTGGCCGATTTGCAGCCTACCGTCAATCCGATCTGCATGCACACAGCCAAGCACAACAGGAGCAGCGTGTAGATTAAGGATGTGCGGAGCTTGTTCGCCCTTTTTCGATGCTTTGGAACCTCGTCTTTCGTCCAGACCAACATTTCTACGATGGCTCCCTGCAGTTGACTAACTTGCATAAACTTGAGAACTGAACTAGTTTTCGGTCAACCGAAAACATTTTTTCGGCAACTCGAAAATTTATTCTTGCTTCTTTGGGAGATTGATGCAAGCCGACTCTATGGCGTGACTTCCGCTTACCATAGGCCGGATATATACTGTATCCCGCTATAGCTGGCTTTCGCTCCGTCGGCGAGTTGAGCTGTGCTCGGTATTAAATCATGCGATCGTAGGTCGATCGCCAACAAACCCCCACATCTGGAGGGCCTTTTAGTGGCTTCGGGAAAATATTTGTTTACAAGTGAATCGGTGAGCATGGGGCATCCCGACAAGCTGGCGGACCGTATTTCGGACGGAATTCTTGACGCAATTTTTGAGCAAGATCCTAACAGCCGTGTGGCCTGCGAGACTCTGGTAACCACCGGCTTGGCGTTGATCGCTGGTGAAATTTCGACGACCGCCAATGTGAACTACGCCAAGAAGATTCGCGAAGTAATCCGAGAAGTGGGCTACACCGACGACATGATGGGCCTGTGTGCTGATACTTGCAACGTCATGGTTGCGCTGGATGAACAAAGTCCTGACATCGCACAGGGAGTCGATGCGAACTCTGCCGCTGGCAAAGAGGTTGGCGCTGGCGACCAAGGTCTGATGTTTGGCTTTGCCTGCAATGATACTCCTGAATTAATGCCCATGCCCATTGCCCTGGCGCATCGCATTACCAATCGTCTAACCGAAGCTCGCTTCAGCGGCGAAGTCGATTGGCTGCGTCCGGATAGCAAAAGTCAGGTCACTGTCGAGTACGACGGCTACCGACCTGTACGGGTAGACACCGTGGTTGTTTCAACTCAGCATTCGCCGGATGTAGATCAGGCGACAATTCGCAAGTTTGTCATTGAGAAGGTCATCAACGAGTGCTTGCCGCCGGAGTTGGTCAAGGGTGATATCAAGTATCACATCAATCCGACTGGCAAATTTGTCGTTGGAGGACCACACGGTGACTGCGGACTGACGGGACGCAAGATTATCGTTGATACCTATGGTGGCTGGGGGCGACACGGTGGTGGTGCCTTCAGTGGAAAGGATCCAACCAAAGTGGATCGAAGTGCAGCCTACATGGCACGCCACGTCGCCAAGTGCATCGTAGCGTCGGGAGCAGCGGAGCGTTGCGAGGTCCAATTGGCCTACGCGATCGGCGTATCCGAGCCAGTGAGTGTATATGTAGATACGCAGGGTTCGGGCAAGGTCGCAGATGACAAGATTTGTGAAGCCGTTGAAGATTTGTTCCCGCTATCACCAGGCGGCATTATCAAGTACTTGGATCTGCGTCGCCCAATTTACCGTCAAACCGCAGCCGGTGGACACTTTGGTCGATCCGAGCCAGAGTTTACTTGGGAAAATACCGACAAAGCTGCCGAGTTGGCCGCCGCCTTGGGACTTGAGACTGCCGCCGTAGCCGCAGTCTAAGCCATCGGTACCGGGAGAGTGACGCGGTGACGAGAGGGCGACGCCACCGCTTTCGACATTTTTGTGACGCGGTCGCGGGAGGGCGAAGCTCCTGCGGAGCCTTCTCCGACCGCCACTTGCCGTTCACAGGCCCCCTTGCGTTCACAAGCAAGGGGCCGAACTTGGTTGGCAACACCGCTCAAAACATCTTTGGGTCACGGGAGCGCGACGCTCCTGCGGAGCCTTATCCGGCCGTCACCTGCCGTTCACAAGCAAAGGAACCTACTCGGTTGGCTTGTGGACGTTAGGACGCTGCCCGAAAAGCTCGGCAGGAGCTTCGCTCTCCCGACTGGTCAAATCACAATGAAAGATGTTCAGAGCGGTGGCCTCGCACTCCCGACCAATTTCCAATTTGAGGAAAAGCTAAAATCTTTTTTCTGTGAGCGAACTTTCTGATGCGGTATACCAGCCAGGCGGAAGAAACCTCGATCTGGATTGTTCTTTCGGCGCTCTGGGCGTGCGCTGGACTTATTGCTTGGAGCCTAGCCGTTGGAGGCTCTGCCAAACCAACGCCGACTGACGGTGCCACACTGGTAATCCTCGCCTGTTTCTTAAGCGGAATCACGATGGTATTGCGATTGCCAATACTCGCCGATGTTCCGACAACAACATGTTCAACCAACCAACTTGTGTGGTTATTGACCACGATCGCGACCATCAATTGGCTAGGCTACTGTGGCCTTAGGGCGACTCTGCCGATCGATATCGTCCCTACAGCCCTTCTGCTCGTTGCTGGCGAAGTGTGGACATATCGCAAGGTCAATCGCGAGACATGTTTGCCGTTGGTCGACTCATTTGCGTTGACGATTCAGAAACGACTCAGCAAATGGGATGCACTGCCCACTAATATTTCTACTGGCGCGGCGCAAGAAGCGGATGAAGAAGTTGATGTCAGTTCCAGTCAACAATCGCCGTATACGCGAGAGACATTTGAAGGAATTGACGAAAATGGTGCTCGCTATTTATCGGGAAATATTCGAGTCGAGTTGGAACCAAGACAGCAAACGGACTCGATTGTTGTTGCATTCTGTCCCCCATTTGCCGGTACCCCGGACGTACAGCTTGAGACCGAACCGGTGCATTCACCGACTAGCGACCAGTCGTTGGAAGTAGACCAAGAAGCGGCCGACGCGGATGAAGTCAACCTGGACGTTCATGTCAGCAACTGCACTCCCGTCGGCATGCGTATTGGACTGAGGCGTTCAGCGGCAGATTCGACGTTTGCTCAGGACTGCATGATTTCCTGGTATGCCGTGCTACCAAAAGGCAAACCGAAAAATGAAGCTTTAAATGCCTCGCTCCCATGATCCGAAGTTGGTTTAGAGCCAAGCTTCAGCCAACATAGATTTTACGGTAGTGGACCCTGCTACCGGTCCTGCAGTAACGGGAGCTTTAGCAAGCTCCACTACCACCAACCCTAATTATTGAGCTGGACGAAGCACTAGCTATTTTGCTTTTTTAAGTTTAATTAAGAATCAAAGGTCGAAATATCCGCTCAGGTTTGCGTTTAGCGGTCAGTCAAGTTATCTTCGCTACTGGCGCTTAGAATCAGCTTCCTCATTTAGTCTCACATATTATGCGTACTAGATTCGTTCTTTTTAAACTACCAACTTATTTGTTACTGGCTTTGGCAGTCTGGTCGACCTGTAACTTGGAATCGTCCGCGCAAGACGACTCGGGCGCATCGCCAACCAATTGGATTGGAGCCAAGGGTAACGCGATTGAAGCAGATTTTGTGAGGATGGGTGAGGACACGGTTACCCTCCGACTGCGAACGACAGGCAAGGAAGTGAATGTGCCATTGTCGTCGTTAAGCCTTGAAAGCCATTTGCAAGCCCTCAAATTGGCCGACCCCGAGGCTTTTTCGAAGCCGTTGGTTCAAGCAAACGCCAAACCTGTTATCGAAGCATTCGAGCCGACCTTCACGGTTGAAGCAGACGATCTACTCAAATCACCCTACCCCTCCAATCCCACGGTTGAGCAGTTCTTAGATACGGTCAACGCCGAATTCGAACGAGGAAACATCTTTATCGCTTGGCATTCGCTCCCTCCCAAGATGCAAACCGATATTGAAACGCTGTTGGTGCGCATATTAGGTTCGGTAAAACCTGCACAAATGGTTCAGCTCCGAGCGCTGATGAAATCGATCAACACGATCGTCGTTGAAAAACGAGACTTCATATTTGCGCAACCCGACATTCTTACTCAGCCTGATGCGGTGGAACAACTAACCGCGGAATGGCCTAAGATCGCGTCATTAACAACATCCTTCACCGACAAAGACAACTGGCAAACAGAGCACTTTCAAGAAGGGAAGGTCATTCCCTGGCTGGCGAAAATGTCCGCTTTACTTGCACCCTACGTAGCGGAGGGCGCTAAGACATCATTGGGTGGCTCAAAGCTCATCGTCTACAACGTCAAAAGCCAAACATCGGATACAGCCGAAGTCGAGGTTTCTTCGGGCCCCTTGCCGCCACAGGTAATGAAGTTTCAGAAGTTTGGTAATATTTGGATCATCCCTGATGCGATGAACGAGCTGCGATCCAACTTGGACACCGCGCTGGCTCAGGTCGGTACCAATTTCGATACAGCACCGCTGAGCGTGGGACTGCTCGGGGCCAACGCGGTTGCCGGTAGCTTAGCGCGGGCCAATACGCAAGAAGAGTTCAACGATGCGGTCGAGCAGTTAAAATCGCTTGTTCCTCAACAACCCGGCGCTGCGGGCGGCTTTTCGCCTCCCATGTCGCAGCCCAGCGGTGGTAAGTCAAGTCCTGGCTTTGGACCTCCGTCTACAGATCGCTAACTTAAGCTCTGACGAGATACATGCCGCAACTTGACCTTCAGCGAACGATTGTCGCAGTCAGCAGCGGCTTGGCACCTTCACATCGGTCGATTATACGCCTGAGCGGAAGTGCGACGTCGAATATACTTCGCAACGCGCTCACTTCCGCCGCAAGCTCAGCGTGCGACCGGATCGACAAATTCTTGTCCAGTGACCGCCCCATCAGCGATGAATTTCCGTGTTCACTCAGTTGGCCTGGTCGATCCATTGTGACCAGAATTTACTATTGGCCTGACTCTCGCTGTTTTACCGGGGAACCGTCGGCAGAAGTTCACCTGTTGGGATCGCTGCCGATCGTTGAATCGCTGTTGAAACGCTTGGTCGACTTAGGGGCTCAACCTGCCCATCGCGGCGAATTCACGCTCAGGAGTTTTCTGGCAGGCAAACTTGACTTGACTCAAGCCGAAGGCGTGTTGGGGGTTATCGAAGCGCAGGGTTCTGAGCAACTGCACACAGCTCTCGAGTTCTTGGGAGGCAACCTCTCGAGGCCGGTTCGAGAGCTGCGAGTCGAATTGCTCGAACTCGTCGCTCATCTCGAAGCTGGTCTCGACTTTGTGGAAGAAGACATCGAGTTCATTTCAGACGAGATGCTTGCAGAGCACTTGTCAAGTATCGCCATCCGGTTGAGCACCATCGCACACCGACTGGACACCAGGGGAAGTGGTAACAAAAGACGCCAGATTGTGTTGGTTGGCCTGCCGAATGCGGGCAAAAGCTCTTTGTTCAACGCGTTGTTAGGTAGTGAACGAGCCATCGTCGCTGAGCAAGCGGGCACCACTCGCGATGCGATTGCGGAAACCCTACTCATCGCCAACATGCCAATTGAACTTGTCGATACTGCGGGCATCGAACTGATCGACGGCGATTCTCCGCGGCAGCTTGCGCAATCGGTCGTGGCGCAACGCCTCGCGCAGGCCGACCTGATCCTGTATTGCGTCGACCTCTCCAACCAGTTTGAAGTTGAACAGAACTCCGAACATTTTCAGCGCTGCATCGCCGCTGGAGCACCGGTAGTGATCGTCGGAACAAAGTGCGACTTAGCATCGGTCGGCTCGATCGCCACGCTACCAATTGACATCTCAGTTAGTGCGCGCCTACCCGTATCGATCGATGTCCTCAAGGAAAAGTTGACTGTCGCACTGGCTTGCAGTGCGCATGACTCGCAGTCCGATGCCATGCACCGAGCTGCTATCCGCAGCAAATCCGCCATTGACTCCGCTATCGAATCGATCCAGCGTGCCAGGCAGTTGACGCTTGATAAGTGGGGAGAAGAGTTGGTAGCTGCGGAACTACGCATCAGCCTCGACGAATTGGCTGCAGTGATTGGCGAGATTCACACGGAGGATATTCTCGGCGAGATTTTCAGTCGTTTTTGTATTGGGAAGTGACCGGCCGCACCCCTTTATAATTACAACGAAGGGGCTTAAAGTAACCCACGGGCGTCAGCTTTCCAAAATTAGATTTCATTCCCATTTAAAGGCAAATTTGATGGCAAAGGCAAGTGCACGGCATATTCTGGTGAACTCCGAGGAAAAGTGCAACGAACTCAAGAAACAAATCGAAGATGGTGCTGATTTTGCTGCAGTGGCCAAACAGCACTCCACCTGCCCATCGGGCAAATCCGGCGGAGCGTTGGGGGAGTTTGGTCGCGGTCAAATGGTCAAAGAGTTCGACGAGGTTGTTTTTAACGGTGAGCTCAATACGGTCCATGGCCCGGTGAAAACGCAATTTGGTTATCACCTTTTGGAAATCACCAGTCGCAAAGATTGAACGAGGAGATTGAGAGATGGTTCGCACTGCAAGCACGATGTTACCGATAGGTACCACGGCTCCCGCTTTTTCGTTACCGGACTACGACGAAAAGCAATGGTCGTTGCAAGATTTTTCTGGAAAACGAGGTCTGCTCGTTGTCTTTATGTGCAATCACTGTCCTTATGTGAAACACGTTGCACCTGAGCTCGCACGGCTCGCCGACGAGTACCAGTCCCAGGGCATCGCTGTGGTTGGAATCAGTAGCAACGACGTGGCCTCTCATCCCGACGATTCACCAGAGATGATGAAGCGAGAAGCGGAAGAGCAGGGCTACAGATTCCCCTATTTGTATGACGAATCTCAACAAGTGGCACATGCATATCACGCTGCTTGCACGCCAGATTTCTATCTTTTCGACGATTCGCTAAAGCTTGTCTACCGTGGTCAAATGGATGACACACGTCCCAAACAAAACCAAGCGCCCAACGGAAGAGATTTGCGGCAAGCGCTGGATTCATTGTTGGCAGGGCAAGCGATTCCTGAACCCCAGCGACCGAGCATAGGCTGCAACATCAAGTGGAAGCCCGGCGGAGAACCCGAATACTTTAATCCAGCGGGTTCCGCTTAAGAAGTTTTTTGACGAACTTTCTTAGGGTGCGTCGTGATGTAACCGATAAAATATGCAGTCGAATTTTGCGAAATATATCCTGCTGCGAGACAATCCATGCGTCGATTTTGGGCGCGAGCCGTTTACCACCCGACATTAATTTACAATATCTTCCTGGGGCGTGGTTTACGTGTTCGTCGCTGGTGGGACTACGTCGATAAACAACTAATTTTGGGCGCTATGCCTTTTCGACGGGATGCCCAGCGTTTGAAGGATCTGGGGGTAACCGGTGTCGTGAACATGTGCGAGGAGTACGCCGGTCCAAAAATCCAGTACGACCAACTGCAGATCGAGCAACTGTGGCTACCAACCACTGATTTTCATCACCCACAATCCGACTATGTGGAGTTAGGGGCGGAATTTATCGAACGCCATGTTGCTTCGGGTGGATGTGTGTACGTACATTGCAAAGCCGGTCGAGCTCGCAGTGCGACCATCGTATTGTGGTGGCTGGTTCGATATCGCAACATGACACCCGCACTGGCGCAAGCTCACATGTTGCAAGCGCGACCGCACGTCAATCCAAATATTCACCTCCGACCGGTTATTCAGCAACTTTATGCGTTGTTGCAGGAAACAAAGCAAGCACGCGTGGAGACACCCAGCGCTGTGGCGCCACCTCCGGGACCGTCACCGGTCACTGACCTTTAGACTCCGTTAAAAATTTCCGCAGCCCGACCAAGTCATCGGTGTTGATCAAGTCGACGCCAGCGTCGCGGAGTACCTTCCAAGCTTCTCGAGTATCAGGGGTTGCCCAAAACCGCACGCGACGCTTCTGCTGATGAATGGTATCGATTAGTCGATTTAGTTTCTCGAGTTCCTGCGCAGGTATTTCCCCTTCACCGCGCCACCTAAAATGTAGCGACCAATTGTCACTGATCAGCGGTAACAGCGGTACCGAGTACTCTGATTCTAGATCGCTTAGCCGGCCATCGATGCCCACATATCGCGTGTTGTCGGCCGCAACCATTTCAACCGGTCGATTGCCACTGATAATGGCAACAACGGGGCCTGCGTGTTCCACTCCGTTCTCCATGCGCGTCAGCACTTCGCGATATTCGCTCAGCAGTTGGTCGAGTGCTTCATAGGTTGCTTCGCCGGTCGATTTCAGATCGATGAGCAGGGTAAATGGCTTTCCATCTCCGTAAACGCTTGAGTTCGATTTTTCGATCCTCGCACGCAGCGGGTCGAGGTAAAGAGCCTTCAGCGTTCGTTCGGGCGAAAGTTCCGCGCGCGTGTGCGCGACCAACAATATGCCATCGACCAAGAACACATCCGCTTCGACGCTGCAGAAACCCTGATCGAGCGCATCGAGCAGCGGTCGGTCATGAAGATAATCGTTGTGGGCATGTGCCGTCGGCAATGGAATAGGCTGGTCGGCGAGTAGCTGTCGAGAGCAAGCGTTTAGCAAGCCCAACGATAATGCTACCGCGACCGTCAGGCAGCTCGTCGACATCGAAACTGAAGTGCAAGCCACGGTGTCGTACCTTCGAAAAATCATGGTGTAACGCCTATGGTAAAGTTAGAAACAACTTACCAAAGTGTAACGCCGGACGGCCTGCATTGGTACAGCATGCGGTAGTGCGAAGAGCGGGCGCTCCAATTCAGTCGGAGGCCAACGACCAAGACTGGGCAGCCTGCCGTGCTTGACCGAGAATCTGCTCGTATTGCATATGTTCGACTTCGCGACCAACGATTTCGATTTCGTAATAGCCTTGATACCCGTTGGCTTTAAATAGCGATACGATTGACGACAGGGGAACGCGTCCGTGGCCAAGCAAGCAACGATTTTGTTCACCCATGGGTGCATGTTTGGCATCGCCCAGTTGAACCAAGCGCACGTGAGGCATGATCGACTCGAGCCAGGGGAGAGCATTAACGTCTTGAGCGAGGTGGTACGAGTCAAAAACGAGCCCAAGATTCGGGTTGTCGATGGCCGTGATCAACTCTAAACACTGCGGAATTGTATTTAAGAACGACCAATTGTTGCCGCAACCAATGTGCATTGGTTCGACAGCCAAGTGCACTCCGACTGCCTGAGCAGCTTCAGCGAGGATTTTGAGAGCCGAATGGAGGATACGATTGGCGTGGTTGGCTGTATGCCCACCGCGTCCACCGGCGATTACGACAACGGTCTTGGCGCCGATATCGGACGCAAGCTGAATGGTGTCGAGGGCATCAAACAGGCTTTCTCGATAGGACCGACCATCGCTGCCTGTGAATCCACCAATCCACTGCAGCGAAGAAATCTCCAGGCCATGTTCGCAAAGCAACTCGGCCCCTTTTTCCTCCCCGTACTCGCTGAGCTTCGGCTGCCAAATTCCAATCGCCTTAAAGCCAGCCTGATGATAATGAAGGACATCTTCCTCAAACGTCCATCTGTATGTCGATAACTCACTGACAGAGAGTTGTTGCAACATCCTTGCTACCGGTGAACGAGTTATGAAAGATCGCGGAACACCAACCATTGGATATCCAATGTCATGGTGGACATGTCATCGAGCAGCATTGTGCAAAATTGTTGAAGTTCTGTAAAGCGAAAGATGCCCTGCGTGACAAAGATTCTCAGCGCACTTAGCAAACGTCGTCAAACCCTTTGCATTTTTAAAGAATTTGAGAATTGACGCCTTAATTGGCGTGCAAAGTGCGGCATCGGAGTTGACGTGGGCCTGGGTTGCTGGTTACCCTAAACCATCTGATCTCTCTCTTAGCCGGCGGTCGCTTGCAAGCAATCGCGTCATTTAGGGGTTATTGGTAGCTGGACTAACTGGTCAATCCGACCTGTTGTTTTGGCTGGTTCGATGGAATGCCAGCCTTTGTGGTCCAGATCCCCTGTTTCTGAAAGCAAGCAATTTCTTGAGTGCCGTCTTAATTCACCCCGATGTCGACACCGATGCGCTTGAGGTGTCGCGAACCAAGCTTGAAGACCGACAACTGTTAATCGCTAGTCGCAAGTTTGCTTGCGAACATAGGGTGGCAAGTTGGTGGCATTTTTTCACGACATTTGCCGCGTTGTTTGCATTTGGATGCGTGGCAGCGATGGCGGAGTATACCTGGGTGCGTGTGTTAGGAAGTTTGCTGACCGGGTTGATCCTGGTTCGCATGTTCATCCTGTATCACGATTTCCAGCATCAATCGATATTAAAAGGATCGTGGGTGGCTGGAATATGCCTGTCGCTTTACGGTTACATGATGCTTACTCCGCCGAGCGTATGGAAGCGTTCGCATGATCACCATCATCGACATAACTCGAAGCTATTCGGAGCGAGCATTGGTTCCTTCCCGATCATGACCACGATCAATTATCAAGCAGCAAGTTGGCTAGAGAAACTGGAGTATCGTTTAGCGCGCAGCCCATTGGTCATTGCGTTTGGGTATTTTGTCGTATTCCTGTTTGGCATGTGCCTTCGACCCTTGCTATTGGATCCACGCCGCCATCTAGACGCACCGGTTTCGCTACTGTGCCATTTCGGATTCATCTTCGGGTGTGCTTGGTACGCCAGTTGGACTACCACGGCACTTGTGTTTATTCTGCCGACATGGATTGCGATGTCTGCTGGCGCCTACCTGTTTTACGTACAGCATAACTTTCCGACGGCCAAGATTCGGCGTTGTGGAGAATGGTCGTACACCGAAGCGGCCTTGGAATCATCGAGCTATCTGAAGATGGGGCGATTGATGGAGTGGTTGACTGGCAATATCGGCTACCACCACGTTCACCACTTAAACGCTAAAATCCCCTTTTATCGGCTACCTGAGGCGATGCGTGGCTTACCTGCCCTCCAGTCTCCGGCGACCACTTCGCTGCGATTGCACGATATTGCCCACTGCTTGAGCCTGAAGCTCTGGGACACGACAAAGGACCGCTTTGTGACATTTGATGCGGTTCGAGAGGTTCAGCGGCCACACAAAGCGGCGTAATAGGTTAGAATGAATGACGTAAGAGGGTTGCTGCAGTGGGGCTTGGTCCGTTTCCGACTCGAGCTGCCTGCATTCTTCCCGGCGCCAAATGTCGTTTGCGGGTGATGATACCGCTTACGGGGATGCAAAGCGCTCTTCAACTTGTATGCTCTCGAGCATGGGCCATGTTCAACTGAAAGATTGTTTATGTCTGTTCAAGAAAAGACTCGCTGGAAGAAGTGGGCCGATCATCTGCGTCAAGAGATGATGACTAGTTTGACGTCTGAAGTCACCAAGTCGGTTGCATCCATCACAGCGGAAACATCGACCACTAAGGCAGAGAGTACGTTGCAGGGTGCGCGATTCTGGAAGGCTTGTCAGCAGGGGAAGAGCCCGAATGACTTTCTATCGGTGGCTGGCTTTGAGATCGACTTCGAACAAGATGATGAACGGAAGGTTCATGAAGTCACATTGCGTCTCAATCGGACTTGGATGGAGATTATGCAACGCGTGTTAGATCGTAAGCGGACATAGTCGAAGACCAACAACAGCCGCGATCGAGATTGAGTGCTATCAACCGCAGACAGTTGTGAAAACGCTATCGAAATTGGTTTGGCGCGGCTTTGGGACTAGCATTGTAACCGTTTGCATGTTATGTTCGAGAACACAGTGTTGATCACTTGTCAATTCAAAATCTGACGCGCCACTCCTTTTTGCTTTTTGCGATTAGCCCTGGCAACTCTCACTTGGAGTTGATTTCACGGCTCGAACAGGTCGACTGCTTTTTACAGGTTGACTTGGCTATCTAATTGAGGACTGGTCTATGGCGCGCGGTAAAATCAAGAAACTAGTTTCAGACAAAGGCTTCGGCTTCATCACGACAGATCGAGGGGAGTTGTTCTTCCATCATTCTGCAGTACAAGGAACGCAATTCGAATCATTGCGTGAAGGACAGGAAGTCGAATTTACCGAAGGACGCGGACCAAAGGGTCCACGAGCGGAAGAGGTCAGCTTAGTCGACGGTGCGAACTAGCCATCACTGAGCGGTTCAGCATTCCGAACTGGCGGTTCAAGATGTTTCTTAAGCTGGATTTAATCCCAGCGTGAAATGGTCTCGGTAGAGACTCATGTTTTTGCAAACCGCCACTGTTTTTCTTTGTTGGGTTTCCCAGGGGAGGCATGATGGCAAAAGATCGCAACACCATGGCGAAACGTCAACGCGAAGTTGAGAATCGTCGTAAAGCTGATGAAAAGCGCGATCGCCGTAATCGCCGTAAGACAGAGCCAAGTTCTCCACCATCTTCGCAAGTTCTGGACCTGACCGATGGTGAGATACATGTGCTCGGCGTATTCCGTAAGTACCTTATGACACCAGGACAAATGCTCTGCCTGAGCAACACCGATATCGACTCCATGAAGTCGGTATTGGAAAGTTTGACAGCGGCAGGACTCCTTGTGGCTGAGGAATTTAAGGGAGGTTACTCGTTAACCCAAACCGGCTTTCGCGCCATGAATGACTTGGCATGATGTACCTCATGATCGGCTTATCAACGGGATGGTGGATAGTGGCTGCCGCCGGTGCGGCGGTCATTGGTACCGTGTTGTTGCTCTTGCTGCATTACGGTGCATTATGGTTTCAAGCGTATATGTCGGATGCCGACATTAGCTTTGGCAGCCTGGTAGCGATGACGTTTCGACAAGTTCCAGCACGACAGATTGTGACCGCAAAAATTATGGTGCGGCAGTCTGGCTTGAGCATCGACCGGACCCATGGAATATCGACGCGACGACTTGAATCGCATTTCTTAGCCGGGGGGGACGTCATGGTCGTCGTGCGTTCCATTATCGCCGCACATCGCGCCTCAATTCCGCTTGACTACGATACTGCGGCCGCCATGGATTTGGCGGGACGCGACGTGTTTGACGCCGTGCGAACGAGCGTCTCACCGCGAGTGATCGACTGCCCCGACGCTAGCACTGGCAAAGGGATGTTAAGCGCTGTTGCGCGCAACGGCGTAGAACTGCGCGTTCGTGCAAGAGTCACCGTGCGGACCAACATGCTCACCTTGATCGGTGGAGCGACCGAAAAGACCATTATCGCGCGAGTTGGTCAGGGTATCGTGACCACGATTGGTTCCTCCGATTCGCACATGGATGTCTTGCAAACACCTGACAAAATTTCAAAAAGCCTTCTGAAAAGCGGCTTGGACGCCAATACGGCATTCGAAATCGTCTCGATCGACATCGCTGACATCGATATTGGCGAAAACGTCGGAGCCCGACTTCAAACCGATCAAGCGAAAGCCGATATGCAAGTAGCAGTGGCATACTCCGAGGCGCGACGCGCGGGAGCCATCGCCGTGCAACGTGAAATGTCGGCAAAAACTCTGGAAAACCGCGCACTACTGCTCCTGGCCGAAGCCACCGTGCCCGCGGCCATGGCTTCCGCCTTTAATCGAGACAACGATCAATATACTCCTCACTTTAATATTCCGATTGGCACCCTTGCCTAATCCTTTTGCTATAAATCTGCCAAGTTCGAGAATTCTCTGCTGGAAACTAAACTGCTGTTTTTGTAAGTTAGTTAGTTGCGTGATTCGGATTTACTGGTAACGTACACGGTTCAATTTAATTCATTGGAAGAGAAATCCTCTTTCCACAACGATACGCGAGCAATTCCTCCGTTTGCCGGAGGTGCTCACAGAAGTTTCAACAAGACGATTCGGTCCCGGAGTCTTGTTGATCCAGAATGAAATGACGGGACAGTTTTGGAGTTTGGTAATGGGTAAGAAACTGTATTGTGGCAACCTTAGCTACAACGTGCGATCAC
>JBGSUV010000184.1:0-29954 GCA_041753315.1 Pirellulaceae bacterium | reverse complement strand
TACGGTGCGCATGACCGAAGAAGAACGCGACGCACTTAACCGTCTCAGTCGTAACGGTCGTATTCCACTCAATGATTTCTGCCGTCACCGCTTAGGATTGCCTGCTAATACAACTCCACGAACCAAGCGGCGAGGTAACCCCAAGTGGCTGAAAATGACACAATAACTTGTGAAATACAGTCAAAGCCACTCCGGCTGTGATAACGTCGGATTCCGAATGCTCGCCGCCCGGCTCGAAGCCAAGTGCATTGCCGGGCAATCAAATAGGTGGGGCAAAATTCGGTGCCGATATCCTCGCCCTCCGGGTCCATTTTCAATGCTGATTTCCAACTCCATATCCAGGGAAGTGGTCATTGTATGTTGTTGACTAGCATGTCTGCGAACTTGGACAATCTTTGTGAGCTTTTGTCCTCGTTTCACAATTCCTTGAAAAGGATATCTTCGCAGAATGCCAAGTATTGCCACATAGCCTGGGCCCTCCCTAGCCTGAGAAGTGGATTCGTGGGGCATGCTCCATCGATTTGTGATTCGTGCTTTCTAACATCGTCTGAAATCAATATGCCGACTGCTTTCAGCTACCATCCCTGTGCCAGTACGCGGCTTTTTTCGCGCGCGTCTAGCACTTCGCGGCAGGTTTCCCAGTTTATTTTGCCAACGTGAGTGTAGCGAATTTCGAATGGGTGCTGCTTGGGAATCTCGTCGATGATTTTCTTGACGCGTTCCTTCTCACCTAAAGCCATCGCGACCCAGACGTCTTCAAGCACATCTGGAATCTGGCCGAAGAGGCTGTGGATGTCTTGCAGGCGGTCGGCAAGAACTGCGTGAACTCGGTCTTCGATCGAGTCCTTGTAACGCATGTTGTAAATCTGAACGGTTTCGTGAATCTGGCCGATGCGTTGGATGCGGCCTTTGCGTTGTTCAAGCTTGGTTGGGTTCCAGGGCAAGTCGAGATTGATTAGCCGGGCAAGCCGTTGCAGGTTGAGTCCTTCGGAGGCAGCATCTGTTCCGAGCATTAGTCGTACAGTTCCCTCGCGCACCATCAGTTTAAGTTCATCGCGAGCTTTTGGGTAGAACTGGCCAGCGTACATGATCCCTGAACTTGTTGGGCCAGAGTAGATCGCGATCGGCTCATCGGGTAGTTCTTCCGTAAGCTGCTCCGAAAGCCAAATCAGAGAGTCACGATACTGACTAAAGATAATACATCCGAAACGCAACCAGCCACGCTCGAGTAGGCAATGCCTAACGACCTGATATTTCGGATCAAGTTCAGGATTCGCTTCTAGAGACTCAAGGAAACGCCGGAGGATGCCGTGCTCTTCGGGAGTCAGTGTTTTTGACATCTCGCGATCGGTCATCTCATTGACCATTAACTTGGTCAAGTACTCAGCGTCATCGTCATCCTCGATCCCGTCAGCTACGTCGATCAAGTCCCACGTTTCCAACATGCGAGCTGCGGTTTGCATTCCAGCGTAGATCGTGCTACCGACTCGACGTAATAATCCTGTTCGCAGAAAACCTGCTGACTTCACTCGTTCGCCCAGCTTTTCGCAAAACTCTTCTGCCAGCTTATAGGCCTCGCGAAGATATGGCGGCAATCGGATCGCATCCTCATCGCCCTCACCAAGTAGCTCAACGTTCACGCGTTGCAACAATGGCTCGTTTGTCTCAGGATCAATTTGATTTTCCAATTGCTCACGTGTTCGGCGAACGATGCGGCGGATATAAGGATTGTGCGATTGAATAAAACGCGGAAACAAATCCTCCACACGCGCTCGGTCAGGAGCTCGCAATTTATCAAACGCGCTTCCAGGAACTACTGCATCCGAGTCAGGCACGTCTAATTTGCCACGCAGTACTTCGAAATCTTTGTGCTCTGACTTAGGCGGCATCGGATTGCGAATCCAATCCCATTGTTCGTCGATCTCAACGGGCGGCTCTTTTTGCCGCATGATGACAGGAATGGAATTCCATGGTCTGCGCCAAACACTGAAGTCATTTCCCATTACGCTTTGGTCGTCGCGAGCTAATACGTCGAGCAGATCCCAGGCCTCAATTGGGCGAAGTTGCACGGGCGTCGCGGTAGCAAGTAACAAACTTCTGGCTCGCGGCGCAATACTTTGCATGAAGGCCAGCAAGCGATTGGCTTGGGCAGCCTGCCCATCCATATTCGGGCCAAGGTTCTTCCGTCGCGCCCGGTGAGCTTCGTCGAGAATTACACAGTCATAAGACATGTTCAACAAATGGTTGGATGCATGGCTCCCGTGGGTAATCAACCCAGAGGATACGATGCCAACTTTGCGAGGGCACTTACGAATGGACTCAGGGCCGGTTGATGGATGCTCGAGACCGTTTTCGTCGATCCAGTTTCGGCCATCCCAAACGGCAGAGGGCATCGCGAGGAGGTCTCGCATTTCACCCTGCCACTGCCACACTAAGGTCTTCGGACAAATGATGAGAATCGGCTTGTCGCCCGTCAGAGCAATGAGCATTGCGGACATAGCAAGTTGCAAAGTCTTTCCAAGTCCAACTTGATCCGCTAACACAAAACGCGCACGTTTCATTGGGCCGTGATGCCAATCCATGACCAGCTTGACGAAGTACTTTTGGTGTTCCCAAAGGCCCACTTCTTTGCGGAAGACCGGCGTCTCGATCAGAGCGGGCGCGGGATCAGGGGAAGTATCCTCGTCCTTCCTTTGCTTCATCCATTCGGGAACACTTCGCACCAGCTTGCGTTCCGAAAGCCGTTCAATGTCCTCGACGACTGCATCTGCAAGTGGAATTGCCGCCGGTGATCCCCAAAGCGCGTCGAACTCCTCTTGCACCCACTTAACGGCATCGGCCGAAGAGTCTTCCCACATCAGCTCGTAGTTCAGCTTCCAAGCGGTCATCGACTCATTGACACTGCCTAGAAAGGATGTGCTCCCGCCACCATTCAAATGAATGACGCCTGCTTTGCCGTGAACTAAACCAAAAGCTTCATCCGGAAGAACTCGCACCTCGAGTTTTCCAGTGGATAGCAATTGGAAAAGCTTGCGGAATCGAATCTGTAATTTGTCGCCACCGATCGAATCAATCAACTTCTCTGGCTCTGCCGAGCTCCATGACTTGCGAACAGCCATTGCCGCCGCGCGTGCCGTTTGTACGTCTTCCATGCGGAGGTCAGAATTGCAAACCAAGCGAACCTTGCCGGTAACGGACTCTAATTCTTCTCCAGCTACTTCGATTAAAGAGGATCGGAAAAACCCCGCGATGCGATCGTAGCTCTTCGCATCTCGCAACCGATCACGCAAGAACGACTGATCGAGCCGCTGACGGCGCGAAGAGAATCGTTGGATGTGGTGATTGGGATCGGACGAGGTCATATGCTTGAATTGCTCATGTGCATTTGCGCATTAACAACGTTCTGGAACGTTTGCGGGAATGGGTTTGAAATCGGGACTCGAACATGGTGTAAACGTATCGGGCCAACAAGCTCGCATTTCGACAAGAAGTCGATTTTGAAGCGGAGCATCTGGGTTGACTCGGCACACGGTTAGTTCGATGAAATCGACATCGCAAGTTTGAAATAGATGGTAAACATCGTGGGCCAAGTATCGAGGTACATAACCAATCATGGTTCGGTCGTTTTCAGTGCGAACGGCAACCGCGTTTTCATCTGCTGGATTCTGAATGTCTAGCATCAGCTTTAGTTCTTCGCCCGGCTTCAATTTGTTGACATACTCCGTCACGATCTTTGGCATCCAGCGAATACCATGCAAGAAGAACCTATTGAAGTAACACTGGTCTTCATCAGGAATTGGACAGGGGAATACTTCGATTGCGTCTGTTTCTTTGCGTCCTTCAGTTACTCCTAGGATCACGATCGGCTCCGGAGGATACGCAACGTCAAAGCCGCTCCAACGTAAGAAGGACTCATACTCGGGTCGGTTCTCGGACAACAAGCGGTTCTCGAAGATTGGAAAAAGCGACTCCGATTCATAGACCTGTTCCAGGTCTTTCATTCCTGGGAAGGGCTGAAAGCCTGGCTTGCGCGCGCCAGCTGTGTAAAAAAAGCGGTAGAGTCCATTGTCGTGGACAAGCCTACCGACGGGTCGCCAGCCAGTAGAATCTGGTTGTGGTGGTCGCCATGCGACGAAAAGTGCGTTCATAGTTTAAGTTCCAGTAACCGACGTTGATTTACTTCTAGCAACTTGAGGGTGAATGCCCGACATATCGGCGACATCCGCTCTTCTGGGACACGATCGACGATCTTGGCCACGTCATCAAGGCCGATTTGCCCAAGTCTTTCAAGCCAGGCTTTGCCAGCGTCCGGCGCATATTCGGCAAACGCTGCGAATGCATCGAGCAGCCTCATAGGCTTCGGCTCGTCCACCGAAAGGTAGAGTGCAGATTCACCGCGTTGGGCGAACGCCTCAACTGATCGACCACGATCTCGGGTCGTCAACCTGTCTCGTCGCTCTTCATCCCTGAGGTAATGTGCGAGCGCCGCACCATGATCGAAAGTCGGTGCTAGTCGAAACGCATTGCCATCCCAAACAACTCCCCAGTTCTCATGATGCCGGTCGACATTGGCAATCCAAGCATCAAGCAACAGGTAGCCAACAAACGCGTCGCCAGCCATTCGGCAGCATGAGGGCATTTTTTCCGAACCATTCGGAGGGCGAAAATTCCAGACAGCATCGGACACTGCTTGGCGGCAATGCTGTTGAACCTTGAATCGCTTTTGTTTCGGGTATTGAGGGTCCTCGATCAGCATCAGGACATTCCCCAAGATAAGATCCTCGTTGCGCTCGATTAGCTTCTCGCATACGACGCCTGGAAATGCGAACTTATCATTACGAAACTCTTGAGCCAGCTCATAATGGACATGTGGCAACCCCAAAAGTTCGCAAAGATCGGCTGAAACGACTTCGGCCCAATCTTCACCAGTGCCACGTTCCTCACCTTTAAACAGGAGCCGCCGATCACCATCGCGGAACCAGAACTTTGGTTTACTACCGACAGATTCTGTCGAAGTTGCACGCTCGCGATCGACTCGGAGAATGGGAAACTTGTCTGACATAATTTATTGGCTACCTTTCACAGCGAGAAAGGTAGTCGCCGCGGATGTCCTATCCATGGTCGTTCCTCAGCGCACCGGCGAGGAGACTCGCGGATTCGCAGTCGTCCTTCCAGTGTTCCATGCCTGTCACCGTATGGAGCTTGGCAAAGAAATCGAGGAGGACGATCGCGCGCGTTCTTACGTCCCAATAATTTGGCAGCTCAGTCTTGAGCCAATTCAATCCGCCCGTTACCTCACTAGTCTTGGTGATCGTGTAAACGGCATACAGGACATGGCGAGTGAGTGAACCTGCAAACGGTGAATCGCCACTGAGCATTTTCTTTGCGAACTCGGTCGCGGTCTTGAGTCGCGTTTCGTTGGCTTTAGCGTTTGCCAGAAGGTCGTCGTAATTTGATGCACCGAAGCCGCGAGCAAGTTCTTGATAGACGCCGCTGCGTCGTTCGCCGTGAGTTTCGACTTCCAGTCCCTTCAAGTAAAACCGTTCCATCGGTGAATACGTCTTCCACATATCGCGATCAATATTCTTGGGCACCAAGTGATCGCAGGCAATCTTGACGGCGTTGCGGATGATCTCTTCGATTGGGCTAACTTCCCCACGTGGACGGACACGATTGATTTCTTTTTCTGGGTCGATATCTTCGATAGGTCGTTCAGTAATCACTCGCAATGCAGCCGCGTACGCGGCCAATTGGTAATCCGCATCTCCGAAATTCGGATCACTGTCGTCCTCAAGTGAAATCATTTCATCGAGTTGTCGCTGGACCTCAGTTTCAACAAAATGACTGACCTCGTCCATAAACACAGGCTCATCCTCGGTGCGCTTTCGACAGATCAAGATCACGGTTCCTTGTACATAGTTACCCTTCTTCAATGTCGAGTCCGTCTCAGTAGCAATACACCACGCCGCTGTCACTCGCAGGCCAGCAGCCCAAAGTATTAGCGACAAATCGGCCCAAACAGCAGCATCTTGATGAGTAAACATCACTACGTGGGCACCATCCTGAGATGTGTGTTTTGTCAGGTTCTGATAGCATTCCACCATCGAACTTCGAAACAGCTTTTGGTCGTCTCCTTTAATCGCCAAAACACGCTTTGAATCCGAATACCACTGGTCATTCACACCCGGAATTAATTTGTCGTACCAAGCAAGAAAATACTCCGACAATTCATGGTAGTTCACCGCGTCAGAATATGGCGGATCTGTAACCCAAAAGTCTCGCTCGGTTTCAATCGTTCTCGCGTCACGGAGCTCGACATCTTGCTTAGGGCGGCGAAACGTCGAAGTAACATCGCTTAAGAAAGATCTTTCGAGCGTCGTAAGTGATCTCGCGCAATAATTAAAGACCGGTGTCGGCAGAGAAGGCTTATAAAATGTTTGAGTACCCTTTTCATTCGCTGGACTTGGGTCCCATCGACATAGCTTACTGTTCCAATCAGCAAGTCTTCCGATTCCAAGCATACAACCGATTAGTTCCTCCTGCGTCAAATCAGCTTTGTTGATTTCATCGACGAAAAGTCCGATTGTAAGCAGCTGTCGTGGATTGAAAAAATGGTGCCAATGCGACCAACCACGGGCATTCGTAGGACGATTGATATCCTTCCCTTTTTCTACTCGCCGAACTGGCAGAATGCCATTTTTCTGCCAAGTCGAGAATCGGCTTTCAAGCAAGGAGACAACTCTTGCCTCTCGATCGCGATCGTCATCGTCTGCTTCGCGATAGCTACGCCGTGTCTTGCGTTTGATTTCTCCAGTCGACAACTTTTCATCAAAGTCAGGTAATGACTCCGCCGCGAGTTTTTTCAGTTCGGTCGTCTTGCCTCCGATCTCTTGTTCGTAGTACGTTTCGACCCACCGAATGCAATACAACCGATCGATAAAGACATCGTCTGGGCGTGCTTGGAATTCAGTTTCGCCTAAAATGCGAGCGCGTTTGCTGAGAATCTCAATCGGCGTTGATTCCGTTGCCCCTGGAGCAATCAATCGGTAATCTTTGACAGTCCCTAAATGCCGAGCTGTATCAACAGCTTTCTTTGTTGCGCCTTCGTGAATCCTGATATTGAATCGTTTGCGCAAATTGTCCGGCTGAAGTTCTGCAATTGCTTTGCTTCTTTCACCAATGATCCAGGACGGTGCCAATGGAATAAGCCAATCCGATTCCGGATCCGTAACTTCCGTGCAGTACAGGAAGGCATCGGCCCGCCATCCAAGTACGTTGTGCTCGATTCCCCAATCAGTAATTTGGCGATCTACTGCTTCAAATACACGTCTTTGAACGTTTTCGACGCGCTTGGCTACCTTTTCGCCACCACCCACGATGTTCAGCGCACCTGAAGTCAGTAACGCAGCCACAGGGGACAGGTCTGACGCATAAACGTCGCAGCCCATGCGAGCTGATTCAAATGGAATACTCCCTGCTCCGCAGAATGAATCGCCGAGTCGAGGGCGATGTCCGAAACGTCGCATCCCTAGTCGTTCAACCAATTGCTCGATGCTTGTCGCGTCCGTAGATAGGTGAGCATTGATATCCTGCCACGCTTCTTCGTCTGGACCACTAATCTCTTCCGGGCGACAACAGTGACTTAGTTTCAACGAGTACGGCATGCGCTCAAAAACGGTGGCGTCCAAAGCCGCTTTTGCCTCATTGGCTAACCTACGCACATCGCGCCCACGCTCAGTTGTATCTGTCTTGCGTGGTCCTTCGACAATGTGGTTCTCGTCTGAAGTTGGCTCACCAGAAAACAGTCTTTCACGCGTGGCATTATCAGCATTCGTCCATGCAATCTCTGCGTCGGTTCGCCATGTACCTTCGACCGAAATAAAGAACTGGCCACGTTCTTTGTCGGTTGCGTATTGATACAAGAGCGTCTTGTCGATCTTGTCCTTCTTGCGTCGACGCATTCCAGCGTCATCCATTGTCATTAACTTGAGAAAGACCTCTTGGTCCCGCTTTGGATCATCGGTCGCTGGCAACAAAAGACCTAACACTGTTGCGCGAACGAGTACAAGTGGTTTGCGTCCCCACCACTTCCCAAGTCCAGTAAGAGTTTGCGCGTGATTCGCTTTCCGTTCTTTGTAACTCTCCATGGAAACTTTGGCGACCGGAAACTGCCGTTCGATGAAACATGGAGCGCCAGCCAAGTCCATTTCAACATCGGGCTTGGTTTTGACTTTGCTTTCCGTCTCAGTTGCCATGATCAGTCCGTTCGAGTTGTTTGCTTGCGAATCTAGTATCTAATGCGAAGTTCTTGCCGCCTATTCTTCGATGCGGTCGAAGAGCGGGGTCTCTTTGGCCTTCCTGGCTGCGTGGCGATAAAACTCTGGAACCACCGCTTCGTCCTTCGCTCCCAGATGCACAGGATTCTCGGTCAAAGCAAACCGAACTGCTTTGCGCCAGCCCTTGCCACGATCTCGCAGACCATGTCCTGTCGCGGCAGCGGTTTGTGTGTAGAGCCACCAACGCTCCTCAGGTACTAAACCTGCCCAGTTTGCGACAGCGGTTGGAATGAGGCCAGGATCGGCGTCTTCAATTGCCCAAGCAATAAGTACTAACTCTTTGCCCAGTTCGCGTCTCAATACATTAGCGCCCTCACGCCACGAGCCAGCACGCTTGCCGAGCTTCTTCAATCGGCGATTGAATTCCGCTCGGACATCGTCTGCGATTGCATCCCATTTGGGCCTGGCAAGGACGATACGGATTTGGCCATCATCTTCGTTTCCGAGACTGACCGTGCTGCTGCCAAGGTTGTCGTCCCAAGTCAGGTGCTCACTGATTTCAACCGGCTCTTTGACCGATTTAGGAATCGACACGAGGAAATGATGCCGGCTGTCCGCTGGGTTAAAGCCATACGAACGAGTCAGGTGTGCAATAGCATTAGATCGCTTTACAGTTGCCATTTTTGCTACTTCCATGGTCATTGTTTGATTTCGCCAGCCGATAGCGTTGTCTTCGCATCTTCCACCCAGTCCAGCAACGATTGCCCGCTTTCGAAGTGAAGTGCTTTAATCGTCAACTTGACTTGGCCATCGCCCTGGATCGAACGCATTGGTTCGAGGCATTTCTGCAAGGACTCTCCGTCAACTTGCTTTTCTTCGTAAGTTGTAAATTCAACCCATTCTTTGACGCCGGATTCGCCGCCGATCGTAACAGCAATTCCGACACCTTTGGTCTTGTACTTGGCCAGTCGGCCCAGCAGTTCGTAAGTTTCTTTGGTGCTCTCCGTCTGATGGCGACGTTTCCAAGTGACAGGTAGAGTCGGCTCAACTTTGACTTCCTCCGCTTTGTCCCAACTGATGTTGATGCGCTCGATGTTCGTGGCAACTCCATCCCGCTCGGCGTGCACCAGGATCATTGGAGAACCCTTGGGAACTACAAACGAACTCTCATAGAGCGCGCCAGCTACCTTGGGATCACTGCCGTCTGTCGTGTACCGAAGAGGTGCAGACGGAGCAGCCCGAAGTTCGCACATTTTGTCGTCGCCGCTCTGATAGATTTTATGTTTGATCGTGATGCGATTCTGCCACGTATAAGGTTCACCAGTTTCATGAACCTTAGTTGCATCCACGGCGAGCACAGAGATGCGAAGATCATCGGTTTCTAGTGTATTGCCATCGAGCCTTTCCGATGATGTGGTGGCCGTTCCTCCGACTTCCCAATAAATGCTGTCGCCATGAGTTGGTGTGATTCGCAGCGACACTTTTCCTGTGTCGTCATCTCGAGTTTGCTCGACGATCTGGACAGCCGTTTTGGGTTGTGGAAATGGTCCCTTGTCAACAAAGCCACTCGCGTCTTCACGCCATGCGGTCTTGAAGATGCAATCTGCTTTCAATTGTTCCAGCGCATCGTTACGATGCCACTGCCATTTTGAATTAGTCGCAGCCCGGCGACGAATTTCATTCCATGGCATGCTCTGTTGGGTAAACAACCGTTGTTCACACTTTTTTCGAAACGTGTCAGATGAAATATCGTCCGTGAACTTCATCTTCCCTTTCAAGACTTCAAGAATCTGACCTTCGCCGGAATACTTGTTGCCTTCGAATTTCATCACGAAGTCTGCGGGTCGCAGCGCATCGTCGATCGGGTACCACAATGTCGTAAAGGTTTCGCGAACGACCGAGTGAAAGTTGCCGTGGATTTTGTCGCGGATGTCAACGGCTTGCACCATTTGCGGATCATTGTCGGCAATTTTGTCAGCCTTTAACGCGTCTACAATTTGATCGATGGCTTTCAATCGCTTACCCACGTCGATGAGGGTTTCGTAGGTGTTCTTTGCACCAGTTAGGTAGGCAACCCGGTTTTTCCATTGCGCGTCATCAAAGAATGCCTTGAGCTCGGGCCGCAATTCACTGCCACTATTGGGTTCGGTGACAATCAGCGTAACGTGGTCTTGTTCCAATTCGATCTCATCGATCGGTGGTAACACTTGCAGCCGCTGATAACACCATTTGTTTGACGGTTTGAACAATTCTTCCAGCCGCGTCCGAAGCTCCTTGAGCGCTTGCTCGTCTTGGTAGTTCTTCACATAGCTTTCGAGCTTGGCGATTAAGTTCTCAGTGTTTCTGAAGAACAATCGACCTTCGCGATTACTGTGAAGATACCACGCTGCCGTCGAAAGCTTCTCCAGCACATCGGACTTCAGTCTCGACAGGTCTCGCCCCGGCTCGCACAGGTAGGCAACTAGCTCTGGGATGGTTAGACCGACAACGGCGTTCGGAACATTCGCCAACGAAGACATGAACAAGAGCGTTGCCGCATCAGTTGCGTCTCGCGTCCCCATGTTGGTGTCCATGATCTCGGAAACAGACCGACCCTCATCTGCCAGATCGTGCGCGATCGCATTGTCCAGCGAATTGTTGATCTGGCTGATTTCGGTCCGTGTTTCTTGATCGTTTAAATCAATGTCGTGCGCAGCAAGCAGATAGCTGTCCGCTGCAGTTCCGTTGTTCCACATCCGCGAAGTTACAATTCGCATCAGGCGAATCAGCCCGCGAGTCTGCTGAAACCCATCGTTCTCTCGGAAACGAGCATAGAGATCACGAATTCCAGGATGGAAAGGGTATGACAAGTTGATGCGGCCAGCGAATTCTTCAGGCGACTCCGTGGTAATCGACATCTGCTTGGCATTGCGAATCGCCTGTGCATATCCAGCTGCAACTTGGCTGATCTCGGTATCGTTGGGAAGCGATTCGAACAGCCGCGTGCGCAAGATATGGTACAGCTCGTCCGAGTTAAGACGGACTGGCTCGAGATCCATCGCCGTGCGCTGTGTTTCGTTATTCAGGTTCGATAGGACTTGCGAAATGATCGCCGAACCTTGCTTGTAACTATTAGCTAGGTCAGTAATAACCAAGCACACTTTGGAGCATTTGTCGTTCTTCGCTACAGCGCTCAAGAGATTGGAGAGTGCCGTGGCTGTGACCATTGCCAGATCAGAGTTTCCAATCGACTTGGACCGCGCGTATTCAAAGTAGGGTGGCAGCTCGTCGAGAAGAATCAAAATTGGTTGGCCATCAAACAGGTTTTCCCAGGACTTCTGCCCAGGTGCAGCAAGCGGCGAGTAGCAATCCTTGAAGTGATCGGGCTTTCCCATCTGGGCCGCAAGTGAACCCCAAACGCCATAGGGAGAATCGGACTCGCGGCCGGTAAAGGCGATCACTTTGACCTCACCGAGTGAAGGGTCATATTCGTGAATGCCATCGAGTACTTGTGACCGAAACTCAGGGTGCTTCGCCGACAATCCGAGGGTCAGCAAGTTGTGCGTTTTACCGCCACCCATCGCCTGCTTGAGTTTGTAGACGCCTTGCTCAGTTTTGCCTTCGAGCCGCTTGAAACCGTTCTTCAGCAACGACTTCATGCCTTCGGTGATGTAGTTCTCGGCAAAAAAGGTCGCCGGATCGATCTTCGCGTCGATTAGATCGGTCAAATCGAGAACAGTGTCTCGCTTCTGCGGGTCAAAGACGCTTGGTCGTGGTGTACAAAGTTCCTTTAAGGGTTTCATCGAGGCAGCTTTCCTTTGGTTTTCGACTGCGACTGACTGGCTTCTGAGTTAGGCGAATTGTTTGTGGGGCCGACGCTTTCGAAAAGCTCATCTAGCTCTTTGCGTCGGTACAGACGGTAGTTGTTGACCGGGTGTCGGTACTCGTTGATTCTTCCTGATTTACCCCAATTTCGCAGAGTGTTATGGCAGACACCGAGGTATTCCGCTGCCTCCGCTATCTGCATGTAGTCGTCAAGTTTCGGCATGCCAGCCTCTCCCGAGTCGAATTCGTGCGTTTCGCAATGGGGGAAGCATACCAAACGTTACCAAGAATGGCTACTGGCAATGCTAGCGAACCCTTGGGCTGGGAGAGTGTCTATTTGGCATTCTCGGCAAGCCAGAGCTGCAAACAATTTTTTTTGAAATTTGTCTGCACGCTTTTCGTCTGCCGCGAGGAATAGGGTAAAGGACCGCCAAAAATAGGAGGCAGAAGTGTGGAGACACCCAGCACGATTGAAGACGACCTAGAGGAGGTGCTACGCGAAGGAGAACATCGCTTCTTCATGCGCGTGCTGGTCGAACAATACGGACCAAAGATGCAAGCGCTGATTTCGCATCACTCGAGAGGGTTCTTGCAGCAGGCCGACCGAGAGGAGATTTTCTCTAAGTGCCTAGTTGAGATCTACCGCGCTATTCTGAAGCCGGGATTTGAGATCAACCGCCCGCTACGCCTGGTCAATACGATCATCGAGCGGCGCACGATTGACGCATGCCGCAAATCTACGCGGATGCCTTTCAGCACCAATAGCGATGAGTTGCTTAACTACCTCGCTGATCGACAGTCGCAAAATGGTCTTGTAAACGCTTGGCGCGCCTTGCCGCAGGCTGACCAAGACCGATTCATGATGGTTGTCAGCCAGACTATCGCCACCAAGCTCACGCAGAAGCAAAGAATTATCGCTCAAGCGCTCTTCGACAATCTTTCAGCTTTCGCAGAAGACGGCTGGAAAGCCCTTATCCTCCCTATCCACCAAACAACTGGCGATCGATACAAGGTTGCAACGATTCGAAGTCATTGGCGGAACGCCCGTGAAACGATCTACGAAGAGTTGGCCAAAAACGGATTCGATCTCGCCGCAGGAGAATAGCCATGCCAGAAAATATATCGAGTGAAATAGACGAGTTGGACATATTGCTAACTTGGAATCAACGGACGCTCAGCTCTAACTCGCTTAGCCCGGAATGGGTCGAGAAACTAACCGCTGAGGAACGCAGAGCATTTGAGATTGTCGAAAACGATTTCTTGGAACGTATGGACCAGGGAGAATTTGATGGCGATGAGCCAGAGTTGCAAGATTCGGAAGATGTAACAACGTCCGACAAGCCGTCGTTGCAATCAGTTGGATTGGATCGAGCAATTGCGCACGACGAGACGACGCAGAGCGTATTGAACCAGCGTCGAGCGGAGCTACTCGCGAAGACTGTGAAAACGCCAGCCTCAGGCAATGGAAGTGGCGATGACAGTGAAGAAATCGATCCTGAAAAAGCTGCATTGCAGGTGATTTCGGATCTAGGGATCGAAAACCTGCCAATCGATCCGATCAAGATTGCTGAGGAAGAAGGGATTGAATTGCTGGGCGATGCGTACGGCGACGATTTTGACGCTCGCATAGAATTCCATCCGGAAATCGAGAAGTTCGCAATCTTCTACCAATTGGCGCGGCCAGGATTCACATTGGGCAGAGTCAACTTCTCGTTGGCTCATGAGCTTGGACACTATTACCTTCATTCCAAGTACTTGCTCAGCGGGCAGTCACACAACTCAGAGCCTGACTACCGATCAAAGGACCCGATGGAGCGCCAGGCTGATGCCTTCGCTGCAGCTCTGCTTATGCCACGTCATTTGTTTAAGTCTCGAATCGAAAAACTGCGACGTGAGATTTGCACGCTGCGCGATATTTGCAAGCTTGCTACTGACCAGTTTAAGACATCCATCACCAGTACAACTCTGCGCTATTTGAAGTGTGATTTTGAGCCATGCGCAATGGTAATGTCGCGAGACAATCATGTTTTGTGGGCGGATTACTCGACTGACATGCAATATCTGGGAATGAAGTACATCCCATTCAGTTCTCGCGTACCTGCAAAGAGCCGCTCTTATGCACTGCGGCACGACTCTCCCGACGACATCGTTGAAGGCGAAATTGATTCTCATGTATGGTTTGAGTATCCAAAGCGTTCGCAACTTTGGGAGGAAGCAATGGCCCTAGGTCGTACGGGGCTGGTTCTTACTTTCCTAACGCTTCTCGATCCAGAATTGGAATAATTTTTTGCACACTCTGGAATGAAGTGCGAGTACATCTGTGAGCACTAAATGTAAGACCTTAACCATCCGTTGAGGTCTGCCACGCGTTTCACGTTGGCGTTGTGGCGATTCCCGCTCGAACAGTTCTCGATTTAATCGGAGATGCAAGAATGAATCAGCAAGTGGAAAGTTGTGTTGGATCACAATCATTCGAAATTCGATTAGGGAACGACGAGTCGTTTCCTGAGCGCGCAACGCTGCACAATCCAGTGGTAACTGGCCGCCAGGTCTTGCAAGCAGTCAATCGCAGGCCTGAGAAGAACTTCCAACTCCTGTTGCTGACTAGCGACGGGGAATTGGAGGAGATTAGATTGGACGAAACCATCGACCTTCGCCGGCCAGGTGTAGAGCGATTTTTTGTATTCGAATCCGACCGACTCTTTGCGTTTGAAATCGACGATCGTCGGTTCTTTTGGGGCTGCGAAACCGTCGCAGAACACACGCTCAAGTTCTTGGCTGGTGTTGCGTCGGATTATACGGTTTGGCAAGAACGACGCGGAGAGCAAGATGACCTTCGTATCGAACCGGGATCGGCAGCCAACCTTGCGGATAAGGGTGTTGAGGTCTTCTTCACCGGAAAGGACCAGACCAATGCAGGCTGAAATTGCTAGCCCTTGCAGTTGGTTACCTGCGAGAGACCTCGCCTACCTCGCTGATAACGGCATCGAGGTAGATTGTCTTTCGGAAGCGAATCAAAAGGCAATTGTGCTTAAGAACTTCATCTTGCCCATCAACAAGTTCAAGGTGGCACGAGCGGACATCCTGGTTTTAATTCCACAAGCCTACCCCGATGTTCCACCGGACATGTTCTATGCGGACCCGTGGCTCCTGCTCAAGGACACCGAACGCTACGCGACAGCGGCGGATCAGCCGCACGCTTTTGCTGGAAGAAACTGGCAGAGATGGAGTCGCCACAACAATGAGTGGCGACCTGGTAGGGATGGAGTACGAAGTCACATTCGCCGAATTCGTACGGCACTGGAGGAGGCAGCATGAGACAGGTCGCATTAGCCTTGAACGGGCCCGTCGCTGAGTTCTGTCGCAATGAACTATTCCCAGCGACGGGGTACGAAGCCGGAGCAATCATGTTGCTTGGAATCAATGATTCAAGCGGCGGACTTCATGGGCCAGAACGCCGTTACCTAAGCCACAGCATTTCAAGTGTACCTGACGAAGATATCGATCTGGCCACACGGCAAAGATTCGCGTGGCGAAAGCAAACTTTTTTGAGGCTTCTAAAGGTAGCGCAAGCGCGAGGCTTGGCAATTGGCTTCGTTCATTCGCATCGGGGTGTGGATGCATTCTTTTCGGAAGCGGACAACATCCACGATGAAGAAGTGGCTGAGCTCGTCTTAAGGCGGACCAAGGGACAGGTGGATTACGTCAGTATGGTCGTCGACGAGGATGGTGGCCTCGTGGCCCGAGCATACGCTAAAGGTCAGCCGCCTGTATTGGCTCGCCTTCGCACAACTTTGGGTGCACAATGGCATTGGCGATCTAGTGAAGTTTCGATGCGCACGGTAGACGCATTCGATCGGCAGATTTTAGCATTTGGCCCCGACTTTCTGAGAACGCTTCGACACATCCGTATTGGAGTGATTGGAGCCGGGGCAACTGGTAGCGCGACGGCTACCATGTTGGTTAGGAACGGTGCTACGGATCTATTGTTGGTCGACCCAGACATTGTTGAACACACAAATCTGAGCCGCTTGCACGGTGCTACCACTCGAGATGCAGATCAGGGGCGTTCAAAAGTCCTCGTGCTCGCTGAGTACCTATGCAGCTTTGGCCTTGGAACCCACGTTCAATCGATCAAGGACACCGTAACAAGTCTGAAGGTCCGCGAGGCTTTGAAATCTTGCGATCTTGTCTTTGGTTGTACCGACGATCACTCGGGCCGATTGTTTATGAATCGCTTTGCCTATTACTATAACGTACCGTTTGTCGACATGGGCATCTTGATTGATCCGACGAGACGTACAACCGGCTTCATCACTTCTGCCGATGCAAGGGTGACCGTTCTGCAGCCCGGTGTGCCATGCTTGTTATGCCGCAACATCATTGATCCCATTCGTGCTCGTGACGAAGATTTGGAACGTGACGATCCAGACAGTTTCGAGCGTCAGCTTCGGGAAGGCTACGTACTTCGCGCGAACGTTCCAAATCCAGCTGTGATCACGCTCACCACATCGGTCGCTTCCATGGCCATCGATGAGGTGACTGCTAGGCTCACTAGGTTTCGCAAACCAGTGGATCATCGTGTGCATAAGCATCACTTGTTGAAGGACACATTCCCTGGCGCGATTTGCGATTGCCAAATCTGCGGTGCTCCAGACTGCTGGGGATTGGGTGACGTCGAGCCGTTTCTCGGGAGGGCGGGCTCATGAGTAGATTGCTGCTTTGGCTTGCGGTACTTCTCCGGATTTGCCCGAAACCCAAGTTCTATTTCCGAGGAGCGAAATCACAGTCGGACGTCGGAGCTATTAGAGAGAGTGAAGTTGTCGTCATCAGTGACGGTGGGAACGACAAATGGGCCTGCCTGAAGTGCCCGGGTGGTTGCGGTGAACTGATTCGTCTGAACCTCTCCCCAAAGAGAAGGCCGTGCTGGCGTGTGAAACAGGATCGCCTAGCACGGCCAACCCTCGAACCATCCATTTGGCAACAAAACGAATGCGGCTGCCATTTTTTTATTCGGTCGGGTGACGTCCTTTGGGCAAAGGATTAGTGGGTTATGCGAAGAGAATCGGACCAAACTTGTCGTTGTTTTAGCCAACATATTGTACATGCGACTGCTTGAAGTTCTCGCAGTGCTACGTGACTCGAACGATGATAGTCGGTTGATAGTTCGAGCAGTTCCTCTTGAATCTCAGGTGCGAGCAGACGCAAATTCATGATCTGCGTCACTCTTGCCCGCGTCACATGACCGAGGCGAGCAAGGTCGGCATAGTCTGTTACGACGCCTTGCCGAATTAGATCCTCGAAATGGATCGCCAGAGCCATGTAGCGCGAGATGCGAGGGATGCGTTCAAGCGACTTGGCTTCGCCCTTGCCCTCGATCATTTGCTTCTTTGCTCCACGCCCACGCTGCTGAATCGAAAACTGAAAGTCAACGCTTACTGGCTTGTTCATGATGCGACCTCGTGTAGTTCCGGACGGCTTTCCAATGCGATCGTTTTGATGCCATCGGGATGAAAGGTGATTGTCACGCGGCCGGTAGCTCCGTCGTAATCAATCTGCTTCACGATCAGTTGGACAATCCGTGACTGCTCGCGAACAGTAAGCGACTCCCAGATCGGTTCGAAGCTGGTCAGAGCATTCACGACGTCGTCGCGTCTTAGGGTCTGGGCCTGAAGAGCTTGCAATTTTGCGGCGACAATCGTGTGTCGATGTTCGGCCCGGTGAAGGCTTTCGTGCCAGTCGGCCAGTTGTTCAAGCGACGTTGAACCTGGATCACCCGGCTTGATCGTCGGCGCAGCGATACGGATCGCTTCGTTCCAATACTCAAGCTCTTTCACAAGCCCGTCCCGTTCGCACACAAGCGCCCCCAGTTCGCGTTCCGACTGGATCTTGGCTTGTTCTACCACCTCGTCGATCAGCCCCGCGTCGTGGCCAACGTGGCGGATCTTGTCGACGACAAACTTCTCGATCTCGGGGGCCGGCACCGACTTGGACTTGCAGTTCTTCCAGCCACGTTTCTGAGCCTTGATACAAACGTAGTAGCGATATCGCTTGGTGCCGTTCTTGGTGGTGTGGGTCGGCGTCATCGAACAGTCACAGCAGGCACATCGCAGGATGCCTCTCAGCAATGCACCGAATTTGTTCCTAGCCTCAACGCCGCCAGTGCGGCCGTTGCGTCGAAGGAGCGACTGGACCTTCTGCCAAACCTCAGTGCTAATGATGGCGTCTTGCTCGCCTTCGTTGACTTCATCTTTGTAGCCAAGCTTGCCGATGTAGGTCACATTGGTGAGGAGCCTGAAAAGCGTTGCCTTGGTGAATTGCGAACCGCCTCTCTGCGTCCCCTTGCGTGTCTGCCAAATCTTATTGGTCCAGCCTCGCTGGTCCAACTCTGCAATTGTCGCCATGATCGACTCGCGTTCCAAGTACAGATCGTAAATGGCTCGAACCTTGCTGGCTTCGATCTCGTTGATCCGAAGCTTTCCGCCTTGTCCATCGATGTCGTATCCCAGCAGCGGCATGCCACCGGACCATTTGCCTTTGCGCCTGGCCGCGGCAATCTTGTCACGGGTTCGTTCTGAGATCAGCTCTCTTTCGAACTGGGCGAACGACAACAGGACGTTGAGCATCAGCCGGCCCATCGAGTTGGTAGTGTTAAACTGCTGCGTAACGCTTACGAAAGCGACCTGGTTGCGTTCAAAGACTTCGAGCATTCGCGCAAAATCCATCAGCGAGCGGCTCAGCCGGTCGACCTTGTAGACCACCACGCAATTCACCTTGCCGGCCTCGATGTCCGCAAGCATTTGCCTAAGCGCCGGACGATCCATGTTGCCACCGGTAAATCCGCCATCGTCGTAGCGATCTGGCACGCAATACCAGCCTTCTTGCATTTGGCTTTTGATGTACGCCTCGGCGCATTCTCGCTGTGCGTCGAGCGAGTTGAATTCTTTGTCGAGCCCTTCGTCTGTGGATTTGCGCGTGTAGATCGCACAGTTCAGTTGACGGTTGTTGGCTTGCTTGCTCATCACTTGCCTCCTTTCTTGTTGAGATTGAAAAAGTGATACCCGTTGCAGTGCTGGCCCGTGATCTTCTTGGCCACAGCGCTGAGCGTCTTGTAGATGGCTCCCTCGTACTCGAAGCCGTTCTCCAGAACGAGCACGACGATCTTCTCGCCTTTGTAGACTCGCTCGAGTTCCGATTTCGGCGGCGGGAGTCGATTGTCTTCCGCCGGCTGAACGAAGCCTGTCACCGTGTTACCGGCCGGCTTTGGCGCTGGCTTGATCGCTTTGGGGGCCGTCGTACGGATGTCAGTACCGCGTGCGAGTTCCGCGGCGCGACGCCTAGCTCGTTGCGAAATGTCGCCTTCGATGTTCGCCTGCAACTTCCAAGCGATTCGTTTGACGAGCCATTGCTTGTTGCGAGTGTTAGTCGGCTCGCCCCAAGTCTCTTCAAACTTCTCTCGCAACTGCCCCACTGTCATGCGTTGAAGCAGAGCGACCTCTTTGTCGATGTCTAATTTCATTGATTTCCCTTGAGAAAGCGCGCTCACTGGTCGTTAACCACGTTGGTCACAGAGAGCACGCTTTCCGGTGAGAGCTCAAGGCAAGCTGCTGGCAATTCTGCTGGATCGTCGGCGAATTCTGAATTGGCAATCGCCACACGCGATTTCATTCGAACGATACCGGCAGCCAGAATCGCAGCGATTTCCGATCGCCGAGCCGGCGCGGACAGAGAAAAAGCGGGATAAGACGGGAGCAACTCGCACCTCCATGCTCAACGCCGCTATAATTGGCGGCTCGAAGACAGACATTCGCAGCCACAACAGCCGCGTCTATCTGTAGGAATACCCGGCGCGAGTTCGAAATGACGGATTAGGGTGCGATGGGGAACGAAGTGAATTTGTATTTCGTGGGGCGATGTAATTATTATTCAGCGCTCCGGTGTGTCAAACCGGTGCAGGTTGCGGCTGGGCGAATTCAGCTAGGTTGGTTGCGTCCCTGCCCCAAGCTTGCTACCGACAGAGGGACCCCCTAGAACGGCCCCACATGCTAGCTAGCTAATTAGCAAGCTACCCTAGAACCGGGGCTAACGCCCAATGACTTATTTCTGGGCAACCCTGATCCTTGAGCTTGGCAGACCCCTAGGCGCGTCCAGGCGTTGACGAAACTACTGCGCACGGATGTCTAAAACTAAGTGGGTCGAACCAGTCGAGTGTCCGTTGGCATGACAATTGAAACAGGCTACTCCAATCTCATGCCAGTTCTGGTAGGCTCATTACTATGGAGTCGCCATCCCCATCAATTCGAGACTTAGCCCGGCGATTGCTCGCTGCAAGCCAAACCGTCTCCGATCCGCAGGTCCATGAAGCGGTGCTGGTGAGTGATAAGCTGCGGATTTCACTGACACGATTCGCCGGCGTCGAGGGCTTCACATCGCTCCAGCGGCGGGCGTTGGTGCTGGCCAGTGCGGAGATGCCTTCGCTGCAAAGCGTCACAATCGGCGCGAACGGTCGTCTGGAAGGATTAGAAAAGCTTGCCATTGGCACGGATGCTGCTGCTATCACCGCGCATCTTCTCGGTCTGCTGGTCACCTTCATCGGCGAACCCATCACGCTGGCGCTAGTGCGCGAGGCTTGGCCTGACACATCGCTGGACGAATAGCATTTTTAACAATGGATATTGATCGATGAGCACCAACGAAAAAGATCAAGGAAATGGTCAAGACCCCGATCGAGTGACCATTCGGCAACTGCCGACCGGCGTGCCGGGCCTTGATGAAATCCTTGGCGGCGGACTGCCCGAGTTCTCCTTCAACATCCTCGCTGGCGCTCCCGGATGCGGAAAGACCACATTAGCCCATCAAATCATGTTTGCTAGCGCGACCCCGGAGCGGCCGGCGCTGTACTTCACCGTGCTGGGCGAGCCGGCCATCAAGATGCTGCGCTACCAGCAACAATACTCGTTCTTTGACCGTGCCAAGTTGGACGGAGCGATCCGCTTCATCAACCTCAGTCAAGTCGTCCTCGACCAGGATCTTGGCGCGGTTCTGGATTCCATCGTCAAGGAGGTCGAGGCGTCCCAGCCGAGCGTCGTCGTGGTGGACTCATTCCGTACTGTAGTCCGCCAGGTGCAGACCAACGCGAGCGACGTGGAACTTCAAGGCTTCGTACAGCGGTTGGCGCTGCACTTAACCAGCTGGCAGGCAACCACGTTCCTGATCGGCGAGTACGTCGAGGGCGAACTGCGAGACAACCCGGTTTTCACCGTGGCAGATGGGCTGTTGTGGCTCTACCAGAGCGTGGAACGCAACTCGATCGTGCGCAAGATGCAGGTTATGAAGCTGCGGGGGCAGGAGTCCGTGCCCGGCCTGCACACGTTCCGCATCACCGAGCATGGCCTGCAAACCTTCCCGCGTACCTTTGGTCTCACTGATAGAAAATCAGAGCACGTCAAGGGACGGTGGCGTCTTTCTACCGGCGTCCTCGAACTCGACAGCCTCATGGGCGGCGGGATTCCTGACGGTGACAGCCTTCTCGTGGCCGGTCCCTCCGGAGGGGGCAAGACCGTGCTCGGCATTCAATACATCGCAGAGGGCTTGACGAAAGGCGAGACGTGCATAGTCGCCATGTTCGAAGAACGACCCAACGAGTACATGCAGCGGGCCGCCTCGTTCGGCTTCGATCTCGACAAATATCGGAAAGACGGCTCGCTCAAGCTCATTTACCTGAGGCCGCTGGACCTGTCGGTGGATGAGACGGTGCATGAGATCGTCACCGCGGTCAAAGAGATCGGCTGCAAGCGGCTGGTGATCGACTCGCTGGTCGGCTTCGAGATGGCGCTGGCCCCCGACTTCCGCACCGATTTCCGCGAGTCTTTGTACCGCATGATCGGCGCGCTGACGCGGCTGGGCGTGACCATCCTTAGTACCGTCGAGGTCGAGGAGAACTTCACCTCGATGGGCCTGAGCAACTTCACAATCTCGTTCCTGGCGGACGACATCGTGCGCCTGCGCTACGCTTCGATCAACGGGCAATTGCGCAAAATCATGATGGTGGTGAAAATGCGCCGCAGCAAGCACAGCATCGACATGTGCTCCTACGAAGTCACCTCCAAGGGACTGTCAATTGGCGAACCGATGCGAGGCTACCGAGCTTTAACCAGCGGTATCCCAGGTCCGTGGTCATTAGAGTCCGACGGCACCCCGAAACCGTAAGTAGAACTCCGGTAGATTCGAAACCTCCGAAGGCCGAAAACCCTCAGAAAGCGAAGTTTTAATGAGCGGCACTCCCACAACCCGCCCTTCGGCCCACCAAGCGGACCCGGCCTTCGAGCAGAAACTGCGCGCGATGAATGAGGCGCTGTTGGTCTCGTCGGTCAAGCAGCACGAACTGGCCGAGAAGGCCAAGAAGTCCGAGTTGGCGGCGCACGAGAGCGAGGCTCGCTTCCGAGCGTTGGTGACGGCCAGTTCGGATGCGGTGTATCGCATGAACCCGGATTGGAGCGAGATGAGCCAACTCGATGGCCGGAACTTCATCGCCGATACGGAGCAGCCTAGCGGCACCTGGCTTCAGAAATACATTGCTCCGGATGATCAGCCGCATGTGCTGGCCATCATCAACGAAGCCGTCCGGACCAAGACCATTTTCGAGCTGGAACATCGAGTCCGGCGCGTGGACGGCACCTTGGGCTGGACGTTCTCGCGCGCGGTCCCACTGCTAGATGAGAGGGGTGAAATTGTCGAATGGTTCGGTGCAGCGAGTGATGTGACGGAGCGAAAACGTGCGCAGCGACTTCAAGCTGAGGCGCTGGACCTTTTAAAGAAGATATCGACCAGACTCCCTGGAGTCGTTTATCAGTTTCGAATGCGGACTGATGGTTCCTCATGTTTTCCTTACGCGAGCGAGGGGCTTTATTCGCTCTATCGCATCCGACCGGAAGAGGTGGTTCAAGATGCATCGTCCATATTTGCTCGCATTCACCCGGATGACCTCGACGAACTGCAAGTTATGATAGACACCTCAGCGAGGGAACTATCTCCTTTTGAATCTCATTACCGGCTTCTATTCGGAGATGGTACGGTACGATGGCTGTCTGCGAATTCGAGCCCCGAGCGAGAAGCCGATGGTTCGACGCTCTGGCATGGATATTTGTACGATGTGACTGCAAACCATGAAGCAGCAATCGAGCTACAAGAAGCAAAATTTCAGCTGGAGGAAGCCCAGGCGGTGGCGAGAACTGGCAGTTGGAATTACGACCTTTCGACTTTAAAGATTCAGTGGTCAAAGCAGAGTTTTAGCTTGTTTGGCTTCAACGCATCTAATAGCGAACCTAGCTTTCAAAAATTGCTCAATTTGTTTCACCCAAATGATGCCGCGAGCTTAGATCAAGCGGTAAAGACTGCCATTCTCGATGGAACCCCGTACTCCTTGGTTGTTCGTATTGGACAACCGCACTCCGATGTTCGATATGTCCGATGCGAGGGGAGAGCGCGACGAGATCCGGCAGGTAAAATTATCGCTCTCTTTGGGACGAATGCGGATGTTACGGCCGAAGTTGAGCGCGAACAAGCCTTGCAAGTCGCTCGCAACCAAGCCGAAGCCGCCAATCGCGGTAAGAGTGAGTTCCTGGCAAACATGAGCCACGAAATTCGGACACCTCTCACGGCCATTCTCGGGTTTGCCGATATGCTACGCGAAGATGGGAATTTTGATGTTGCGCCTCTTGAGCGGTTGCACATGATCAATACTATCTCAAATGCAGGACAGCACCTGCTAACAATCATCAACGATGTCCTGGACCTATCAAAAATCGAAGCGGAAAAGACGACCGTCGAGCTGATTGAAACACGCTTGATCGAAGTGCTCTGCGAGGTCGAACAGCTTCTGCGTCCCAAAGCAATCGGCAAGGGGGTGACGCTCGACACAAGGCTTTCAACACCCGTGCCGGACCGTATCCTAAGTGATCCAATACGTTTGCGTCAGATCCTAATAAATCTCGTTGGGAACGCGGCCAAGTTTACGGAACATGGAACGATCGTCATCAACGCGCGAGTTACGGATTCGCCGAACAATACCTGGTTGGTTATCGACATCGAAGATTCGGGCCCAGGCATGAATGACGAGCAATCGCAAACGCTCTTTGATGCGTTTGAGCAAGCCGATAGCACGGTCACGCGAAAGCATGGTGGCACTGGACTTGGGCTGACGATTAGTCGACGATTGGCCAAGCTCATGGGTGGCGACGTCACCCTTTTGCGAACAGAACTAAGAAAGGGTTCTTGTTTCCGTTTAACGTTACCTATCATTCCAGTTGTCGGCTCGGTCTTGGTACAGAGCATTGAAGTGCGGGCAGTGTCCGTTGCTGACTCTCGCCCCGAGAAAATCACTGTTCGCGGGCGAATACTTTTGGCTGAGGATGGACTTGATAACCAGCGATTGCTCTCGTTTATTCTAAAGAAGGCTGGCGCGACGATCGATGTTGCCGACGATGGACAAATCGCCCTGGAAATGGTGGGCAAAGCGAATGATTCGAATGCGCCTTATGATCTATTGCTGACCGATATGCAAATGCCGGTCATGGACGGATACTTGCTCGCAAGAACGCTGCGAAGCCGAGGCGTAAAAATGCCAATCGTCGCGTTGACAGCTCACGCCCTGGCAGAGGACCGTCAAAAATGCTTGGATGCCGGTTGCGATGACTACTTGACTAAGCCAATTGATAAGCAGTCACTCTTAATGGCGTGTGTAAAGTGGATCGTATTGGCGAGTTAAAACGCCCTGCTCCGTGCGAAGACATTCTGGATTTTAGTGCATGAGAACTCGACAATCAGTTCTGCTGATACTCGCAGTAGGTGTGATCCATTAAATTTGCTCATAGGTCGTTATTTTGCTGTTCGAGTTGTTTGAACTGTCGAGCAATTGAGCCTTCGAGTTAGGCTTCTATGTTGATTCGGCCCGTTGCTACGTACGTCGAGACATTCACCTGTCTGCTTTTCGTTTTTGGTTGCACTCAACCATAGTCGTTTTTGGTTGCACTCAACCATAGTGACCTTGTGGTGTCTGACGGCTTTAGATCGATTTGGGCTACTTGGATCTCGGGCAGACACGCCTGACATTGTTGAGCAAGATTCGATTCTCTCCTTGCTTGCCTTGCGACAAGACTTGAAAGCCGAATTTGTAGTGCCCAACTCGCTCCGGTGACCGAAACCGGTGCGAGTTGTTGATCGGAGCTTAGTGGATTTTTCGATCAGATATAGTTCGAAACCGTTTACATTGGGGCTTCGAACGAGAACTCTGTGTTAACTCTGGAGGCCCCCGAAAAGAGAGAGTCAGAGAGTTCGGGACCGATTTTTCGCACAGACGGGCGCAACCTTGAAGGTTGCGTTCGAGAGACGGAAATCTCTGTGCAAACAGAGAGCGCAGCGGTTTGGGGTGGCAACACGCGAAAAGCGTAGAAAACCCGCGAAGAACTGGGTAGAAACGAAAAACGCCCGGCGGTCGATCTCTCGACGCCGGGCGTTAAGTCTTTTGGTCGTCAAAGTTCGTACTTTGACGCAAGCTCCTCCGGCAGGACTCGAACCTGCGACCCGGCGATTAACAGTCGCCTGCTCTACCAACTGAGCTACAGAGGATCAAAAAAAAGTGGAACCGGGCAGAATGACTGGCGAAACCAGAATAGGCTTGCCGGAATATAAGCATCTGTCGGTTCCAATAATGCGTCCAAATTACCGTGTTCAGGCTTGGCACGCAAGACCGGTGTCTTCCCAGTTAGCCAGAATACTCACGCCACTGGCGTTCACGACCCCAAGCCGAATTGCACGCGGACTCTAGGTAGATCAGCTCTGCGGCGGAGAACGATTGGAGAGGTTGTTGTGAAAGAGTGGCTTGCGGGGGCCTGCGGGGGCGAACGCGACCAAGGACGTTCACTCAGGGATACGCAACCGTATCGAGGGGGGGCCTTGGTGTGGCTAAAGTAATTCGCTAGCGATGTCGGCGAGTTCGGAGCGTTCGCCTTTCTCGAGCGTAATGTGGCTGTAGAGCTTTTGTCCGACCATACGATTGATCAGGTGGCTGAGGCCGTTCGAGAGGCTATCGAGGTAGGGGTGATCGATTTGGCGAATGTCGCCGGTGAAAATAATTTTCGTTCCTTCGCCAGCACGGGTGATGATGGTTTTGACTTCGTGGGGCGTCAGGTTTTGGGCTTCGTCGACGATAAAGTAGATTTTTTGGAGGCTGCGGCCGCGGATATAGGCGAGCGGGGTGATGAGCAGTTTTTCGTTTTCGAGCATCTGCTGGATCTTTTTGCCTTCGCCGTCTTCATCGTTGTACTGATTGCGAATGACGTTCAAGTTGTCGTACAGCGGTTGCATGTACGGATCAAGTTTGGCTTGAACATCGCCGGGCAGGAAACCGAGGTCTCGGTTGCTGAGCGGTACGACGGGTCGGGCGAGCAGGATCTGGCGATAGTCGCGGCGGCATTCGAGCGCGGCGGCGAGTGCGAGCAGCGTTTTGCCGGTACCAGCTCGGCCAACTAGGGTGACCAGTTTCACGGACGAATCGAGCAGGGCGTGCAGGGCGAACGACTGTTCAGCATTGCGAGGCGAGATACCGAAGCACTTCTTCTTATCGACGCGCTGGAACGAATCGGTGGTTGCTTGATAAGTGGCGAGAACGGATTTGGATGGTCCTTTGACAATAAAGTTCTCGTGTGCGATCGGGTCTTTGATTGCTGGGACTAGCAAACGTGCTGGTGAAATTTCTGAGTAAAACGTATCGACGATTGCATCGTCGGTTTCGATCGTCCGCTTTCCTTTGTAGAGAGAATCGACGCTTTCCAAGCGATCGCGGCTGAAGTCTTGCGCGATCACGCCCAGTGATTTGGCTTTCATGCGGATGTTGGTATCTTTTGAGACCAGCACGACGGTGCGTTCCGGTTCCGCTTCGGTCATTTGTAGAGCGGCGTTGAGAATGCGGTGGTCTGGTTCGTCGCGCAAGAAGGCGTCTCGGATGCGTTGATCTTGCAAGCGTGGAATCACGACGCGAATATTACCGCGACCGGCGCCAAGCGAGACTCCTCTATCGCTGAGTAAGTCGCCGGTCAGATCGTCGAGCGTGCGGAGAAACTCGCGGGCTTGAAAATTGATATCCCCCTGCCCTTTCTTGAACTTGTCGAGTTCTTCGAGAACAGTAATCGGGATGGCGATATCGTGTTCTTGAAAAGCATGCAGCGACTGGGCATCGTGGAGGATTACGTTGGTATCGAGTACGAAGAGCTTGGTCTGCGAGCCGCTTTTGCGTTTAGCCATGAGAATCCTTTCGAGCGCGTCGTTGCGTGTCGCTGAAGTCGAGGGGATCTACACCATGAAGATCGAGTAACTTAGGATACATTAGCTAGCGTTTGGCGGTGCGGGGCTGACGAATTTCAGTTGCCGTTTTTCATTTATTACTTCCGCAACCCTTGCACACGACAACCGAGATGAATCGACGTAAGGACAGTGTAAGTCAGCGGAATCATGGCGTGCAGCGAATTGTGTCGGGCGGGCAAACCGGCGTTGATCGAGCGGCTTTGAATGTCGCGATTGAGTTGGGGATTGAGCATGGTGGGTGGTGCCCGCGCGGGCGGCGGGCTGAAGACGGCGTAATCGCACCGCGGTACCAATTGCAAGAGACTGAGTCAACCGATTACGCAGTGCGCACCAAGAGAAACGTCGAGGATTCTGACGGCACATTGATTCTGTACCGCGAGCGTTTAATGCGTGGAACTTTGTTGACGCATCAGCTTGCGAAACGGCTTGGCAAACCAACGCTGCGAGTCAGAATAGACCGCCCGATTTCGATCGATCGTATCGTGCGTTGGTTGTGCGACAATTCGATTTGCATCTTGAATGTTGCCGGACCGCGCGCCAGTTCGCAGGATGGCATTGAGCAACAAGCGTATGATTTACTGAAGAAAACATTCAGTGTGTCGCCAATGCTGCCTGATGTTTCGCCGCAACGACTTCGCCCCTCTCACCGAGTCCATTCGACAATCATGAACGAACCATCAATTAGTACCGTCTGGCAGGGTAAGCACATTCATATCAAGCGACAAGGCACTTGGGAGTTTGTTTCACGCAACACGCAACGACCAGCTGTAGGAATCGTGGCGATTCACGATGACGGTCGTGTTGTCTTGGTCGAGCAGTATCGGCCACCTGTCGGAGCTTCGCTGATTGAATTGCCGGCTGGGTTAGCGGGAGACAATATTGGCGCGGAGGATGAAGCGCTGCTGTTGGCAGCCCAGCGCGAGTTGGCTGAAGAGACCGGTTACACTGCGGCGCATTGGCAGCCGTTGCTATCCGGTTACTCGTCGCCGGGTTTAACCGATGAATCGATCTGTTTTTTCTTGGCGAGAGGCTTGAGCAAGACGAGCGATGGTGGCGGTGTGGACGGAGAGTCAATTCAATTGCACGAGATTCCGATCGATGAAGTGCTCCATTGGTTGTCCAGTCGGCATCACGCAGTCGATATTAAATTGCTCGCCGGTCTGTTCGCGGCTCAGCAGGCGATGCAATCATGAGCGATTCACTTTCGAGTTCGCCGAGCGTCGACGCGCATCGTAGAGCAGCTGCCGGCAAGGTAACGGTGGCAGTGATCACAATTAGCGATACACGAACTGTTGCGACCGACAGCAGTGGGCAATTGTTGTTTGATGCCTTCACTGCAGCGGATTTCGAAGTTGTGGAGAGGCTGATTGTTCAGGACGAAGTGCAGCAGATTCGTGATGCGGTTATTCGACTCGTCCAGGCGGAAGTTGTTGATGCGATCATAACAACCGGTGGCACCGGAATTTCACTGCGTGATCGCACTCCGGAGGCGGTTGATGACTTGATCGACATTCCGTTGCCCGGCTTCGGCGAGCTGTTTCGAATGCTTAGTTACCAGGAGATTGGCGCCGCGGCCATGCTGAGCCGCGCGTTGGCAGGACGGATCGGCAAGACGTTAATTTTTTGCTTGCCTGGATCCAACAATGCAGTCCAACTTGCCCTCGACAAGCTGTTACTCAACGAGCTGAAGCATGTAGTCCATCATGCGTGCGGTTAGAGGAATCGCTTTAAGAATGGGTTCAAAGTAAAGACCAAATTCGCCGAATCAAAAGTCAATTGAGCCAGCCATTAGCCAATCGATAGCTTCGTTAATGTCGGTAAACATTGCTGCCGTATGTGACCGATTTTTCAGCATCGTTTCCATGAATCTAAAGTCGTCGATGTTGTTTGCGCAAACGATCGCGTGTCGACACTCAAAAACACTCAGCTCCCGCTCCGCGTAGCGATGTGCGAGTAAGTCTGGAAGCGCGTAGATTTGGAGTGTTGACAGCTGCAGAGTCGCTTGGACGCAGTCGGATAGCACTCGCGTCCAGGCGTTTTGGTGTGCAAGTGCGAGTCCTTCGGCAAAGCCGCTCGAGATCGCTTCGGCCGGGAGCGCACCGTGGAACTCAATGGTTACGATCGCCCGCTCGACGTCGGATCTCAAGATGTGCGACATGATTCAGTGGGGTGTTGGGGACTAGTCGGAGCCGTGGGGCATTCGACTTCGGTATGAAAGATGATCGCCATCTGAAACATACGTTACGAATTCGCTGTGTGGCAGATTCAGCGATAGTTTTCGGAAGAAAGTATGCCACCCGAACAAGACCGGGCAGCATCAGCGGAGAACTTTAGTGAGGATTACCGCGATGGAGGGCTTCTAAAGGCACCACGGTCCCTAGTGCTGCGTCACAGCTTAATCTTCGGGTAGACCGAGGTCAGTTTCATTCTCGCGTCGTCGATTTTCATTTGCCAGTCGACGCCGCGTTGAGTTTCGTTGACATCGCAAGCCCAGGCTCGTGTTTCGGATTGGAG
>JBGSUV010000183.1:0-49766 GCA_041753315.1 Pirellulaceae bacterium | reverse complement strand
CTACGAGTTACTGCCAAGGAACACCACCGAGAGCCATCGCTGCCCTCGTTGGTGAATATGGTGGCGCGAATTGCTCCGCGCCAGATTTCATAGGGTGGCTTTCTTTTTATTGCCATAATCCTCCGTTTTGTTGTTGCTGTTGCTTGGCTATCGCGAACTCATTTTCTTGATAGCACCCTTTTTGTTAACCTCTTTTTCAACCTCAATGAATTCAGCCGCCTCCCGGATCACCCGCACGAGAGACTTCATCTGATCAAATGTGAACAGCTGACCGAAGTGGAACTGGTCACCTTGTAGGCGCCAAACTCCAACGCGTGTCCTGTACACAAGTTCGCCTCGCGAAAAGTCCCGATACAGAAGCAACTCGACGTTGTCGTGTCGGAACCGTTGGTCAGGCTCGAGATCTGGGTGGCCGAGCAAAAATCACCGCTGCAAAGATAATTGCCATCCATCCGCTCAGCTCCCAGGTCGCTTCACGAGCCGAGCCCACGAAAAAAGTCAGCAGTAACTGAAGCAGGGTAATCGTAACCAAAGTGGACTTGGCATTGACCCAAGTAAAAGCGTGCCCGAACGGCTGTGGCCGTCCGCGGGCTGGGAGCTTCGTTACCCATGGCAGGCTAGGCAACTGACTGGTATCAAGCGGGTTATCAAGTCGAAGGTCGGGAATGGACATACCAAATTCTCCTAAAGGGAAAGAAGCCAACAAAGATCGGGAATTTCAACAACTTCGAAACGCATGTTGTCGGGCCAATTGCGTTTCTGGAGTGCGGACTTGATAAAGTCCTTCTTGATTTTGGTACTGGTCAACACCACGTACATCAAACGTCGCTCATTGAGCAGTGCGCGAAATCCACCCACTTGCTGCCGGAGCTTAATGTCGTGTGTACATTTGTTTGCCACATGTTCTGGTGTTCCACCCAAATCAACTCGAATGGGCCGCAGTTGTCCTGCATCGCTACCGGGCAACATGGCATAGGGAATGGTGCGCAACTTTGGCGGTATCCAAGGCCAGCGCAGTTCCAGATCACCACTGTCTACCAGTCGATAGCCCTGCGACTCTGTTTGACAGTACTGTGCGATGCTCAGACTCGTCGCCAGCGATTGCAGCCCCAGCGGGCGACATCGCGAAATAGGGAGTGCAAAGTGCCGACAAGCCGTACGGCTAGGAACGAAATAGAGTTGGCTACCAACCAGGGTGTGGCGCTGTACCCATCCAGCCGTTGTGAGTCTGGAAGTTATCTTCGTAACGGCGTTGATGCTCGCCTGGGGCAGGTAACGCTGATGTATCAATTCATTGGTGGTTAACCGGTAGCGTATAACGTCGGCCAGGATGGCCCGATCCCGTTTGCCAAGTTGTCGATGGTTACCTCGCGATGGTGACTTACCAGATTTCATAGGGGAGCCTCCGTCGTTGGCACCAGCGGTGGAAGCGTTCGAGCCGCTTGGCGTTGTACACTCCACCCAGTTCAATCGCCTTGACGACTACCCCATTTTCATCGACCAAGAGTGCATCGGGTTTTTGCCCGACCAAGGCGAAGGGACTGCCTTCCATCGAAATGAGTCGCTCTTGGCTGTGAGGTTGTCGATAAGCATGTTCTGCCAGCCAGTACTTGGCGTCGGTGGGACGATCGGTGCGAAAATGCAAGTAGACATCAGCCAGCGCTAGTTCGTGGCTAGCGTGCAAGGGACGCCTCAGAGTGCCGGCGACAGAAGTCAGCATGGCCAGCATCCCTGACCATGCAGCACATAGTTCATTTAGTCGACCAGTTTGTGAAGCATAGCATTCGATGGCTTGCTTCATAGTCACTGTGTTCATGATGGCTTCTCCACCATGCACAAGCTGGTTGAGCTGGTGTTGCAGGTAGCTAGACAGCTCCGCCAATGCAGCCTCGGTTTGTAGCAACGCGTAGGTTTGCTCTGGCGAAGAATCATCGTCCGTCGCCGTTGAACCAGATAGTAGAGATATCCAGTCGTCAATGCGGACAGCGAAACGGTGCGGGGGAACAGGTGGGGACTGACTCGTCGACATGGCAGAACTCCTTGAAGGGGAAAAAGTAAGAAACTGCCAGGATTCTAGGAGCCAACCGGCAAGCGATTTCAGTCCCAAATTGCAGTTAGATGCAACTGCGCACACCAATACGAAATGTCGCTGCCACCTACTGCCGCGCGCCGTCATGCGCTGACATGGCATGGCACTCGGGTGCAGCGATTGGCAAAACGAGAAATCAGGCCCCACTTGAAAACAACGTTCCGGAATTTTTTGTGAAAATTTGGGCAGAATACAGAGGGGCACTGGACACTGTGGTTTGGGAACGCCGGCTCTATGGTCAAACCACGATCGTGCTAGTCGTTGTCCGATGAAATGCGACCGATGTTGCAACAACGCCGGTCGTAAAAAGTAGCTCAGTAAAACCTTTGTGCCTTAGCCCATAAAAGGCGAATCTCCGCAGCCGGGGCAATTTAATCGCCGCTGCTGTTCAAGATACGCTTGGTGCATTGCCTCCTGGGAAGTCTTGTTTGGCTGGTAGCCATAGAACTTGCCGCAGTGACGGCACGAGTAGCGAGTTCCGTTCTGTGAATCCTCTCCCATCCATGATCCGCGAATTTTTCCATGTTGATCAATTAGTTGGATCGCATGATCGCAAACTGAGCCCACTGTGCGGATGGTGCTGACCAGACTTTCCATTGCATCCATTCGGCCTTTCTCCTGGGGTGTTGTTGCGTTGTCCATGGTGTATCTCCTTAGACGAATGAACTAGAAACGAAAATGTGATTCGACCCCGCTTTAGAAACAGACCTGCTTGTGCCAAGCGCGAACGGGGGCAGAATAAGCCACCAGATTCCAAATGGCTTTGAGTCGACTGCGAAGCAATACTTCGTGAATCAGGAAGAGAGTCTTCCCTGTTGGCTGTTAGAAAAGAACGGGCAAACCTTTCATTGACTTGCCTACCACTGGTGGCAAGTATTTGTCAAACTATCTGTTGGCCCCTAAAACCCAAGCGTCGAGACCGGGAGTATTCTGCGATTCCCTGACCCTGCAGAGGTTTTTAAGCTCGATCAGACTCCCGCAAATCGCAAATCCCACTGGCAATTCAGATACCGGTTGGTCCAAATGTTTCCGATTCTCGGTTCCAGGGATATCCGCCATGCAGTAAAATGAGTCTATGCCCTTAGAATGCCGTTAAGGAAGTTTCTCTAATGCCTTTACAAAACCAAAAAAACCGAGCGGCCTTCGATGCTTGTAAGGATCAACTTCACAGAAACTACGCCATCGGGTCGTATGTCGCCTTCGATGACGGTGAGCTGGTTGCCGATGCATCGTCGTTCGACGAACTGTCTACTAAACTTGCCCAACAAGGGCGCGACCGCCCTGACGTGTTTGTCATCCAAGTGGCTGAATCTTATCCCGAAAAAGTTTTTATTCTGCTGTAAAGTCGATAGTGGAACAACGAAACATCTATAAAGGCGAGCCCTCACGTGCTTGGGTTAGCCTGACCGTCTTTTCACCATCCGGCAATTCAAGGCGGTGTGAATTCTTGGTTGATACAGGTAACCCGTGTCCATTGATCGTTGGATCCGAGTTCATGGCAGCGATGCGGTGGCGATCATCTGCTGGTCTTGATTCAAACTTTGGGGCAATGGACGCGGGCTGGCTCAGTTTGGCGGTGCCCGAGTTCGGGATAGAATTCAAGACAATTAGCTATGCCAACGACTCCATTCTGCATGTCGTGCAGGGAAGCAGTGTTTCGTTTACTGGATTGGTCGGATTACCGCTGCTACGGATGATGGAATTTGGGGGAGATCAAGGGTACTTCTGGGTTCGCCCATTAAGCGGCGAATAAAAGCAGACGCTTCAAAATCGCGGACGCTTGAACCCTAGCGATCGTTGTCGACAATGCGGGAACCTAGCTTTGGAATCTATGAAGGTTCGTTGAACTGGATTGATTGATCGACGGGGTGATAGCTGGTGGGCAGTCTTCGCCCACAGCTCAAAAAAGGCGAACGACCATGAGATCGCCAAACCAGACACCTGCGAAATCGACTTGAGCCTGCGTTATGCTTTGCCAGACATATAGCCTTTGTCAATCAACCACGGTTCGAGCGCACCTTCGACCAGCTCTTGCTGGGTGAAGACTTCTTCACCGCTCAATTGTCGTTCGAGCGATGCACGCTTAAGCGCTCCAGCTATCTCGGGCCTAAGTCGGATTGTAACGGGTATCAAACCAACTGGCTGAAGTCGCGTGGTTTTTCTACGCGTCGAACGCGATAAATTCTCAGTTGAGCGGTCGGGTATGTTGATCCCCTTCTGCTCGTTTGCTCGGAATGCAAGATGGTCTGGTGCAAGCGTGCTCGCCGCATCGATAGTCGACGACAATAATGCGTTGATTGGTCGCTCCTGCGTGATAAAGGCTCGAACATCCGCGACATCTGCCCCTCCATAAGTGTTAACTGCTGCTGCAAGTGGTCTTCTGTCTGCCATTTGATTTTCCTCCTCAACGTTTTTCACTTCTGACTGGCTTTTCTTCGTGACTTGCAGACCGATAGCACTCTGTTGCTCCCGATCTCTGGAAGTAGTTCGCGAAAGAGCGAGTCGATTTCCTGGGCGGCATTTTTGGCCCCTGATCCCATGTTCCAAACAAACGTCGCTTGTCCAGGTGCATCGGCGTACGCCTGACGCAGAACGATTGGTGTATCCAGAAGGCTCAGATTGAGCGACGCAGCGGCTTCTCGCATGTCTTTAGTGAGCCGATATTCTTTGCCTACCATGGCCGAACGTTTGTTCAAGGCAACTGACGACCGCGGGACCGGTGTTTCGCAGACGACCTCAGCGGAGCAATGGAAGGAACTGTTTGAAGCGACCGAATTGAAAGCCAAAGAGTGGAAACACGACTACCTGGGGCCGGCCCATTTGCTAATGGCGTTCATTGATGACGATCCTCTGACAAAGCTTTTCCTGAACGATCAAGGTATTGAAGCGACTGAGATTCGCGACATGACGATGCAAATTTACTTCTCGCCAAGCGGAGTCGCACCAGCGGTTCCAGGGCAATAAAACGTTGAAAGCTATTTTTCGCATCGGGCCGCTGTTTCTTGTTTCATCAAATGCGCGGCATGTCATGGCATTTGTTCCGGTGGTCTTAGTAGTGAAGCGTTGACATAAACTTCGCCGACTGAGCAGACTGCCAATTTTCGATCGATTGGTCTGAACTCTCTCTGCAAGCGATGATCACGTTTGGCTATTTGTCTTGTGGCAGGCTTGTGCTGTTGGTGGCGTACTGCTCGTTGTACAGCACGCAGCCGAGTCTCTTCGAAACTCGCGGACTCTTCTTCGACTTCGTCGCGGTAAGGTCAGACTCGGAGAGACTGACCTACGTGGGGCGGATGCTTACCAACGATGCCCCAAAGTGAACGCACCTCAATCAATGGCGGTCGAATCATATGTAAAAGGTTGGCGTTGTTATTCCAATCGAGTGCCTGGGTGATAGAGAGGATGTAGGCCTCTTTGATTGTTTCACGGCGGAGCTGTCTGGAGTTAGAAATGCAGCGGAGCCCGTAGTTAGACTTGAAGGCTTTGGGATAGAATGCGAAGCTCGCAAGATCGAAAAAGTTAGAAAGTACGTCGCTTTGAGTGATCACACTTGTTCGAAGAGGCAATTGAGAAACACAACCTTGGAACCGAAGGCATGACCAAACTCCCCAGCTGCCCGCAATGCGATGGCGAATTTGCTTACGAAGATGGTCCACTGCTCGTTTGTCCATCCTGTGCGCACGAATGGTCTCCCGCCGAGGAAGCGGCGGCCGCTGAAGCTGGCTTGACGCGCGACGCGAACGGTAACGTGCTCGAAGACGGCGACACCGTCATTGTCATCAAAGATCTAAAATTCAATGGCGGAGTCGTGAAGGGCGGTACGAAAGTGAAAAACATTCGGATCGTCGACGGAGATCACGACATCGACTGCAAGATCGATGGCATCGGCGCAATGTCACTGAAAAGTCTGTTTGTAAAAAAGGCCTAGGCTTCGCTCTCACCATCGTGCTCGGCAGCGTGATTCCAACTCGAAGCTCGTCGCATAATTGTTGAATGCGGCCAACTCGGGAACTACGTCGAGCAACTCGACGGTGCAATATCTTCCGGCGTGCACGCCCCCGCGTTTCCAATGTCTTCCATCAACGGTGTGGCGTAGTCTCTCGAGGACAACGAACATTCATGCAGGTTTGTCAATCGAACCATGTCTTGCAGGCAACGAATGTTTTACGGCGACATAATCTCACTTGAATATGCTAGAACATACGTCGTTGGGCAGATCGGAAGACAACTATCCATTAGGTTTCATTTATGCATCGCACGTTTCTACTTCATGTACATTGGCTTGTTGGAATTGTGCTCATTCCGCTAGTGTTTACGTTGCTCGCGACTAAGCTTTCGTATGCCCAATCAACCGAAAATACAAACTGGCATGAGCACGCTGAACCTCGCCTAAAGTCGATCTACGAACGCGGTGAGTTTCGTGCCAAGAGCGTTCAACCGCAGTGGTTGAGCGATAGTACGGGCTTCTTAGTTGACGAAGTTGACCCGAGCACGGGCAAGCAAGCTACTTGGTTCTACGATGCGAAGTCGGGCGAGCGTAGATCAGCAACGGATGATGAAAAAGCAATAGGCGCAAACAGTGGACTTCGATCAGCGGATAACGAGCTGCAATTAGAATCGCGCGGTGGAAAACTCCTGGCCGTCAATCAAAAGAAGAATTTTGAGACTACGCTTGTAACATCTCCCGCCGATCGCAAGGTTGATTTGCGCGATCCGGTCTGGAGCCCCGATGGATCCAAAGTGTTGTTTGTCGAAGCTGACTATACCGACGTTATGCAGAGATGGGTCTTAGTTCCAGGCGATCCCTCCTACCCTGAAGTGCAACAGAATCGATTCGCTCGTGTCGGCGGGGAGATCGAAAAGCTGCGAATTGGAGTTGTAAACAGTGATGGCAAACAATTGACTTGGCTGCCGATCGAGTTCCCCGAAGAAGGTATGTATTTGGGACAAGTCGAATGGGCAGGCAACTCTCAAGAAGTTCTAGTTGAACGGTTTAGTAGGTTCCGCGATAGACGCGACTTTTTGCTCGTCAGCTTCAGCGATGGAGTGAAGACAATCTTCTCTGAATCCGACGAAGCTTGGGTTGAGTCGAGTCAAGGCAAGAACTCGGGACTCGTGTGGCTACGAGGAGGCGAGGAGTTCGTCGTCATTAGTGAAAAGGACGGTTGGAGGCATGCCTATCGCTATTCCCGTCATGGTAAGGAGCTGGCACTGCTGACGCCGGGAGACTACGACATTATTGACCGCGCCATAATCGACGAGGAACGAGGATGGTATTACTTTTACGCATCACCACATGATGGAACGCAAAAGTATCTTTATCGAGTTGCACTTGATGGTGCTCGGGAGCTCGAACGCATCTCGCCGGAAAGTCAAATCGGTACACATAGCTTTCTCTTTTCGCCCGATGCCAAGTGGGCGATCCACACCTTCTCGACTTTGAACACTCCACCAGTACATGAACTGATTGAAGTGGAAACTCATCGCGTCGTAAGAGTCTTGGAGAATAACTCTGAGATCCACGATAGGATGCAGTCTTTAGCCTGTTCGCCAGCAGAATTTCTAAAGCTCGATATCGGCAATGGGATCGAATTTGATGCCTGGATGCTGAAGCCCAATGACTTTGACCCAGCAAAGAAATATCCGCTCTTTATTTACGTTTACGGCGAGCCGCACGCACAGACTGTATTAAATGAGTGGGGGGCAGCCCAGATCGATTTCCACCGGGTCGTTGCCGAGTTGGGATATGTGGTGGTGTCGATCGACAATCGCGGAACTCCAAGCCCAAAGGGAGCGGCATGGAGAAGAGCAATCTTCGGAAGCCTAGGGCCTTTGTCGACGGAGGAACAAGAAACCGGATTGAAAGCGCTCGCGCGGCAATGTGAATTTATCGATACGGACCGTGTCGGAATCTGGGGTTGGAGCGGTGGGGGCTCGAACACGCTGAACGCTCTCTTCCGTAAGCCAGATTCATACCACGTGGGCATCGCAGTCGTTCCAAAGCCTCAGCCTCATCTTTACAACGCATGGTTTCAAGAGATCTTTATGCGTACTCGAGAAGTCAATCCGGATGGATATGAACGATCGGCCCCAATCAACTTTGCTGGAGGTCTCAAAGGTAAGCTGCTGATCATGACCGGTTCCGGCGAGACCAACACGCATATTCAGATCATCGAGGGGCTAGTCGATCGTTTGATTTCATTGGGGAAACCATTTGATTACATGGTCTATCCCAACCGCGATCATGGACTGAGGGAGGGCGACGGCACAGTAGTGCATGTTAGAATGCACATCTTGCGATATTTGATCGATCACCTGCCAGCGGGCCCACAACCAGTGATCCCCAAGTTAACTGAGAACAACTAGTTATGACTGACTTGAGATTCCGTTTTGACTGAAAGACGAAAACCGATGAATCGCATTTTTGCCTTTACCGGGTTGGCATTCGTCTTTAGCGCATATACTGCATCCGTTTCTGCAGTCGCGGAGCGGCCGAACGTTCTGCTGCTTCTGGTTGACGACCTCAAACCTGCGCTGGGCTGTTACGGGGACGAAATTGCACGGACACCCAACATTGACAAGCTGGCCGCCAGTGGAATGCGGTTTGATTTGGCGTACTGCAACCAGGCGGTTTGTGCGCCTTCGCGTTTCACGCTGATGCTCGGTTCCCATTCGACCTCGACCGGCCTCTATGGACTTGGCAGTCAGTTACGTCAGTTTATCCCTGATGCTGTCACCATGCCGCAGTACTTCGCCAAGCATGGTTATCGAACCGAGTCGTTGGGGAAAGTGTTTCACATTGGACATGGCAATCTCGGTGATCCGGAATCGTTTAGTGTCCCGCACTTTCACGACAAAGTCATTGAGTATCTAGACCCTGACAGCACAGATGGTGGTAAGTTGACTCGTGAAGAAGCGTACTTTACGAATCAGCGTTTGGGCGAAATAAATTCGCTTCCACGTGGAGCGGCGTTTGAGGCGCCGGTGGTTGACGATGTGGCCTACGCCGACGGCCGCGTGGCAGCGGAAACCATCAAGCGACTTCGCGCCGCAAAGCAACTGCGGGACCAAGATGCTACACCGTTTTTCATGGTTGCCGGCTTTGCTCGACCCCACCTGCCCTTCTGTGCTCCGAAGAAATATTGGGACATGTATGAACCGGCGAAATTACCAATGCCCGAGTTCGAAGACCCTCCGCAAGACGCACCTTCCGTAGCTGGTAAACGTGGCGGTGAAATTAGCAACTACCGACCGGTGCCAGAAGACGGCAACGTGGAATTCAGCGCTGAGTTAAAACGCAGCTTGATTCACGGATATTACGCCAGCACCAGCTTTGTCGACGCTCAAATTGGTAAAGTTCTCGATGAGCTGCGTTCATCGGGGCTAGCCAACAACACAATCGTCGTGCTGTGGGGCGACCACGGTTTTCATTTGGGCGATCATGGCATTTGGACGAAGCACACGAACTACGAACAGGCGAATCGCATCCCGATACTGATTTTCGCGCCTGGCGTGACGGAGCCCGGCTCGGCGACCAAACAGCTTGCTGAAAGCGTAGACATCTTCCCCACGCTTGCCGAGTTAGCGGGACTGCCCAAGCCCGTCGGTCCACAACCGATCGACGGGGTGAGCCTGGTGCCGGTATTGAAAGACTCTTCAGCTCGAGTTCGCGATCATGCTTATCACGCGTACCCGAAGGCAAAACTTGGTCGCGCGATACGAACCGTGCGTTATCGGCTCGTCGAATGGCGAGTTATCGGTGCTGCGCCCGAGTCCGCCGAGTATGAGCTTTATGACTATGAGTCGGATCCACTTGAGCGCGAAAACCTGGCGGCAAAGAAGCCAGAAATAGTCGCTTCACTTAAAATGACTCTTGCGAATTACCCGCAGCCTGTCGGCGGAAACCGCCCAGCAGAACAGAAGGATCGAAGGCCACTCAAATGAATACTATTTTCGCCCTCGGATGCAGCAGATTCGCGAATGCAATAAGTCATCATCTTATCGTTCAGCTACAAGCAACTGCAATGGCGTGGCTGGTCATCTGTCTCCTATGCTCCGCGAGATCACTTTGGGCATCGGAGCCACCGAATATTGTCTACATTCTGGCTGACGATCTAGGCTACGGCGATCTCGGTTGTTACAACACCGAATCCAAGATTCCCACACCGCGGCTGGACCAATTCGCAACGCAAGGCATGCGATTCACCGATGCGCATTCACCTTCGTCGGTCTGTACACCGACTCGCTATGCGTTGCTAACGGGGCGCTACGCATGGAGGACCCGATTGCAGCGGAATGTACTTGGGCCTTGGGACAAACCGCTTATCGCCGCAGATCGATTGACCGTTGGAAAATTGCTTCAGCAACGTGGCTACGAGACTGCCTGTGTCGGTAAGTGGCATCTTGGTCAAAACTATGTTACCAGCGACGGCAAGCCGGTAATCGGCGGGATCAAGAATGCACTAAGCAACGTTGATTTTACCAAGCCGATTAGCGATGGCCCTATCGCCAGAGGCTTTGACCACTACTTTGGCACGATCGTTCCCAATTATCCTCCGTATTGTTTCATCGAGGACGATCGCACCGTAGGTGTGCCTTCCGTGCCGATGACTGGCGCGAATTTCAATATTCCCGGTCCCACGGTTCCTGGTTGGAAACTGGAGGATATCTTGCTGCAGCTTACAAGCCACGCGGTTCAATGGATCGAAGAGAGGGCCCAGACGAAGAAGCCGTTTTTTCTTTATTTTTCGCTGACTTCCCCACACTATCCGGTCGTGCCTGCGCCCGAGTTTGTTGGCAAGACGAAAGTCGGTGCCTACGGAGACTTCGTTCACCAGACTGACTGGAGCATTGGGCAAGTGCTTGATGCATTGGATCGAGCTGGCTTTGCCGACAACACACTGGTTGTTTTCACCAGTGACAACGGAGCGGAAATTACGGGTGAAGTGGAGCCGGGTGCATATGACCGAGTCCAACAGTTTGCGCATTGGAGCTCTGGCGAACTTCGTGGTGCCAAACGCGATGCCTGGGAAGGTGGTCATCGCGTTCCGTTCATCGCCCGCTGGCCCGGCAAGATCAAGGCCAGTACCACGAGCGATGAAATCGTATGTCATGTGGATTTTATGGCGACGATCGCAGCCATCCTGGGACAGCAACTGCCTGACAACGCTGCTGAGGATAGTGTCAGTATCTTGCCCGTGCTACTTGGCCAGCAACTCAACGCTCCAATTCGCGAGGCGACCGTGCATCACAGTGCCAGAGGGAAGTTTGCCATCCGCCAAGGCGACTGGGTTTTGATCGACGCTCCCAGCGGAGACGACAACGGGGCCAATGGCGAACCGTTGTGGTTAAAGGCTCACCGCGGCTACTCAGCGCACTCGCATGCAGGCGAACTCTTTAATGTGCGTGAAGACCTCTCGCAGCGCCACAATCGTTACACAGATCAACCCGAGTTGGTAAGCAGGCTCAAAAAGCTGCTCGAAAAGTACATAGTCGACGGTCGCAGTACGCCTGGTACTCCGCAGTCGAATGACACGGAGATTCAGCAGTACTCCGCCCCCGGCGCGCCGGGGAAAGCCAGCGCTGACAAGCAGTAACTATCGGATGGGCCTCTTGCACGTCATAGTGACGAGAGTCGGGCTGGGAGATAGGAGAAAAGTGTTTTCGATTCACTGGCTCCTGGCTATAATCTGGACATCGCCGAACTCTCGAATAGGATCGCTTGAAATGCCTTTACATGATTGGACGCAAGTCTCTGCAGGTACTTATCACGGCTTTCATACTTTGTGGATCGGTGCGCTGACCCGAGTGTTGAACACAGGACTTTTGCCTGCGTCGTATTATGCCGAGCCTGAGCAGGTAGCTGGCGAGACGGGGCCCGATGTGCTTACTTTGGAAGTCTACTCGACTTTCTTAAGCGATAAATCAAGTCGACCTTCGGAATGCGGAGGCACGGCAACATTGACGGACGCCCAGCCGAGTGTTTCCGTTACGCAAACAGCTTCCGAAGCCGAGATCTATAGTGAGAGACGCAATCGCTTGGCGATTCGCCATTCGTCTGGAGATCGTTTGGTGGCTTATATAGAATTGCTATCGTCCGGTAACAAATCCAGTCATCGTTCAATAGAACGCTTTCTCGACAAAGTTTGTAGTGTCATCGAACAGCAAGTCCATTTGTTGATCGTCGATCCGTATCCGCCGGGGCCGCTGGACCCAAGTGGAATTCACGCGGCGATATGGGGTGAAATTGATTCATCTTCACCCTTCACGTTTCCTGACGAACGCCGCCTAACCTCAGTGGCTTATCATGCGGTTCGTCCACCCGTTGCATACGTAGAGCCCATGGCAGTCGGTCGCGAACTTCCCGTCATGCCTCTCTTCCTCGACAACAACCGATACATCAATCTACCGCTTGAACCAACTTACACCGATGCATTTAGTGCAATCCCGCGAAGGTACCGCGAGCGATTGGCGAGCGGATTAAAGAACCGAGACGATGCCGCGCCCCATTAGTTGGAGCCCATCAAAGTACTACTGGCTCAAGCAAGTGTCCGCATAAGACGGAACGCGTTCGCGTCGGTTCCCATAAAAACGGCGCTAATGCACTGGCTGGAGGATCGAGGGCAATCACAATCGAGTCCGAAACTAGTTGTTTTGCAACGCCTTACGGGCTGTCACTGGCCGTAAGCGGCCAAGGTAACACGCCAACTCGTTTCGCCCAGGCGTCCCACTGAGCGGCGAGTTCTTTGACGCGCCCAGGATGTTGCTTAGCTAGGTCATGCTGCTCGGTGCGGCCGGCGGCGATGTCGTAGAGTTCCCAGTCGTTGGGATGCTCCGAGACGAGTTTCCATTGTCCGTCGCGAATTGCCCGGTTGCCTTCGTGTTCCCAAAATAAGGGCTGCGTTCGGGCAAGCGGTTGGCCCACAAATGCCGGCGCAAGGCTCACGCCTTCCAAGCTCAAGAGCTTTTGCCCTGAGTATTCCGTGGGATAGTGCGCTTCGCCGAGTTCGATACAGGTTGCCATGAGATCGATGAGGTGCGCAGGCTGAGGTTCGAATTGGCCGTGACGCTCAGGGGCGATGCCGCTTGGCCAATGTGCAATTAATGGCGAGCGGATCCCACCCTCGTGCTCCCAGTGCTTGTATTCGCGGAACGGCGTGTTGCTGACATTCGCCCATGATTGTCCGTAGCCGATATAGGTGTCCGCCGCGCCTGGCATGCCCCCCTTGCCCTGTCGCATCGGAAAACCGTGGCGAGTCTGCGTGGGAATCATGTTGAGTTGGAGAAAATCTTTTGCCAATGGTGGCAACTCTTCCCGAAAACGTGTAGCGCATTTTTTTATGACTAGGGGTTGATTCTATTTAGCTTCTAACTTCGCACAAACGTCGACGAGCCACCGATCGCCAAAGCGTGGACCAATTATTTGTGCCCCAATTGGCATTCCATTTTCGTCCTTGCCAATAGGTAAAGATAAAACAGGTGTACCAAGCGCAGTGGTGGGCACGGTGTAAGCTCCGACGTATTGCGAATACGAATATGTTCCATTTTCAGTATGGAAATCTTTACCGCTTAATTTTAAGGGAAAGGCTACAGAGGGTGCTGTCGGTAGAATCCAGACCGAGTGCTCAGAAAAAAAGGTATCTAATGTCTGATATACTTCAGAACGTTGACTGCAGGCTTTGTCGTATTCAGTTTTGGACGAAAGCAACCCATTTTTGAAATGATCTGTGAACGGTCCCTTTCCAAGACGACGATCTAAAAGCCACCAACCAACTATTGATTTTACGATCCGTGTGCGAAATATTTTTGGAATACCATTCGTGTAATCATATCCCGCGATGATACCCCAGATCCTATAAAGTAATTCAAAATCTATGGGGGGTGCCCTTTCGATGACTTCAAACCCTTGATCTTTAAAATGAGAGATATAGGCTTGAAAAACCGCTTTCGTTGAAGAATCAATAGGGGTTCCCATCAATTCGTTCGAGTACGCAATTTTTAATTTTCCTCCGAATTCTGATCCGTGAACACCAACGGGCAACGATAACTTTTCGGAAAAAATCTCAAGAAGAATTTCGAGATCAGCGCGATTTCGCGCCATCGGCCCAAAGCTCACCATTTGGCGAAATGCTGATCCAACACCTTCAGGTCCAACATCATCGATCGGTAACAATCCATCTGTCGTGCGGAGTCCATAGACCCCACAACAATGTGCAGGATAACGGATCGAGCCACCAAGGTCAGAGCCCAGCTCAAGTGGAGTCATTCCCAAAGCAAGGGCCGCCGCCGCTCCACCAGAAGAACCTCCTGGCGTACGAGTTGAATCAAACGGGTTCACACATTCGGCATAGACCTGGTTGCGGCAGTTCCAATCAAACGCTCCCGTCGGGACAGCCGTTCGACCCAAAAAAACAATTCCACTTTTTCGCAGGGCCTCGGCCAACTTACTATCTGTCTTTGGAACATGATTTCTAAACGGTAATAGACCATAAGTGCTTCGCAGGTTCTTAATGCGGAGTGAATCTTTTACTGTCATTGGCAAGCCATCAAAGGGTCCGAAACTCGCACCGTTTTTCCTTCGCAGATCAGCAGCGTTTGCTTGCGCAAGGGCGGCATAGCGAGCGACGATAGGAACAGCATGAATTTTTTGATCCCGCTCTGCAATTTTGTTTAAAAAATGCTCGGTAAGTTGGGTACTAGTCCAGATTCCTTTTTGAAGGCCACTTAAAAGTTCATGTGCGGATGCAGAATGAGGGATGTTTTCCATTTCTATTGAATAGACCCATTACCAAAGCTGGTCAAAAAACTAAGATTGCGTTGCGCCAACTGCCTTTTAAGGCAGTGAAATCCTGGCTCCATTTTATTTATAAACGATCCGTCGAACATAATCGACGTGTTTTCTGAGTTGATAGAATTGGTCGGCATAGGCAGGATGAACTTTTAATTTGTTTTATAGATGTCTGTGCAAGCGAGTCGAGCGTTGGCGTGGCAATCTCCCCACCATAACACCCGATATCCGAATATCCCACGTCATCCGACAGGATCAAAAGGATATTGGGACGATCCGCCGAAAGCGTGGTCATGGCAATTAAGATAAGCGACGTTGCCAACGGTATAACAGGTTTTGACATTGATATTTCTCACCAAAATGCCCCATACAACCGTCGTCGCTCCAGGCCTGATCATCGCGCGGGATCGTATGATCGTAAGCGTACAGAGCGATCGAATGGGAATTTGCCTGGGCGGGGGGGCGCACGGATGTTCAATTGCGCAGGCGTCGAGTGGCGTTACGGAGTCGACGCTTCGACAGTGGCTGTCGACGATCAGTTGTTTTTACGAAGTTGGGGCAAACTCTACTGTATTCAAAATGACTCCGCCCGCTAAGCAAAACGATACGAGTCCGAAATACCAGACACTGTTGGTGTCACCGTGTTGTGGTGACACCAACAAATTGAGGACGGTGACAAATGGGGATCATGCTACCGCAGTTGTCGATTCCGCTTCTTGGTGTGTTCTGCTAACGGCTCAGGTCCAGTGCAAGTGGTTCAATCAAATGCTCGTGTATATCAAGCGGGTCGGTGGAGGTTGCGTGCGGCTTTGGCCATAACAACACGGGTGGATGTTGGATCAACTCTTCGCTTAACCGGATTGAGTTGAAATCATCATGTAAGTAGTGGCGTACGCCGCAAGACTGGGCATCGCAACTCATACGGCTCCCTCGACCACATCGCTTCCACGGACAGGTGCGACCTAAATACTTGCCGGTCGGACTCGCTAGAAAAACATCTGCGCCAGAAGCGTGACCAACCATATATCCGACGAGCTGTCTGCTCAATTTGGCAAGGTCGGTCAGGTCGCAGTCATCAGTGATCGTGACCAACATGTCAATGTCCTTGGGGAATTCTTTGTCGCTGGCCAGAGAGCCGATCAGCGCGATTCGCTGCACTCCGGGGAGCTCGCGAGCGAATCGAACAAATTGACGCACTTCGGTAAACATGATCTGTCGCAAGTCCGGCAGAGGCGGTAGAGTGCCGATTGAGTCGTTGAGATTCAGAGGCTCGACATCAATGCTATGCAACCATTCGATCATCCTTTTGCGTTGTTGAGCCAACTCGAACGATCGCCAGTCTCGCTGCAGTCGACGATCGCTGCCCATGGCGTCACGGAACTGGCGAAATGTTTTGTGCTGTCGCAGAACAAGCACCAGCCGTTCGCGCGTCTCATCATCGCGAACGGTTTCAACAAACGCCGTCATCCACTGGAACACGTCATGGGGACTGAATTGCGGGATAGATTCAAAGCAAGAGGTATCCGTGCCGAATTCCAATTGGATCGCCGACATTACATTGGACTTAACGCAGTCCGGTAACGCTTCGTAGGAAGGCATCTGGCAAATGTCCTGGACCGTCCATTTTGTTTCATTTAAGACAGCTGGATTGAGATTTTCCAAAACGGAATCCATCGCATCGCGGACTATCTCATCGACGACAATGATTTGCCCAGATTCCTTGTCAAAGTAATACAACTCTTCGTTTAGTCCCCAGCGTTCTTCCGCCTGTCTTTCGAAAGCTGTCGCCAGCTCCAACCAATCGACTTGCAGTTTTTTCATGCTTGTTTTTCGACCAAACGCGTTAAAGGTTACGCCAGGATCTCGTTGACGACGGTGCCATAGACGTCGGTTAAACGGTAGTCGCGTCCGAGGTGACGTCGAGTCAATCGCGTATGATCGAGCCCAAGTAGGTGGAGCATCGTGGCATGCAAATCATGAATGTGAATTTTGCCTTCGATGACTTTAAAGCCCATGTGGTCGGTCTCGCCGAAGGTAAAGCCAGGTTTAGTTCCGCCACCGGCCATCCAGGCACAGAAGCTCTGTGGTTGATGTTCGCGGCCGTGGACGTCGATTGGCGCGACACCGCTCAAGTCTTGGCTCCAGGGAGTCCGCCCGAATTCGCCAGACCATAGAACTAACGTATCGTCGAGCATACCCCGTTGCTTCAAGTCCGTGATGAGAGCCGCAACCGGTTGATCGGATTGGTTGCAGAGCTTAGGTAAATTGCCACGAATGTCGCCGTGATGATCCCAGCCATCCATCGTGACCTGCACAAACCGCACGCCTGACTCGCTAAGTTTTCGAGCCAACAAGCAAGCGCGGGCATTCTTGTCGGTATCGTTACCACCGACACCGTACAGCTTGAGCGTTTGTAGGCTCTCTTTCGAAATATCAACAAGTTGTGGAGTATCGGTCTGCATGCGAAACGCCAACTCCATGTTTTGAATCATCCCTTCCATGTTTGCGTCACCGTGGAGCTCATCGACGAGCTGTCGATTCAGCCGTTGAGTCATATCCATTCGCTTGCGTTGTATAGCATCAGAAGCCGACGCGCTTTTGAGGTTGTCGATGGGAGAAGTTTGACTGTCAAGCGGAACAGTGAGAGCTGTACCTTGATGCATCGCGGGAAGAAAAGCGGAAGCGTAGGTGCGAATGCCTCCAGGATGAATCGTAATGAAGCTTGGCAAGTTTTGATTTTCGGAGCCGAGACCGTAGCTGATCCAAGAGCCCATCGACGGTCTTACTTCTGTGAAGCTGCCGGTGTGGAACTGATTGGTGGCACTCGCATGCTGCGGATTGTCAGCACTCATGCCGCGTAACAAGCAGATATCGTCGGCGATGCCGGCGAGATGCGGCATCAAATCGGAGATCATCATGCCCGACTGGCCGCGTGGTTTCACTGGCGCCATCGCGCCGAGCGCAAGAAACTTCTCCGTCCCGATCTGAGTGACGTTTTTATCGAGTGGTGAGTCAATCGGCTCGCCGTGTTTACGGCGGATGTAGTCCTTCGGATCGAAGAGATCCATTTGCGACGGCCCACCCGCCATGAACAAAAAGATAATGCGTTTAACTCGCGGTATGACATCGAGGACTCGGCCATTCGATGCGCTCGTCGACTGATCTACCGCCGCGTGAAGCATATCATGCAAAGCCAAAGCACCAAAACCACATGCTGACTGTTGCAAGCACTGGCGTCGGTTTGGAATCGTCTTGAATCTCACAGTATGACTCACTAGAAGGAAACGGATGGGTTGGGCTGTTGGCCGATGTCGTTTACAGTCGGAAAACGAAATGATTGGAAGATAACAAGCTGTGGCAAAGCTCTTGCCACGCGATCGATGCTTCAGTCTCTTGATTGTCGTTGCCAACGAGCGCTTCGGTCTCCTTGAGAAACGCGTTTGCATCTTGTCGTTCAGAGGTTGTGATCGGACGGCTTAGAACGCGCAACCAAAGCTGTTCGAGTCTTTCGTCGTGTGAAATCGATTCCGCGAACAGACGCTCGACGACCGACTTCGCTCTTTTGCGATAGGCGCTGTTGTTCATGAGGAACAGCAACTGTGTCGGCACGACTGTTTGATCGCGTTGACCTGCGATCTGAGCGGGATTCACAAAATCGAAGTAACCGCGAATACGATCCTCGCCTGTAAAACCGGTCCGCAAGACCGGAAGATAGACAGATCTTTCGAATTCCTGCGATGGACGCGGTTTGCGATGATTGTAGTGCGGGGGATTTATTCCTGCGGCGACTAGATCGCCTGTATTTTCGATGTATTCCAGAACCAGAGCAGGTCCGCCGAGAGCGGGTTTTAATTCACCACTTATCGCGAGAGCCGAATCGCGAAGCGCTTCGGCATCCAATCGCTGACGATGCATTCGCCAGAGCAAACGATTGTCTGGATCGACTTCCATCGATGCATTGCTATTAATGCTACTCAAGCGATACACGCGACTAAGGACAATGGAGCGAATGAGCTGCTTTTGCGACCAGCCGTTTTTGATGAAGCGAGTCGCCAAGTGATCAAGCAATTGTGGATGCGACGGCAATTCACCGCGGGCGCCAAAATAGTCGACCGAGCGCACCAATCCTTCTCCAAACAGCTTTTGCCAAATTCGATTGACTGTCACACGAGCGGTTAATGGATTCCTTGCATCGATCAGCCAGTCAGCTAGTTGAAGTCGACCACTTTGTCCGGTCGGGATTTCGGTAAACTCCTCCCAGGATGCAACTCGCAAAACTCCTCTCGGAACAACTTTGCCAGGGGCATATGGATTGCCACGAATGTAGACTGGCATGTTGGCTGGGTTTTCCCCATCGCGCATCGCGAAGGCTTTGGGGACTTTGGAACTGAAGAATTCGGCGTGTTGAATTTCCGCGGCGAGTCTGTTGATTCTGGCAGTCAATTCGTCGCGCTGCTTAGTGAGTTGTTCGACAGTAGCGGGCGCTGTGCTAGTGTCATGCGGTCCGGCATCAGTCTCATGGTCAGCGTCGATGAGTTCTTCAATATCAGTGACTTTCGCTTCTTGTTCAAGCTTCGTAAGTTGGTCGGCGATTGCAGTCTTTTCGTCGTTGAGTTTGGATTGTTCATCCCTGAGGCATGCTATTTTTTCGGCGTGCTCGGCTTCAAGCTTTTTACGAACTACCAATTGCTCAGCTGTTTCCGGAAGTTCAGTTGAGTTGAGCGTGCTCCAAACACCAAACGGAATTTTGTGCGTCGCGGGTGAACTGCGAAGCATCCCAGCGATACCATAATAGTCTTCGAGCGCGATCGGATCGAACTTATGGTCGTGGCAGCGAACGCAGCCCACCGTCATTCCCAAGAACGTTGCGCCGATCTTGTTGACCTGTGTATCAATGTGGTCGGCTTCCATCTTGGCCTTGTCTGGTTCGACGATCTCCACATCTCCGAGCATTAAGAAACCGGTAGCGGTTATGTTTTCGGCTCTCTCAACGACGGATGATGTCTCAATAAGATCGCCCGCAACTTGTTGCCGAATGAAGCGGTCAAACGGCCTGTCTTGATTGAATGCATCGATCAAATAGTCGCGGTAGCGCCAAGCATACTCGGCGAAGACGTTGTTTGATGTCCCAATCATGTCGGCATAACCAGTCAGATCCAGCCAGTGCCTTGCCCAGCGCTCACCGTAAGCTCGTGATTCCAACAGTCGATCGACGACGGTCGCACATGCATGTGGCGAGTTGTCTCGAACGAAGGCTTCGATCTCGGATGGCGTCGGTGGGAGCCCGGTCAAATCAAGACTAACGCGTCTAAGCCAAGTGTATCGATCGGCATCAGCAACCGGTCGAATTCCCGCTAACTCCTGTTGCGCGAGAACAAAATGATCGATCGAATCAATTGGCCAGGTTGGATCCATGACTGATGGCGGCAACGGATCGGTGATCGGCTGAAAAGCCCAAAATTGGCGACCTGCTTCAAGATCAATCGTTCGAGTCGTCGGTAACTCATCGGCCGCGCGTGGGTCAGGAGCTCCCATTGCAATCCATTTTTCGAAGTCGGCGATGATTGTATCCGAAAGCTTTCCTTTGGGCGGCATCTCAAAATCTTCGTAACGCAGTGCCTTGATCAGCAAGCTTTGAAGAGGATTATTCAAGTCAATCGATGGTCCGTTGTCGCCGCCTGCTAAAAGGCCGGCACGATGATCGACGCGAAGTCCACCTTGAATGATCTTTGCATCCACAGCGTGGCATTCGTGACAATGCTCGATCAAGACCGGACGAATCTTCGTTTCAAAGAAATTGAGTTGCTCGGGCGTGCCAGTTTGATCATCGGCCAGCGTCATCGAACACAGCAATAGGCACGCCGCGTATGGAGCAAGTTGTAGAAAGGCGATTATCTGCAAACGGCCTCGTACAACTTGGTAATTGCTCGCTCGCCGTTTGGTTACTGTCAATTGCATCCACTAACTCCCCGGTACCAAACACCTAATATTCGAGAACCTTTGTAGAACAATTGTCCTCAATTGTTTAGTTCCTATGTAGAACAATTGTCCTCAATTGTTTAGTATCTCGCGATGGTCGCCTTAAACTGGGTACAAAACAATAGTCCCCAATTGCTCTACATTGCCGTGAACAACCTTCACTTTTTCCAAATCGGTTTTAAATCGAGCGTAAACTGTGGCAAGACCTGTTCGTTCGAAACCGATTCGGGACCGTCCTGAACTTCAACTGGCAAGCCAATCTGGTAAACGTGAACTCGGCTTTTGAACGGGTCGAGCAACCATCCAAGTCGAACGCCGTTCTGCATGTACAATTCCATTTTATCCTGAAGTTCCTTGAGTATGTCGCTTTCGGATCTAAGCTTGATCACAAAATCAGGGGCAATCGGTGGAAACTTCTTTCGGTCGCCTGTTGGCAGCGACAACCACCGCTCGGAAGATATCCAAGATGCGTCGGGTGAGCGTTTCGAGCCATCAGGTAGGCAAAAGATCACCGAAGAATCGAAGGTGACTCCTCCGAACTGTTTTGACCATGCACGCAATTGAAAGGTTAATTCCGCATTGCGTTCCGAAGAGTCACCGCCAGTGGGTGGCATAATGACGATTTCTCCACCGGAATTCTGCTCGACGACTAAGTTGGGATTCAACCGCACAAATTCTTCAAACGAATCGTTCACGCGCAGCGTCAATGGCAATAGGCCCAAAGGTTGATATGGTGCTTGTTCTTCCTTGAAAGTCAATTGAGACATGCTTAGATGCTCCTTGGATCAGTTCGGCTCTACTTGCTTATTCTAGCAAAAATGTCGACGAGCGTTTGTTGGAACTCTAGCATTGCTGGCGGAAGCGGCCGCGCCGGAATAATGACTCATGCAAAATTTTCTTGGTCATTGAAGCAGGACATCGCTCGGATTCGAGTGATAGATTGTCGCCGTCGAAAGCGGACCATTCGTTGAATCCCTCGATTCGTTGGCATCCGTCTTCCTTGGCATTTTTCCAATTCCGGTGAGAGGAGGCGAGCGGCCAGCAATCCACTTCGGCTTGGTGTATGTTAACGGGTATTCGATGTTCAATTGACTGCTACTATACCCGCCTTAACAACCTATCCACACGCTCGCTTTTTTGATGTTGCGCGACTTGGCGTTCAATCGCATTCGTAGTCCATGAACTGGTACTGTCAAGCGAGGCTCAGCAACTCATTTATTGAGTTCAAGTACCGCGTAGCTGAGAACGAGCACCAAAGAACTCGGCGAGTTTCGGCCGGCCGATTTTGTTTAAGGAAACATCAAAACTCAGGATCTAGACCGAGCACGAGACACTCTAACAAGGAATCGACCTCTAGACATGTCAGCATATTTGAATCAAATCCGGACGAACAGCTTTACGTGCATCCTTGTGCTCTGTTTGGTTCATTTCGGTCTATCTCGACAATCCCAAGCCCAGGAGACTGTGTCGCGTACCGATTCCATGGAAACCAAGATCAAGCTGCTTCAAGCTGCCTGGGAGCGGAAAGATTTTGATCTGGCAAGGTCACTGACCGATTCGATGCGGGATACGTTGACTCAAACGCAGCATGAGCAACAGCCATCACCACCGTCGTTGATCGACGCCAGCGAGTTTGTTGCGATTGACTCGCTTGATGCAAGTTGGCAAGCGTGGACAAAAGGCTGGAAGTACTTGAAGTCCTTTACACTCGAAGAGCCTGTTGGGATCAAACGTACTAAAGAACCGGTCGAATTGTCGCTCAGTTTCCCGAGCGAGCATGTCGTTTCGCTTTCGCGCGAGCTGCGAATTGCCAAGCTGAGCGAGGGCATGTTGATCGAAGTGCCTTGCCAAGTGTTCTCCGAAGTGCTTCGTGGCAACCAGCGACATTGTAAGGTGCTAATTTTGGCGGATAGCAGTCCCAAGCAAACGCAGCTCTATCTTGTACTATATGGTAGCTCGGATGCAGAACTACCTGAATATCCGTCCGACTTGACGACGCAGGGTCAAGGATATGCACTGGATATATCAAACGCCTACTTTACGGCGTCATTATCCAGGCAAACAGGACAGCTTGAACGTTTGAAGCTGCGGCGCGAGCACGGGTTAGAGTTGTATGCTGGCGGTGAGGGGCACGGCGAACCACCTGGAATTGATTGGGCTCACGATTACGTTGATGAGGGTGGTTTTCAAAAATTGAGAATTTCGCTCTGGGAACAGTGCCCAGATTACGAAGTAATCCAGGGCCCGCTGTGCACGATCGTTCGTCGTTGGGGCTTTCCCCACTCACCCGTTCATCCACTATTCACGCCTAGTCGATTGCATGTGAGCGTGGAGTATCGGTTCTATGCAAGCCAACCTTGGTTCCACAAAATGGGTTCAATGCATGCCGTTCAAGAGTTTTCGGCCGAAGCCTTGCGAGATGACGAGTGGGTTTTCTCAGGTCAGTCGTTTACCGATAAGCTCTGGATGACGTCCGATGGCAAGCTGCGGAGTGGTGAAGTCGAAGCAGAATTCCAAGAAAAGCTGTGGGGTGTTGGCTTCTTTCACCAACAAAGCAAGGACTCTTTCATCGCTCTGTTTCTTGATCACTCCTCGGAGGGCATCCCGGAACTTAAGCACACGGGCGCTCCGATCATGTACTATCGTTGGCATGGGCATGTATGGAGTCGTTATCCGCTGCCAGTCAAACAGGTGCCTGCGGGAGCCGTTCTAAGGCAAAAAAATGCTTATGTCTCCATTCCATTCACCGCCGGCACGACTGAAACAGAGATCGAATTGCTTCGCGAGGCGATGATGAATCCCTTGGTCGCCAGTGCTGGTCCGTTTTCAGTGGCAAGTGGGCATGAACGTCTAACACCACAGACCGTCAAGCTCGCAAGGCCTGGCGAAGCCGGCGACGCGGCGATCGACAAGCGGTTGATTTGGGACGCCTTAAGAGATTGCAAAGATGCCCAGCTTTATACAGCCGATATCAACGTCGTGGAGCTTGGTTTGGTATACGATGTACGAGTCAAGGGCGAAGTTGTAACGCTCGTCATGGCCACGCCGCACCAAGGTCGTTCGCGGCTGGGATACTTCATTGATGGTTCTATTTCCGTTCATCCGACGCTTTCGGTTCCGATCCGTGAGCGCCTACTGAGTGTACCTGGCGTGAGTCAAGTAGTTTTCGAGCTCGCGACAGCACCTGCATGGAACTCCAATCGTCTCAGTCATGAAGGTCGAAAGAAGCTGGGGCTGGATTGAGCGATTTACGGGGAACAAAGCGGAATGCTGGATTTGGTTTGATTTACTCTCGGGTCGGTTCCCCCTTTTCTTTGAAATATCAATGTAGTTGAGAGAACTGATGTTCGAAATCTTGATGAGGCCGACGCGGCTCTTTTTCCAATATGCCTTGCTGTTATCTGTCGCCACGCTTCATGCAGCGGATTCGACGCGACCAAATATTGTCCTGATCCTAAGCGATGACCAAGCGTGGACCGATTACGGCTTCATGGGGCATCCAGACATTCAGACCACGCACCTCGACAAGCTCGCGTCTCGCAGCTTGGTTTTCGAGCGGGGCTACGTGGCCTCTGCCTTGTGTAGGCCTTCTTTAGCTTCGATTCTCACGGGACAGTACCCGCGGACGCATGGAGCCGTTGGCAATGATGTTGATGGAATGAACGACCGCCAGCGACTTGATGAGCCCGTGCGTGAACGATTCCATCAATTACCAAGTTTCGTCCGTCAGCTCACATCGAACGGCTATCTGGCTCATCAATCCGGTAAATGGTGGGAAGGGAGTCATTTCGACGGCGGCTTCACCCACGGTATGATGCAGCAGCCCGCGCGGCACGGAAGCTCGGAAAGCCTATCGATCGGTCGGCAGGGAATTAAGCCCGTCACCGAATTTATCGATCATGCGGTTGCCCAGGAGAAACCCTTTTTCGTCTGGTACGCCCCCTTCATGCCACATACGCCACACACTCCGCCCGAACGCTTATTACAAAAATACCAAGTACCCGGTCGTGCCGATGATGTCGCAAAATATTATGCGATGTGTGAATGGTTCGATGAAACGTGTGGTGAACTCTTGAACCATCTTGAGGTACGAGGGCTCACTGAAAACACCGTAGTTCTTTATATCTGTGATAATGGTTGGGTCGCCAGCAGCGTCAATGGCAATGATCCTGCACAGGGCGATTGGAATCGTTACGCGATGCGTTCGAAAGGTTCGCCATACGAAAACGGTGTCCGCACTCCAGTCCTCGTCTCCTGGCCGAAGGAGGTGACACCCGCTCATGCCACAGAATCCGCTCATGCGATCGATCTTTTCCCCACAATCGCCGCCATTGCGGGGCTCGATACTCCTGAACAGCTTCCTGGCATCAATCTCTTGGACGGAGAAGCGAGGAGAAGTCGCGATACGGTGTTTGGAGAAACCCATTCGATCCACAATTTAACCGTGGGAGATCCCGACGCTACACTGCAGTACCTTTGGTGTGTCGAGGACGAATGGAAACTGATCGTCCGCTTTCACGGCGCGGATACCACCGAGTACCAAATTGTCCATGTTTGGGACAAAGCACCCGTTCGACTCTATTGCGTCAAGGAAGACCCTCACGAAGTTCACGACCTGGCGGCACAGCATCCCGAGATCGTCGAGCGGCTACGCGAAAAAATTACCACCTGGTACGCCATGGTTCCAAAGGTTACGCGAAAGAGTGATGATGTTGACTAACGAGGTTAAATTACGCGACATAAAACGGAGAGCAACGAGCCGCGCACCTTTGCCACTATCTCTGTGGACTCCGTGCCGGGTGAAGCGAGTCGGAATAGTGTGTGAATCGTAAGGTGAAATGGCAATCCATGCGAAACGTTTCGATCTGGATGGTGTTAAAACTCGGTCGCTCCAAGCACTCTGATCAGCGGGGAGCTTGAACGCCCGGGCCTTTTCTCAAAAATCTAGAGTTATCTATGGCAAATGTACGCGCAGGCGGCGGTTCGTCGAGTCAAGGTCTGGGCGAGCATCGTTGGCTCTTGCCACTATTTGTCGGAAGTGGCTGTGCGGCGCTTATTTACGAAATTGTCTGGTTTCAGTCGCTGCAGCTGGTCGTGGGGGCATCAGCCGTCTCGCTCGGAGTTCTGCTCGCAACTTTTATGGGAGGCATGTGCCTAGGCAGTATTGCCTTTCCTTGGCTAGTTTCGCGGAGCTGGCATCCGCTTAGAGTTTACGCGGCACTGGAGCTACTGATTGGCCTGTTGGCTATCGGCATTCTGTTTGTCTTGCCCAGCGTTGAGGCGTTTTATCTGGGCATGTTCTCAAGTACGCATTCTGGTTCGAGCGGATCTGCTCAAGCGAACATCATGCTAAGAGCAGTGGTGGCTGGGGTCTGCCTGTTGCCACCTACTATTTTAATGGGCGCTACCCTCCCGGCCATCGCGCGTTGGTTCGAAAGCAACAGAAACGGCGCCTATCAGACCGGACTGTTTTACACGGCCAATATCATCGGTGCCGTTGCAGGCTGCCTCGGTGCCTCGTTCTACCTCCTGCGACTTTACGATATGGTCATAGCAACGTACGTGGCGGTTACCATCAACGCGGCCGTCGCGGCGATTGGCTTTATTGCCAGTCGCTGGCTAGCTTATACACCGAATTGTCCAGAAGACGGCACGGGGTCCATTCAAAATAGTCGCGTCGTCATTGACGGTGATGTGCTTGAGGCTGAGCAAGGCATGAACGCCAAGCCCCTGGGAAATCGCGTGGCCTACTGGGCGATCGCTCTGTCAGGCTTCTCAGCTTTGGGTGCAGAAGTTGTTTGGACGCGCGAGCTATCGCTGCTGCTGGGAGCATCGGTGTACACGTTTTCGTTGATTCTCGCGGTATTCTTGGTCGCCCTTGGTATTGGCAGTAGCCTTGGGGCCAGTTGGGCGCGACAGACCACGCAACCTGCCATGGCCTTTGCGGCTTGTCAACTTGGAGCCGCGTTTGGAGTGGCTTGGGCAGCCTGGATAATGGCAGAGTCATTGCCATATTGGCCTATCGATGCTTCATTGACCCAAAGTCCCTGGCATACTTTTCAGCTCGACATCGTACGCGTGGCCTGGGCTGTGTTTCCGGCTGCATTGTTCTGGGGCAGTAGTTTTCCTTTAGCGCTTTCAACTGCAGCGAAGAATCAAGACCCAGCAAAGTTGGTGGCAGGAGTCTACGCCGCTAACACGCTGGGCGCAATCGCCGGAGCGATCGGAGCAAGTTGGTTCGCAATCCCGATGTTAGGCATCCAGCATTCGCATCAGCTCTTGCTCGGTTCATTGTTGGGTTCCGCGACTTGTCTGATCGTCTTGTCAAACGCAAAACAACATATCGCTGGTCGTGTCTGGCTTGGAATGGTAACTTGCAGTTTGATTTTCATTGCGATCTCAATACCCAAACCGCCGGTTGGTTTGGCCGCTTATGGACGATATCTAGTGACTTGGATGTCGGACTTACCAGAGTATTTGTATTCTGAAGATGGGCTAAGTGCATCGATCGCAGTTTCAGAGACTAGTGATGGAGTCAGAAACTTTCATGTCAGCGGCAAAGTGGTCGCGTCAAGCGAAGCACAGGATATGCGGTTGCAACGGATGCTAGGACATCTGCCAGCGCTGATGTGCGCGGAGCCAAAGAGTGTTTTGATCGTTGGCTGTGGTGCGGGGGTAACGGCTGGATCTTTTGTAGCCTATCCATCAATTGTACGAATTGTGATCTGCGAGATCGAACCGTTGATTCCACAGGCCGCTGGTGAATACTTTTCGGATTTCAATCACGCGATCATGAGTGACCCTCGCTTGGAGATCGTGCTGGATGATGCGCGACATTTTTTGCTGACCACGGACGAAAAATTTGACATCATCACATCTGACCCCATTCACCCTTGGGTCAAAGGTGCTGCCGCGTTGTACTCGAAGCAGTATTTTGATCTATGTCGCGAACATCTCAAGCCAGGCGGAATAGCAACACAGTGGGTGCCGCTTTACGAGTCGAGTTTGGAGGCAGTGAAGAGTGAGGTAGCCACGTTCTTCGAAGCCTTTCCGGAGGGGACGATCTGGGCGAATGACGATGCAAACGGTGGCTATGATCTGGTGATGCTGGGCCAAGCTGGAGCGCCCAGTTTTGACCTCGAAGCGATAGACCAGCGGTTGTCGGGTGACAATTACTCGGCGGTGGCAGATTCACTTTCCGCAGTAGGCTTGCGCGACCCTCTCTACTTGGCCAAAAACTATGGAGGAAGTAAACCGGAACTGGCTGAGTGGCTGTCCGATGCAGTCATCAATACTGATGTTAATCTCAGGCTCCAGTACTCGGCGGGATGGGCTCTCAATCGTTATACTGGACCGGAAATACGTGCCAGCATGCTGCCCTACATCAAGTATCCAGAAAAACTTTTCGCCGGTAAGCCAGCCGAGTTGCGTGCGCTAAAAGCTTGGATTGAATCGAACTCGTCTGGGAACTGACTCGATGGCAATAGCACTGACTCACACGCCTTCCAATGCGTTGGGCCAGTGCGCTCTGACGCATCTACAGCGTATTCCGATCGACGGCGAATTGGCGAAACAACAACACAGAGCTTACCTTGCGACTCTGCACGACATGGAAGTCGATGTTCGAAATCACGAATTCAACGCCGCACAACCAGACGGATGTTTTGTTGAAGACGTTGCGGTGGTGTTCGATGAGTGCATCGTGCTTGGGGCGATGGGAACAGCATCGCGACAAGCCGAAACCGAGTCGTGGGCAAAGGTGTTGCAGAGCTTCGGTAGGGTTTTGCGACTACCAAGGGGAGCAACTTTGGAGGGCGGCGATGTCTTGCGGTTGAACAAGGATTTGCTCGTGGGGCTATCGTCGCGGACAAACGCAGCGGCAATCGAGGCCCTGTCTCTGCTCGTTACTCCGATGGGCTACCGAGTTCATCCTATCGAGGTTTTAGGTTGCTTGCATCTGAAAACTGCTTGCACTGCACTCGATCATGATTGTCTACTTGTCAACTCCGATTGGATCCGTACGGACAAACTACCAAAGCGGAAGATGATCGAGGCGGTCGAACCGTGGGGAGCCAACGTGCTGCGTTTGCCCAATGGTCGCTTGTTGATGAGTTCGACGCATCAGCGTACCCACGAAGAGCTCGATGCTGCAGGCTTTTCTCTGACGCTGGTCGAACTTAGTGAATTTGAAAAAGCAGAGGCTGGCATCACTTGTTTGAGCATTGTCATAGGGTGAAGTGAACTGCCCACTCTCGACAGATGAGATCTCAGCATTCAAGTAGCGCTCGAGGCGACTAAATATTTTCAACGCTTACATCCAGCCAGAAATGCGATCACAAATCTGCAAAAGAGCGGTCGTTTTTTGAATAAATCTCGCGCTGGCTGAAAGGATATAGCGACTTGCGCACTACTTAGTTTGCAAGTAAAAAGCAACTCGCTTCATAAATCCTGGGTGCTCGAGACAATTTAAGCGTTCGAGGGTGGCAACTTGAACGCTAAAGCACGAAATGAGTTGCTACATCGGCGAGTTGTTTTGTTAAATTTTCTTAATTTCTTGGTGAAGTACTTGAAATGGGTATTCAGTTATGCCATCCTGTGGGTTTTTAGGGTTTGGATAAATCGGTCATAAGTTTAATAAGTCATCAGGGAGAGACAATCGTGAGGCATTTGGTTTCGAATTGGTTAATAAAGTGCGGATGTATTTTAGCAGGGACTGCGTTTTCTTCGGGAGTTGGATTTGCACAATCGAAGACGTATACGACAAATGCGGATTTCGATTTGGGTACACTTTTCAATGTTAATCATGACACGCCCGACCAGCTTGAACTGAATCCGGCGGCAGACATCGTTCCGCAGCCCTTTTTATGGATTGCCAACGCCGGAGAGGATACGGAATCGAAGTTTGACACGACACAATTCACGGATAGCGGTGGAGTATCACGACCAGGCAAAGAAATCGCCCGATATCGCACCTGGTTCAACGGTGGTACACACAGCCCGTTTGCCGGTCCGGCTCCTTCGCGGACGGCAGTGGATGGCGAAGGCAACGTTTATGTCGCCAATCGCCATTTTGACGGTCGATCTGCCTCCGTTATGAAGATTTTGTTTACTGGTGGAATTGATCGAAACAACAATGGAGTTATCGATACTTCGACCGATTTGAACAATAATGGTGTAATTGATCCCGCAGAGATCATTCCGCTGGTAGATTTAAATGGAAACGGATTTCCCGATCAAGCGGAATTGGCAGATGAACGCGTGGCATGGCTTGTTCGGGTCGGTCCCACCGGTGGTTTGGGGCGGTCGTTGTCGATCGGGCCCGACGGTTCGATCTGGGTCGGATTGTTCAACAATCGACAGTACTATAAGCTTGATCCAGCCAACGGAAGCATCCTTGCAGGACCAATTTCGGTTGGAGGAAACACGCCGTACGGCTCGGTGGTTGACGGTACAGGTCGGCTGTGGGGAGCATCACTCAGCAACAATTTGTTAGAACTAGATACTACGAACAATACGGTCGTCGGTGTGTACAATCATGGTCGACAGGACTATGGAATCGCATTGGGTAACGATGGTACCGGGCTCCGCGTTTACCAAGCAATGGTGAGTGGATCAAGCCCATTCGCTAAATTCGATCCTGTGTTGAAAACGTTTACTTTTCCTGCTGCGATAGGTTTGAATAGCCTTGGAATCAGTACTGACCCATCGGGCAATGTTTATGTCTCGTCTAGCATCCCTGGTGGCTCATATCGAGGCTGCACAAAATTTTCTCCAACTGGTGCGGTCATTTGGTCGTCCGGTCCGCAAGCGGGAGCGACGGCTGGTAATCAGCGTGGGGCAATTTTGGACGCCAATAGTGATGTATGGGTAGTCAACCTTGATAATAATCGAATATCGAAGTACCGTGGTACGGATGGGTTTCCATTGGGAACGCTTCCCACCGGAATATCTCCGTACACATATTCCGACGCCTCCGGTCAGCAGTTCCTTGGCTTGACGACGCAAACAGGGAATTGGTCCGTGGTATTTGACTCTGGTCGCGCTGGAGCGGCGTGGGGCTCGGTGAATTGGAATGGCCTCGAACCAACCGGTACTGGAATCGCCATCCAGGTTCGAGCGGCCGACTCTCAAGCCGATCTTCAAGTGCAGAACTTCAGTTCTAATTTGGAGAACGGGGTTTCTTTTTGCGGTTCACAAACCGGCCGCTTAATTGAAATCAAAGCCACATTTACTCGTGAACCAGGCGTTCTGGATCCTCCAGTCCTCTATGACCTTAGTGTTGGGACATGCCCGCTCACGGTCAGTGGATTGGTGGCCCGTGCAAAGCCCGGCAAAGTAAACTTAGTTTGGCCTGCAACAGCAGGTAGCAGTTCGTATCGTATCTTCCGAAAACTTTCTGGCGGAAGCGCGTTCGCACAAATTGGAACTTCGCTCACCGGTGTCTACGTCGACAACACTGTTATCAATAGTCAAACCTACCAATACACGGTGCAGTCGGTCGTCAACCAGATCGCATCGCCTGATTCAAACATCGCCACAGTAACCATTCCGAACCCACGGTAGACACCACAAATAAACACTATAAGCAACTAGAGGAACAAGACATGAAACGTTTTTTAATGGCTTTGACATTTATCGCCTGTGGACTGTGCAGCGCAAACAGTCAAGCGGGGGTTATTGCGTTAGCAGAATACGCTTTTAATGTGAATGGGACAGTTACCAATGGCAGCGCTCCAGCAGGTGTAAACCTCGGAGCTTTTAACACAACAACCGGGTTGGGAACGATTACCGCCACATTTACCAGTCCAGGAACACACTATTTCGGTGTTTTCCTGGATCACGAGCTTGACGAGACAATCAATACGTTTTTTAACGAGTATGGTGTGAAGTCGGATGATCCGATACTCCCTGGGCTTTCTTGGGAAACCGACGAACCAGGTTTTGTCTTTGGGGATATTTATGACAATTTCGCGCTTTCAAGCCTGGACAATAGCATTGGCGTCCTTTCAGGCAGTCCAGACGATGTCTCAATGGCTCTTGCCTGGAATTTCACATTGGGCGCTGACGAAGCTGCCACCATACAGTTTTTGGTCAGCGAAACGGCTCCTTCAGGCTTTTACATTGGGCAGGTAGATCCAGATTCTGGTTCGCGAATTTACTTCTCAACAAACCTGAATATTTCCCCAACGGGTGGCGGTGTTGTTCCTGAACCGTCCTCATTGCTCATTTTTCTGGGCCTATTGGGGACAACCATGAGAAGGCACAGAATGCAGTAATTGTGTCAATGTCTCATTTCGGTTAGGAGCTAGCCAGATGTATAAGTTCTTTGTATGGGCAACTCTGGGAATGACGTTTGTCGTTTCCAGTTACACCTGCATGGCAGTTGATGACAAGCTGAATGTTAGGCAACAAACAGCGGTCGAGGAATTGACACGTGCAGGTGTAGAGTTTGAGTTTAGCTCTCAGTCGAAAAGCGAACCAAATGACGTCAAAGTCAGAACGATTAGAATCCGTGCCGAGGATTTCAGTGCATGGGATAAAATCGCTGTTTTCCCCGAAGTCGAACATCTTGATCTAGCCGGAAGTTCGATCGGTGATAGCTCGATTCAGGATTTCGCAACGTTCAAGAATTTACGCGAGTTGTATTTGGACGGGACGGAAGTAACTGGCGCCAGTCTTGCGGCGATCGGTCGGATTACGACCTTGGAAACGTTAAGCCTCGCGAACTTGAAAATAGAAGACGAGGATCTTGTCGAACTCCGAAATTTGAAGTCGATAAGTCGCCTAAATCTGGGTGGAACTTTGGTCACAGACGCGTCGATCGCGCATTTGAGGCTGTTTAGCCTCACATGGATAAACGTAGGCAATACGCAAGTAACGTCAAATGGTGCGAGTGAATTGCAGCAGACGATAGTTACGGCTGAAGTCGAACACAACTCAATTGAACGTGATCAAATTCGCGCTCCCATACCGTCGCCAGCACTTCCTGCTACGCTCCCCATCGAGTTGTCGCCAACAATCACGACTCTGGAAAATGTGCAATCCAACCTGAGCGCACCGGAACTTCCAGCGGTTGACCACGCACGCGTAAAGGACGGTACACCTATCCTTGCGCAAATTCTCCGGACCGGTGCCTTCGTTACGTTTCGGGATGACGACGCTCTAAAGCCCATTGACGAAATCAGCTTCTTCGGGCGAAAGATCACCGACAAAAGCCTCAAGCCGCTGGCGGATTTGGAGTCTCTGGATGAACTGACCGTCGAGGATACACGGGTTACCGATAACGGATTTCGAAATATCGCCCAGCTTGCGACTGTTAAATCAATCCGAATTGTTCGCAGCAATGTCAGCGGCGGAGTGTTGGCGAATTTTTCTGGGCTGACGGGTCTCGAGTCATTGGTGGTCGATGATTTGCAGATCACCGACAACGAACTTTCATACTTGCAGAGTTTGACGAACCTACACATACTCGATTTGGGAGCGACTCAAGTTTCCGACGCAGGACTTCGGAATATTGGCCAGTGGCTACCGAAGTTGAAGGAACTGAGGCTTTTGAGTAACCTTGTCACCGCGGCTGGAATTGAAGATTTAGGCAGACGATTGCCGGCGGCGGATTTACAGATCCATACCTACGATGAAGCAGCAGTTGAAGCGGCAAGACCGCAATTTATTGCCGAGAACAGTACCGACGCGGATGCTATTCTCAACCGCTGGAAGACGCGGGGTGCTTCCATTAATTACGACCGTGAGAGTCCGCAGTTCGTAGTTAACCTCGAAGGCGGAGATTTTTCCGATGCAGACCTCGTGGATGCGAGTTATCTACTAAATCTATCAACTTTGACGATGAGAGATTTGCCGATCAGCGATCAGGGGCTCTCGCATATTCAACGCTTGCCACGTTTGAAGGCGCTCAACCTGAGCGGCACGAGCGTGACCGATAAGGGGTTGGAGTTGCTAGTAAATATGGAGCTTCTCGAAGAGTTGGTGTTAACTCAAACCAGGATTACCAATGATGGAATGCAGTGGCTAGGAAAAATTACTTTATTGAAATCGCTTTGGCTGGATGAAACTGCGGTTTCCGATGATGGGCTGGTTCATTTGAAGAGTCTCCCCTTAGAGCGGCTTGAGGTGCCGCAAGTTACAGATCGAGGTATGCAACATATTGCGCATCTGTCAAAGCTCACTCGGCTCGATCTTCCAAATGTTTCGGACGATGGACTTAAGCACTTGCAACATCTCAAGACGCTCGACATCCTTGTCTTAGGCGCACAAGTCACCGATGGAGGTTTGAAACAACTTTTGCCGCTCAACAACAACCTGAACGTTTTGTCTTTGAGCGGTACAAAAATTTCTGACGGTGGACTGGCAAGCTTGAAGGATTTCAACCGCTTAGAGTACCTGTTCCTCAACGATACTTCGATAACTGATGAGGGGCTTAAGCATTTGAAGTCCATACCAAATTTGCGCCGCGTCGACCTCGAAAGAACGGCCGTCACCACACCTGCAATTGACGACTTTCGCAAGACTTTGCCTCGAATACGAGCGGTTAATCGCTAACGGAGCGTAAAGTGATTCGGTTTAGTTTTGTTGTTCTTTTCTCAATTATCGCTTCGCAATCTATATCTCGAACGTCCTTTTCGCAAAATTACGCGCCAGTTAGTCCTGGGTATAACAATCCGCCTCCGACCCAAGAACAGATTGACGCGGCCAACCGGCGGTTCCGCAGAATTAGGGAAGGTCTACCACCAGACGACGACAGTCTACCGCAGGAGACTGGGAGTACTCAACGACAGGAGGAAAGCGCGTTGAGATCAGTTGCGCCGCCACCACGTATATCATCCTTGGGGTCGGTCAAACCCAAAAGCGCAATCTCCTTCAGACTTTCATCTGTGGGTAAAATCGAAGTAATTCATAACCAAACGACAAGTGAAGGGGCTCTTTCTTACGTTGACGAAGAAATCTCATGGCCGGAAGGCTTGAAAGCATTGGCGGCAATTTCCGGGATGACAACTGACTTAAAAAATGTGCCTAACGGCAAATTCGACTGCGCGAGTTTGAACGGGCGCACGCCCGCGGAAGCTCGAGATTTCTTGAACGGTTTGCTCATTTCAAAGGGACTAACCGTCATCGAAAACGGGCAAAAACTATCCATAGTCAAACTGACAGATATAAATTTTGAATTGGTTCCACTGGTTTCTCGCGAAGGGCTCGACCTGTGTCTGCCCAATCAATTCGTGCAGGTGTTGATTGAGTTGCGTAGTTTGATGGCAGGACCAATCTCATTAGAACTTACACCTTCTCTGAGCAAGTATGGGTTTTTAGGAACAACGGAAACACAGAACAAGCATGAGGACGCTTCCGCAAAACAAGGGGCGAATGACAATCAAATTCAAATTGTAGATTCGGCACATGTCGTGCGACGCATTTGTGAGATGATTTCCAAAGCAGAGCAAATTGCGGAAAGTTCCGCTGAAGAACGCTCGTTTTTAATCGACAATGACAATGCGCAACTTGTTCGCAACCAGCTCCTACGGCTCATGGAGCTTCGCCGCCCATTTGAAGTTCGGTCGTCGCCTTCGTGGCTTGCAGCCTCACCGAATACGTTCCGGGTCCAGTTCAGGGATGACCACGAAAACAACTGTCTCGTGTCGATCGCACTGCCTGAGCAAATCGAAGCAATGGAAGCGTTCTTGAACTTCGCACACAAAGCAGCGGATCGGTCAGTGCATTTTTCCCCAGATAGTGTGGCTACACGCGTCTATCGACTTCACTCCATTAACCCGCAGCACTTGATTGCGATACTTTCAGAAACCCCTGATTTCAAGTCAGCCCAAAGGTTCAGTGTAGACGATGACAACCGCGCGATTGTGCTCAGCGGGTCCCTCAGATTACATCAGATTGTTGATGAATTAATGGAAAGGTTTGAATCCGGCAAACGCAAGGCGGAAATTATTCAATTTCATTCGATATCGGCCACGCAAGCTGTGGAAGTAATCCAAAAGGTGATCACCCATGCAGTGTCGTTGCCTTTGGATTCTCTCAATTTTGATGCCCTCACTACCAACCAAGATTCAACGCGTCAATTGCAGGAATTCAGCATAGAAGCAGATGAAGCCCGCAATCGAGTACTGTTGTGGTGTAACGATGGTGAACGACGCGAGATTCATGAGTTCATCTCGAGGCTTGGTGTTTGGAAAAACGATTCAGAAGGTTGGGTTCGAATTGTGAAACCTGACCTAGAAGCTCAGCAATTGATCGATGCACTTGCCCAATTGCAAGCTCCAGTCACTTCATCGATCGACGCAAGTGGTTCGATCGTATTATGCTCTCAGGATTTGGAGAAACTTGACGAAGCCGCAGAGAAACTTTGCACTCTAGTGCGTGCCCCAAATCGTGATCGTGATTTCCAGATCAAGAATGTTTCAGCATCCTGGCTACGCATCAACCTTGAGGTGTTCTTCAGTTCCGTTACATCGAAAGGAGCTTCAACAACAGAGGACTCGGGAATAGAGTTTGAAGTCGACGGAATGGCCAACACACTTAAAGTGCGAGGAGCGACATCGAAGCAAATACGATTGATCGAATGGTTGGTTGCCGCAAATGATGCCGAGTCGCTGAACTTTGGTAGCGATGATTATTTTGGCCAATTTCCAGAAAGTCAGCCTCGCCAATTTCGTCTGAAATCAGATTGGGGTCTGAAAGATGATTGTTGTCAGTATGATTGGAACAATAATGATTGAGACTAAAACGATTGGCCTGCCAATGATGAAACCATCAACGATCATAACGCGGTTGCGAAAAATGGAGCCGTCCGGTGGATTCACGCTGGTGGAACTGCTGGTTGTAATCGCAATTATCGGGGTGCTGGTGGGCTTGCTGCTTCCTGCCGTTCAGGCGGCGCGCGAGGCGGCTCGGCGGATGTCTTGCCAGAACAACGTCAAGCAGATCGGGCTGTCCATGCACAACTATGAATCGGTCCATCGTCGCTTCCCGCCAGCGGGAATCATTCGAAGCTCCACTGCAATTAACACCAATGCCGCTTGGTCGATTCACGGTCGCATATTGCCGTACTTGGAGCAGGCGAATCTATATCAGAGCATCAATTTGGATATGCCTTGGGACGATCAAGCGGTGCTCAGTGGATTAAAGCTCCCCGTATACGCTTGCCCCAGCGACCCTAATTCAGACAACCCGCGCGATGTTAGTCCCAAACTTGCCTCTCCGTTATTCCCCACGAATTACGGTTTCAACCTCGGCTCGTGGCTGGTGTATGATCCCATCACTGGCCAAGCGGGGGACGGAGTTTTCGGTCCTAATATGCGGATCGGATTTAATGGCGTCACAGACGGAACGAGCAGCACGCTTATGGTGGCCGAGGTCAAGGCCCGGCAATACTATGGCCGCAACGAACCCGTGGTTGGTGGGCTGGAAATGCCGGCAGCCACAGAAGCTGCTGTCGCCGCCAAAGTACCACAATCCTACGTGTGGTGCCGGCCCAATGGTCACACCGAATGGCCCGACGCTCGCGTGCATCACCACGGGTTCACCACGGCTCTTGCCCCCAACGGAAAGCTGAAATTATCGAACACCTCCAATCAGTGCCCCGCGGGTGTGGACATCGATTACACATCGCAGCAAGAAGCCACCAGCACGACCAATCCAACTTTCGCTGTCATTACCTCGCGCAGCTACCATACCGGAGTCGTCAATGTTGGCCTAGTTGATGGATCGGTGCGTTCGGCCAGCCAGAACATCGATCTGTTGACTTGGCGACGACTGGGTACTCGAAGTGGCGGAGAGGTGAACCCTGACTTTGGTGACTAGGCGTGAGCGTTCGGTGAAGTACATCTTGCGGGGTAGCGTAGGTTGGAGAGTTTTGTTTGATCTAACCTAGGAGACTCTAGAGATGGCGAAAGCAAAAGGGGCGGTTGAAAAGCTGAGTGAACGCGAATTCGAGGAGGTTGCTGCTGGACGCCAGAGTATGCCGTGCCGATCCTAAACGAATTCAAGGCTTGGCTTGAAAGAGAATCAGTACATCCCAGCATCCTCCCCAAGAGTCCAATTGGAGCTGCGTTCACGCACGTGAGCAAGGTTATCTCTCGTTCGATAACAACGCAGCGGAACGACTTGTTACGCTGCCAGCCATCGTCAGATTAACAACCTGTTCGTTGGCCGTTCGTGTGTTGTCGCGGAGCGGCGGTGTATTCGCTTGTTAGTAGTGCCGAAGCCAATGGAGTTGAACCGTTAGCATGGCTCCGCCTTTTCAAAAGCGATACTGACGGTTCAACCGCATGCGAGGCTGGTCATCATATTAATCCGCAATTTTACGGTAAACTACCGTCTGACAGAATCTTATCGAAGCCCCCCCGATCCCCGGCACTTCGGCTTCGTCGCAACTCCGGCTTCCGTCGACTCGCAACGCACATCCATGAAAACAGACAAAACCCAAATCGAAGCAAATTTGCGACTACACGTCGATCGCTTGGCTGGTTTGATTGGTCCACGCTACCTAGAGAAACCAAAGACAATTCTGGCGACGATTGGCTACATCGAAGGTCAATGGGCCGGCATGGGCTACGAGAGTTCGCAAGAGTGTTTCGATGCGCTGGGCGATCAAGCTACCAATTTGATCGTTGAGCAAGGCGGCAATAACCGAGCGCACGAAATTATTTTGCTAGGCGCCCACTACGATACTGTTTACTCCACGCCTGGGGCTGACGATAACGCATCGGCGGTGGCTGTTTTGCTCGAAGTGAGTCGACTGCTGCGTGAACAACAAAGCAAACGCACAATTCGTTATGTTGCTTTTGCCTGCGAGGAACCGCCTTACTTCAACGTCGACGCAATGGGTAGTCAATACCATGCTCGCCAATCACGCTTGCGGGGAGACCAGATCTGTGGAATGCTCTGCTTGGAAATGGTCGGATACTACAGCATAGACGACAACTCACAGACGGTGCCCCCACTCATTCCTAAATGGGCACGTCGCTTCTTTCCGCATCGAGGAGATTTTTTAGCAGCGGTGGGCAATATGAGTTCTTGGAAGTTATGCTGGAATTTTCGTCGCGGCTTCAAACGCGGTGCTCGATCGATGCCGCTGTTTTCAATCTGCCTACCAGAGAAGATCAATGAGATTCGGTTGAGTGACAACAGTTCGTTTTGGGATCAGGGATATCCAGCCCTAATGCTGACCGATACCAGTTTTCTCAGGAACCCACATTACCATCGCGGTAGCGATACGCTGGAGACGCTGGATTATCAGCGCATGACGGAGGTCACCATTGGAGTCGCCTCGGCTTTGAGATTTTTAGCGAACTGAAAAGTTCCCCAAACTGGAACTTCCACCTGCGGTGCCAAGCGGCGATGGCTATGTAAACCAGAAAAAGGCAGGGAAATAGTTCAAAAAACTTTGGTGACTCGAAAGCGAGCTGCCAGCTCTTTGCGGTCGAATTACGGTTGCCGTTGTCCCCCTTGGTGCGAAATGGAGGCCAACGGCCATGTTGGCTGGAGGCGACCGTTGGGAGATTGAACTTGAAGTACGCCAAAGCAGGAGTTAACCTTGCTCTGAATCTCCAAAGAGAATTTTCAATCATGATACACGAAACACAGAATTCAAGAATTTCTGTCACTCCGCCTTAATCGTTGCTGCGTTGAGTCTATTTCGTGTTTTTCGTTTTTCCAGCGCTCGGACAGTCCGTGCTAATGATGCCACGGTTTCTGATGTCTGATGTCTGATGTCGGATGCAATCCAACAGGAAGTTTCTTACTTTGATGCTCGATCTATTTCGCACACAGCCCCAGAATCTCAAAAATGAACTGCTGTCGGGTTTGACTGTCGCATTGGCGTTAGTGCCGGAGGCGATTGCTTTCGCGTTTGTGGCGGGCGTGTCGCCAATTATTGGACTCTATTCTGCTTTTTTCATCGGCTTGATTTGTGCGCTCTTCGGTGGTCGTCCGGGGATGATCTCAGGCGCGACAGGTGCGATGGCGGTCGTGGTTGTGAGTCTGGTCGCGATCCACGGAATTGAATATCTGTTCCCGACCGTAATTCTTTGCGGTTTGCTGCAGTTGACTGTCGGTTTTGCTCGGATGGGCGTGTTGATTCGCATGGTGCCGCATTCCGTCATGTTGGGATTCGTCAATGGACTAGCAATTGTGATATGCATGGCGCAGTTCGGCAGCTTTAAGACGGTCAGTACTTTCGGTGTACTTCAATACATGCGGGGTCCAGCCTTGTGGCTTATGGTCGCACTTGTTCTGCTAACGATGGCCATCATATGGCTTCTGCCTAAGTTCACCAAAGCAGTACCTGCTTCATTGGTTGCTATTTTGACCGTGACTGGTATCGGCATCACTTCTAACCGGATGTTGCCAAGCGATTGGGCGGCAGAAAACCAAAACCAGGTCGTGATGACGGTCGGCGATATGCTCACGACCAATGCGAAGGCAGCAACCGCCAAGTCCGTCTTGGATAGAGATCAAGTTGCCAGTGCCCCCGCCGCAGCTGAGCACGGAAAAGAGTTAAGGCAGGAAGAACTAACACCTGCGCATGCGGAGGCGATCACCGCGGCGATGGCCAACATTGATCCAAAGTCCACCAGTATACGAGCTGGCTTGCCAACGCTTTTCTTTCAAGCGTTTAGCTTGCCGCCGATGTCGCTAGCGACGCTGTGGATCATCTTTCCGTTCGCGCTGGTGCTAGCTGCCGTCGGCCTGATCGAATCGTTGATGACCCTGACGCTGATCGATGAAATCACAGAGACCCAAGGCAACAGCAACCGTGAATGCATCGGACAAGGCGTGGCAAATATTGTATGCGGGATGTTTGGCGGTATGGGTGGCTGTGCGATGATTGGTCAGTCGTTGATCAACGTTGAATCGGGAGGAAGAGGAAGAACTTCCGGGGTATTTGCGGCATGTTGCATGCTGACATTTGTCCTCTTTTTTTCACGTTGGATTGAGATGATTCCGATGGCCGCGCTGGTTGGCGTGATGTTCATGGTGGTCATTGGAACATTTGAGTGGGCATCATTGAAGCTGTATCGCAAGATCCCATTGACCGACTTTCTGGTCATGGTAATCGTAACCCTCTATACTGCGGTCATGCATGATTTGGCTTCGGCAGTCATCATTGGGGTGATCGTTTCATCGTTGGTATTTGCATTCAAACATGCGAAGAATATCAATGCAGACGTGCAATTCAACGAATATGGTGCAAAGATTTACCAGCTTCATGGCTCACTGTTTTTCGCATCAGCTTCTCAGTTCAAAGAGCTGTTTGACGCCAAGAGCGACCCTGATACGGTGGTGATCGATTTTTACTACACTCGCGTTTACGACCACTCGGGAATGGAAGCCATCCATTCGATCGCCGCCAGGTACCAACAGCTCGGCAAAATGGTCCACCTGACGCACCTCAGCGAAAAATGCAGAGAAATGCTTCACAAAGCCGACGACTTGGTTTGCGTTTCCTTTTCTGATGAACCTCAGTTCCATGTGTCGACCGATCGCATGTCGAAGCCGTCCGATGAGCCGGGTACTTTGTTAGCTACCTAATGGAACGTTTATTGCAGAGCAGAAATCACGGATGTGTTGAGGCGTGCTTTAGTCAACTCACGTCGAAAGATGTGTTGGGACTATTGAAACCGCCCGCGCTGGTTTCGAAGATGACCGTTGGATTATTCCCACCTACATCGATCTCTTCACGGAACGCGGACGCCAGATTGTGACGCGTGCTTCGTGCGAAGCGACTGAAGTCACGGGTTTCATGTTACCATTGCCACGCAGGCCGACTGCCAAATTTGAGCAGTGGCGCATCGCTAAAATACGTACTACTTGCGCTTCTTTTTGGCCAAGACCTTCTTGCGCTGCTTGAGTGGTGTGTTGCGCGAAGCGTTTGCATTAAAATCTTCGCTCGCGTGCTCATGCTGTTCGAGTAGACGCGTGTTGAACAAACTGATGAAATTTTGCATGTCTTCTTGGCTCGACACATCAAAACCCTCAGCCATGGCTGACATGACAATTGATTTGGCCATCCCAAAGCTTTCGGTGTCAGACATTTTACGGCGGAACGTGGACAGCATTGAGCGAATTGTGGTTTCAATCTCTTTCGCTGATTCCAATTGATGAACGCGATCAACGAAGTGCCAGAACGCGCACAGCTCGTTAATCACTGACCTGCAATTTTTCACGTCCATCGACAGTTTGCGAGGAAACAGTTCCAGCAATATCTCAAGAGCATCAGCCACGGTCATCAAATCGACCGTAACATGCATGTAATTCAGACCGCAATCCAGAAAATTGTAAACGTATCCCAGACGCTGTCCCTGGCTATGCAATTGCTGGCCTTCAGCGGAATCGCGGAACGCGTCCATGGCATTGCTGAGATATTCTTGGGCAGCCTCCTCCTGAATCTCGCCAAGCATGAAGATGATGTTTTCCGAAAAGACGCCCATCCCCGCATTTCTTCTACAATCGTCCAGCGAGTTGAATGGTTTCTCGGGCATGGGTAGATTTAGTCCTTCCACATGAAGGAGATGCCTGACCTCTTCCCAGTCGCCTGCCATACCGCAGTCAATTCGATCGAGCGAAAAGGCCCGTTCGATTACTTCGCCAAATCCCTCGAGCTTCAGTTCAACCACAAGCATCATCAGGTCAGTGTTGACTTGAACTGGGTTTTTACTCGCGTTGTTCAGTCCTTGCGCGATCAGGCTTTCTACCGATGCTGGCACGACTTTATGGCATTTCCCCCAATGGAAGACAGCATTAATCAGAACGCTGCGCACGTTCTCGCTCCGACTTCCCAGGACGGCAAGTTCAAGCAACGAAGTTATGCCTTCGGAACCGAACAGTGCCAGCACTTCAACAATGCTGTCCCAAAGATAATCGTCGTGGTCACTGTGAGAGATTTGCCATTCAACAAAATCGACGATATCGTCGATTGCCTCCCGCGCATTGTGAATTGCCAGAATTTTGATCGCCGCGACGCCCGACTCGACAGGTTCGTCAATTCCAAACAATTCGGCGAACGCGTCATCATCCATTTCCTCGCAGACCGAAATCGACTTGAACAACGCCGTAAGTGCAGCGATCAACTGCGAATTGAGTTCTTGCTTGGTTTCTGCTCCATTTTCGATGTCACGGATCAACTGCATGGCCTGCTTCGTGAGTTCTCGATCCATCTCTACTCTCCATGTTCGCGATTTTCAAGATTTTTAGCGTGTGCCAATCGTATTGCCACCGCCGCGCATTGATAGAGGATATCGCGAATAACACCTTCAGGACAGATCAACTCGTCGGAAGTCAGTTTACATGCAGCTTGTTCAACGGCTCGGGGATGTGCCTGGCGTCGAAGCTATAATTTCCGCGACCGGAATGAGCCCAACAAATGGCGTTGCTGAGGATCGTTTGCACGCTGTCATGATGATAGATCGGATAGGTCTCGTGGCCGGGTCGAAAATAAAATATCTTGCCCTGACCGCGTTTGAATGTACAGCCACTTCGAAAGACCTCACCACCCTCAAACCAACTGATCAGGAGCAGTTCATCGGGTTGTGGGATATCAAAGTGTTCGCCGTACATTTCGGTTTCTGGGAGTTCGATGTAGTCCCCTTCGATGCCAGCGAGTATTGGATGGCCGGGCGATGTAATCCAAAGTCGCTCGACTTCACCGGCTTCGCGCCAGCGCAACATGCAGCCGGTTCCCATCAGTCGTTGGAAAATTTTCGAGCCGTGGCCGCTATGGAGGACGATCAGCCCCATTCCTTCGAGAACTCGGCGTTGAACATTGGAAACGATTTCATCGCGGACTTGATCATGAGCTGCGTGCCCCCACCACAACATAACGTCCGTTTGCTCCAGCACTGCGTCGGTCAATCCGTGATCTGGCTGGTCGAGCGTCGCGCAGCGGACTTCGATCCTGCCACCCAGTTTGGCCTCAACAGCGGACTGAATCACTGCGTGAATGCCATCGGGATAGATGGCTTTCACTCGTTCGTCCGACTGTTCATGTACAAACTCATTCCAAATCGTTACTCGAATGGTTTCTTTAGGAGTTGCTGTCGTTCCGTCCGCCACAATTGTTTTCTCGCAAGTAAGGGGATCACTCTTCGTCAGAGCGCAGTTGGGCAAGTACTGTGTAATCTTCCAGCGTCGACGTATCGCCGGTCTGGGTCTTGCCGGATGCGATATCGCGCAGTAGACGGCGCATAATCTTCCCACTACGTGTTTTTGGCAGCGAGTTGGTAAAGCGAATGTCGTCGGGTTGCGCGAGCGCACCGATCTCTTTTCGCACGTGCAACTTTAGTGCCTGACGAAGCTCCTCAGAGGCGGGAACTCGTAATGTTATGAAAGCAGCGATGGCTTGTCCTTTGATTTCGTCGGGCTTGCCGACCACCGCAGCTTCCGCGACAGCCGGATGCGAAACCAAAGCGCTCTCCACTTCAATGGTACTCAGCCGATGTCCGGAAACATTGATGACATCGTCAATTCGCCCCATGATCCAATAGTAACCATCGCTATCCTGTCGAGCGTTATCGCCGGTCAGGTACATACCGGGAACTTTGGACCAATACTGTTCCGCATAGCGGTCGTCATCTCCCCAAATGCCACAGAGCATACCTGGCCAAGGTTTGCTGATGCACAACATGCCACCGCGCCCGCGCTCGAGTTCCTTTCCATCTTCCCCAACGATTCGTGGCTCGATGCCTGGCAGTGGTTTGGTACAACTGCCAGGTTTGGTGGCGATGGCTCCAGGGAGTGGTGACATCATGATTCCGCCGGTTTCGGTTTGCCACCAAGTGTCGACGATGGGACATCGCCCTCCACCGATCTTATGGTGATACCACATCCAGGCTTCGGGGTTGATTCCCTCGCCGACGCTCCCGAGCAACCGAAGGCTACTCAGATCATGTTTATCAACGTGAGCGTCGCCCCACTTGATAAAAGCACGCACTGCGGTAGGAGCTGTGTACAGGATGGTGACTTTGTATTTTTCCACCAATTCCCAAAAACGATCTTCCGCAGGGAAGTTTGGGGCACCTTCATACATCAGCACGGTGGCACCCGCTGATAACGGACCATAGACCACGTAGCTGTGACCCGTGATCCAGCCACAGTCGGCCGTGCACCAGTAGATGTCGTCGTCGCGATGATCAAAAACCCATTGAAACGTCCGTTTCACAAACAGATTATAACCCGCTGTCCCGTGCCGAATTCCTTTGGGTTTGCCCGTCGATCCACTGGTGTAGAGGATGAAGAGCGTGGTGTCGCTGTCAAGTGGCGTTGCGGGGCACTCTTCGCTGGCGGCGGCCATCACGTCATGCCACCATACATCGCGATCCGGTTGCATGGGAACATCATTGCCAGCACGCCGCAAAACCACACACTTTTCGATCGTTTTGCTTTTCGCCAGGGCCTCGTCCACCGTCTTCTTGAGCGGCAGGATCGAGCCGCGACGGTACAAACCATCGCTGGTCAACTGGATTTTTGCAGCTGCATTGTTGTTTCGTTCCGCGATGGCTTCGGCCGAAAATCCGGCAAAAATCACCGAGTGAACCGCACCGATGCGCGCACAAGCGAGCATCGCAATGGCCAGTTCCGGGGTCATGGGCATGTAGATGCTCACCACATCTCCGGTTTGCACTCCCAGGCCTTTAAGTGCGTTGGCGAACAGGCAGACTTCGCGGTGTAGTTCACGGTAAGTCAATTTGCGCGTGTCACCGGGCTCCCCTTCGAAAATGATCGCCGTACGATCCCCGTGGCCGGCGGCAATTTGGGCGTCGAGGCAATTGAAGCAGGCATTTGTCTTTCCACCCGGAAACCACTTGGCAAACGGGGCGTTCCATTCAAGCGTTTTGGTGAAGGGTTCGAACCAGTGCAAATGCTCGCGCGCCTCAGCCGCCCAAAACTCCTCATAGTCCTCTGCGGCACGATCCACCAATTGTTGGTACTCGTCGAAGCTCTTGATTCGCGCTTTTGCCGAAAACTCTGGGCTCGGTGGAAACAAGCGTTGTTCCACCATGACCGAATCAATATCGCCTTGCTGACTCATGCGTTAACCTATTTACTTCCAAAAGGTGGGCAGGGTTGGGGAAGTAGATTCTAGAGCCAGTCGTACTGCGCTGCAAATGGGTTCCTACTGCTTGGTGCTTGGTGCTTGGCGGGCGGTCATTTAGCCGAGAGAGCGAAGACTGCTTGCCTTGAATGTGCGATTGTGCTTGGATAAAATCGTCGAATACCAAAACTCTCAACTTGTCTGCAGGATTTGGATGACCTCGCCAGCTCACTCCGCAGCTCTTCTGCATGCGTCTGATCGCAGGTTGGTTTGGTCGTTGTGGGTGGCCAGTGGCTGCGTGTTGTTGACGGGATCGGCCGCGCTGGTCTACGAAATATGTTGGATCCGCCTGGCATCACTGGTCTTTGGCAGCACCACCTGGGCTGTCAGTTCGGTGTTGGCCATTTTTTTCGCCGGGCTGGCGACGGGAAGCTTGTTGGCGGGACGAGCCAGTAGTGGCATTCGACATCCGCTACAGCTGTGCGGCTGGCTGGAATTGGGAGTCGGTTTGACCGGTTTGGCCAGTTTGCCATTGTTTGCTTTTTCTGACCGCGTTTACAGTGCTGTCTATCCGCACGTGCTCGACTCTGCTGGGCTGCTGACTTTTTTGCGAGTGGCAAGTGCTGCCGTGGTACTGTTGCCACCGACGATTCTGATGGGGGCGAGTCTGCCACTATTCTGCCAGTTCTACGTCCGCCGCACTGAAAGAGTCTCCCGAGGCGTGGGCTGGCTGTATGCCATCAATACGCTGGGCGCTGCAGCTGGCGCAGCAATGTGCGGGTTTTATTTGATTCCCCAAGTTGGCGTGCAACGTTCGATCTTTTTCGCGGCGAGCGTAAACTTGATCGTTAGCCTGATGTTGTGGCGGTTGTCGCGCATTCCTTCTGAAGTGTCGGTCGATAGTGGTGTCTCAGCTCCGCAGAGCTTGGAACTGTCTAGCAAAATACATCTAAGCAATGAATGTCCCACCACTGAAAATTCCGGTAGCTCGACACCGTCCATTTCGACACCGTCCAGCTCGGTGCGTCGCGGCGAGTTGGTCGTGGCTGCACTATTTTTTGGAGTCGGCTTGGTTGGACTGGGGCAAGAAGTCTTGTGGACGAGGTTCCTTTCCCTGTGGATGCCCAATACGATCCATACCTACACGTTAACTCTGTCCAGCGTGTTGTTAGGAATTGTAATCGGGAGTCTGTTGGCTGCCCTGGCCGTTGATCGGTTGCGGCGGCAAGCGGGCTGGTTTGGCGCAGCCCAAGTTGGCAGTGGGCTGTCCGTAATGCTGGTGATGCAGGCGCCGCCGGAGTGGTGGGGAGAGTGGTTAAGCCCGGTCTCGATGAGACAACAATTGACGGTGATCCTGGTGGTGATGTTGTTACCAGCGGTCCTGTCAGGGTTTTCATTTCCCCTGGCAGTTAGGTTGGCCGTTAGCACGGTGTCCCAAACAGGCGCTTCAGTTGGGCGATTGGCGGCGTACAACATGGTTGGCGGGATTATCGGGTCGCTGCTGGTTGGTTTCTTTTTGTTGCCTTGGCTAGGCATGCAGCTCACGCTGTATTTCATGACCGGAATCAGTCTGGCACTGGGCATCGCTGCGTGGTGGCTGCTGATGCGTCCGACGGGCGCGTGGTGGCCGCGACTAACGGCCAGTGTCTTGGGCGTCGCAGCCTGGTTAACAATCCCGCTCATCTTGCAGACCGAGTTGCCGCGGGATTTCTTGGCGTTGGAAGGGGAACTGGTCGACTATCGTGAAGGGGTAGGGGCCACGGTAGCGGTCGTGCGGCAAGGTCCAAACTTGCGGCTGCAGATCAATCGGATGTGGCAAGGGCAAGACCGCCAGAACCACCAGACGATGGTTGCGCACATTCCGAGCCTGTTGCACCCTCAACCTCAGTCGGCATTAGTGATTGGTTTGGGAACGGGCCAGACCGCTCGTAGCTTCCTGGCGCATGACCTCCAACATTTGCATTGCGTCGATGTCGAGGACGCGCTAATTGATTTGGTGGCCCGCTATTACGACTCGGCGTGGATGGAAGATCCCCGCGTGCGGTTGATCGTCGAGGATGGTCGCAACTACGTGGCGCATACGCGCGAGCAGTATGACCTGATATCGATTGAGGTGGGGCAGATCTATCGTCCGCACGTTGCTGCCTTTTATTCGCTCGACTTTTACCAGCGGCTGCGCCCGCGCCTACGTAATGGCGGACTGGTTTGCCAGTTCCTGCCGGTTGAGTTCTTTCGACCGGACGAGTTCCGCACGCTGGTTAAGACCTTTCAGACCGTCTTCCCTCAATCAGTCCTATGGTACAACACATCGGAGTTTCTGCTCATCGGTTCGCTGGACACCCCCGCGACGTTTCGCCCGAGCGAGTGGCTTGCGAGGTTGGAGCAGCAACCGAGGCTGAAGCAGGAGTTAGCGTATGCCTATTGGGGCGGCTCGCCATATTACCTGTCGCGGCCTGAGGTCTTTGCGGCCGGTTACTTGTGTGGGCCGCAGCAATTGGAGACGCTGTCGCGCGGCGGCGAGTTGTATCGCGATGACCGTCCCTGGTTGGAATACATTCCGCCGCTGCGCGCACCTGCGACGCGGGACATCGTCGCATTGGTCGCTGCGCACCTGGCGCCGCCTGCCGCAGCCGAGCTGGAAACAACCGAGTTGGTAGACCGCGTCCAGCGAATTCGCCAGCAGAACTTGCAAGCCATCGTAGCTCAGCCGATGGTTCAGCTCGCACAGGCGCTCGAGTCGGCGGGGCAGGTCGACGCTGCCGCCCAGGCATACCAACAGGCATTGCTTGACATGCCTGATCATCCTGGTGCCAATTTTTATATTGCGAAGATATTGCAGCAACGGGGTGCACTGAACGGAGCAGCCGCGTGTTATCAACGTGCCCTTAGTAGTGAACCAGCCAATGCCGCTGCGCACGCCAACTTGGCCGGTATTCTGTTGACGCAGCAGCAGCCTACCCAAGCGCTCGAGCACTATCGCACCGCGGTCGGGCTGGCGCCAAACGACGCCGAGCTCCGCGTTAAACTCGGCGGAGCCCTGTCGCTGACCGGACAATCGGAACCTGCCTTGGCCGAGTTCGAAAGGGCGCTGCATCTTCAACCAGACCTGGCGCAGGCATATCTTGGAATCGGCAATCTGTTCCTTTCCGCTGGTGGCTGGGAGCCAGCGGTTGAAGCGTATTCCGAAGCGGTGGCGCGGGACCCGCGCCTGGTCGAAGCGCACATTGGACTCGGCTACGCGCACCAGAATGCGGGGCGACTGACCGTGGCCCTCAAGCAGTTTCGACAAGCCTTAAGACTAGCGCCTGAGAACCCGTCGTCGCTGCGGGCTGCCGCCTGGATACTAGCGACGCATCCGGACCCGCAGGTTCGCCAGCCGCAACAGGCGCGCGAGTGGGCCGAACGGGCGTGGCAGCTCGTCGCGCATCGCGAGCCTCAGACGGCCGACGTCTTGGCGGCGGCTTGTGCCGCTATGGGCGACTTTGAATCGGCGGTGCGGTTTGCCGAGACCGCACTGCAACTGGCCAATGCAGCGCAGATGAATGATTTGTCCAGTCGCATTGAGCAGCGGCTCGGGCTGTATCGCGCTGGCCAAACCTTCACTCAGTCAGCCACAGAGTCCCCCTGATCGCCTGCCCATGCAAGTTGACCGTTTGTAAGAGAGAGGCCACGCTCTACACAACTTTCATTGTGATTTGACAATAAAATAAGCAGTTGGGAGAGCGAGGCCACCGCTCTAAACATCTTTTTCATTCCGGTAAGCGTTTATTTGGCGGTAAACAGATGTGTGTGCCCCCGATTTTTTCTTGGGTGGTGTTGTGACGGCTCGCGATTTTTTGCGGGCCTTGATCCAATCA
>JBGSUV010000182.1:0-159961 GCA_041753315.1 Pirellulaceae bacterium | reverse complement strand
CGACACTGCATGCAGCAGCCATTGAGCTTCAACAGTTCTTCCCAACTGGCAACCACACTACTATCTCAAACCAGCCAGCAAACCCGCAACACACTTCCAGCCAACTTGCTAAATTGGCTGATTCTTAATTGCGTTTGACAGCGAGGGAGACCAGCAATGAATAGTCATGCAATTCGAATCCTCTTTATGAAGGATCTGTTTCTCAGTCGCCGCTATTTGTTCGCCTATTTTGTGGCGGGCTTGGCCGCCGCTGCCCTGGCATGTGTTCCAAACCCAACGTTCTCTTTCATCGGTTTTATACTTGTGTTGACCGTAGCCATTGCGGCCGGCATTCATTTGATTGGCATTTTGCTACTGGCAGAAACGACCGATCAGACGAAGTTGTTCGTGATGAGTATGCCCATTAGCTTGTTGGAATATTCGATCGGCAAAATACTGGTCGTCTTGACAACCTACTTGATTCCATGGAGTTCCATGTTTGCACTCACGGCAATCGGAACTTTTGTTATTCCAGAGGCAAAACGGGGAGCGTTCATCACTCTACCAGCCATTTTTCTTTTTCTCTTGGCCGCATTCACAATTCAACTGGTGATGGCCGTACTGTCCGAGTCGGTCGGATGGACCATCTGTGTCATGGTCGCCTGCAACGTGAGCATGAATGTATTTCTAATGAAGTTGTTCGGACATCCTGAAGTATCCGAGATAGCGAAGGGCGATGTGCTGTCCTGGCCAACGGTGGTCATCCAGATCGTCGCGATTGAACTGGCGATCACAGCAGTTGCGCTCATTTTGGCGTTCATGTTACAAACACGTAAGCGGGACTTGGTTTAATGCAAGCGACAGAACAGCCTACCACCGCTTGCACCGTTCCTATGGAGGACTCCCGACCATCCCCTGCAGTGACGCTTGATCCGTCGCAACGTATCCACTACTTGGATAACTTACGGGCGCTCGCCATGCTGCTTGGCGTGTTTCTACATGGAGCGCTTGCCTACGCAAATCCGGCGCAGTCGATTTGGCTCGCAACCGATACGCGTTCGAGCGTTGCTATCGATGCAACTATCTGGTTCATTCATCTGTTTCGAATGGGACTGTTTTTTCTTTTGTCTGGTTACTTTGCCAAGCTGATTATTGAGCGGAAAGGACTGCGGCGCTTTTGGTGGAACCGCTGCCTGCGGATTGCATTGCCATTTGCGTTGTTCTATCCCTTTCTGTTGGCGAGCATGACCGTGGTCATCATCTTTGCCATTGCCTACCTGGACGCACCTGAAGGTCTGATGAAAGTCATTGCATCTGCAGCGGAGAGTGAGCAGGGGGCTCGAACCCCGGAACTTCCAGGCACGATGCATTTGTGGTTTTTGTATTACCTCATGGCATTCAGCATCATCGGTGCGTTGCTCAATTACGCAGTTCGTCGCGGTATGAAGTTGCCCAGATTCAGCATTCCCCCATCTGCTCGCTGGCTTTTGCTTTGTCCGCTGCTACTCGTGCCTGGCGCATTCGCTGGAGGAACACCGCTGCCTGCGCCAGAATCGTTCTTGTTTCAAGGTTGGCCGTTTGCATTTTATGGCCTTTACTATTTTGCTGGCTGGCGACTGTTCGGTCACGAACGACTACTTGAACGACTGCGCCCTTTTGCTTGGCATATTGCTTTGCTGAGTTGTCTGTTATTTGTACCCTACTACTGGCTCATGCCGGAATTGAACTTGAGCATGATCCTGGAGGGCACTGCGGTGCCGCAGACTTTTTGGCAACGTGGCGTCGAGGCTTGTCTAACCGCTTATTTATCGGTGTTGCTGACGTTAGCTTCACTGCTGCTCGGTCAAATATATCTGTCGAGCAAAAGTTCGTGGCTGAGGTTCATCTCGGATGCTTCGTACTGGATCTATCTTGTTCACCTTCCACTTGCCATGTTTATGCAAACGCTTTTGGTTCCGCTGGAGTGGCCGATCGGAGCGAAGTTCTTAACCGTTCTAATGGGGACGTTGCTACCGAGTTTAGCTACGTATGTCGTGTTTGTTAGGTACACGCCCATTGGTTGGATGTTAAATGGAAAACGTGCGTTTCCATAACTAGCGCAGTAGCAGAAGAGTAAAACTCACAGCCGATTTCGCAAGGGGCAGAGCGAATGCGGCGGCATATCAACCGGACCCGGACCTCAACCTCTATCTGCCGGTCCTGGGCTCGATGGTAACTCGATTGCCACCACAATTCTTGGAAGCATACAACAGTTGATCGGCACGATGGTACCAAGAATCACGTGAATCGCCGGCGCGGACGAGTGCTATTCCGATCGATAGGGTTACCTTGCCAAGCTCTTGTCCAGTGCGATGAAGAATCATTGATTGTTGTGAGAAGTGTTGTCGCAAGTCTTCCGCGAGTTCAACTGCTTGATCTGCGGAATTGAACTTCTGCAGAATTGCAAACTCATCCCCACCGATTCGAGCTATCGAGCTATCTTCAGATCGGTTTCGCAGTTCGCTGGCCACGTACACCAAGAGGTCGTCTCCGGCGATATGACCAAATCCATCGTTAACTCTTTTAAATTCGTCCAGGTCAATCAGGATCATGGCAGTTAATCCTGTTGAATCTTCTTGGGCATCGAGATTGTTGATGATTGACTCGACTGTCGAGTCGAATAGTCGTCGGTTTCCAATTTGCGTTAAGGCATCCGACAAGATCGCCTTTTGTGACTGCAGAAGTTCATGTCGCAAGAGTTTGATCTGTGCTTCAGAGGCTTCTAAGCGTCGATTGGTGCTAGCGACCTGTTGCTGCATAGCCTCGCTGCTCAGCAGCACTGCTGTAAGACATTCGCCCAGCGCCTCGAACGAGTGCTGCTCGTTCGTCAATTCGTCATTTGCAACAACCAGTGCCGCGTGGAGCTCTTCTCCAACGTCGAACTGCTTTTGAAGTGTCGATTGGATGTGCTGCACTTCATCTGTCAATGTCGCACTTGCCCGCTGGTGCAACTCCAAATTGACGGGGGGAGGAAAATAGCGTTGGTATAGGTCGGCGATGCTCTTCTCACTCACCTCACATGACTCAACGGCGGAATCGAGTTCTCTGCTCAAGGCTGGGTTCGAGCCCTCAACATAACGGAACCAAAGTTCGTATACCTGCGGGGTCGGCGGGGTTTTGAAAGTCCCAATATGTCGCAATGCTTCCTTAGCAATTGCAAACGCTTCCGAGAACTGAATCTCTTCTAGATTTGGTAATTCCTTCGGCTTCACTGAAAATTCCGTGATGCGAGATAACGCGCTTTGAAATCGTGTAAACGTCGACCGATGATTTATACACGTTTTGCGATTTTAATAAAAGTCGGAAAATGCCAAATGGAGCTATTGTGGCCAAAGTACCCCCAAAGCCCCCTCACTCGAAGCGAACCGTTGCCAGTCGGCTACCGCGATGGGCTCGCTAGTCAACCTCCAATTGACTCGATGTTGCGGCGAGTTTTGAAAAACCGTATACGAGAGCCCAAGTCCATTGGCTCCCGTCCACAAAAAACTCAACCAATGCTGAATATACCGTCACCGTTAATTCAAGTGAAAGACGCGTTCGTAGCGTATGGCGACCGACAGGCGCTCAATGGGCTTTCGTTGGAACTGCACGCAGGTGAGCTGTTGGGATTATTTGGTCCCAACGGCGCCGGCAAAACCACTTTGATCAATTGCATTGCTGCGCGACAACGACTTGATCGGGGCTATGTTCGGGTTGCAGGCGCTGGTGAGCTGTCAGATCGGCTTGGCATCGTTCCTCAGGAGATTGCCCTTTATCCCGACCTTACCGTTCGTCAGAACCTATCCACTTTTGGTCGTTTGCACGGCTTAACAGGGCGTAGCCTGAACAACCGAATTGCTCAAGCGCTCGAATGGGCGATGCTGGAATCGCGTTCTAACGCGTTAGTTCAAACGTTGTCCGGTGGCATGCAGCGGCGGCTCAATATCGCCTGCAGCGTGATGCATCAACCTCAAATCCTCCTATTGGACGAACCCACAGTCGGAATTGACCCGCAAAGTCGCGAACGAATCTACGCCATGTTAGAGTCATTGCTTCAACAGGGGACAGCGATCCTACTGACAACGCATCAGTTGGATGAAGTGCAATCGCGATGCGATCAGATGGCAATCATCGACGCAGGACGCATTGTCGACTCGGGAACATTTCACGAGTTACTCGACCGGACGATTGGAGCTGCTCAACAATTCCACTTGAGTTTTACCGAAAGGCAGAGCGAAGTACCAGTACCGCTGACTTTGACGGAATCCGGCAAAGAAGCTTACGGTTTACTCAACGGGGGCAACGGTCAGCTCTCCTCAATTCTCAATCATTTCCTGCGATCGAACGTGGCTATTGAGAATATGGAGCTGCGCGAACCAACACTGGAGCATCTGTTCCTGCACTTGACTGGCAGGGAGCTCCGCGAATGATCTGGACTATTTGTCAAATCTCAATGCTCCGCCTATGGAATAACAAGCAAGAGCTCGTGCTCGCCTTTGTAGTTCCCGTACTATTCTTCAGCATCTTTGCACTCATCTTCAGCCGAGGCGTTGGGCAATCAATATCTCAGGTTCGAGTCTCCTTTATCGATGATGATCGTTCCGCAGAATCGCGATCCATCATCGCGGATGCCTGCAAACCGCCAGAAATTCTGCCAGTCACGCGAGTTGGACATACGTCGCAAGACTGGTCCATCGAAGCGTTGTCGCGATGGTTGATCAGCCAGCGTAATGTGGAAGTCGTCGTTTACATCCCCGCGGGATTCACAACACAAGACCCTTCGTCACCTGAGCTGTCGATTCTGTTGTTCAACGAGGGGATCAATCCAATTGGACATCGACTGGTACAAGCAAGTCTAGCGGAGTCGATTGCGATGCAGTTCGCGGCAGCCAATCTAGCCGATCTACAAGCTGCTCGTCCAACTCCAGTTCAGACCTCCGCCAACTCGACCTACACATCGTTTCCCGGAACACGCACCAGCGAATCGACTCTATCGGGTATGGCCGAGCAAACCAGTTCAGTGCAAACCGCGGTTTTCGAACGACCAGCCACGGTCGAAGCCAATCGCAACCACAGGTCCAAAGCAAATGCCAACACATATGATGATGGCCAACAAGTATTTCAGTCGGTAAACGCGTTTGCCAGCAACAAGCATCAACCCAAAGTTGCGATGGCTGCCGCTGGTATCGCCGTGATGTTCTTACTTTTTTCGGCCAATGGGGCAGGGGCCAGTCTTCTGGAAGAACGCGAAGCAGGTACCATGGGTCGACTGCTAAGTAGCCGCCTTTCGCTAACTCAACTGCTGATGGGAAAATGGATTTACATCACTCTTCTCGGTTTCACTCAGTTGTGCATTATGTTCGCTTGGGGCGAGCTCGTTTTTAAAGTGAATTTACTTGGACATCTACCAGGATTCATTGCGATGTCGATCGCCACATCTGCGGCCTGCGCCAGCTTTGCACTGTTCTTAGCCGCGTTGTGCAAAAGCCGTCAACAGTTGCATGGCATCTCGATTGTCTTGGTGTTGACCATGTCAGCCGTTGGCGGAAGCATGGTTCCTCGTTATATCATGAGCGATAACATGCGGATCTTGGGAAAGTTCACATTTAACGGTTGGGCTCTCGACGGCTTTCAGAAGATTTTTTGGTACGACCTCCCGCTGAGCGCCATTCGTGTGGAAATCGCAGTGCTAATGGGAATTACACTGCTGCTGGGCGGCGCTTCGCGTCTTTTGGCACGCCACTGGAGCGTTATATGACCCTACCGATTTGCCAGTGGAAGTTGTCGATCATCTTCACGCTTATCGCGTCCGTGTTGCCGGGATGTCAGTCGGCACGCACTCTTTTTCCCACTGCGCAAAAGGATGAACCGGGTTTTCTCGGACCCTACTTGCGTCCCGCCCAGGAACGGGAATCAACAATTGAAGCACGACGCCCTCAAGAACCGCCAGCCAACGCGAGCCTCGCAGACGTCGACTCCCCCACCGCAACTGCGGCTACATTTCAAGACGATGAATCCCAATTCTTATCTATTGATCGTTCGTCACACTTGCAGGCAAACTCTCTTGTCAATTCACTTGAGGACGCGTCAATGGACAGCGTTTCAATGGACAGCGTTTCAATGGTGGGCACTGAGGTGATGGAAGCCATTCAAGCGGTTGATACACCCGTCGCCGGAGGAGCCTCAGGAAACGTGCAGCTGGTACCGCCGGCGGAAAGACAGGACCAAGCAGTACCAGTTGAAACACGCTTTCCGCGACTGATCGTATCCGGCGTGCGACCTGGACAAGGAGATGTGCGAATTGCTATTTTCAAAAACGGCGATACCTTTCCACATCCCAACAACGCTAGTCAACTACTCACCGTGAAGTCAGAACGAACGACGCTGGAAATTCCACTACCTATCGAACCACCTTTCGCCATTGCACTTTACCAGGACATCAACAGTGACGGCGAACTGACGCGGAATCGAGTGGGAATACCGGTCGAGCCATTTGCGTTCTCAAACAATGCGATGGGGAAGCGCGGGCCACCATCCTTTGCCGACTCTAAAATAGAATCTAAACACTCTGACGTCATACCTCTGATCGTTCCAATCCAACTGCCTTGAACTTTGTAATCGAGTCTTATGAGCCAGCTTAAACTCGCAAATGGATCCGTGCACACGGCGGAACAACCGACAACGGAGGGTATGGACTGGGTGCTGTTGTTACACGGTTTGTTTGCGTCGCGCAAAAGTATGGCATTGTTGGAAAACGCAGTTCGCCAGAGCGGCTACGGCGTATTGAACTGGGGTTATTCGACTTGGTGGCATTCAACTGATTCGCATGTCGCCCGGCTACTCCCGTTGCTCGCTGAAATGCAGGCGAATCCGTCGGTCCGCTCAATCAACTTTGTCACGCATAGCATGGGTGGAATTCTTGTTCGGTCAGCACTCCATACCGTCTGCTATTCAAAAGTCAGACGACTCGTGATGCTAGCACCTCCCAACCGTGGCTCGCATTTAACGCGGATCAAACTGGGACCATTCGCTTGGTGCGTTCCATCGATAGCTGACTTGTCTGAGGCACCCGATAGCTTGCCGAATCGCTTGCGGACTTTAAACGTCGTCGAGATTGGCGTCATCGCAGCTACGCGGGATTTGATCGTCCCTATCCGGAACACCTCGTTGGAGAACCAACGTGACCATTGCACTGTCGCAACGTCCCATTTCCGGTTGCCCAACGACAAAACCGCGATTGATCAAGTATTAAGCTTTTTGCGGACAGGCAATTTTTCGCAGCAAACTCAATCGCGTGAACGATTAGCGGCTTGAACTCGACATATGTATGTCGCCAAGCGATTTTTTGGGAATATGCAGTATCGCCGGCGGTCTGGCTCGCTGCTTAGCCTTGCATCCGTTGGCATTTTGAGTATTGACGCTAGAAAGTCGTTTTGTTTACAGTTCCAACGGAGTCGTGTATTCCATTACTGGTGGATCGAATGAGTTGAGAAGAGCATGAAAACAATTATTCTAGCCGGTGGACTCGGAACAAGGCTGGCAGAAGAAACGACCATCAAGCCTAAGCCAATGGTCGAGATAGGCGGGATGCCAATTCTGACGCATATCCTGAATATTTACCACACCTACGGATTTGACGACTTCGTAGTTGCATGTGGGTACAAAGGCGAAGTCATCAAAGACTACTTCTCGAACTTCCAGGTTCGCAATTCGGACTGGTCTATTCGAATAAGCGACGGACAGAGAGTACTGCTGCGAAATTGCCTCCCGAACTGGACGGTTGCCCCAGTCGATACTGGGACCAAAACGATGACAGGGGGGAGGATTAAGCAGTTGCAGAAGATCATCGGTGATCAAACCTTCATGGTGACCTATGGTGATGGTGTCGCGGACATCGATATTTCGCAGTTGTTGGAACATCATCGCAGGCATGGGAAGCTCGCCACAGTTACAGCCGTACATCCACCCGCTCGATTTGGATGCCTGAGTCTGGATGGTGATAACGTCTCTTCTTTTTCCGAGAAACCACAAACCGCTGAAGGTTGGATCAACGGCGGTTTCTTCGTTTTCGAGCCCCAAGTCTTCGACTATCTCGGCGGAGATGATTGTGTGCTTGAGCGGTCTCCGCTTGAGGAGCTAGCGAGAGCTGGTCAGCTCGTGGCATACAAACACCACGGATTTTGGCAACCGATGGATACTCTGCGAGACAAGCAGATGCTAGAAGAACTTTGGAATTCTCATCAAGCACCATGGAAGGTTTGGAATGACGAACGCGAATTTCTTAACGTCGCTGAAGAACAAGAGAGTCCTAATCTCCGGCTTAACGGGTTTCAAGGGACAGTGGCTCGCAAAGTGGCTTAAACAACTTGGTGCACAGGTTTCCGGTTTTGGGCTCGAGCCCATCCCAGCCATGAACGGCGTGAAGCCGGAGCTTCAGAAACTATTTGATGTCGAGTACTTCGACATACGAGACGCGTCGCGGGTTGAAGACTTCGTGCGAGACCGACAGCCTGAAGTGGTTTATCATCTTGCTGCACAAGCCCTAGTTCGGCCATCCTATAACACCCCTGTCGAGACACTGGCTGTTAACGTCATGGGCACTGTGCATCTATTGGAGGCAGTGCGCCGCTGTGAATCCGTTCGCGCTGTCGTCAATGTGACGTCCGACAAGTGTTATGAAAATCGCGAGTGGGATTGGGGCTATCGCGAGAACGAAGCGATGGGAGGCCATGATCCTTACAGCGCGAGTAAGGGGTGTGCCGAAATTGTGACGTCGGCTTACCGAAAATCGTTCTTACAACATCAAGGTGTAGGTGTCGCAACGGCACGAGCAGGAAATGTGATCGGCGGCTGCGACTGGTCTCAAGATCGGCTGCTACCTGATATTGCACGATCAATCTTGTCGGATTCTCCAGTCTTTGTTCGAAATCCAGACGCCATCCGCCCTTGGCAACACGTATTGGAAGCCATAGCCGGCTACCTTGCGTTGAGCGTAAAGCTACTGGAATCGCCGGAAGCTTATAGCGAAGGTTGGAATTTTGGACCCGTTGAAAATGATGCCGTTCGAGTACTAGAAATCGCACAGCTGGTTGTCGGACATTGGAAGAAGGGTTTGATTGAAGTCCACCGAGATCGGAATGCCGTGCATGAGGCAAAGTATCTGAAGTTGGATTCAAGCAAAGCTAGGAATCGATTGGGATGGCAGTCCATGTTAACGATCCAGCAACGCCTGGAATGGACTACCGATTGGTACCGAGCATGGGATAGTGACGGCGACTGGTGGCGACAAGTGGACCGACAAATCCGAGTTTATCAAGGACTAATTGAAAAATGCGAGCTGAATCACGAATACTCGTCACAGGCGCAGCCGGCTTCCTTGGTCAAGCCGTCTGTCGCTGCTTAAACGCACACGGCTATGCAGTCTTCCGATTCTGCCTTACTTCACGTTTTTACCAACCTGAGTTAGTCGGGACGCCGATCTACAGTGAATCTTTCGCCAAAGATGCAGTCGTCCAAGCTCTGCAAGAAGTGAGACCCGATGTTGTAGTTCACCTCGCGTCGGCCGGTGTGCTGGAAGGTGACAGTTCGCCTACAACGTTGTACGAGATTAACGTCGCTGCAACGAAGAATATCGTGGAAGCTGTCTCTGAGGTAGGCGGTTGCAAAATCATCCACACCGGAAGCTGTTCCGAGTACGCCTGCCAGGAAGATAAACCCATCATCGAAACATCTCCGCTGGGCGCCCCCAACTATTATGGTGCGACCAAAGCCGCATCGGTTCAAATATTGCTCGGACTCTCCAAGCAGCTAGGCGTCCCTTCCGTTGTCCTGAGACCATTTAATATCTATGGTCCAGGAGAATCGTCGAAGCGATTGATTCCCTATCTCATCCAACAACAACTGTCCGGCAACGAATGCGAACTTACACACGGAAGGCAACAAAAGGACTTTCTCTTTGTAGAGGATGCAGCACGAGGTTTTCTGGCGGCGATCCAACGATTTGAAACGCTTGAACCTCACCAGATCTACAATCTTTGCTCTGGAATTCCAACGAACCTGAGGGATATTGGAGAGAGAATTGTGCGATTGATGCGAGGAAGCCCTCAACTGTTTCGTTGGGACGCCAGACCGCAGCGTGCTGGAGAGCCTCATTTCATCGTTGGAGATCCCAGTCGCCTTATGTCCGCCACGGGATGGGCACCGAGCATTGATCTTGATCTTGGCTTAGGCAAATCGATTCTCTACTATCGCCAAAAGCACAGCAATTCGAAAGCGCTATCGAGCCACCCGATTTCCGTAGCCGCTGCATGACCGTTGCCAGTTGATCTACGTTGAGACTGTTACTGTTAGGAACAACAATGAATTTCCCGGCGAGCGTAGGCCCGAAAAGTCTTCCTGAATCGGAGATACGACCATTCATTTCGTTTGTCGTTCCCGTACTCAACGAAGAAGCAAATATCGAGCGACTCTACGACACCGTCACTCACGTGATGAAAGCGGTCGAGTCAAACTACGACTATGAGATTCTCTTCACTGACAATCATTCCGAAGATGACACATTTCGAATCGCAAGCGAGCTGAGCAGACGCGATAGTCGCGTGCGCGTTCTGAGGTTCTCCAGAAACTTTGGATTTCAGGCCTCTATCCTTACCGGATACCTCAACTCACGCGGCGATGCGGTCATTCAGTTGGATTGTGACTTGCAGGATCCGCCACTTCTCGCGCTTGAATTTCTGAAGTATTGGGAACGGGGATACAAGGTCGTTTATGGAATACGCGAGAAGCGAAAAGAAGGGTTGGGAATAACGCTTGCCAGAAAGGTCTTCTACCGGTTTCTTCGCTTTTTGAGCGACTATCCGATCCCGGTGGATGCAGGTGACTTTCGTCTAGTCGATCGCTGCATTGTCGAGGAAATTCGCAAAATTAACGACGCCACGCCCTACTTGCGAGGAATGATTGCATGTTTGGGGTTCGAGCAAATTGGCATTCCCTATGCGCGCGAAGCGAGGGTAGCCGGCGCAAGCAAATTTAGAATTTCAGATCTACTCAAGCTCGCTGTCGATGGGATATTGAATCATTCCGTCGTGCCGTTACGACTTGGGACCATGTGCAGTCAATTGATTTTCCTCTGTGCCGTGTTGGTTGTGATTGGCTATTGCGTTGCACGACTAACTGTTGGTACGAGTTGGCCCGCCGGGTTCACAACCCTAAGTGTCCTGGTGCTGATCTCGACGGGGCTCAATGCCCTTTTGCTTGGGATTCAAGGTGAGTACATCGGGCGCATATTCAAGCAAGTGAAGCAGTTCCCCGCCACGGTGATCGAACATCGTCTAGAAAATATTGACTCCGCCAACAACATCCGTCGCAAAGCCAGTTGACCAACACTGGGCCGAGCCTCTTAGTTACTAGGATAGTGTAAATTCAAAATAAGGTCGCGAGAAATGGCAGAAATAAAGAGTGGAGTTCGCAGTTTGTTGGCTCATCCCATGGTTTATGATTCGTTTCAATACATGGTAGGCGCCTACGCTTGGAGAAAGCGAGTCGTTCGCGAGTTCATACTGCCTATTTTGCGTCCCACCACCAAGCTACTCGATATCGGATGTGGAACCTGCGAAATCCTGAAATTGCTACCGGACGACGTTGAATACCATGGGTTCGATTACAACGAAGCTTACATCGCTCAAGCAAAAAAGCGCTTTGCCCACCGGAATGCAACGTTCGAATGCAGATCGGTCGGGTCTGAGACGACTGAGCAGGATGTTCGTTACGATATCGTCTTAGCGTTTGGGTTGGTGCATCATCTAGACGACCACGAGGTCAAATCGCTTGTCGGAAATGTGAAGAACCTCTTAACGCCGACCGGCAAGCTATTTCTTCTGGATCCGGTTTATTGCGAAAATCAGTCGTCGTGGTCACGTTTTGTCGTGAGTACTGATCGCGGTCGCAACGTTCGGACTAGCGACCAGTACATGAACCTCTATCGGCATACGTTTCCCCACGTCGAAGCGTTCCTTGATCATTCACCATTAAGAATTCCGTACACCGGAATAACCGTAGCTTGCTCAATCGCTGCGTAAAGAGGAAATCTACCGAACATGGATGTCAGTAGCAGAGTTGTCGCATTCGCGCGCCAAAATACAACCGTTTTCTTATGCTTGGCGTTATTAGCAACCTGGTTGTTGTTGTTAGGCATACTGCTCATATGCCAATTGATTGGTGCCCCCTTCAGCATGAATATTCATGCTACCGGCGAGGACAGAGTATGGACGGATCTGCTCGACAAAGGCGGATTCAATACGCATCGATCTTGGTGGGCCCTGGCTAGTCGCAATCCACTCGGACCATGGTGGTATGACGCGATAACTCCATTGCTTTCGCTTCACCCAAGCGGACTCTACCTCTCGAAGCGATTCGTCGAACTGCTACTTGCACTCGCATGTGCCCTAGTGTTCTTTGAAGTGCTGGATCGAAAACGAATCGGGCTCAGCTATGGACTTGGAGTTCTTGTTCTTGTCTGGAACTTTTCCAGCTATATTGAGCAAATCTTGTTCGTAATGTTGATCGCGCTCGCCTTCTCGCTTTTTTCATTGTACGCCTACCTTCGCTATTTGAAGACGCAACGATCGGTCGTCGAATGGCTGCTACTCAGTTTGGCCGCATATTTCATCGCATTGGGCACCTACACGATCCAATGCGGAGTTCCGCTTGCCGTGTTAATCATAAGCCTTGCGTATGGCAGTCAGGCACTGAACGTAGGAAGTAGGTTGACAGCCTGGTATCGCTCATGGCTTGACGCTTCCTATTTCGGCGTCGTCTTCGTTCTGTTCACCATGATCTGGATCACAACTTCAGGGCCAACGAGTAGCTACTTCAAGGTTAATGCCCGGCTAATTCTACAGAACGCCTGGACTTCAATCGCCAACATGGTCTGGCATCAAGACACGGTCGACCTGACACGCTCCTTGACGCAAAATTGGTCATCAGCGTCGCTCGCAATCGTCTTTGCTTTCTCGTTGGCGCTCGTTGCTTATGTACTTCGTCTGATTGCAAAATACGAAGCGAATCGTGGTTCGCATGAAAGTTCATTTCCGTCGCAATGGAATCCAACCGTCATGTTGTTCGCCATTGCACTCAGTATTGCAATTCCGACTTTTGCATTGGAAGCCATGTCGACAATCTGGTATCCAGGCTCTCGCTCACGCATGATCCAGCAAGCTTTTCAGCCCATTCTCTACACAGCATTACTGTATGGCATAGTTTCCTATGTGGGCAGCCTACGCAGAATCCCGTTTCTTGTCGAAGCATCGTTGGTGATCATGATCGCCTTCGGGACACTGGTGAGTTTCGAATACAATCGCAAGCTCGTCGAACTCTCTTCCTACGAACGAAATCTGGTCGCTGGGCTCAAGGCGCTGGTTCCTGAAGTCGTGCGTACGACCAAGTTCGTCGTTCGGTTGGATAACGACGATTGGTATGGCGGACGAAATACCGAGTTAAATCGCATTCTGATGAAGCAGTCTTATGACTCGGATCTGGTTTCGCTGGACGCGTTGTACAAGGGTGCCGCCGACCCCACGATTGCTCTGAAAATTTCGGAAGACGAAACGGGAGTTTTTTGCCCGTCAGCCCATCAGTATGTCCCTTATGAAGATGTGGTGTTTGCTTCTTTCGATGGCAAGAATGTGACGCGTTTGCCAGAAGTTGACTCATCGACATTTTCAGGTTTTCAAGTGGTGTACGAACGCAAAGCAGGATTTTCTGCAGATCGACTAGCAAGTGTGCGTCCTACTGGCGAGCGAGTCGAGTTTCAATTCGACTCCAATCCGCCGGGCGCGGGGTGGAGTGTGCCAGAATCCTCGTCGACGGGAGAGTCCTTTGTCTGGATGTCAAATAAAACAGCCAGCTACGAATTCTACCGTCCTGCTGAAACCCCATGCCAAGTACGATTCAAGACATTGCAACCCATCTCGCCCGAGATCAGGGAATCCATGCAGTTGAAGGTCCAAGGCAAATTCGTTCCATTGCATGTCGTCGACACAACGGACAACAAGTGGATCTTTGAAGCTAGTTTGCCACCTGTGAATTCCGACGGCCCCGCAGTGCTCGAGTTTGTTGTGACTAGAACTATGCCCCCGCCAGGAGCGAGTCGTGAGCTTGCAGTACCGTTTGATTGGATTCAAATCGAGCATATTGCCAACGACAGTGAACACGTCAGCATGCAATCCGACGAACCAATAACACGTTGAGGCACGATGATGGAACTTGAATACGGTTTAGCATACAGAGAATTGTATGAAAGGCATTGGTGGTTCCGGGCTCGTGAAGAGTTCTTATTGCAGTATCTCCGCACGAACAATTTGGGTTGTTCCGGAACAGCGCTGGACGTCGGCTGTGGCGATGGTTTGTTTCTGGACAAGCTTAAGTCCCTCGGATGCACACCCCATGGTTTAGAGGCCGACTCTCGTTTGGTTTCTGAAAATACGAAAAAGAAACATCCCATTCATCTCGGGATACTCGACGACGACTTCCGACCTGATGCTACCTACGATTTGATACTCATGTTGGATGTTTTGGAACACATTGAAGATGACGTTGATGCACTGCAGCACGTACGGCGTTGCTTGTCGCCCAACGGCGTGCTGGTTCTTACGGTCCCCGCATTTTCATGGCTGTGGACGGCCCATGATGACATCAACCATCATTTCCGCAGATATACCAACGAGACACTTCGAAATGCAGTTGAAGCCGCGGGACTGAAGACGGATGCGTCACGTTACTTTTACAACTGGCTGGTACCGTTGAAGTTAATGGTGCGCTGCAAGGAGAAGTTGCTCGGAATTTCAACCGATTCTCCCAAAGTGCCAAGTGCGTTCATCAACAACCTCTTTTCAGGCTTATCACGACTGGAACAGAGACTAACCAGCAACATACAGATGCCTGCAGGCTCTTCTCTGTTTGCTGTGTGCAAGAACATCAACATCGCTTGATTTACTGATGCTCACGTTCCTCATGCGCGATCGAATTTTTCAGTTTTCGGCGCGCTTGCAGTTCATCGAGCGTGATGTCTTGCGTGTATTTTGCGACCATCTCAACAAATGCCTCATGTTGGATGGGTTTCGTTACGTAGTCATCGCAACCCGCTCTCAGGCACCGTTCACGATCTCCCTTCATCGCGTCGGCGGTTAGTGCGATGATTGGTTGCTTGACTCCAGCCGCACGCAGTTCGCCCGCTGCTTGATATCCATCCACATTTGGCATCTGCATATCCAACACGATGATGTCATACGGTTTGCCCTCGGCCATTGCGCGCAGCACTTCAGCTACGGCAAACGCTCCATCCTCGGCCGTTGCAACTTGAGCGCCCGCCGCTTCAAGAAAATGTTGGCTGATGTAGCGCACGTCTCGCCGATCGTCGACGACCAGCGCAGTGCATTGAAGTTGCCTCGGCTTTTTCGCCGACCAAATTGGCTCACTTGGCCTCAATGAATCAATATCAACCAACTCAATCGCGTCGGAGTCGCCAATGGGCAGAGTGAGCGTGAAGCAACTCCCCTTTCCAAGTTCGCTTTCAAGGCCGATTGTTCCTTGAAGCATTTCCACCAAACGCTTGCTGATCGCCAGTCCCAGGCCGCTTCCTCCAAACGCGCGGGTTACCGAGTTGTCGCCTTGGGAAAAAGGTTGAAATAAGCGCAATTGTTGTTCGGGACTCATCCCGATGCCAGTATCGGAAACGCGAAACTCAATCATCGGTGGGCTGGCGGCTACGTAGTTCATGGATAGAACGACTTCCCCGCGCTCGGTAAATTTGATCGAATTGCCGATGAGGTTGATTAGTATCTGGCGCAGGCGCGTGGCGTCGCTGGTGATCTGGCGAGGGAGTTTTTCTTGGCAAGTAATCCGTAGGTCAAGGCGTTTGTTGACCGCGCGCACATGCATCAACGATTCAATATCTGCAATAAATTGGGGCAAATCGAAGGGCAACAATTCGACTTCGAGTTTCCCAGCTTCAATCCTCGACAGGTCTAATATGTCATTGATGATTTCGAGCAGATGTTCGCCGTTCTTCTTGATTACCTGAATATTGGTGCGGTCGTCAGCGTCTTTCAAGTGCCCGAGCAAAATGTCGGCATAGCCTATAATTGCGGCCATGGGCGTTCGGATCTCATGGCTCATATTGGCCAAAAACTCGCTCTTTGCAACATTGGCTTGCATCGCTCGTTGTTCACTCTCGCGAAGAGCGCGTTCCAACCGTTTGTGTTCAGAAAGATCTGGACTGACTGTCCCCCAGACCTCAGGAAGCTCACCGTCCGGATCTTCGATCACGAATACATTCCAATGGGAAGGTATTTTCTCACCCGTCTTTACGTGGCGGAAGCTAACCTCTCCCTTCCAACGTCCGTCTCGCTTCAGTGCCGGAATGCCGATGCTGGTCATCGCCACATGGTCTTCCGGAGCGAAGAAACTTAGGAAGTGGCGACCAGTGATGTCCTCGTCGGGTTCCAAGCCAAGTAAATCTCGTCCCGCGCGGTTAATGTAGATCGGACCACCATCCTTATTGCACATGCCAACAAAGTCGTTGCATTGTTCCACGACTGCTGCTAGCCGTCGCGATATGGACTCGCTTTCTCGCAAGCGTCTAATCGTCTTTTGGTTCTGTGTAGTGTCCTCAAAGAACACCGATAGTCCATCGTCTTGAGGGTAACACTGGCATTTGTACGAAGCGTTTAAACGCTCGTAATACGCTTCAAATGCTAATGCCTTTCCCGACTTCATGGCTGCCGTAAAATTGACTTCAAAAGCGGAGTCTCGTGCCGATGGGAAAATTTCGCAGGCCGACTTGCCCAACATCTCTTCCACGGTTCGATGCAGCATTTGTGCGGCGCGACGATTTACATATCGAAATCTCCACTGTCCATCGAACAAGACAAAACCATCGCTAATACTTTCCAAAACTTCGTTGACGCGTTGATTTGCTCGAGCGAGCTCCAGCTCATGCTCCTTTCGCGAAGTAATGTCTTGCACACTGGAACTGACCGCCCAGACCTGACCACGCTTATCGATAAGCGGATTGAAGTTTATCATCCAATAACGCGGCGTGGCTCCCGCACTTGTCTTGCCGAACACTTCAATGTCTTGAACTGGCTTGGCGGATTGAAACGCCTGAGTGAAACAGGGGACCAATTGTTCTATCAGATCTGGTAACAATTCCCTTAATGAATGACGTCGAACCGCATCGTCACTACCAAGTTCAAAAACTTCGGTGAAACGCTTGTTAAAACGTAAGACAGCAAGGTCGGAATCGACGACGCATATTCCAACGGGAGCCGACTGGTAGAGCAGTTCCAGTTCAGCTTGTGCACTGATTGGGCCTCGCGTTCGTTGCCAGCCATTGGGACGAGTCCTCATCAACGATTTCCAAAACGTCTCAAGCATGCCGTGCCCTGATCAGTAGCGAGATTTGAGCCAGACTCGCCATCCGTTTGCGTTTAGCACCTGACTCATTCACTAGTCTCGTTGTTGTGTTGTCGCTCTCTATTGTCGCTCGAATTGCGATAAGCGAAAGCCATCCTTAGTAGTGAACCATCGATCCAAAAGAGTGGTGAAGTAATATTGAAGACATCTGCATCCAGTTCGTTAGCCGAGCTCGAATGGTCTTTCCAGCGAACGAGTCGACCCTGCGGAGGTTTGTCGTTCAACTTGCGCGGTTTTCTTGCATCAGGCGTGGATTCCTCTGGAAAACGAGAGATCAATGCCCCGCGCTTACAGCGCTATACCGTGACAACTTGCGGAAGGGAACATGAGATGCATTGAGCGACCATCAATGAAACTCGCCATCCGCCTAAACCGTCGCGTTCGTACAGGAGATTGTAGCCATGTTCCGAGTAATCCCATTTGCGGCCAAAGAATTGCTGTTGATTGCGATGTCACTGACCGTTCCACAAATTGTCTTTGCCCAAAACGAGTCGCAGGAAGGCTCGGCAAAGAGTAGAGCAACCACGCAGGAAAAGTCAGGTGCCCAAGAGAAAGCTCGCAGTCACACGGCAGGAATTACCTCCGCCATGAGTGTCCGCGAGTTGTTATTATGGAAAATCACCAAAGCTAGCGAAGCGCAGGTCGAAATCGCCAACATGGCTCATGAAAAATTTGAAAACGAACGGCTTAATGACTACACGAAGCAGGTTGTCGAAGACCAAGCAATGTTGAAGAAGGAACTTGCGGCTGCGTCTTCCGAGGTCACCCGTGTGGCGCGCGACAATGAGGGCCAGCAAGTTCCACTCGAACTTTGTCAGATCATCGAGCAGGCCACAGAAAACAGCCTCCGTGTGACAAAAGAGTTGCTGGGAGCATATGAAGGACAAGATTTTCAGATGGCCTATCTTGGTCAACAGGCGGTTACGTTAACGATGTCGTTAGCAGAGCTGGAGGCCATTCAGGCCAGCGCCTCTTTCCAGGATCTAAAACCGATCGTACAGCAGGCCATCAGTGTTACCAAGCGGCACGTTGACTTGTCAAAGCATCTGGCAGACCGGTTCGAAAAGGACCGAAAGTAGGCTAGCGTCTGGACTGAACGCCGAGCAACAGGAAATTGACGGTAACACTTGATTGAGACGACCCCAATGTGAAATTAGACGAATTGCTGCCCAATGTACGCTTGGCGGACATATTGGATATCTTGATTGTCAGCGCGTTGATTGGCTTTTTTTTGTATTGGGGGAGTCGACGAAAGAACCCTAAAGTTCTCGTGGCGGGCGTGATGCTCGTGGCTCTCTACGTACTGGCCTTCGCGCTTGATCTCTACATGACGCGCATGATGTTGCAGACAGCGGTCTCGGCCCTTCTGTTTATGATCGTTGTCTTGTTTCAAAATGAACTGCGTCTGGAATTTGATCGACTGATAAGTTGGCGACCGTTTGGCAGACATTTTGAGGTGCGGGAAACGACGATCGATGCGGTTGCGAAAGCTATTGAATTGATGTCGAGTGAGAATATTGGCGCATTGCTCGTCTTTCCCGGCAACCAGTCGATTGAGCGTCACTGCCGCGCTGGAAGTCGCGTGGATGCGGAAGTAAGCGTGGAACTGCTCCACAGCATCTTTCATCCCCAATCTCAAGGGCACGATGGTGCGGTCATTATTTGCAATGAACGGATCGCGAGAATTGGTGTCCATTTGCCTCTTTCGACCGACCTAACCAAGATCAAAAAATTAGGGACTCGGCACTGCGCCGCGTTGGGTCTGAGCGAGCGCACGGATGCAGTGATCTGCGTCCTTTCTGAAGAAAAGGGCACAGTCAGCTTTGCGGTCGGCGGCGAATTGACGACAGTCACTTCCGGTAGTAGTGTCAAAGACCAATTGCGTCAACTGATCACTGAGCCTGGACGCGACTATTCCAAACAACGAACACCATGGCAAGGTGTCAACTATGTGAACCTCATCAAACACGCTGCAATCGTCGTGCTTTCCATCATCCTGGCGTCTGCGTTGTGGTTTATGTTTGCATTTGAAGTACAGACGATTCAGCAGACGATTGCAGATGTGCCCGTCGAGTTGCACAATGTGCCTGATGGATGGGAAGTCGACGGTCCCTTTCCATCCCAAGTGACATTGTCTCTTGTGGGGCCCAAGCGCGCATTTGACGTATTTGAATCAACCGGAATCAAGGTTGTCGTCGACTTGCAGGCAGTGGCTTACGGGCAAAATTGGTTGCAAATCGACCAACGACACCTGCAGATTCCCGACGATGTTCGACTACATAGTGTTGAGCCAAGTCGACTACGCTTTGAACTGCAGCGTGCGTCAAGCGTCAAAAGCGACTAAAATACCGGCCGTTTGCCGCGCGACGCGGGAGTTCAACTAGTGGCAACCGATCGAATTTACCCACCACTGGGTGCAAACTCTCGCATTTAACACAATGTGCGGTGACCAAGGCGATTCTATCGGGCAGGTAGCTATTGCAGACAACTGCGTAACTTGCCATTTTACGTTATCGAGTCGTACCGTTAACCGGAATGGCTCAGCCAGTTGGACGCTAACGGAATCTAAGTAATGCAGGACAATACAGCGGCCTCATCAGCGGGCCTTCGCGATTTGGATTTAATGTCCGTCACCATCCTGGAGCAAATTGATTGTGCACTGTTTGTTACAGATGTAAATGGAAAAATCATCTACAACAACGCGTCAGGCGAGACCATTGCGAATGTTATAAGCGGAGAGCAGCCTCAAGATGATTGGACGCATCAAAATCGCAAAGAGTCAATGCGACTACTCAACGAACTGGACCAACAAGTTTTTGAAACCGGTTTTTCTCAACGTGGCGAATTGATATTGTTCGTCGATGGACAACCACGTGTTTTTGACATTTCCAGATCACCGCATCGCGACATGCAAGGCGCAATCGTTGGCATCATTGGTACCGCCCGCGACGTTACGAAGTATCGCAAATCTGAATTGAAACTTCATTGCCAGAGCCTAATTCTCGAGAAACTGGCTATTGCCACTCCTTTGGAGGAAGTCTTGCAGGCGATTCTTACGTCGCTGGAGAATGGAATTCCCGGCGCGATGGGTCGATTCGTAATGGTCGAACCGGATCAACGTTGTTTCCGCCGTGGTGTCACTGGACGAGTCCCAGCTGACTTCAACCGCTTGATCGACGGAGTGCCCATCGACGAAGTGAATTGTCCGTGCGCAGCGGCGACACAAAGTTGTGATCGGATTGCGATTGAGGATATCGAAGCACTTGCTACTTGGGCCGACTTTAGACGACAAGCGCAAGCGCATGGATTGCGAGCCTGTTTTATTTTCCCAGTCCTTTCGAGTTCCACTCAGAACAAAGAGGTGCTTGCGGTCTGTGCGATTTACTTTCGAGCAGTGACGAAGTTTGATGAGGAATTTAATTGTGACATTGATCGTATCAGTTACCTGGCCTGCATTGCGATCGAAAATGATCGAGCTCTCTCCGCACGAAAGATCGCGGAGGATCGATTGCGGGAGAGTGAATCGCGATTAGCTGAAGCTCAACGAGTTGCTCAAATGGGGAGCTGGTATTGGGAGCCGTTCACCGGCAAAGTCTGGTGGTCCAACTCGATGTACGAGCTGTTTGGCGTCGACGCGACGGCCGTTGAGCCCAGCTATGCGACTTTTCTTTCCCTGGTACACCCAGAAGATCGACCGACGGCAATGGCGCGGGTGCAGTCCATATTGGGTGGCGAACAGCAGTTCGCAAATGACCTTCGCATCGTTCGTCCCGATGGTGCGACTATTTGGATCTATAGCCAGGCACGGGCAAGTCGCGATGCGTCAGGGAAGATCATACGTGTCGATGGTACCGATCAAGATATCACAGAACGCAAAAGGGCAGAATTTTCCGTTCGAGATAGTGAGGAACGCTACCGACTTGCCGTTTTGGCCACCAACGACTTGATTTGGGACATCGATGTTTCGACAGGTAATATGTCCTGTAGTGAAAGTTTTATCCAGGTTTTTGGCACGCCACCACAGGACGGTTCTGTGAATGTCACCGAACCATGGAAATGGTGGCTTGACCGCATACACCCAGAGGATCGAGATCAGACCTTCGAGTCGTTGAATTCTGCAATTGCTAGTCAAGCGCAATTTTGGACCAGCGACTTTCGCTTCCTCCGTACCAATGGCCAGTGGGCGGATATCCAAAAACGCGCCTATATCTCGCGAGATGAAGCGGGAAATGCTCGTCGCGTCGTCGGAGCAATGCAAGATATCACGTCCAGAAAACGCGCCGATGCAGAGCTCATTCGCACAACCAAACTTCTTCAGGCTGTTGTGAACGGAACTACCGATGCCGTCTTTGTGAAGGATAAAGATGGCAAATATTTACTCTTCAATCGAGCGGCGGAACGCTTGGTCGGTCGCTCGATTGAGGAGGTGATTGGTCGAGATGATCGATCACTTTTCGAACCTAACGACCCAGAATATCTCTTGCGATTCGACCGGACGGTTATGGAATCTGGCGAGGCGACTACGGCGGAGGAGACGCTTACATCCAAGGGCACCACACGAACTTACCTTGCCACCAAGGCACCTTACGTGGATGAATCGGGTGAAGTCATCGGACTACTCGGAATTTCCCGCGACATTACCGAGCGGAAAAAATCAGAGCAACGCATTGCAACTCAGTATGCCGTCGTAACGATCTTGCATCAAGCCGATAGTCTCGATGAAGCGATTCCTGCAATTCTGCAATCCATTTGCCAGTATACGCACTGGGACATCGGAGAATTTTGGGTTGTCGATGACATCGATAACAAACTTGTTTTAGCCTACCGTTGGGATGTTTCAGATGCACAACCTGCGACATTTCAAGTTCGGGAAGTGAATCGTGGCTCGGAATTGCCTGGACGCGTTTGGGCGTCAGCTTGTCCTGCGTCGAGCACCTTTCCGACTGACGGTTTCGATAATCAGGGCGGAGAACTTACCGGAGAGTTGGTAACGGACGGCATGTGTTCAATATTTGGCTTCCCAATCGTATTTGCCAATAAAGTTCTCGGAGTTGCCACTTTTTGTAGTCGAGAAATGCGTGAGCCTGACAATGGAATCATGCAGATGTTCGAAAGTCTCGGGATCCAAATTGGGCAGTTCATGGAGAGAAAAAAGGTCGAACGGCGTTCTGCATTGTTTCGAACGCTCATCGACCACGCTTCTGATTTTATCGAAGTCGTGGATCCAGAGACGGGGCGGATGATCGACGTGAACCATAGCGCATGCGTAGCGCATGGTTTTTCACGCGAAGAATATTTGAGCTTAAATATTGCTGACAATGACGTGTCTAAAAGTCGGCCATTTGCCGAGATATTGGCGGAGCTCCATGAAAAACGAAGTATGCGACTGCTGAGCACGCATCGGCGCAAAGATGGCTCCGAATTTCCAGTCGAAGTTAATGCGAACCTGATTCAGCTCGACCGTGAATACTTGATTGCCATCGTTCGCGATATTTCGGAACGCACCTTGTTGGAAGAGCAACTGCGTCAGTCGCAAAAGATGGAAGCAATTGGTCGCTTGGCCGGAGGTATCGCCCATGACTTCAACAATTTATTGACGGTCATCAATGGACATACGGAACTGCTCCTCATGAAATCCGAGGAAAAGACTGTTGGGAGCGACCATCTACTTGCAATTCAACAAGCTGGAGAGCGAGCCGCTGGATTAACCGCACAGCTATTGGCTTTCAGTCGAAAGGCCTATATCGAGCCGGTTGTCATCGACATCAATCAGGTGATCAAATCTGCTTTCCGCCTGCTTTCCAGGCTGATCCGCGAGGACATCGTCTTGACATTTGCCCCAACCTCTTTGAATTCCCGAATCAAAGCGGATCCTGGCCAGATCGAACAGTGCATCATGAATTTAGTCGTGAACGCGAAAGATGCCATGCCCAACGGTGGTACGCTGCATATCAAAACCGCTGATGTCGAAATCACACCAGACGGTGCAATCACTCCAACCAACCTTGCGGCCGGCAGTTATGCATGCGTCGAAGTGATCGACACAGGCAATGGAATGTCCGAAGAGCAAAAGCACAAGGCCTTCGAACCATTCTTCACAACAAAGGAGGTTGGCAAGGGAACGGGCTTGGGGCTGGCGGTGGTCCATGGTGTGATGACCCAATGTGGCGGAACCGTGTGTGTCGAAAGTAAGCTTGGAAAGGGCACGACATTCCGCTTGTTTTTTCCAGTTGCCTCGGAAGCTGATTTGACAACCGCCACACAGCACCCACGAAGTCGAATTCGTGGGACGGAGACCATTTTAGTAGTCGAGGATGAGCAATCGGTTCGAAACGTGACTCGCATTATCTTGGAGACTCACGGCTTCCGCGTACTGCTAGCCGACGGAGGCGCTGCTGCGATCAAGATTGTCGAAGAACATGACGAAGCGATCGACTTAGTGATCACCGATGTTGTAATGCCACACATGGACGGTCGTTCGGTGATCGAAGCTCTCAAGACGATTCGTCCCAATCTGACAACGCTTTTTATCAGTGGACACACGGATGATCTATTGACCAATTTTAGCAAAGACGAACGGGACGCATTTCTGCAAAAGCCGTTTACCGCTGTCGCATTGATTCAGAAAGTCCGCTCGATCTTGGACTGTACCTAGTCTAGAGCGATTATCCCCAATATTGTCCCCAATCGCTTTGGAGAACATTCAAGCAACTGGCAGTGGATGTGCCGGACCTTCAGCCTTAATAACAGGTGCTACCGCTACTGGTAGTCGAATGATAAACGCAGTCCCCTTGCCTACAGCGCTTTCAACTCGAATGCGCCCGCCGTGCGCATCAATCGTCTCTTTGCAACTCGACAGTCCAACACCCGTCCCACCTTTGCCAGTACTGTCAGGCCCGGTTTTGGTCGAAAAGAATGGCTCAAAAATCCGCGGCAGAATGTCAGCTGGGATGCCGGCTCCCGTATCACGAATGGTTAATACAACTTCGTCCGTCTCAGGACTGTGTTTGAGCGCGATACGTACTTGCCCGCCCTCGGGTGTGGCCTGCCGGGCGTTAACGAGTAGATTGACGAGCACACGTTGGAGGTCATTACCCGAACCGTTCACAAACGGCACTGGCTCCAGCCCGCATTCCAATTGGACGCGAAACCGACGAAATTCGCGCTCGATCAGCAAAAGAGTATCCTCGACAATCTGCTTGAGATCTGTCGGCTCCATTTGCCCGCTGCGATTGCGAGCCATGGCCAATATGCTGCTCGTCACCTTCGATGCACGGTTGGCTGCATCTAAAATTCGTTGCAGAGCCTTGTCGCGCGTTGCTTCATCTTTGTGCCTCAGTCCAAGCTTGGCATAGTTGAGCATCGTCATCAGCAGGTTATTGAACTCATGCGTGGTGGTACTCGTTAATTCCCCAAGTGTTGCCATCCTGCGCGACTGCTCTAGCTCTTTGTAAAGCCGATTGATTTGATGCTGCTGATCCGCGATTTTGGCCTGCAAATCCGAATGGTGCGTTTCCAAGTGAACGGTCGCAACGGGGCTGACGGAAGGGCCCACTGGTGTGCATTCGAATTCGCGGGATTCGACATTTACTTGATTCAGCGGAATGGTAGAAGCTGCCTCTTGCATCAGAGCGGGATCTTTCGCACGTGTGGGGGGCGCTGGACCAAAAAACTAGCACGAACGACTGATTGCGTGCATTTCGCACAACTCAGTTTCCATGCGAGTTGTCAAATGGTCAATTCAACGTAAGACTCAGAACTACCTTCGTATCGGCCTCTGCGAGCAGTTAGCTGAAGCCAACCGTAGAAACCAAAATGACGCAGAAATGTAGTTGCGGTCATTACTTACCAGAGGAGCCTCATTCTTCGCTTCGTCAGTCATCACGCAATCGAGAAACTTGACGCGTTCGTTACAGATTAGCGTGCTTTGCATAAGACCGTACCGCGTCATCAATTGATTTTGGGGTTTTGAGTGTCGAGCGAGGTCCCCAAAACTACCCAATCGCTTCGAGACCTTAGAACAGCTCGTTCGAGAAAGCACTTGCAAGTGCTCTGCCACTGGAGGGCTTAAGACAGGAGCTTTGGAAAGCTCCCCCTAAAGAGCTTACGGGCAGGTTGCTCGCTTTTGTCAGGGACAAATTCCGCGCCGCTCGCCGGGCCCCTGATAAGCCAACCTAGCCGCCGCATCCCCGCGGAACTTAAGCTAAAGCTTAAACTTCCGCTGGACGGTAAGTCGCACGTCAAACCTCAACGATATTACATTACTCGCAAGAAACGCGGATTGATCGCGACTACTTGCCTTCGCGAATCGAATTGAAATATCCGCGGGCATGCTCTCGTTGAGCCTTGGGAAGCGGAGTGTCGTCGAGCGGCTCGGGCTCTTCCGAAAGCGAGGTCAGTACCGCGTCTTGGACTTCAACTTTGGTGACTCCCTTGCGATTGTCGCCACCTATTTTGCCTCCATTGACGGTCTCGCCGACCTTCATTTGATCCCGGACTTGTGAATCGAAGAAATCAACATCCGTCTCTTCCTCTGGGCGGTCGCCCTCACCCTGTCCCTCACCCATTCCTCGACCGGGAAACTGTCCCGGCATCTTTCCCATGCAACTGGAGCAGCCATCACCGCTACACTGTTTGCACATCATTTGGGACTTGCTTTGTGACAAGCTGTCCATCAATTCGTCGAGATCTTGAAGCTCGCTATCCGATTGGTTCATTTGACTCAGTTGGCTGGCCATTTGTTCAAGAGCTTCTTGGGCCGCTTTGGAGTCGCCATTTTTCATGGCTTGTTGTGCCTGCTGCAAAGCCTCCGAAAGTTGTTGCATTTGCGCCATATTGGCATCTTGGGCTTCTGCTTGCTCAAGCTTCCGCTGGAGTTGAGCTGCCTTTTGCATATCACCTGCCGCTTCGGCTTGCTTAATCTGTTCCTTGAGAGCTTGTTTGGCCTGCTCATGCGCTTGGGCTGCTTCGCTCATTGCTTTTTCGAGTTGTTCGAGCTGCTTTTCGAGCTTGGCCATGTCTTCCTTGGTCATTTCGCCGTCGCGCATTTTTTCCAGCAACTTCTCGAGCGATTGCTCAGCTTTGTCAAAGTCGCCTTGCTTTAGGGCATCGCTCAGTTTATCCGCGGGTCCGGATTCAAACTTTTCCAAGTTCTGCAAGTTTTTCTTAAGCGCATCGGCACTTCCCAATTCCTTGCGTCTTTCTTCCAATTGGTCCTTGATGTCATTGAGCTTTGCCAATGTCTGCTTGGTGTCCAGCTTGGTATCTTTTTGCAGATCAGCTAGCTCGGATTCCAACTTCTTGAACATATCCGCAGCGGCGTTCAACCCTTGCTTCTCGGCGAGTTCTCGTTTTTTCTTTATCTCTGCTACGAGCGGTTTGGTCGAGTTCTTGATTTGAGTTAACGAGGCTTGTTCTGCGTTTGCTAGCGATTGCGGCTGCGTACGGTCAGGAACAAGCCAAAACAAGCCAGTGAGCAGAATGGGAGCCAACGGCAAAAGCAACCGGTTCGTAAATCCCCAATGAAATTTATCACGAACATCCAACCCCTCGGCGCGACGCTCTGCGTCCGCAGCCAGCGCTTCACCCAACTCGGTCGCTCGATCTTCCGGAGTAAGCCACAGTGCGCTGGACAAACGCTCGCGTAACGCAAATCGGCGATCAATCTCGGCAGCCGCGTCGTTCAGCGATGGGCGACCGACCAACGTCATCGAAAGGCTTGTGATGATCCCAATGAGGATCGCTCCACCAATCCAACTCGAGTACCAAATAACTGGATCGAACGTCATCGGCATGACTTTGGGAAGCATGACGCCAACGAAAGCAATTAGCAGAACAAGAGAAAGCGCCCGAGGTAGAAAACTGAGGAAACGCTCGACCACCAAACGTCGCCTTGCCGTGCGAGCCTGCTTAAGAATGTGTTCCATTTCCCAGTCCTTTACGAAGTTGCTGTCGGTATCTGTTCAATCCGCTTTTATCCCAGTATATCGGGGGTGCCGATGGGAATGCAAACGGGAATATGGAACAAAGTTGACAAATTTCGAGGCGAATCCACTTACCGGGCGACATGCCGGGAACCCTGTTTGGTCCCGCGGCGGTCAAAAGCGGCGATCAACGACTTTTTGATCGTTCCCTTATCGAGACACCACCGGGGGGCAATCAGGTCCTTGGGTGGCGAGTCGCCTGAAATCCGTTCGATCACCATCGTAGGTGGTAATCGCTCCAAAAAGTTGGCCAAGACCTCAATGTATTCGTCCAATTCCATCAGACGGACTTCGCCGCTGCGTACTTGATCGGCAAGTTTGGTTCGCTCGACTGCGTACAAGTTGTGGATTTTGACGGCCGCCGGAGCCCAATCGGCCACTTGGAGTGCCGTTTCGTTCATCATCGCGGTGGTTTCGCCGGGCAGTCCAAGCATGATGTGGACGCTCAACTCGAATTTTCGACCTTTCGCCCTACTAATGGCATCCAGCGCTGCGTCATGGTGATGCCCTCGGTTCATCCAGTCGAGACTGACGTCATGGATCGTCTGGATGCCTAGTTCCAACGAAACATAGGTTCGTTCAGCATATTCATCGACCAGGTCCAATACCTCGTCGGGCACGCAGTCGGGACGAGTGCCAATGACAAGTCCTACCACTCGCTCATCTTCGAGGGCAGTGTCCCAAAGTGTCCGCAATTTATCGAGCGGTCCATAGGTGTTGGTGGCAGGTTGGTAATAGGCCAGAAATTTTTCGGTGGCGTAGCGGCGTTGCAAACCGTCGATACCACGCTGTATTTGACTGGTTATCGAATCGCGTTTTACCCGTCGACTTGGGCTGAACGCACGATTGTCACAAAACGTACAACCTCCCGTAGTAATGGTCCCGTCGACGTTTGGACAGGTAAAACCCCCATCGAGGCTAATTTTCTGAACGCGGCAGCCAAACTTTTGTTTCAGATAAAGGCTTAGCGGATAGTAATGATGTCCAAGCGTTTGCCAGTCTTGAGCGGTAGCGATAACCGGTTCAGTCGCTACCGAAGTTCGAGGCGGATCAGGGGTTTCTGACGCAAAAATTGACGGATTCATCAGTTCAGCATAGAGTGGAAGATGTGTTTATTCGATCTATCGTAGTGGACGAGGCAACGAGTCCCGCGTGTTTTCGTACTTTTTACCACTATCGCATTTTGTTCTTTTTATTCTTCTCAACGCATTAATTCGGGAGACGCCTTTATGGCGGATTACGGTCAGCTAGTACCCACCGGCGGCGGCGATACCATCTTCTTGAAAAAAGATCGTTTGCTGATCGGGCGGCGGGAATCGTGCGATATCGTGCTTCGTTTTTCAAATGTCTCCGGACAGCATGCACGAATGACTTTGGAAAGTGGCTATTGGTTCCTGAAAGATCTTGGTAGCCGCAATGGTACTAAGGTTGACGGCTATCGTATCAGCCGCAAGCGACTCGATCCAGGTGCAAAGATCTCGATTGCGAAACATGTTTTCAGCATTGAGTACTCGCCAGAAGAACTGGGGGCCTTTGGGCCGCCTCCACCGGACGACGATCAAATTGAACAAGTCCTCCGTCGTGGTTTACTGGATCGTGCCGGACTTGATCGCCGTGACGATGACAAATATGCAAACCGCGATCTGGCAGACGACGATTGAGGACTAGCTCTCAATCCATGCAGCTCTCAATGGGGCGGCAAACGGACTACCGATTTTCCCCTGAGCATAGATCAGTATAATGCGGCCGCGCTGGAAACTCCGGCGCGGTCACTTAACTTCTGATTTCCTGCAAAGGTCTCTGCAAATGGCATCGCGACTTGCCCACATGGTCTATTTTACTCTGCACGACAATGCTCCTGAGCAGATTCAGCATATGCTCGACGAGATGAAAAAGTATCTCGACAATCATCCTGGCCTCGAGTTCTTCGCTTGTGGCACGCTCACACCCGACTTGGTGCGCCCCGTCAATGACCGAGAATTTGACGTAAGCCTGCATACCGTCTTTGCCGATCGAGCCGCTCATGATGCATATCAAGTCGAGCCCCGGCACCTAGAGTTCATCGAACGCAACAAACCAAGCTGGAAGAAAGTTCGCGTTTTCGATACGGACGTCGCTTAGCTCGACTCCAAGAGCATCCGCTCAACTTCTTCAGCGTCGATGCATAACTCTTCGCGGCGGTGAGGGGCGATGAACACGCGCACTTTCTTGACGAAGTTGTCAAACTGCTCCGTCGCCAGCGCCTTTACGACTGGCGAGATATCAGCCAGCGCTACGGTTCCGTGGCGATCACCGCTTGCCACGACCGACAACTTGAACTGCACTTCCAGTTTTACAGGAGGTGCATCGATCAAAACGTCGTCGGCAGCCAAAGGGTGAGCTAATTTTTCGCTCAGTCGTTGGGCTAGTTGCTGGGAGCAATCGACAAGTTGTTCGTAGGGTCGTCGAGCCAACAAATTGTGGATGTTTGGCGACTCCGAGACGGTGAACTCGGCGAAACGCTTGTACAACTTTCGGCTGTGACCAAACAGTCCTTCACTCAAGCCTTCCAAGCCAGGAGTGTTGGCGGCGCGTTGCCTTAAATTGTCGGAAAAATCGGCGTCGGACATGTGGAGCCATTCGTGCGTCGATTCTTCAGGTTGAAGTCGATACACGAGACGTTGTAACATTGCGGTGGCACTGCGCACAGCATGATGCCAATACACTTCACTGAACATCACGTAACGCGCGAACACCATCATCTCTGCCGCCGTCTTTCCTTTTTCGCTGATGGCAATTGCGCTTCCATCAGTGGCAACCCGCAGGCTGTTGACAAGACGACCAACATCAAAGTTGCGTCCGTAAGGTACGCCTGCATGTAAGCTATCTCGCTGTAGATAGTCCATTTTGTCGATGTCGACAGGGCCGTTAAGGATGTTTTGCAGCGTTTGGGTCGATGGTCGCTGAGCGCGTTCGGACAAGAAATTGGCGACCGCATCCGGAGAGACACCCCATTGTTTATCGATCACATGGGCAAGTTCGCCTGAGCAAATCAACTGGCGGGCGAGCGCTTCGTGTCGAGGCACCCAAGGCAACCGCATGTCCTCGATCGGATGGCAAAACGGCCAGTGTCCCACGTCATGCAATAACGCGGCCAATAGATAGATTTTGACCTCCTCCTCAGTCACTCCCACCCATCGCTCAGGCTGTTGACTGAACAGTTGGCTGAACACATTGCATGCCAGGCGATAGACGCCCAGCGAATGTTCGAAACGCGAGTGTTGTGCCCCTGGGTAGACTTGTCCGACCAAACCAAGTTGTGAAATCCGTTTCAAGCGTTGCATGGCTGGAGTATCGATGACAGCCAACGCGCGAGACGTCAACCGAACATCCATTTCTTGAGGTATTCGCAAGCTGCTGGCCGCTTCGTTCGACAACTCAGGCAAATCGTTCAGTTTGAAGAACTCACACATGTTCGCATCCAGGGGCGCAGACGAACTTGTTCGAGAATTATTCAAGAGATGATGTCCTTCACCACGCGACCATAGACATCGGTCAGTCGGAATTCGCGTCCCGCAAATGAGTACGTCAACTTTTCATGATCCAACCCAAGTTGTTGTAACAGGGTAGCATGTAAATCATGCATATGGACCTTACCACTCACGCCTTGGAATCCAAATTCATCGGTCTCACCGTGAGTGTATCCAGGCTTAAATCCGCCCCCGACGGTCCAAACGGTGAATCCGCCTGGATTGTGATCACGCCCAGTTCCATTGTCTTGTGCATAAGGTGTACGGCCAAACTCGCCACCCCACCATACGATCGTATCTTCGAGCAAACCCCGCTGTTTCAAATCGGCCAACAACCCAGCGATCGGCTTATCGACTGCATAGGCGTGTTCGGCATGTTTGGGAAGATTCGAATGTTGATCCCAGGCAGGATTCGCCGAGTTGTCACCGTAGTTGACTTGAATGAAGCGCACCCCCGCTTCGCACAGGCGACGTGCCAGTAAACAGCGCTGACCGTATTCTCGCGTTTTGGCGTTATCCAGGCCGTACATGGCATGCGTTGCAGCGGTTTCAGTCGCCAGGTTGAGTACGTCTGGAGCAACACGTTGCATATTCCACGCAAGCTCGTAGCTGTCGATGGCAGCTTCCAATTCGCGATCGATATGATCTCGGCGTGCAAGCTGATGTCGATTCAACTGTTGCAATAACTGATGATTCCTTGTCTGTATGTCGAGAGAAAGATCTTGTCGTTGTAGACTGTCGATGTCCAACACATCTCGCCCCACCGCTCCAATTCGCGTTCCCTGGTATTCGGGCGGCAGAAATGCGCTTCCGTAGTTTCGAGGTCCCCCATTGCCTACTGACGGTGCGATCGAAACAAATCCTGGCAAGTCGGCATTCTCTGGGCCGAGGCCGTAAAGTACCCAGGATCCAAAAGATGGGCGAATGAAGTTCGTTGCTCCACAGTGTAGAAATAGTGTTGCAGGACCATGCGCAACGCCTTCTGTGTGCATCGCATGCAACATCGTCATTTCGTCAATGTGATGGGCGACATGCGGGAAAAGCTCCGAGACCCACCGCCCTGTTTCACCATACCGCTGGAACTTCCAAGGGGATTGCATCAAACGCTGCGCTGTTCGATTGCCAGTTTTAGCCAGCTGCCGAGCATCGCCAAACGTCAACTGCTCTCCATTGCGGGTTGCTAATTGTGGCTTGTAGTCAAACGAATCGACTTGGCTCACGCCACCTTGCATGAATAAAAAAATAATTCGCTTAGCCCGCGCGGGAAAAGATTGCTTGGACTTCACCGCCAACTTGTCTTGCCCGGCCAAGAGATCATTGGCCCACATCGCTGATGTTGCCAGGGCACCAAATCCACAGGCGGTACGATAGAGCGCTTCTCTACGATCCAGTTGGAAACGTAGCGACTTTTGTTGTTGATCCATAGGGTTCATCTGGCTTACTACATTAGTCCAAGAATCTAAAGTCAAGTGACGCAAACAGCGTTTGAATAAACTGTTGCAAACGTTCAGCCTTTTGAACATGGTTTTCCCCCACATTCTCGACCAAATATTGTGAGCCAATCTCGATTTCGGCAGCGGTGGCACTCCGTCCGAAACATTCGACACAAAGTCGTTGCACCAGCGCGTCGGGTGAGTTAAGTGCAGGATCGAAATCGCACAAGTCAGTGAATCGTTTCGCGGCCTGGCTCGCGCGCTCAATGACCCACGGATGATTCATCAAGACAAGTGCCTGGGTGGCGACGGTACCGCGCGAACGCTGGCCCGTCGCAATACTCGAATTGGGAAAGTCAAATACTTCATATAATTGAGGTAACGAATTCCTGAACACAGGTTGGTAGACGCTGCGCCGCGGTTTGCTATGCACATAGTTGTAGTCGGTCGAAAGATCGCCCGGAATGAGGGAACCGCCAACTTCCAGATCAAGCTCACCGCTGACCGTTAACATGGCATCGCGCATCGCTTCCACTGAAATGCGACGACTGTGTCCGCGCCACAACAGTCGATTGTCCGGGTCCTGCTTCAACGCATTTTCCGAGGGAGAAACCTGCGCACGGCGGTAGGCACGCGACAGCACAATTTCGCGAACCAACTGTTTGGTTGACCATCCTTTGGCAACAAAATTCAGCGCCAACCAGTCGAGCAGTTGTGGATGTGAAGGAGCCGAGCCGGTGGTACCAAAGTTGTCTACGGTCGTTACTAAGCCTTGCCCCATCAACCAACCCCAAACGCGATTGGTATAGACGCGAGCGGTTAGCGGGTTTCGATCTGAACCGATCCAATGAGCTAGCTGTAATCTTGCTTGGGATTCGGGTTGCAGGTTTGCAGGTGCATGTTTTAGCGCGGTCAAGAATCCCCTGGGCACTTCATCGCCCAAGTTGTGTACATCGCCACGAATATGGATGCGAATGTTCTTTGGTTCATTCCTTTCAACGATCGTCAGGTAGCGCGGGCGTGTGCCAAGTTCGCGATCCAAGGCTTTTAAGCGCGTTTCGAGTTCCTGCAGCTGCTGTGCTTCCTGCGCAAATCGTTTCGATGCCTCGTCGACCACCGCGAATATGCTGGACGTCGCGCGGGCGGAGCTGACGTTCTGTCGTACACCATTCTCCTTAACACTCTCTGTCGGCAAGAATTGCACTGCATCAACGATCGTGTAACCGTCAGTATTCGCGTTTGATACAAGTACGAACGCTTGTCCATCTTTTTCAAAACGATACTTACCGAGACTAATCCACGGAACTCCCGCTGACGGTGCCTGTCGTTGATTGACGATGACCTTGCGTTCGCCGTCTGCGCTGAACACGGTTACATCAACGTTGGTGGCTCGATTTGCTCCCGTTGAATAGGCAAAAAATAGTTCGTATTCACCGGGTGCCAAGGCGTCGGGTTCAAAAGTAGCCGACTTTTCTCCCTTGGCACTGTTGTCGTCGTGTAGGTAGCTTTCTCCAACAATAGGCCCCACGCTAGTAGATGTTACCCATTGGCCGACCAACTTTGCCTGATTACTATCGACGATCACGCCAGGCAATTCGTCGACGGGAATCAAGTGATTCTTCGAGGATGCTGCCGCAGTCTGGGTGCGTTTCAAACCAGCGATTTGGTCGACAAGTGCCGTGCGTTCGCTCTCCAAATCAAAAAACCGTGCGGCTTCTGCCTTGTCCAGTGGAAGTGGTTGTTCGATCCACTTCGAGACGTTGTCATGATCCATTCCGACGGTCGAGCGAAGTATGCCTGCGATCGCGTAGTAGTCACTGGTCGGAATGGGATCGAACTTGTGGTCATGACAGCGCGCACAACCAAGTGTTTGTCCCAAAAACGCACGCCCCAGCACTTCCAATTGCTCGTCAATATAGTCCATTTCAAGCTGCGTTTTGTCTTGCTGTTCAAGATTGGTGTTGCCAATTGCCCAGAACGCTGTCGCGACCAGTTGATTCGCGCGCTCAGCGGTGCCTTCGGAGTGCATGAGGTCACCAGCAATCTGCTCGTGAATCATCGTTGCAAAGGACCGATCGGAGGAAAATGCGTTGATCAAGTAGTCTCGATAGCGCCAAGCCTGTGGAAGAACAAATCCGCGAAGTGTGATCGAGTCGCCATAACGCACGACATCCATCCACCGCCGCGCAAATGTTTCTCCGAAGCGTGGGGAGGCGAGCAGGCGATCCACTAACCGCGGTAGGGCATCGGGAGAGTCATCGACAATGAATTCACTAAGCTGCTCGGGAGTTGGCGGCAAGCCAGTCAAGTCAAAATAGAGTCGTCGTGCCAACGCGCTACGATTTACTTCAGGAGCCGCGGCGATGTCTGCGTCACGAAGTTGTTCATCGATAAACGCGTCGATCGAAAAATGTGAGGGGGTGGCACTCAGGTGCTGAGCGTGGATCTGGCGATACGACCAATGCTCCTCTGCTCGGTCGACCGGTAAACTTGTTGCTACTTTGGAATTGGTTGGCTGGCCCGCTGTCGCTGAACGAGGATCGAAAGCGCCGCTGGCAATCCACTGCTTAAAATCCTCTACGGTAGCGGCCGGGAGCTTCTCGTCAGGTGGCATCTGCAGATGCGGATCATCGTAGGCAACGGCTCGCCAAAGTCGACTAGCCGCAGGCTCTCCCGGCTTTACCGCCTCACCCGAGTCACCACCGGCTTGCCAACCTTGCTTGGAATCGAGTAACAAGCCACCGCTCGCTTCGGTCTCGGCCGAATGGCAATCAAGACAATACTCAATCAAAACCGGACGGATCTTCGATTCAAAGAAAGCCAACTGACTTGCTTCATCGTCCGCTCGACCGAGACCGACCAAAGCAAGACTGCAAGTCATCCATGTGGCCGCGAAGATAAGTCGATGTCTGTTTGAATCGCTCATGCCGAAAAATGTCAATCTGCCCAAAATTGCTAAACACATTTACCAAGTATCTATCACGGAATTTTCGTTCAATAAAAATCGCAGCATGCGTCGCTATAAATTGTAATGGACAGCCAAAGGCCAATGCAAACGATCGATTTGGTTCAAACCCAAAACTGCTCAACGCAAGCGGCGCATGAATTCGAGAAAATCGCGATTCAACTTGTCAAGGTCCTCACCGAAATGTTTCTTGAACATATCCAATCGTTCTCGCTCAGATCCCTCAGCCAGCGGCTGAAGTTCACTCAATTCTCGCAAATAGGTCGTGACTTGTTTGCTTTTCGTTTTAAACAGAAAATAGGTCAAGGCCCAGCTTTCTGGATATGCCTGAGTCGCGGTTTCAGAATTGCGAAAACGAGCGTCGTCTGTTAGCAAAGTCGTCAACGAATCGGGAGCTCGACGAGCTACATTCTGGGCGAAAAGGCGGAAGTTGTGGTAATTGACCTTGCCAATTGTTCCCCACCCCTGCGAATTGCTTACGTCGGGTGTTTCAAAGAACATAGCCATGCCTTCACTAATCCATAGCGGAGAATCGGCCAAACGGGTCTGAAGTCCACTGTTGAATGAAAGCTGATGGACCGCTTCGTGCACAATGGTCGCAACCGTGCGTTCGGCCTGTGGCCGCGATAGTATTTGGTTGATCACTGCTTGCGACGATACTTTTTGCCCTTGCGGAACCAGACCATCTACGCCGGTCAAGTCATAGGTGATAATGCGATTGGTCTTCATGTTGTAATAGCCAATCATCGCCCCAGCCGCTTCGCCAACTTCACGTTCTGCATAGGCCATGTATGACGTTTTGTCGCTGAAGACGACCGCCACCAAAGGGAAACGAGGCTCATCGAGCTTGATTCCCTTCGACTTCCAATAGTTGTAGAAGCCGCGATGCAACCGCTCGAACAACTTGCCGACCCACTCCACATATATGCCGCTGGTGTTGTACGCGAGAACATAGTGCCGCGTTTCGTGAATCATGAACCCGCTAGGGAGTTCCAGAAGTAGAGCTTTGGAAACCTCATCCGCCGACAGGGCTTTCATGGGCGAATCGACCGGTTCGGCCGTGATGATCTCTTCATTCATCAATGTCCGCAATTGACCATCCGGGGTGAGAAGCAACATGCTTCCATCACCAAATTGCGCGAGGACTTCGCCGACCGACGCCTGCGTTTGTGAGCCCAATTTGAACTCGACATGCTTCGTAACGACAGGATTCGCCTCTTGCGACTGGGCGCGATTGCAAAGCACCGGCACGCCTAAACTGAGCCATGCGAACAGCCCAGAAATTAAGAAATTTGCCTTCGACGATTCCTTGGTTGTAATCACTCTGCCCGCCCTATCCTAGCTTCGTGGCCCCAATGTGTTAACAACGAGCTTTGCACGCGTTGACCTCGCCCACCGGACTTCATTTTACTACATTGTCTCGCGTGGCTCGACGAGTGCTGACGGGCAAGCTCGAATTCCTCCAACGAAAGTTCTTTTTCGGTGTCGAATACTACAATTTCCCACGTTTTCATCGTCGGAGCGGGTTGGGTTGGAAGACAAATTGCAGCACGGATGGCTCAATTTGGTCTACAAATCTGGTTGTGCGATCGCAACGAAGCGGTCGTTTTGGACGCGATCCAGTGGCTCCAAACCGTTCCCGATACGCCAATGACCAGTTTCTCGGTCACCGAAAATGCCGAACCATCGGACAACTCTGCCAGGTCCAATCGTCCCGGTTCGGCAATCGACTTGTCCCTCAGCGAGCATTCGACAGCGACGACGGACGATTCACGCCAAACGTCTGACTCACGCGGACAGACCAATAGTGAATGGAAGGCACGCATCACGGCGACGCGCTCGTTGGCTGGATTAACTCCAGCGGAACTCTCCGAACTGAGAATCGATCTGGTCTTAGAATGTGTCCCCGAACAGATCTCCCTGAAAAAGCGGGTGCTGAGGCAAATCAGCGAACTATTTCCCAGTCCATGCATCATCGCATCAAACAGTTCTTATTTTGTTCCGTCGATGACTTGCCAATTCGTAACCGATCCGCAACGATTCGCGCATCTTCATTTTCATGTCCCAGTGCTGCGTCAGTCAGTATGCGATATCGTTGGTTGCGCCGAAACTGACGCTCATGTTCTTGAACGGCTTGTCGCATTGGCGGAACGCATCGAGCAACCCCCAATTCAGCTTCGTCACGAACATCCTGGCTATATTTTCAACTGGCTTCTGCAGTCGGTACTAAAAGGGGCACTTGAATTGGTTGCCATGGATGTCGTGGATCCAAAGCAGGTTGATCAATCCTGGAAGGCCGTTACCGGAATGCCGCTGGGCCCCTTTGGAATCATGGATCAAATTGGGCTGGATGTGATTGAACAAGTTTTAAGCAACGCGCGCTGGGCGGCGCCATCCGCCGTCAACGATCAACAACTACTCGCAGTCATCCAGCCACTCATTAAAAGTGGCAAGCTAGGAGTCAAGACACAAGGTGGCTTCTATGACTATCCGTCTACCTGATGGAACGGACTCGTCCCGTCCCAGATATTCGCGTCCCACATAGTCGGGGCCCCATACTGTTGCGGGCAACGGCTCGTTCCGTCCGGGGAGAACATAATTTCTAAGCCATTTCGGCTTGGACAACTTGTCGAGTCGTGCTGCTTCGGCGGAAGAGAATGATGAACATCGCAATGGCAATGACGATACTTAGGAAAAACCAGGTGGTTTGATAGTGCCAGCCATCGGCGTCGGCACGAATCGCCCAGTTGAGCAATGGTGGTAAATCGACATTCCTTCCCGCGCACCAAGCCAGGCTGATTGAGAGTGCGTTGTTTACCACGTGAACGATAATGGTTGCAAGCACGCCGCCTGTGCGCCAGGCGATCAGCCCCAGGATAACCCCCATCAAGCTGGCAGCAATTGATTGCTGCAGCAACGTGTGGGTAAATCCGAAGAACAGCGCGGAGACAATGATCGCCCGCAAAGCACCTTGTTGTCGCAGCAGGCCGCCGAAAATGAAACCTCGGAACGCCAACTCTTCACAGACAGCTGGTAAGACGGCGAACACAAGTAATATTGCCCACAGCGGTTGCGCCATCAACTTCGCCTCGAAGTGCTTTAACATCAGTTCCATCTCAGGACTGATCTCGTAGATCTGTTTGATTCCGTCGCCCAACGCGATGTAGCTGGGGTGCAGGGCGATCCCAATCCCGACCGCAGCCACCAAGTGTGAGAATTGCGGGCGATGGATGCGCAGCGCGCGTCGTGGTGATCGAGTTAAAAACAGTGCCATCAAAATACTAGGCATGAGTATCAAACAGACTTGTACAATCGCTGTCGATTTTACGATGTCGAACCAAGTGGCAATGCTTCCACCGGCGACAAACTGCGCAAAGAACATGCCAATTAAAATGATCAAACCACACAAGATCGCTTCGGTTGGAGAGGCGGTGTCGCCTCGATCGCGCCATAGGTGGTTAACCCACAATTTCAGATTCCAGCGATCGGCTTCGCGGAACATCACCGACTCGCTTTCGAACTGGCGAATCGCCCATCGAATCGAGAGGTAGCAGCAGAATGTCGTGACGAGCAACACGATCGGCAAAAAGGACAGTGCTTCTGCGTATCTGCCCTCGATCAACGAGCGGACCAAAAATACTGCTCCAGTCACAGGTACCAGGCTGGTTCCCACGCTGATTTCCAGACTCGGAATCATGGGGAGTGCGACCAGTGGCAAAGTAACCAGCAGCAAGGGCATCAAATAGTATTGACCTTCTTTTGTGCTGCGCGCCAACGCGGCCACGGCCAACGCAAGCGCGCTGAAGAACGCAGCCATGGGAAGCAACAACAACACTAACCAGCCCAAGGCATGGATCGGCATCGGGCCCAACGCTTGCGCCAGCTCCGGTGATCCCTCACCCGCTAACTTCTTGACGATGATGCCAGCTGTCACGTGCATGCTCATCAGGTTCAATAAGGCACTGCCAATGCTAAATACCGAGATCGTAAGTAGTTTGCCCCAGACAATTTCGCGCCGTCGGGCTGGGCTGGAAAGCAGAGTCTCCAGCGTACCGCGTTCTTTTTCGCCAGCACATAGATCGATCGCCGGATAAAACGCTCCGGTCAACGCCCAGACCAACATTACAAATGGCAACACCTTGGACCACAACATGGCGCGACGCACCGAAGAGGGGGCCGTGTCCGTCTGTGCAACCTGCAACGGTTCAACCAGACGTGGGTTCAGTCCCACCGATGCTAGTTGCATTGCCACCCATTCTTCTTGCCAACCGCTGACGATCGACTCCATGCGACGCTGGGCTATTTGTGAGTGATCACGCGCAAGGTTGGCGATCAACTGCAATCCGTCGACTCGCGATGGAATGTCACCGGCCTCGAGACTTTCAACCAGTGCGGCGGACTGTGCCGTCGATTCTTCACTGGTATCGTTGGTACTTGGGGGAATAGCGGTTGATTCAACCTCTGATAGCAAGGACAACTGTCCGTCTTGCGCAGCTTCTTCGATCTCGTTGGTTCTGACGGACAGGCGAGTCCGCAGGCGAGTCGCGAAGCTGGGTTCAACCAACAGCACCGCATCGACCTCATCGAGGCTTACCGACAGTCGTGCGCTTACTTCCAGTTCTTCGCGGCTCTTATCAGCAGGCCATGGCTGCGATTCCACTTCGACCAATTTGCGCAGTTCTTCAGCGCCCGGTCGTGCAATCAACTGCTGATTCTGATCGAGCAACGGCAGTTCGTCTGGCCAATTTTCAGCACCAACGATGCGAATGGTGACGGCATGTTCACGATTGAACTGCGCGATTTGCATCATCAGCATGCCAAGCAACGGATAAAGCAAGATCGGCAATATGGTGATCGTAAACAGCGTGCGACGATCGCGCAATTGATCGTTCATCTCGCGCTTAAAAATTAACCGAACGTGATTCCAGTTCATATTGAGTGCCTCATGCTCGGTGCTCGGTTACCGTTGGCGCGGAAAGTGAATTAAGGCGGCGCTGTTCATCCGAACGTTGCAGCAACTTAAAAAACAGTTCTTCAAAGTCGCTTTCGCCGAATTGTTCTGCCAATTCAGGCAGAGTGCCATAGGCCAGCATTCGACCGTGGTACAGAATTCCTACTCGGTCACACAACCGTTCGACTTCGCGCATGATATGCGTCGAAAAAATGATGCATTTGCCTGCTTCGCGCAGGCTTGAAATAATATCAAGTAGTGCGCGGGCCACGAGGACGTCCAGCCCCAATGAAGCTTCGTCAAATACGAGAACGGGAGGATCGTGGACGATGGCCCGAGCGATCGAAACCTTTTGTTTCATCCCAGTTGACATCCGCGCACCGGCGATGTCGCGGATTTCGTTCATTTGCAATTGTTCGAAAACCGTTTCCATGCGAGCCTTTAATCGCTCGGCGGTGATGCCATACAATTGTCCAAAGTACTCGACCATTTCCCAGGCTGTCATGCGGTCATAGATGGCCGTATTGCTCGATACGAAACCGATACTGTGACGCACTTCATAGGGATGGGTGGAGACGTTAAAGCCGTTTACAACTGCAGTACCGCTGGTTGGACGCAGGACGGTGCTCAGAATTCTCAGCGCAGTGGTCTTCCCTGCACCGTTGGGACCAAGCAAACCGAAGATCTCCCCCGGAGCAACATTGAAGCTAACGTGGTCCAGTGCCACGAATTGCCCCAACTGCAAATCGGGATAGGCCTTGGTGAGCTGGTCGACTTCTAACATTGGATACCTTTAACCGTGTTCCCATTTCTCAACTGCTCGTCGACTTGTCAGTGAGCAGAGCTGTGTTAATCAACCGCACACGCAGTCGATAGGTCACCGTCCTTGGGATGTGGGAGGGGAGGAGAACGTACCACTCATTGGATTTAATGCAGCCGCGATGATTGCCTGAGCTGATTCGATGGAGATGCCATCAAGCACCTTGGCTTCTGCCTTATCGTTGACGCCTGAACCCAGCGTCGTTGGCGTTTGGCTTGTCTTACCCGAACTTGTGGTCGACGCAGTCGGGGGCTGACTGCACAGTTCGGCGAAATTGACAGGTTGACTGCCGTTAATATTTTTTTCTTCGGTATCCGCTTTTGGTCTGTCCGTTGCCCGAGTTCTCGCGGCGGATGGGCTGCGAGGATTTAACACATCCACAGCCCGCACGGCCGCTTTTGGACCTGGAGAAAACGCGTTCACTGACGTTAGCATGGGGATCGTTCCTCGACCAAACTCCGTCGGTGAGCCAGGTGGTTGAGGACTGCTTTTGGCGCGTCGATCCATCACAAAATCTTGCTGTCGGCGACCGAACATCTTATGGCCTTCGAGCGGTGTTAAGAGGAATACAATTCCTAGCCCGAACAACAAGCCGCTGACCGTCGCTCCAGCCAATATGACGGAACGTCCGGGGCCAATAGGACGCTCACCAAGCAATGGTTCGTCAAGTCGTGTGAGCAAGCTCGACACACCCGCCGAATCGCGCGACGCAGTTGCCTGGGCCAGCTCGCGTCGAATTTCTTGAAGCTGCGTGTTGCGCGATCGAACATCACTTGCTACGTTTGAGTATTCTGCACGAATCTCGGCGAGTTTCTCGAGTCGCTTTTCTAGTTGTTGCTGCTGTGATTGCAACTTGGCGAGTTGTTGATCGGTGACTTCGATGTCTTTCGCCAAAGTTGCGATGGCCAACCCCAGTTCCTCGCGCAGTTGTGAACGAATACGATTTTCCGTCTCTACCGCGGCGACGACGATCGGGTTGATATCGGTGAAACGACCTCTGAGCCCCGATGTATTGATGCTTGCGTCCGCAAGTCCTTCGCGCAGTTTCTTTAAACCAGCTTGATTCGTAACCAAGCGGCTTGGGGTAAGCAACAGTGCATCTGGGTTCTCAAACGATTCTTTAGCCAAGTTGAGATCGATTGCCAGTTGATGTCTTTGCAATTCAACTTGGCGCTGTTCGGATTTGATCGCATCGAGCACCTGGCGGTTAGTATTTCCACCGCTATTGGTATCGGTCAGTCCCCGCAGGTCCGCCAGATCAGCACCTGCTTCACTTTCGATGGCTTGCAGTCGCACAGTGGCCTCTGCGAGAGAATTTTCGGCGGCCTGCATGGCCGTTGTCAATTCAGAAATCACGCCATCTGCCCGCGCTTTGCGGACGGTTTGCAATTGTTCTTCCAGTGCATCACAAACCGCCTTATTCAATTCGAGAGCCCGTGTTTGTGATGGTTGTTTGATGTCCAAGTAGATGACTTCAGTGGTACCCAGTTCCGCCCCACGCGGTGCGCGAACTTCGATACAGTTTTTTGCTAACTCATCGATTTCGGCCGTACTGGGTGGGCTGTTTTCCTGGAAAAGTCCAAACATTTTCTGCGAGCGCCCGACTTTGTTCAGCGCATTGCCCAAGACATGACTATTGCGAGCCATTTCCAGAATCGTCTCTTGAGCCGTCTTCATTTCCGTTTGGCTCTGGAAACGACCTAAGCGCATGACCGCACCATTCGCCTCATCGCGCACAATCAGGCCTTGCGATGCGACCCATGTATCGGATTTCAGAAACAGTACATAGCTCAACCCCAACAATGCAAACATAACGGTCGTGGATATCCACAGCGCTCGCCAAGCCCAGTAGGTCTGGATTAAATCCAAAAGCTGTCGATTCGTGATTTTGGGTGCGTTCATAGTCTCGGCATGGGTCTATCGAGTAGTACAACGGTACATAATGTTCGCAGTTGTATAGTATCGAAGCGTCACTCTCGCACCAAAGTGGTTAGAGATAGAGCTCGACTACGTAAAGCTGGTCGTCCTGCAACCGTAGCCCATCGTTAGGTAGGAGCCTAACGGAATGCGTGACGCTCGGCAGAAAAGGGATGTTTGCGCGGTCAGATGAAACGCAGTAACGATTTTGCAGATTGCATCAACTGCACAAATGCGATCGATTCCGCAGATATTGGTGATCAAGTCGGGTCGAAAGCAAAATTTTTCTCATTGATAGCGGGGGCGAGCACGGCGCGGGAACAGGCGGCGTGGAAAAGCGGTGGACGTTGAATCCCGCAAGAAATTCGTCGTGAGTCACACCATGCGACCGGCTCTCTAGGAACTCGTAAAGAACTAGAAGAAAAGCCTGGGGCTAGGTTATAAATGGGGGTTAAAAATAAAATGCAAATTCATGAGATCGAAGTCGGCCAACAGCGAGCTTGTGATTGCACCTCAGCACCTGTTCACCGCAGATGCGCAATTTCGGTCAGCTCAACTCAGTGACTGATCGTCGTGCTCGTGTCCTTCTTCATTTTTAACCCCCATTTACAACCCTTGACGCGGTCAAAGAGCGCGACGATCCGGCCGCCACCCGTCGTTCACAAATCAAGGGACTGTACTCGATCAGCTTGTGGACGTTAGAAGGTCGCCCAAAAAAGCTCGGCAGGAGCCTCGCTCTCCCGACTGCATTTTCCAATGGTTTAACGACAATCAAAGCACTGTTCTACCAGATTTCAATCGCGCTGGAATTTTCTCCCATCGCGTCAATGGGTGAGACCACAGCCTTGTCGTCCTTTACCTCCAACTGAATCTGTCCGACTCCGGGAATGTTCCAAACCTCTTGCGATAAACCAACATCGGAGAGTTCCCCCAAGTCGGTTGGCCAGCGTTGGTGCATTAGTTCAAAACGTTTAACAGCCACAGCCGTCAACACCATTCGGCGATGGTACTCGCTGTGTTCAAGCATTTTCGCAGCGCCATGAATGGCAGGGTAGATGGAACCACGCACAACGTTCATCGCGTAGCTAACCCGCCTGCCTTTAAACTCTCTGGAGGGTGAAAGGGTGGATCTCTCCCACCCGGAGGCGGCCGTCGACAATTGTCCCAGCGGGACATTTCCGAGTTCGACGATCGCATCGTAGTCTCTCTGCAATAGCAAGCGGTCGTTTGAGTCTAACAGCAGCCCAGTCGCCGGCCAAGCGCCATTAATGTGGGAGGTCATAAACATCTGCTCCGAGATAATGATTTCTCTCCATCTGCGATTGATATTCATGGGAGTTTCGATCATCGCGGCGAGTTCCAGCAGTTGATCGGAGCTCCACAATTCGGCCGCCAGTGACTGTTCAATCACGTGATAGTGGTTCCAACGCAGGGCCGATTGAATCATCTCACCAACCAGGAAAAGATTCCAATCAAACACTTGTGCCGTTGCATCCAGTCCGCGGATGGCTGCCATCGCGCGAGAAGAATCACCATCATAAATTGCGTCCGCAGCTTCCAGATGCAGCAGCCGCGAAATACTGCGCGACGTTTGCAGGTGTGGCAACGGAGTTGCAACACCGTTGAATTGAATGGGTTGCCAAACGGGTTTTTCTACGTCGATTGAGTCATATATCAAATCGATTGCAGGCTGCATCTCCGCCAAGTACTTTTCGACTTGCTCATGCTCCTCCCATTCCGCGCCCGGTCGTAACGGAATTGGCAGCGTACCTTCACCAAAAACTGGCAGTTGGCTTTCGTCCCACCCCTTGGGTCCAGAACAAAGTAAAATAATTCGACTCCATGCCGCGGTACCATCTGTGTGAGTTGACTCGCGGAATTTCTTTTCCATCCACGCATCGTTCGCCGGTTTCTGAAGGTGGTACTCGGCCAGTTGCCGTGCAGCTACCCGCTGCTCGATCAAGTAATTGGCCATCGCGATCAATCCAATCGCAATAGGCAAGATGCTTAGATAGGTTAGCCAAGTCAACCGACTGCGTCCGTTCACTTTTGGGCTATTGCGTTGTGATTTCATAAGTGTCTTTCGATTTCGTACATTGTCCAAAGTAGATTTGGATTCAGTGTCGAGCGATTGTCCCCTATCGCCTTTAACAACGATTGGGACAATCGTTCGACACATACTTAATGATCCTCTTGTTCAGAGCCGCGATAGCGCATCTATTGCTGCTCGTCGCCCGCGTCTTCAGCCAGTTGTTCCCAGCCGCTGTACCAGTTGGCCAAAACGCCGTAACTCACCAATTCGCCGTACAACATTTCGCCGTACAATAATTGGGGTAGACCTTGTTCATTTGGTAATTGCTGACTTCCGCCGGTCTGCGCGGCCAACTTACCAAATCGGTCAAAGAACTGTTGTCGCAAGGCAGGGCGGTCACTGGCTGGAGCATCGACGAGTTGCAAGAGAGCAACCGCCATTAGGTCGCGCTGAGCCCAGTTGGTCCACGCTGTTTTGCTATACTCACCGTCGGTGCTTGTCGTGTTGCTGGCAAGAAAATGGTAGCCACCATCCGTTTGCGCCCGTTTCCAACTGGCCGCGATCGCCAGTCGACGAGCGGTATCGCGCTCAGTTGCATTGCCAAGTCGTGCGCGCGTCCGCTTCAGCAGTTCAACTCCAAAGTACTCGGCGGCTCGCTGCTCACGTATTTCATTCAGCAATACCATTTCAAGCCGATCGGCCTGCGCTTGATCGGCGAGTTTCCAGCTAGTGCGAAGTCGCTGAATCGTCTCTAAGATCACTTCGATCGTCGTGCGATAGCCTGCGAGTAGTTCTGACCTAGCGGACTCAGAATCCACTCCTGCAGCCGCCGTTGCGTCAGGTTGCTCGGGTGCAACTGTCTGTTCCGACGATTCAGTTTCGTCAGACGCAGACTGCTCTTGGCCAGCCTGCTCACCATCCAATTGCATGCGAATCAGCAAGAGGCGTGGAATGAGTGCCCTTAAGAAGCGGTTGTGTGGCACGCCGTTTTGAAAGCGTGTGAACTGCGCTTGGACGAGCGCTAGTTGTCGAGTCCAATTGGCTGTCGTAAAGTCTGTGGTGGAAATTAGCTCACTTTCGCTCTCCACTTCCCCAGCCATCTCTTGTGAGCTCGCATTTGGGGGCGTCGCACGCGAAAAACTCTCGGTTGGATCAATCATCTCGACCGGTTCCCCCATGAAATTCTCTCGTGCGCGGGCAATCGTTACCGTTGATGAAGAGTCATGTGCAGCAGGCTGCGAATTCGTTCGGGAGCGAACTACTTTTTCGTTGGCTAGCTGCTCCAAATGTTGTCGTTCGCTGCTCGTGATCCGCGGGGCAGTAACGATGAAGGTCAAGAAGGGCAGCATCGGTAAAATCCAAGCAATAGCTGCGATCCCTACATACTTTAGCCAATTCCGCCAGCCGCCTTTCCCATCCATCCACGAGCGTGTCATCACAAACGTTGCCAAAGCGAACGCCAAAACGGAGGCTACGACCAACCAGGGAGAGGAAAATAAGAAGACGACCGATGCTGTGAACAGCGCAATGGTCACAGCCGAATAAAGTACGGCAGCAATCGTTCCAAGGATGGGGCTGCGAATCAGTTGTGCGATGAACTGGGAGCAGGCATAAATGCCCAATGCCATCGCCACGATCCATTGCATCCATCCCAGTGGTCGGGGCAGGCTGATGGCTAAAGCGGCCAGGCCGATCATCAGGCAAGAAACGGGAAGTATTTGCCGTGTCAGCCAAACCTTCCAGGGCGCAATACCTCGATCCGCCAAGAACATCGCCCGCCGATCGTAGCCATCGCTTTGAAAGGCTAACAAACCAAGCCAACTGCACGCCACAGCTCCAGTCAGATACGCAAGGAAGGATAAGTTTTTTTCCGGGTAGCCGGACTTTGAACCGATTACCAGTCCCGAAACAACAAGAGCAACCGTTAATCCAACTAACGAAACTCGATTTTGACTTGCAAATTGCCAAACGAGCGCCGAAATAGGTGCAACGCGGCGATGCGTGAATAGGTCGTCACTAAAAGCGATAGCCACTAATTGACCTTGCTGGGGACGCGTTCCCGCGTGTGGTCCCAGTTGCCTCAAAGCAAACCTCCACCCGGCCCATAAGAAACCGATCGAGAAAATCGCTGAATAAGCCGCCATCAATAAATCATTGAACGCTTGGTCCTTTGTAGCATTCATGAGCCAGGCATGAAAGCTTGCAAAGAAAATCGGCAAACATGCCAGTGGAATCAATAGCAGGAGACTGAGAAAAGAAGACTGGATACGCCAAGCGGTCGCGTATCCCACAAGCAATACGAAAAAAGAGTGGACTACAAACATTGGGAAGCTGATGTCGCTACGTTGAGCCCAAGGCCAATCTCCTGTTGCACCAGCAATCAATAGACTTGCGAGCCACACCACAGCTAAGCCGGTCAGCCCAATGAACAATTTGGTCGATATGATATCGCGCGGGGCGATGGGAAGCGAGCGAATCCACTGAATGGTTCGCAGCTCCTTTTCTTGCCCGACGATCAGCGCGCCCGCGCCAACGGCAAACAACCCCGGCAGTGCCACAAAGATGGCCGTGTGACGCCAAGCGTCGTAGAAGCCAGGAACGACCGCAAAGATCGTCTGTAACAATCCTCCAAGCATGATGAGCAAGACCACCAAAGGCCACAACTGCTGTATCTCTTTCCACCACAAGCGTTTGATCACAAGATTGCGATTCATCGAAAGGTGTCTCCAACTCTTGATAGGTGATTTGGTTCTAGGAGGCCTGACGTTCTGACGAACTACGATGGAGCGCATGGGCATCGCTATCGCTGTCCGTGGGTGGGTTTCCGCGAGTGCAAGCCACAAACAGTTCGTCCAATGTGGCGGGTCGGCTGCGGACCGAAAGTACTCCTGGTCGCGATTCAAGTTCAACGCGTTGTGCTTCATCAAAATTGCGCGCGATCCAACGCCGTTGCCTACCTTCCAGTTGTTCGCTTAGAACCAGCGCGGGAGCGCGCACGGTGGGAAGTGCGGTCAACGGATCCACTAACGTAATCGTTACTTCGCTAACAGATTCCTTCAGATCGGCCAAAGAGTCGACGAGTTGCACGCGACCGCTGCGCAAAATGGCCACTCGATCGGCCACCCGCTCCACCTCAGAAATCTGGTGACTCGAAAGAAGCACCGTCCTGCCGGCTGCAGCGCGGTCGACCATACTTTCGAGAAATTCGCGGCGAACGAGTGGATCAAGCCCGGAGGTGGGCTCGTCCAGGATCAATAACTCGGGATCGGGTGCAATGGCCAATGCCAAAGCAACCTTGGCGCGCTGCCCTTTACTCAAATGTTTGATTTTGCGAGTTAACGGTAGCTCGTACCGAGTAACTAACTCGCGATAGATGTCCATAAAACCTTCTTCGTAGAACGAAGAGGCAAACCAACCGATTTCATCGACGCGCATCCAGTCGTAAAGAGCAGGTGAGTCGGACACGTAACCCACACGCCGGCGAATGGCCAACGCATCTTTGTCAGGATCCAATCCACAGACTTCACAGCTTCCTTCGCTGGGTTTGAGGAAACCAGTCAAGATGCGGATGAGCGTTGTTTTGCCCGCCCCGTTTTCTCCGAGCAAGGCAAACACGGAACCGACCGGTATCTCAAGATCAACACCGCTGAGAGCATCACAGCCGGTAAAGTGCATTTTGAGCCCGGTGGCTGAAATACAGTTGGTCATCACTCGTCCTCGCGTTCGATAAGATTTGATGTGGCGCGCATGGGGTAAGTAAGTGCCGAGAGGTTACTGCTAACTTGCTTTCGATTCGGAGTCTGCGGTGCCGGAGTTGGAACTGACCAGCGTCACGTTGCCTGCCAGCTCCGAAAGCTGTTCCGAGACGACAGCATTGATTTCATCGATGCTCAACCCACCGTGAATGGCTTCGGTCAGAGCTGAACGCAATCGCTCAGTGATTAGAGTCCTGCGCGTGCATTTGCAATGTTCCGTGGCACCAGCGCAAACGGCTAAGCCGCGACCGCGGATCGTTTCCAGCACTCCTTCGCTTTGGAGTTGTTGGAACGCGCGAACAACCGTGTTTGGGTTCACCGCCAGTTCGACGCTAAGCGTCCTTGCGCTGGGAAGGAGTTGTCCGGGGCGAAGCGCTTCTTCTGCGATTGCATATTGGACTTGCCGCACGATTTGTTCGTAGATCGCCACACCGTTACTGGCATCGATCGTGAAAAACATGGCCGAGTTCCCTGATTGAGCACGTTGGCTACCTGGTTAACTAGTTACATAGTACACCATCCAGTTAGTGGCGTCAACGGAATTCTCTGCATTTTTATCCAACTGTTTGTGGAGCTTGCTGCGCGCTGCGTGGGCGTTCGCACGGATAACGAGGTCCGGTTTCACCGATTGCGCCGTTAAAAAAGTGTGCTAGCGCGACTTTTTAACACACTGAAGTGCAAAATCGCCGTTTCAGACAGTGGGCAAGGGATTTTCAAGCCACGTTTCAGTTAACGCGGATTCTTAGGCTTGGGGCACAGGCGTGGTCAACAGTCCATCTACTATCACCGACAACCATTACGATGTGCTGATCATTTCAGCGGATCATCGAAGGTTCGTTGAAGTACTACACGCCTGCGGCTACAGCGTCCGGGAAGTTTCCGATCTAGCGACTGCAGAACGCGCCATGCAAAACGCACGTTTTGGGGTCATCTTGCTGGAACTAACAGTTCCCGGCGCAAACGAGGTTGATTTTGCAGCTTGGCGGCGACAAGGGCACACGCATACGCAAATCGTCCTTTTGGCAAAACCTACCTATGCTTTTTCGGCCATGCAGGGAATCACGCGTGGAGCGGATGGGCATTTAGGTTTGCCGCTCAGTGCCAAGACGCTTGAATTGCAGGTCAGGCATTCGCTGCATCGATATCGCGACTGTTCGTTGGAATGGCGTAAGTCGAACGAAATCGAGTCCTTAATCCTCAATCAGACGCACGAACTGCAGCAGATGCATGTGGAAATCATGAATCTCCTGTCGGTGGCTTCGTGTTACCGTGACCACGAGACGGGGACGCACAATCAACGTGTGGGGATTGTTAGTGGTCTGTTAGCACGCGCTGTTGGCTGGTCGGACCTTGAGGTCGAGGATTTGCGACTGGCTGCATTAATGCATGATATTGGCAAGTTGGCGATTCCTGACGTCATCCTGCGAAAGCCAGGGAAGCTAACTGCGCAAGAATATCGACTGATGCAGAAGCACACGATCTTTGGCGACGAGATATTGGCAGCTTCCAAACTTCCTGTGTTAACGTTGAGTCGACAGATTGCGTTGAGTCATCACGAGCGTTGGGACGGCGCCGGTTATCCGCATGGTCTGGGGGCGATTCGAATTCCACAAGCAGCGCGGATCGTCGCGATCGCCGATGTGTACGATGCCCTGACGCACGATCGCATCTACCGCCAAGCGCTTCCTGAGGATCAGGCTCTGACGGTCATGAGTGAAGGTCGAGCCACGCATTTTGATCCAGAATTGCTGGACGCTTTCTTCAACATCCGGCAGGACGTAGACCAGGTTAATGCCACGATCGTCGAAGACACCTACGAGAACAGCCAGAAGCAGGCGATTTGGGGCGAGTTAGTGTGCTGAAGTAGGCAAGCCTACTTTCAAAAAATGGACGAAAGGCGTAGGCTGTTGCCTGCTTTTCAAGCAGCCTAATAACCATTTAACAGCCCCGTCTAGCCACTTGGAGGAATCCCCTATGGCACGTCCCGTCACGTTGTTTACCGGTCAGTGGGCCGATCTCCCGATCGAACACATGGCGAAACTGACCAGTCAATTTGGGTACGATGGAATTGAACTCGCCTGCTGGGGCGATCACTTTGAAGTCGACAAGGCAATGTCGGAGGACGACTATTGCTCGCGCAAACGCGAACTGCTCGACGCCAACGGACTTCAGTGCCATGCAATCAGCGCTCACTTGGTTGGTCAAGCCGTCCTGGACACCATTGATGCGCGGCATAAGGCGATCGTGCCAGATTATGTGTGGGGCAATGGTGACCCTGCTGGCGTGAACCAACGTGCCTGTGAAGAATTGAAGCAGACGGCCCGAGCGGCCCAACGCTTCGGAGTGGGTGTCGTCAACGGCTTTACGGGATCTAGCATTTGGCCACTGCTCTATTCATTTCCACCCGTCTCCGACGCCATGATCGCAGACGGATTCAAACTTTTTGCGGAACGCTTTAATCCGATTTTCGATGTCTTTGGCGAATGTGGTGTGAAATTTGCCTTAGAGGTTCACCCAACGGAAATCGCCTTTGACATCTATACTGCCGAACGCGCGCTCGAAGCGGTCGGTTACCGTGAAGAATTTGGATTCAACTTCGACCCAAGCCACCTGATTTGGCAAGGAATCGATCCGGTCGAGTTCATTCGCGCTTTCCCGGAACGCATCTATCACGTACACGTCAAAGATGCGATCCAGACACTTAACGGACGAAGCGGTATCCTAAGTAGTCACTTGAACTTTGGCGACCCACGACGCGGTTGGGACTTCCGCAGTCCAGGGCGTGGAGGCGTCAATTTTGAAGAGATCATTCGCGCTTTGAATGTCATCAACTATCAGGGTCCACTAAGCATCGAATGGGAAGATAGCGGAATGAATCGCGAGTTTGGCGCTGCCGAGGCATGTCGCTTTACCAAGAACATGAACTTCAGCCCCAGTGATCGCGCCTTTGACGCCGCTTTCGACGAATAATACTTTTTTTAGATGCAGTGCAGTGAGCGACTCGACGATTCAAGTTCATTTCAACGGAAAACAGCTCGATGTCCCCAGTGGCTCAACGATTGCCGATTTGCTGGAACTCGCAGAAATTAGAAGCAAGTTGGTCGCCGTTGAAGTGAATCTTGAGATCGTTCCTCGTGAACTGCACGCTGTGACGATCGTAGCAACCGGTGATGTCGTCGAAGCGGTAACGCTCGTCGGTGGAGGTTAGTCCTCGGATGGATGATACAGGGATGACTCAGCCGAACGTCGCTCAGAATGCATCTCCCAGTGAAGCCGATCGGCCATTGCGCGTCGGAGAGTTTACGCTCCCCAGTCGTCTCATCCTGGGGACCGGCAAGTACGATACGCTTGAACTGATGCGTGACTCGCTGGCTGCATCCGGTTCAACTGCGGTGACTGTGGCCGTGCGACGAGAACGAATGTACGACCGCGTAGGACAGAATATTCTTGACTACATCGATCCAGCTACCTACCTGCTGCTCCCCAATACCGCTGGCTGCTACAACGCCACCGACGCGGTCCGCGTTGCCAGATTGGGCCGCGAGATATTGCGTGCCCTTGAAAACCCTGGTGCGAATTGGGTCAAGCTGGAAGTGTTGGGCGACAGCAAGACGCTCCTACCCGATCCAATTGCAACCATCGAAGCTTGCAAGAGCCTGGTGGCCGATGGCTTTCAAGTACTTTGTTACACCAGCGATGATCCCATCGTAGCACGTCGGCTGAAAGACGCAGGAGCGACAAGCGTAATGCCTGCGGGAAGTCCAATCGGAAGTGGACAAGGAATCTTGAACCCAAACAACCTGCAGATCATTCTCGAATACTTAAAGGAAGATGATCCGCTCTATCCAGTGATTGTCGACGCCGGCGTAGGTACAGCCAGCGATGTTGCCGTGGCATTTGAATTAGGCGCCGACGGGGTTCTCCTGAATTCCGCCATTGCCCACGCCCGCGATCCTGTTCGCATGTCCATTGCCATGAAACATGCTGCCATTGCGGGCCGCGAAGCGTTTTTGTCGGGCCGCATCCCTAAGCGACTTTACGCAACCGCAAGTAGCCCTGAAGAAGGCGTCATTACCTCACGCCCCTGGTGATGGCTCGCTGCGTATTTTCCAACGCTAGCTGCTGTCCCGCGTGGCGCAGTATCGAACGACTGTCTCTACCGTTTTCAAAAACGATTGGGGACGCGCTCGACACTTGCAGCACTAATTTCCGTCCAAGCGTTTCTTGATAAACAAGTCATCATAGCCAGCTTTCCCGTCGTACTTGTTTCCTACCTCGGCCAGCATCAATGGGCATTTTGATTTAAACAGCTTTTTATCTCCAGCCGCAAACGCACGCGCGGCGGCATCAAAGCTTGGCATGTAGCCCGTTCCCAAGCTAGCTCCTTTGTAGTGCAGAAAAAGCGCTTGAGCGAAATGTGCGTCGGCTTCCATCTCTGCCAACGACACTCGCCATTTTTTCATATCCTGGATCATGTGCGTGGCTTCGTGAACAATCGTACTCCAGTGCTCTGGTTTGTTCAGTGGTGAAGTGAGCGGCGTCAAGTTCAGAGTGTTGGCGCCTTGGCCACTTGTCTTGTAGAACGCTTTTGCTCCGGCAATGCTACCTTCGGCAAGTACAACGTCGATATCTCCAGCGGCAAGTTTGTCGCCAATATCTCGATAGTCGCCGGGGTCGTAGCCATGAATGTTCGGTAAGTGCAATCGGGGGAATGTGAAGTTCTTGAGGATTGAACCGTTACGCAGAAAATGGACAATCGCATCAACGGACTTTTGGGGTGCGCACTGTGCCGTAGACATTCTGTTCTCCTCTAACAAATTCCCACCATACCTCCGTTATCGAGGCGAATGCAGGAATGTTGCCAGAAAAGTAACGAATCGTATGATCAGATGGCGCGGGGTCCAAAGCGAAACTACTTGGTGACAGCGATGAATCGCTCGGACGGATGCAAGATGTTTCCGATCCGGACCCCAAACTTGTCGCCCGTCTTGACGATCTCGCCCTCCGCTATGGGTTGGTCACCCACCTCGACCAACATGGGTGTGTCGCAGTGCTTTTCGAACTGAATCATGACCCCTGGAACGAAGCGCAATACCTGGTCAATTGGAACTCGCTTCCGTGCCAATGTCACGACCACGGGCACACTAACCCGCAGCACGCTTTGACAGTACGGTTTGAGTAGCGGTTCGGCCATGACACTCAATTCCAATCCTAATCGTGAATACCCAAGGCTCATTAGGAACTGTTATCGTCGCCATTCTTTGTGCAACTTGATAAACTTCAGGTTGCAAGCTGCGGCGATTGCTTTGCATAATGGGTTGTCGTCGCGCACCATCGAACTAAAACGCTTTGTTCGGAATTAACATAAATGCCTATTGCCCCTATACTCCCGAGTTCTCCTGGCAAGTTGCCGTTGAGCAATTACAAAGTGCTGGGTAACGAAATCCTAGCGGAACGAATCGCTACTGGCCGACAAAAACTGGGTAACAAATTACTCATTTTGGGGCACCACTACCAACAGGACGAGGTTATCGAACATGCAGACTTGCGTGGGGATAGCTATCAATTGAGTCAGTTGGCAGCAGCCAGCACAGAATGTGAGACGATCATTTTTTGCGGCGTGCATTTCATGGCCGAGACCGCGGACATTTTGGCCAACCGTCCAGAAAAATTGCTGGAACGCGCAGGCAGGCGAGTGGATGTGATTTTGCCGGATATGGCTGCCGGTTGCTCCATGGCCGACATGGCCGCGATTCGTCAAGTCGAACAGGCATGGGATGAATTGGGCGAGGTGATTGATACATCGCGCGTCATTCCTGTTACCTACATCAATTCAGCGGCGAGTTTAAAAGCGTTTTGTGGTCGGCATGGTGGGATTGTTTGCACTAGCAGCAATGCGGCCGCAGTCTTGAAGTGGTCGTATGCACGTGGCGAACGCGTCTTCTTTTTTCCTGATCAGCACCTAGGGCGCAATACAGCGCTAACGATGGGAATTACCAACGAACAGATGCCCGTTTGGGATCCCTATTCTGACGAATTGGGCGGTAACACAGCAGAAGCAATTGAACAGAGCAAGGTGGTATTGTGGAAAGGGCATTGCAGCGTGCACCAGATGTTTCGTCCGGAACATGTTGCACAGTTTCGAGCGAAATATCCTGGGATCAAGATCTTGGTGCACCCTGAGTGTCCGCAAGAGGTAAACGACATTGCGGACATTAGTGGTTCGACCAGCAAGATTTTGAGGACGGTCGAAGAGGCTCCCGCCGGCACCCAATGGGCCATTGGCACGGAACTCCATCTGGTCAATCGCATCAAGAAAGAGCATCCCGAACAGGAGATTCACTTTCTTTCGCCGGTCGTTTGTATGTGTGCAACCATGTATCGCATCGACCTCGCGCATTTGGCTTGGACCATCGAGAACTTATTGGAAGGCGAAGTGGTCAATCAGATCACGGTGGATGAGGAGACCTCGCGCTATTCTTTGATCGCACTCGAGCGAATGTTGGAAGTGAACTAATCGATGCGCTTAGATGGTCGAACGGCACTCATCACAGGTGGGACCCAGGGCGTGGGCGCGGCGATTGCTTTGCGTCTGGCCAAAGCAGGCTGCCATCTGCTCCTCCACGGCTTGCGCGACGACGCCATGGCCCAACAAACGCTCGATGCATGCAAGTCTGTAGGTGTACGAGCGGAATTGCTGCTTGGCGATTTGTCGCTTTCCCCCGAGGTATGCATCCCACAGTTATTCGAACAAACGCTTGCACTGGAATCGAACGTTTCAATTTTAGTCAATAACGCGGGAACGTTTTGCGACAAGCCGTTTTTCGACATGGATGTTGAGACTTTTGAGCGCACGATGCGGTTGAATGTTGCTGCAGGTTATTTTCTCTCGCAGGCATTTGCGAAACGGTGGGTGGAAACGAATGTTCGCGGAAGGATTTTGTTTACCGGTTCGATCAACGGCGAATTGGCAGAAATGGATCATACGGCCTACGATACCAGCAAAGGCGCGGTGCGTACGATGGTTCGGAGTTTGTGCGTCGCCTTGGCCCCGCATGGTATTCGGGTCAACAGCATTGCTCCGGGGTTGGTTGTCACACCACTGACCGCACCGGTATTGAATGCAGACGCCGACGTGATGAGTTGGATGAAACTTCACACCCCCAATGGACAGGTACCTAATGCGGACGTTTGCGGATCGGCGGCACTTTTCCTGCTGAGCGACGAAGCGGAGCACATTCACGGTCAAACACTGCTCGTTGATGGTGGAATGAGCGTCTGGCAGCAACCCGACTTGCCACCGCAACTACGTGGTAGACTATAATGAGCAAACTTAGGTCCACCAGGAGCTCGTAATCATGAACAATCCAAGCGGTGCCCAGGGTCAGTCAAATTCTTCGCTTTGGCATCGTCGACAACTGCTGAAGACATCTGCAGTTGGCTTTGGACATCTTGCACTCACTTCGCTGTTGGCAAACGGTGTTCTTGGTGACGACGAAGTAGCCCAAGCTGCTGCGTCGAAATCTGCTGATAGGAAGGCCAGTACGACATTGGCGTCCAAACCGCCGCATTTTCCGGCGACAGCAAAACGGATCCTCTTTTTGTTTATGAAGGGTGGGCCTTCGCACGTCGATACATTTGACCCCAAGCCCATGTTGGATCGCGATCACGGCAAGGCGCCGCCCTTTGCCTTGCCAAGTGTCACGTTTGCTCCACAGGGCAACCTGCTCAAGTCGCCGTGGCGTTTTCGTCAATACGGAGAAAGTGGTTTACCGGTTAGCGATTTATTTCCCAATGTGGCACAGCATGTGGACGACTTGTGCATGCTCCGATCAGTGTACGGTACCAATCCCGCGCACGGTGGCGCGTTGCTTAAGTTGCATACGGGGAGTGACCAGTTTGTCCGGCCCAGTCTCGGGGGCTGGGTAACCTACGGACTTGGCACGGAAAACGAGAACTTGCCCGCATTCTTGACGATTTGCCCGACCCTGGCGCATGGTGGTGTAAATAACTGGGGAGCAGCATTTTTGCCAGCTTATTGCCAAGGAACTCCCATCGGCAATGCCAGCTTACCAGCCAGTCAAGCCGTGGTTAAACACGTGAACAATTCGCGCATTTCGCCAGAGTTCCAGCGGATGCAGTTGGATTTAGTACGCCAAATGAATCAACATCATCTAGACCAAGTCGGGCCAAACGCGGCGCTCGAAGGACGCTTAAATTCGTTTGAACTTGCATTTCGCATGCAGGCGGAGATGCCTGATCTACAAGATCTTTCCCAAGAGACAGCGGCCACGCACCAGCAGTACGGGATCGGCGATTCGGTAACCGACAACTTCGGTCGACAGTGCCTGATGGCACGACGATTCTTAGAGGCGGGGGTGAGGTTTGTGCAAGTCACACACAGCGACAGTGAGGTGCAGTGGGATCAGCACGGGGATCTGTATCGCGGACACATGAAAAATGCCGCCGAAGTGGATAAGCCAATTGCCGGCTTACTGCAGGATTTAAAGGATCGCGATCTACTACGCGATACGCTTGTCCTGTGGGGAGGAGAATTCGGCCGGACCCCAACTGCTCAAGGCACCGACGGACGCGATCACAACCCACACGGCTTTACCATGTGGATGGCCGGCGGAGGTGTCAAAGGCGGCTTTGCGTATGGAGCAACGGATGACTACGGTTATTATGCAATTGAAAACAAGATGCATGTCAATGATCTCCATGCCACCATCTTGCATCTCCTGGGCCTCGATCACTTACGTTTGACGTATCGCCATGCAGGACGCGACTTCCGGTTGACCGATGTCGGTGGAGTGGTTGCCAAAGAAATTCTGGCCTAGTCGGAACCACTATCACACTACCTGCACAGCTTGCGCATCAGCCGCCAAACCGTCCTCTCTTCGAAGACACTTGAGACACTTGGCGAACCGCTTAAAGTTGTGGTCCATTTCCGCCCTGCGCGGCGGCCCACAATAACTTGGCAATAAACGCAATGATAAAAAAACCAACGATGGAAAACAGGAAGGGAATCCAGGCAATAATCATCGATAGCAGGGTTAGCACACGCGCGGGCCAAGTACGACTAAAGAACTGGCCGTGCGCGTATTGGCTGACAACAATGTATATCGAGAGCGCTGCCACTCCGTGCAGGCTCGCGTCAATGCGAGCAGTAAATGGTGTCATCGCGGCGGTGTAGAACAGTATTTGCGAAAAGGTGAACAGGGAAAATACGATCGTTTCTCCCATTCGAAAAGGTTCACCACGCCAACGGTGGAGTAACCATAACAAAAAAGCAAATGGAATTGCAAAAATGATCAAGGCAGCGTACGAGTAACTTTGCGTAACGGCCGTCAAGTACGCGTCGGTCAATGCCTCATGCAGCGTCGTACCCAGCATTTGTTCGATGCGCGCGTTTGCGTCAGCTTGAGCGGATTGCTCGATTTGCTTCTCAATCTGTCCGCCAAGTTGTTCACGGAGAATATCTTGAACGCTCCAAAACGCCAATACTTGAGCAGTCGCCGCAAGAAAAAAGTAGGTGAGTGGATTGACATAGGGCCGTTGAATTCCACGAATGTAATCCTTGGCAACTGAGCCCGGCCGCAAACACAGGCACCAAAATGTGTGGAACAAACCGGCTTCCACCGCTGTAATTCGGCTCAACAGGCTGCGGATCAGCTCTCCGAATCGCAACCTTGCCATTAGTTGCTTCTGTCCACAGTCTGCACAATAGGCTCCGACTCGGGCTGCCCCACAGTTTGGACATTCCGCACACAGAAGAATTTGGTCAAGCCAATGCAATGGCGGCGTACCCGCGGAGATGTCCTCAGTCTCGGACTGGTCAAAATTGTCTTGCTCTGCATCGCGCACGTGGCTGCCCCAAAGAGCGAAGGTAAATCAAATCGGAAAGTTCAACAAATGCCGCCAGCCAGGCACACATCCCGTTGCTCCAGCATGCATGGCAACTTGCTCGAATGCAATTCCCTCAGCTTGGCAAGTTGAGCAAAATCCACGAGAAGCGTGGAATGGGGCGCCACGCAGCAGACCTCAACTACCACGCTTCCATGGCTACATCAGTGGCAACTCTTCTCGTTATAAGTGCGTTAAGGCAGGCGTTCGATGTCTCGAGCTGCTACCCAACCGGTGAGCTCCCTGGCTTCAATCTGCAACCAATCGCCGCGATCGACCAGGATGGCAACCGTTTCACCATCGGCGCTGCTGAGAGTTGAAAGCGCGTCAAACTGTTCACCATCTCCCGCGCGAACCGTAACCGAGTCGGTCACGATGATCGCCGACTTACCCGTTGGTTCCGTTGCGCTTAGGGTCAACGATCCAACGGAAATCAATAGCAACAGAAGAGGCGCGGCAGCTAGCCGCTTTACGGGCACTGTGAAACCAATTGTCCATAGGGTTATCAACCCCCAAAACAAAATCGACGCGATGCCTAGTAAAACAAGTCGTCCGGTATCGCCGACCAGACGAGCCACCTGTTGATTCAAGCTATAGATCGCTTCTGTCCGAGAATTTGTCGTGCGATGACTTGCATCGGGGTTGGCTACTGGGGCGCGTTGATCCTCGACTGTTTTTTTTGCATAGAGCAGATTTCGGAATGCATCGCGATTGTCAGCGTTAAGTCTCAGCGCACGCTCAAAGTTTGCAATCGCGCGGCCCAGTTGACGGCTTTGCAAGTAACTATTGCCAAGATTGACAAACAACTGGCTGTTTGTGATTCCGGAGTCGACAAGCAGTTGAAATTTTTGAGCGGCTTTCTCAAACAGTTCTCGGGATTCGCCCACATCGGCGGGCGACAAGTTCGTGGCTTGGAGATAAAGAGACGAAGCTTCGTCAAGTAACGTACGTTGTTGTTGCTCTGTTATCGCGGTAACCGAAATTGTCTCGCCAGCTGCGGGATTTTCATTGCAGTTTCCGGTAGCACTCAGAGCGACAGATAGACCAAAAGCCAACACGAGAGATAACGAAGAAGTGCCGGAGGAGATGGACGACCCCTTCATTCTTTTCGAATGCCGAGTTTGATGCGGGCGGCGCGATTTCCTTTCGTCCAACTGACGCTCGATCTGCTGATCTAAATCAAGTAAGGATCGCTTTGTCGCGCGTAGATCATCGTGGCTGAGTTCGTCGACGTCTTTGCTCCTCAACTGAGCAATCACCGATTCGACTTCCGCAGCCAGCGCATAAACGCCTGCTGAGCGAATAGCCCCTACCATTACATCAACATCGGAGGTGACTTGCTGGATGCCTAACAAGCTGTTGATTCGAATGACGACCGCATCCAAAAGTTCGTCCGAAGTATTGGCGCGATTGACGGCGATACGAAATCTTTGCCGAGGTGTCCGAAACAGTCTACTGAACGCAGCAGACGCCTTCTCACGATGCCAGACGAGAGCGATGAAAAGCCAAAACAATGGCGGGATGGCGACAAGGCCAGTCGCCCATTTCAATCGCGTACCTGTGTTTTGCGAGACAAGGATCTCTTCGGAGTTTACGATATCCAAATTCGGACTCAGGCTTAGTGCCTGCTTCACGTCAGCTTCACGTGGACGTTCTTCAGACTCGGTGGAACCTGTTTTGGGACCGACAATGGCATCGAGCCCCAGTGATTCGGCCTCCGTAACGGTAATGGCGATTGGTTGGCTGTAGACTGTTTTGAATTCCTCCGCATCAGGATCAAAGAAACTGAAAGGAATTGCGGGGATTTCGTTGATGCCGGCCTTTCGTGGCCGTACCGTGGTGGAAAAGACTTTGGCATTGTCACGCACGAAACCGGCAAGTGGTTCGTTGGCGACTCTAAATTCAGAAAGCTCGGATAGTGATTCAAGCGGCGGAGCTTGAACAAGGTCCATCGGTCCTGAACCGACTATTCCGATGTTCAACTTGATCGGGTCGCCGGCCTGCACGGTGGTCTGTGACGCTTCCGTGACGATCTGGTATTGTCCCACAGCGCCACGATAGTTTGCAGGACGGCCGGCTTGTGGAACTGGCAACACTCGTGTCGGTGCAACTTGTGCCTCACCTACGATGGGACGTATCTCGGTTACCGCCAGGCGGTTCCCGAACGGTGAACGAAAGAACTCGTCGTCCATCATTTGCGATAAAGGCGAGTTGAACGGATCGCCTCCCAAGAGACTATCAAAGGGGGAGCGTGTTCTACCAAGCTTTGTGGGATAATTGACGACGATGCGAATGTCACTTGCATCGATACTGCCTTGGCGAGTTGGGTATATCTCCGCATCAATCTCGTAACGGTAATATGCACGTTGATTTCCTTCGCTATCTTCGCGAAGTACCTCACGTCCGCCAGGACGTTGATTGTTTTCCTGGAGTTCGCGCATCCGGTCGGTGAAGCTTCCCCAAGTCGATTGATTGGAGAGCATCCGCCACATGTCCGCTTCCGAGAGTGTTATTTCTGCCTTTCGATCGCGAAACGGCTTGAGGTCAATGCGCAGAGTCAATTCAAGCGGTTCGCCTACATAGACTTTCTCTTTTGACGCTGTGATTTCGACAAACAGCAAATCGCCCGCATCGCTTTTTGAAGCAACAAAGCGAGTAGGCTCCACAGTGGTTTTCTTGCCATCCACCAGGATGGTCAGCTGCGGTATCTCGAACGTTCCTTCACGCAACGGCGTCAACTGATAAGTAAGTGTCACACTGCTGCGTTCGCTCCAGCGACCGTTGATCATCATCGATTGGTAACTGGTCGACGGCGCGCCTGCGGACTTGATCTCCACGCCATCAATGGGAGGAATTTCTGGCTGTTCGTATTCTTTGGCGTTGTCGATGCGAATCTCAAGCAGAATGGGCCCGTTTACATATGTCTCACGCGTTGAAAGGTTTACGCTGACGTCGCCCGCAAACAAATTGAGCGCGGTCGCCATCCAAATAGCGACAAACGTAACAGCAGTTTCTAGGCTCAATGAAGCGTATGCTTTCATTTGATATTCCTTGTCGTAGCGATTCAAAATGAACCTACCAGTCTCGGTCCACTGGGACACGTCGATTCCGGTCACGTTGCTGCCGTTGTAGGCGACGAAGCATGTCGCGATCGCGCACAGCTTGCAATAGTTTGAGCGCTTCTTCGCGGCTCATTAATTTATTTTCACTTTCCTCGTCCGCCAATGCATCGGGCAAAGTGGACTGATTGTTGCTTTCAGCGCTTGTCAAATCACCGGCTGGAGTTGTTGGTGTGGTCTCTTGATCCTCAGATGAACTTCCGAGCGTTTTCTCATCCTGAGCATCGTTGTCCTGAGCTGAATTCTGTGTCAACGGTTGCTTTCCATCGGGGTTGTCGACTGACTCGGAGCGATCGTCTCCTGTTGCAGGTGATGGTGCAGGTGATGGTGGTTGCGTAGAGTCCTTGGGCTGAGTTTGCGTCCCGTCACTTGGTGTGGTGTGTTGCTGCTCCTTGCCAGGGTTTTCGGCTTTGGAGTTATCTTCTGGATTATTTTCATCTGCATTTTCGTTGGCGGCCTTCGACTGTTCGCCGGTTTGTTCGTCGGACTGTTCTTGGCCGCTGTCGGGCGAACTCTGCGAATCGTCGTTGTTCCGGTCGTCGTTTTTCTGGTCGTCGTTGCCACTACCGTCGTTCTGATTTCCTTCTTTCTCTTCGCCGGACTCTTTTTGTGGATCTTGCTCCGCAGGCTCGGAATTTTCTGTCTTGTCTTCATTCCGTTCGGTGGATTCGTTCTGCTGGTTCTGTTTGTTCTGCTCAGGACTTTCCGGGGACGAGTTGTTTCTGAGCTGTTCGATCAGCTTGTTTGCCAATTCAATATTGATACGTGCATCGTTGTTTTGTGGATCCGATCGCAATGCGCCGCGAAAGTGCGCGATGGCTTGTTGCAGCTCACCGATGGCAACCTTTGGATTTTGGTTAGCCTGTGCGAGACCCAGTTGGTAGCGGCAGTTCCCTAAGTTGTATTTGCTCGACGTCGCGATCAGTGGCTGCTGAGCGCCTGACGACTTTGCGAAAAGCTGTGCGGCGGCGGCAAATTCATTTTGGCGGTATAAGGCCACCGCTTGGTTGTAATGCAGTTCGTCGCGGACTGCATTGGTCTCAGCGATCGATTGGTAGCGGATAAGCGCTTCGGCTGCTTGCCCCTTACGAACGAGTTCATTTGCGGCGTTTATCTCATGTGCAGCAGCCTGCGGAGGCTCATTTGCGTCGGAATGCACAGAATTGTCGACTGCTGTAGCCATCTGGGGCAAACAGAGTGCGAGAGCAAATAGTTGAACGGACTGCCACATCTTTAGTCTCCCTGCCCGTACGCTGCTTTGGATATTTGAGCTGCCGATGCCAACTGCCTGGCCGTTTGATGGCCGCGAAAGCTTGAAAGAAAGGCTTCGAGTATTAGGAGCAGCAGTGCGGGCAATGCGAACCACTGAAACCGTGGGATATATGCGTTGACCTTCGCCATTTCAAATTCCGTTTGTTCGACGGAGGCGATATAGCCGTGATATACGGCAGCCATGTTCACGCGTTTTGTCCCCGCAGGGATATAGGCACCACCCGTCTTGTTCGCAATTTCGCTCAGCGTTGCCCCATTCAGCTTTGACCATACCGCCTCACCCTTATAGTTCAGGAATTGAGTTCGTCCGCTAGAGGCCGCCGAAGGCACGCGCGCACCTTGCTCCATATCGCCTAGTCCCACGGTGAAAATTCGGATCCCTTTTTCAGAGAGCGCTGTTTCGGCAGCTTCAATGGGTTTACTTTCTTGATCTTCTCCGTCCGTAAAGATCACCATCGCTTTGTGGTCCTTTGTCTTGTCAATAAAACTATTGGCAGCCGATCGAATGGCATCTCCCAATTTTGAACCACCCAACTGCAAGCTATCTGGTGTGACTGCGTCAAGTGTTTGAATGAACTCGTCGTAGTGACTAGTGAGTGGCACAACCTGCCGAGCCTCGCCTGCAAAGAGTACCAATCCAATCCGATCACCGGACATTTCGTCGATGAGGTCTTTAATTTGTTGCTTGGCACGTTCAAGTCTCGATGGGGCAGCGTCGGCGGCGAGCATGCTCCGGGAAACGTCCAATACAAACATGACCTCAATGCCACGTTGTGGCACCTCTTGTTCGATCTTGCCCCATCGCATGTCGACAAGTGCCAGGCATAACAAGCTGTGCGCAGCAGTCAGCAAAACTGAGGAAATCGCGCGGCGCCAAGTTGGATTGGATTGTGCCAAAACGCCCAGCCGATTTGCCGTCGCGAATCTGCGAACCGCCAACCGGCGCGTGAACTCACCGTAGAATACGAGCGCAATCAGCGCCAGTCCTACGCCTATCAGAAGCAAATAACCAGTGTTTCCGTATTGAATATCCATCGCATGCGCTAAGTAGTTAATTCTCGTAACCAGGTTTGTTCCAACGCCATGCGCAAGGCAAGACAGGCAAACGCCAGCAGAAGAATTGGTGGAATTGAATAGCCTCCGAAGCGGAGTTCTTGAACCGCGAGTTCGCGATAGTCGACGTAACGTTGTGTTTCAATCTGCGATTTTTCGAGTTTGTCAATTTCGTCATAAATTTCAACGAGAGAATCGGTATCTGTTGCGCGGAAGTACTTGCCGCCAGTCGTGTGAGCAACCTTGATCAACGTGGATTCGTCGATCGTGACATCGACCATTTGAAACCGTCTTCTACCCGTGAAGGCATCGAAAACAGGGACCGGCGCCTGTCCTTTGGTTCCAACTCCAATCGTGTAGATCTTGATACCAAAGGTCTGAGCAAGTTCTGCAGCTTGAATGGGTTCGAGTGAGCCGGCATTGTTTTCTCCGTCGGTAAGCAAAATAACAACCTTGCTTTTGACCTGTTTTTCGCTTCGATGATCTAAGCCATTGAGCTTTTCGACAGCCAACGAGAGAGCATCACCAATAGCCGTGCCATCTTCGCTACGGCTATTGACAATTTGCGCTAGATTGAGCTGTGAAATCATGAACGCATGGTCCAACGTGAGCGGTGTGACGCCATCGGCATACCCGGCAAATGTGACCAGGCCGATCAGGTCACTAAACCGTCCAGCGAGTTGCTCATTCCCTAAAACAAATTTACCAACCACATTTTTAATAGCAGTCAATCGATCGACGTTCTCGCCATCGATCTTAAAATCCATTGCCTGCATACTGCCACTTCGATCGACCACCATCTCGATGGCAATGCCATCGCTATCGGTTACCGTTTGTTCGCGTCCTTCGCGAGGCCGCGCCAGGCCAACGATTACCAGCACGATTGAAAGGAGTGTCAACGCGCGCGGGAGCCAAAGCAAACGTTGCCGTAACGTCTTCGGAAGATGGTCGGTGAACTCAAGCGAACTAAAGTAAATTGTTCGATGGCGTCGCCTAGAGAACAGTCTCCACGCTAAAAACGGGACAAGTACTAGGAATGCAAAATACCATGGCGAGTAAAACATGTTTACTTCTGGCCCTCCCGACTTGGGTCTGGCGCTTCGGTAGCCAATTGACCGAGTAGCTCAATCGCCTGATCGGCATCTTTCCATAACGAGCTGACATCGCGCTGATCGATCTTAAGTCCAGCGTACTTTGCCGCATCGGCGGCCGTGAACAGCTTGGTTAGCTGAGCGATGGCAACTTGCTTGGAACCACTTGTTTGAGCATTCAAGTTCTCAACGGCGCCGAGCATCTCCTCGGTCGTTTGAGCTGTATCCACGTTACGGAATTGGAGAGCGAGATACTCACGCACTGTCCCATCGATACTCGCCAAAACGTCCGACGCATGAAGCGACGAATTCTGCGGATTCCCATTTGAAGTCGCAAGCTCGATGCGAAGCGCCTTCAGCTTGGACTTCGCCCAGGCAGTGGCTGATGGTCTCGACCGCTTGCGAAGAATAAATATGGGTATCGACAGGGCAATTGCAGCGCCAAACATCGCCGGCAAAATCCATGTGGACCAATTGGTCGACTGTGTTGGAATTGGAACATCAATCACCGAATGAATATCTTTGATTTGCGTGGGATCCGCTTGGGCCTCAATAGCGCTGCGGACGCGAAGGCCGACTGGTTCCGTTTGGAACAAGTACTGGTGCTTATCGATATCATCACTCGATGCTGCTGGTGCAGACGATTGAGCATCCACGATGGAGATTGCGATCGGAGGAATCTCTAAGTCGCCTGCTTGCAAAGACTCTAGCGTCCAAGCGACACGCGACAATCTCCCGCTGGCAGTGGGAAGATCCAACAGTTCCTCACTATCGATTACTTCGAACGAAGCCAATTGCGATTCATAGTTTGGAAATCGCACGATGGAACCCGGTGGAACGACGACCTCCAACATCAACTGAAACGGTTCGGCGACTTGGACCGTCTCCGTGGAAACCGTCATGTTGATGGTCGCATTTCCATGTTCAAAAGTCCGCCTGAGTTGATCTGTACCAAACAATTGACTGGTCCACAGGCAAATCATCATGCTGAATGTGACGCCAGACAGGGCGTAGCGCATCGTGCTCATGCTCGGCTGTCTCGCTTATAAAAGTAGTGTCGAAGTGGTTCCGCGCAATCCTGTCCGGTGCGAATATGGAGTGGAACCAGGTTGAGACGACGGAACATCTCATCACGTCGAGCCATGTTACGTCGGTGGTAATCCTGATAGGCAGCCCGATTTCTTCGGCTGGAAGTATCGAACAAGATTGTTCTTCCAGTTTCGGAGTCTTGCAGGCGGATAAGTCCAACATTGGGCATTTCGGACTCGCGTAGGTCCGAGATAATGATTGGAATAATGTCGTGCTTTCGACGCGCTATTTTCAGCGTCGATTCGAAATCCGAGTCCTGAAAGTCGCTGATCAAAAAGACGACGTTGCGTCGTTTGGCGATTTGGTTCAAGTGATCGAGTGCTCCGCGGATTCTCGTGCCAGTTCCGATCGGCTGGCAATAAAGCATTTCGCGGATCAGTCTCAGGACATGCCGCGTTCCTTTGCGGGGAGGAATGCTACGTTCAATCGAGTCGGTGAACAAGGCAAGGCCGACTTTGTCATTGTTCTTAATTGCCGACATCGCCAACGTTGCGCCGATTTCACAAACAACTTCTCGTTTGGTCTGTGTTTGAGTGCCGAAGTTCTGAGATGGACTGAGGTCGACAAGCAGCATCACGGAGAGTTCGCGTTCTTCGCGAAATAACTTAATGAACGGCTCGCCATAACGCGCCGTAACGTTCCAATCGATCGCCCGTACGTCGTCGCCAACTTGGTAGGGCCGTACCTCTTCGAATTCGATTCCACGCCCCTTAAATGCGGAATGCCAGCTTCCCGCCAGCAGCTCATCGACGCGGTGCGAAGTGCGTATCTGAATTCGACGAATTTTCTTGATGACGTCACGTGGAATCAACTGGTCGCCTCAGTGCTTGATGATTGACAGTGGAAAGTGCCGGGTCCGATGCCGCTCAGGGAGCTTGCACGTGGTTAATAATCTCGGACACAATGGATTCGCTGGTGCGATCTTCCGCCTCTGCTTCGTAGGTGACGATGACGCGATGCCGCAAGACATCGAGCGCGATGGACTTCACATCCTGTGGATTGACAAAGCCGCGTCCGGCCAAAAATGCGTTCGCCTTGGCGGCCAATGCCAAATTGATCGTTGCCCGCGGAGATCCTCCAAATTGAATTAAGTGCGCCAAGTTCAGTCCATAAGCTTGCGGCTTGCGGGTGGCCATCACCAGATCCACGATATAGTTTTCAACTCGTTGGTCAATGTAAATTTCATCGACCAACTTGCGTGCTTGCAATATCTCCTCAGGCGTCGTCACCGGCGCGATGTCAAACGTGGTCGTTGTCTTGCTCATACGCCGAAGTATTTGCAGTTCTTCGTCGCGGTTCGGGTAGTCCACGATCACTTTGAACATAAACCGATCGCTCTGCGCTTCTGGCAGAGGATACGTTCCCTCTTGTTCCACTGGATTTTGCGTCGCCATGATCAAAAACGGTTCCGTCAACGGAAAGGTCTCGCCGCCAATCGTGACCTGTCGTTCCTGCATCGCTTCCAAGAGCGCACTTTGAACCTTCGCGGGTGCCCGATTGATCTCGTCGGCCAAAATGAGGTTCGAGAAGATCGGACCCTTCTGAACCACAAATGTCTGCTCCTGCGGTCGGTAAACTTGTGTGCCAATTAAGTCTGCCGGAAGCAGGTCGGGCGTGAACTGCAGTCGCTGGAAATCGGTGCTGATCGCTTTTGCTAAAGCCGAGACGGCAGTGGTTTTCGCCAAACCGGGCACACCTTCGATCAACAGATGCCCGCGAGTTAACAAGCCGAGTAACATGCGATGTACCAGCTTTTCCTGCCCCACGAGGACATGGCTTACCTGCTCGACGATTTTTCGAAATGGCTGGCTGTGCGATTTGATCAACTCCGTCAATTCATTGACATGTGCGTGCGTCGCGGTTGGGATTTCAACCATCGGCTTCCTCCGAAAGAGTGGTCTGTTGGTGCAAGGGTGCTACTTGGTTAACATGTTGCTGTTGCTTGCTTTTTGTGGCGATCGTACGCCATTTTAGCGGCAGTTTCATTCAGTTCCGCGTTTCGCAGACTAGCAAAGAACCTGACATGCCAAAACACGAATCAATCAACTACGTTGAATTCCCGTCGCGCGATCTGAAGGCCACCAAAACATTTTTTGAGCAATGCTTCGGTTGGACTTTTGTCGACTACGGCCCAGATTACGCCGCGTTCTCAGGCCAAGGGCTCGATGGCGGATTTTTTACCGCCGATTTGGCCGCCACAACTGCCGCTGGCTCGGCGCTGGTTGTGTTCTACAGCGAACGCCTCGAAGAAACGCAAGCTAAAGTCGAAAAATCGGCGGGGAAAATCGTTCAACCCATCTTTTCATTTCCGGGCGGCCGACGATTTCATTTTACGGAACCAAGCGGCAATGAGTTCGCGGTTTGGTCGGATCATTAAAAAAACATCGAAATACACTGATTGTGATTTGAGCACGGTTGCACCAGCGAGTAGTGACCGGCGCGAATTGAAGCTACACTGAATGGTGGCCCAACCATCAAACAAGCGATTTACCGCACCAAGCACTCTTTTCGATGGTAGTTAGCCAATGCAGTTGCGATGAGCAAGGCGAGCACTCGAACTGATTTTGTTGTGATTTTACGCAGTCGGGAGAGCAAGGCTCCTGCCGAGCGTTTTCGGGCCGCCATCTAACCTCCACATGCAAGCTTTGTGAGTTGCTTTGGCGCAATAGCTTGGCCTATTAGTTTGATTTTTGACGCTTCATGCACGAGGCACTTCATCCGTGCTCCGGCTTTGCTATCCGTGCAGCAAGACGGAATTGGTGATTGGGGCAGCGGACATTTTCAAAACACAGAGTCACAGAGACCACGGAGTTTGAGTGATACAAAACCAAAACCAGTGCTCAGTGTAGCGGGTAGTGAAGGTTACAGTAGGTTTTTAAGGGAGCCAGGAGGCTCCATGCAGCTCGTGCCCAGGCAGAGCCGGGGCACGAGGTTAAGGTTACAGAAGGTTTTTAAGGGAGCCAAGAGGCTCCATGCAGCCCGTGCCCAAGCAGAGCCGGGGCACGAGGTTAAGGTTACAGTAGGTTTTTAAGGGAGCCAAGAGGCTCCATGCAGCCCGTGCCCAGGCAGAGCCGGGGCACGAGGTTATGGCTTACCACTTACCACTTACCACTTACCACTTACCACTTATCGCTTACCGCTTTCTATCAACGCATGGATGCGGCGGATCATGCCGTCGAGTCCACTGCGGCGCTGCGTGGATAAGAACTGATCTAAACCGATCTGGCGAAAGAACTGTTCGATGTCAAAACGCAAGATGGCATCGGTGTTCTGGCCCGAAAAGAGCTTTTGCAAGACAGCGATGAGTCCTCGGACAATTTGTGCATTGGAATCCGCCACAAACTCGAAGACGCCCGGTCGGTCGGGATGTGGGCGTCCGACCAAATAAACTTCGCTCATACAGCCCGGCACGGCCGTACTAATGGCTTTGAGCGGTTCGAAACTGTCGGGCAACTCCTGCCCCAACTCCATCAACAGTTCGGTCTTGCTCTCGCGATCGTCAAACATCAAAAATTCATCAGCCAACAACTCCGCAGCTGCGGTCGGCGAATCGGCAAACGGAGCGGCAAATTGAATTTCAGCCGCAATGTCGCGATTTCCTCGGTTAGCAGCCGTTTGCTGAGAGCGACGCGAAACAATCAGCTCTTCGAGTACGGCGGCGGTGCGATCGATTTCGTCCAACGTGTTGTAAAAAGCCATCGAAATGCGGCTCGTTCCAGGGACTTTCAGTTCATCCATCAGCGGCATGCAGCAGTGATGCCCTGTACGTATCGCAATTCCTTCGTTGCTGAGCGCCATGGCGATATCCATGGGGGCGATCGAAGGTCGCTCAATCACAAAGCTGATCACCGCTGCCTTGTGCTGCATCGGGCCTAGAATACGCAGACCATCGATGGCGGACAGTCGCTTCGTCGCATGTTGTAACAATTGGTCTTCGTACGCAACGATGTCTGTGAATCCGATGCCTTGTACGTAGTCGATGGCAGCTCCCAGCCCAATTGCCCCAGCAATGTCAGGGGTGCCGGCTTCAAATTTATTGGGCAACGGAGCGTAGGTAGTGCCGGAGAAGGCGACGGTTTCTATCATGTCACCACCGCCTTGATAGGGTGGCATGTTGTCGAGCAACTCGCGTTTGCCCCACAAGACACCGATACCGGTTGGACCAAATAGCTTGTGAGCGCTGAAGACATAAAAGTCGCATTCCAGCTCTTGGACATTGGTGGGACCATGGGCAACCCACTGTGCCCCGTCAATCAGAACTTTGGCACCTGCTGCTTTTGCCATCTGAACGATCTTTGATACTTCGTGGATCGTACCCAGCGCGTTGGAAACGTGTTGCACCGCCACGATCGCAGTTCGATTTGAAAGCATTTTTGCCAGTTCGTGCAGATCGAGCTCACCTTGTTCGGTTGCGTGCAGGACACGTAAGCTGGCTCCAGTTCGTTCGCAGCACATTTGCCATGGAACAATGTTTGAATGGTGTTCCAAACCGGAAACGATGACCTCGTCACCCGGTCGAAGATTCTGGGTTCCCCAAGAGCTTGCGACCAGGTTGATCGCTTCGGTGGTGCCGCGAACAAAAATGCATTCGGCTGGTTCATGGGCACCGAGAAACGCAGCGACCTTTCCGCGTGCTGACTCGTACCCTTCGGTGGCGCGTTGGCTAAGTTCATAAACGCCACGGTGGATATTGGCGTTGTCGTGCGTGTAATAGTGTACCAGCGCATCGATGACCGCCTGAGGTTTTTGCGTGGTAGCACCATTGTCCAGATAGATGAGTGGCTTGCCGTTCATCTGTGTCTGCAAGATCGGAAAGTCCGAGCGGATTCGTTCCGCAAGCGTATGAGCCATGGGTTGGATTCGGTAATCGAGTATCAAGTGAGTACAGCGTGTAGTACGTTAGAACCTTCGGCCACGCGACGTAGTTGCTGGCCGTCGGGCGTCGGCGTCAGTTCGTCAGGGTGCGTCCCTAACAGGTGATAAAGGGTGGCCACGAGATCACCCGGCGTAACAGGATACTCGACAATCGACTCTCCCACTTTATCTGACTTGCCGTAGATCAAGCCGCGGTGAATTCCCGCGCCGGCGAGCATGGCACTATAGGCGCGAGCCCAGTGGTCGCGTCCTCCTTGTGTATTGATCTTAGGCGTGCGACCAAACTCCCCCATGACGATGACCAACGTTTCATCCAGTAAGCCGGATGCGTGCAAATCATCGAGCAGTGCGGCGACGGCCTTGTCGAGCGATGGGATCAGTCCCACCGGCACTTGAGCTCCCTTGTATCCCACATGCAAGCGTTCGTGCAGGCGGTCGTGCGTATCCCAGCCTTGATGGTTGATGGTGACCATCGGTACCCCAGCCTCGAGCAGTCGTCGGGCCAACAAACAGTTCTGGCCGATCGGCTTTTCTCCATAGCGGGCTCGCGTCGAGGCGGGCTCAAGGTCCAGGTTAAAAGTCTGTTTAGCAGCCGGCTCAATCAACAGGTCGATCGATTCACGCAGAGCCGACGCGTATTGCGGATCGAGCAGCTGTCGGCGTCGTTCCAGTTTGGTTGAATCCATCTGGTCGGAGCCGATCAAAATGCGGTCAGGTAAATTGGGTTTGCCCGCGTCGACATTGAGCGACCATGGAAGTGCGGAAGCACCGAGGTATCCGGTGAGCTGCGAGCCTCCACCGAGCTGGAAATCGGGCACAGCGACGTGCGCTGGCCATGGTCGTTGGCGATTGAGAGTTTGCGCGACCGGCAGCGAAAATGCGGGGGCCGCAGCACGACCGCCGGGTATATGGCCACTCAGCGCATATTGCGTCGCCAAATTGTGTTCCCCAACCGGCGAAGTCATCGAACGAATGACCGTAAAGCGATCCGAACGCTGCGCCAAATGTGGCATGCCCTCCCCAAAAGTTTCGCCGGAAAGTCGAGTTGAGCATGTTCCCAGCGGACCACGCACTTCGGACGGAGCCAACGGCTTGGGGTCAAAAGTTTCCAAATGGCTGGGACCACCGTCGAGCCAGACGAGAATGCAGCGTTTGGCAGCACCAAACGAGGTACCATCGTTTACAGACCGTGGACTACTAAGGGCGGATTGACCACGTCGGGCACCCAAGCCAAAGCTGGCGAGGGTCCCAAATAGCAGGCAATCGCGCCGGGAAATCAATGACATCTCGTACCGCCGCTTCTAGTTCGACTTGGATTTCTTTTTTGGCTCGCGCTTGGGTTGTTTTGTCAATTCGTAAACTTGTGCCTCCAACGCTCGGGCACGGTGCTCAAGCTCAGCCCGGCCGTTCAGAACTTGTTCAAGCTGTTGTTTAAGCTCCCCGTTGCGAGCTTCAGCAGCTTCATGGACTCGTTTCAGTTTTTCCATTGCGGCTTCAAGATTCCGCGCGATGGCCATACGTTCTTCTTCGACATGCTGCCGTTTGTCGCGTTCGGTGCGCAGGACTTTGAGCTCTTGTTCGAGTTGCTCGCGGCGAGCTGCCTCTTGCTCCGGTTCGCGTCTTTGTTGTTCGCCTTGCAACTGCGCTGCGCGTTCGCTTTCGCGCCTAATCGCTAATTGTTCTGCATTCTCTCGCTCTACACGTTCTCGTTCTGCATGCTCTCGCTCTGCACGTTCTCGTTCTGAATGTTCTCGTTCTGCATGTTCTCGTTCTGCGAGTTCTCGCTCTGCATGTTCTCGTTCAATGTGTTCGCGTTCAGCCCGCTCGTGTTCGCGGCGAAGCTGTTCATTTTCTTCGCGCAGTGCCGACAATTCGTGTCGAGCTCGATCGAGCTGCAATTCGACGGCTGCAATTTTCATCTGGGCTTTTAGTTCGACGTTCTCCTTCATCAGTTCAAGCATGCGTTGCACCGCGTCGGAACTCATGAGGCGGTTGAGGCTGTCCACTTGTTGTTGAAGGTCGTCACGATCATGCGGCATACCGGGATGATGTTGCATAGCCGGATGTTGCGGCATGCCTGGTTGATTTTGCGTTCCCTGTTGAGGTTGCATACCCGGAAGATGCGGCATACCGGGTTGATGTTGAAACTGGGGACCAGGTTGATACGGCATGATAGGCATGCTGTGCAACCGGTCTGCAGCTTGTGGTGGTTGGCCGAACGGTGGTTGCCCATGGGGAGTTGCATAGCCAGGGGTGTTGAAGGAAGGGGGGGCTTCCGGGGCAGGGGGGCGATCATAGCGATCGCGCTCGTCCAAAGTTAGTTCCAACCGTTGATCATTTTGCCGAGGATAATTTTGTCGCGGCGGGTGTTCCTTAAGATCTTGTGGACCTTGTCGATCGTGTGGCTGACGGTGAGGTTGATCGTCCATACCCGGTTGCCCAACCTGGTTTCGGGGAGGCCCGTCGCGTCGCTCATCTCGGCTGGGACCTTGAGGTTGACCAGCCTTTGGGTTCTGCTGATCGAGGTTCTCTTGAGTCGTCTCCAGCTCGATGACACGGCGCTGTATTTGCGATCCTGGCGCTGGTTGGAGCAGCTGTGTTTGCGCCGGAGGCTCCTGCGGTTGGGGCTCAGCAACAGGAGTTAGTGCGACTGGTGCTGTTTTCACGAGGACAACGTTGCCAAGGGGACGGGCCGACTCCATGCCACCGATCAGCATTACAGGCTTAGAAAAGTTCCCCGGTTGAGCCGGCGGGAGCTGAACTGGGAAATTGCCCTGCTGCGCCAGTACTGGGCCCGTAGTCGCCAAGCCCAAACCAAGGGCGGCCGTTGCCAAGGACTGGGACAATTGCAATCGCAGTTGTTTTCGGCATATTGTTCGAACTTGCGATGTTTGATGAATCGCTGAAGTTGCTCGTCGGTTACGCATGGCAGAATCTCCTGGAAATGTTCACCTCGGAAGGAGCGCCTGAGAAGGGACTCCTGTATGGGGCTGCGCTCGCACCGCGGCGTTCGAGTGGCGAATTCGCAGACCTTTGATTGTAACATGCTCCGTTTTCGCATGGTCATCATTCAACGAAATCTCTAGAATCTTGGCTCATCGGTGAATCAAGACGCAGCCAAAGTGCACAGACAACAGGGAAGGAATGTTAGATGAGTGAAGTCAGGAAAGTTCCATTGCGCAGTGAGATTGCTGCGGGGGATTGCTGGGACTTGAGCAGCCTGTACGCAAACGACAGCGACTGGGAAACCGATTTCAAACGCTTTGAATCGAGCATCAGCGGTTATAGCGATTTTCGAGGGAGACTGGCCGACGGCCCCCAGGTTTTGGCGCAATGTCTGCAATTCGATTTGTCGCTCGATCAACTCACGGAGCGACTGGGCACATACGCATTTTTAAGAACCGCCGAAGATCAAGCCAATCAGACTTACCAGGCGCTTGTCGCGCGTTATCAGAGCGTGGCCGTTAAGGCTGGGCAGCTGTCGAGCTACATCCGACCGGAAATCTTGGCGATGCCCGCGGAGAAAATTGAAGCTTACATAGCTTCGGATGAACTCAAAGATTTTTCACTTGTACTCGAGAGAATTGCCCGTTTTCGCGCGCACACGCTCAGCGACGCCGAGGAGCGATTGCTGGCAATGCAAGGTGAGATGGCACAAACCGCCAGCAAGACGTTTCGGCAACTCAACGACGCGGATCTCAAGTTTGGCAACATCGTCAACGAAAAGGGCGAAACAGTTGAGCTTTCCAATTCAAGTCTCAGCCAGTTCTTGATCTCGCCCGATCGCAATGTCCGTAAAAATGCCTTTCATCAGTATTATGATCAATTCGAGGCGCACGAGAATACGCTGGCAGCCACGTTGGCGGGCAGCATCCATACGGACGTTTATTACGCCAAAGCTCGCAACTATGGGTCGAGTCTTGAGGCAGCTTTGTTTCCCGACAACGTCCCACAATCGGTTTATGACAACTTAGTCAATTCCGTCCACGGGCAACTGCCGCAAGTCCATCGCTACTTCGACATGCGCCGTCGCAAAATGGGGCTCGATGATATCCATCACTATGATACCTACGTTCCGATCCTGTCAGACCTCGAGCAAGAGCGGGATTGGGATTCGGCCGTTGCCACGATCATGGACTCGCTCAAACCGCTGGGCGCCGATTATTGCAACACGCTCTTCAAGGGCTTGAGTGGCCGGTGGTGCGATCGTTATCCCAACAAAGGGAAGCAGAGTGGTGCGTTCAGTTGCGGTTCCTACCAGGCCGATCCGTTTATTTTGATGAACTACAAGCCGGCGGTCCTAAACGATTTATTTACGTTGACGCATGAAGCCGGGCACTCGATGCACAGCTTCTATTCTGCGAAACACCAGCCATTCCAGTATTACAACTACACCATCTTTGTGGCCGAGGTTGCCAGCACGTTTAACGAGCAGTTGCTGACACATCATCTGCTGAAGTCCAGCACGGATGATCGTTTTAAAGCCTATTTGCTCAACCACGAGGTGGACAGCATTCGGGCGACAGTTGTACGGCAAACGATGTTTGCGGAATTTGAGAAGATCACACATGCAATGGCCGAAGCTGGCGAGCCGTTAACGGTGGAGACGTTTAAGGGTGCATATCGCAAGTTGCTTGAGGCTTACTTTGGGCCGAGTTTTGTGATCGACGATCAATTATCGCTCGAGTGTTTTAGGATTCCGCACTTCTATCGAGCGTTTTACGTCTACAAGTACGCCACTGGGCTGTCTGCCGCTATTGCCCTTTCGCGGCGTGTGTTGGAAGGCGGTGAACGCGAGCGATCCGAGTATGTGAGGTTCCTTAGCAGTGGTTGTTCGAAAGACCCGTTGGATCTCCTACGCGATGCCGGAGTCGACATGGCCAGCCCCGAACCAGTTGAGACGACTTTACGGCACTTTGGCGATCTCGTTCAGCAGCTCGACCAACTTACGTAGTGGGCGAGGCCACGAGAAGAGGATTAAGACCTATGCATGGGTTGCCTTAAATAGGTATGATCGATAACCTTGATAGATTAATTGGACAAGGCAGTTTCAATTCACTTGTTGTCGCCGCCTTGGCGTAGACGCACGCTTGGTGCGCTGAGAGGAGTTCAGTATGTATGTTGCTGTTTCAACGGATTGTTTTCCAGACATCACAATGCCGGATGTGATCGATGCGTTCATCGATCTTGAATTCACGACGGTAGAAATCGCGTTACGCGAAGATGGAACATCGTTAAGTCCCAGTCGAATTGAGGCGGATTTCGATAAGGCGGTGCACTTGGCCCGTCGCAGCCACCGACTGGAAGTGTGCAGCTACGATTTGCATATCGATGCGGTTGGCGACCAATTTTATGAGCAGTTTTCGTCCATCTGCCGCTTGGGGAAGGCGACGAAAGTCGTCACATTGACCGTGCCTTCGGGCGAACTGGGGACACCATTCAACGAGGAAGTTGAACGCTTGCAAGAATTGGTCAATCTGGCTGAAGGCGAAGGGGTGCGCGTGGCGATGAAGAGCCAAATTGGACGGCTGAGCGAGGACCCCGACACCGTAAAAGTGCTTTGCGACAACGTCAAAGGACTTGGCCTGACGCTAGATCCGAGCCATTATCTGTGTGGGCCGCATTCGCATAAGAACATTGAAAAGATCATGCCTTACGTGTTTCACGTTCATCTGCGGGATTCGAAAAAGGATCAGTTGCAGGTAAGGGTGGGGCAGGGAGAAATCGAATATGGGCGGATTGTGACGCAGCTGGCAAAGGTTGGTTACGCCCAGGCGTTGAGCATCCAAGCGCCCCCACTTCCGGAGATTGACCAGCGTGGCGAACTGCGGAAACTCAGGCTTTTGTTGGAAACCTTGCTGTAAAAATCGTTGCGACTCTCCGCAAGCAGCGGCAGTGCATGTGCTTGCCCTGGCTCGGTACAAGGGGAGTTCTCTGGAACAGCTTTGAGAATGGAATTGTCTAATTTTCCATGGGCGGCAAAGGCCTTGCTGGCTTGGCTGTACGTGGATACACTACTGAGCTTCGAAATCGGTCCTTAGGGACCCTAACGGATCATTTTCCGGGAACTATTTGTTATGCCAAAAATGAAGACCCACAAGGCGACCAAGAAGCGTTTTCGTCTTACCGCGACCGGTAAGGTGAAACATCGTGCCGCGGGCACGAGCCACTTGGCGGTTCGGATGAGCCCCAAGCGACGTCGCAATCTACGCGGAACGCGAGTTTTAGCGGCTGCAATGACCCGCAGCGTGCAAGATTCCTTGCGTGGCAACAGTTACTAAAGCGGTTTATTAATCAAGGTGACTGGGTAGAACACTGTCGTAAGTAGCGGAATTACCGCTCCGCACTGTGGTAGATTTTGGATCGGCCAATCGACAGCGACCTGAGTGACTCGACAAGAAAGTTGTTCTGATGAGAACACGAAAGGGTGCCGCTAGGCGCCAGGCTAATAAGAAGCTGCTCAAACGAGCTGCTGGTTACGTCGGTGCGCGCCGCAAGCTGTTGCGCACCGCGAAGGAAACGTTGGTTCGCGCTGGTGTGTTCGCCTATCGCGACCGCCGGATGAAGAAGCGTGAATTTCGCGCGCTGTGGATCACTCGTATCAGTGCTGCATGCGCCTTGCATGGCATGCGCTATAGTCAGTTCATTAATGGACTTACCAAAGCCAATATTGGACTTGACCGAAAGCAGCTTTCGGAAATGGCAATCAATGACCCGGCCGGTTTCCAGCAGGTGGTTGAGCAAGCCAAAGCGGCTTTGTCAGCTTAGTTTTGCTTAGCACCATGTGAATTCAATTGAGTACTCCAAGCGGCGTTGGGCATTGCACCCCGCGCCGCTTTTTGTTTTGCCTCAACTGGCTATTATGGCTCGATCTGGTCGCCCAATAAATTTGCAGAGGAATCGCTATGGAGCTGCAAGAGTTCCAGTTGAAACTCGATGAACTTGCTCGATCCGCGGAAAGTGCATTTGAAGCGGCGGCAGACATGGACGCGTTTGAAGCGGCGCGCATCGCTTTCACCGGAGCTCGCAGCGGGCAGATGAAGACGCTGCAAAAAGAGCTGGGGAGCCTGTCCAAGGAAGAGAAGCCCGCTGGCGGAAAGGCGCTCAACGATGCAAAAGCGAGAATCGAACAGTCGCAAAACCAAGCGGCTCAACGACTGGAAGCTACTCCGACTGCAGCCAAAGTGTCTGGTCCCATCCTTGACGCAACTCTGCCAGGCATTCGACATCACCTGGGTTCGACTCATCCGATCACCCAAACGATCGAACATTTAAAGCAGATCATGGGGCGACTCGGTTTTAGCGTGGTCGAAGGTCCAGAAGTCGAAAACACATGGCACAACTTCGTCGCGCTAAATATCCCCGAAGACCATCCTGCCCGCGATCCACTTGATAACTTCTATCTGAGCATCGCCGGACAATCGGTTATCGACGCGTCTGCCGATGAGGCTCGCCTGTTGCGGAGCCAAACGAGTACCGTACAGATTCGAGTCATGGAAACGACCCCGCCCCCAGTGCGCATTATCTCGCTGGGACGTGTTTATCGACCCGATGAGCCAGACCGCACACACTTTCCAATGTTCCATCAAATGGAAGGCTTGTGGATCGACAAAAACGTCACCATGGCCCAACTTAAAAGCGTCTTGAGGTTGTTTGCAACCAGTTATTTGGGTAGCGACGTGACCATCCGTTTTCGCCCAAGCTTCTTTCCATTTACGGAACCGAGTGTCGAAGCCGATTTTCTATGGAACGACCAATGGATTGAGTTCGGTGGCGCTGGAATGGTTGATCCAAACGTCCTGCGGACGGTCGGGTACGATCCTGAAGAGGTAACAGGTTTTGCTTTTGGATTGGGTGTGGAACGGCTTTGCATGAGACGTCACGGGGTGGAAGACATCCGCGACTTGTATCGCAATGATCTGCGGTTTCTACATCAGTTTTAAGTTTCACCGCTTTTGTCGAACACGCATGGTTATCCTGTGTGCGGCATGATTAGCAAACAATCATTTAGGTATGGCATCGTGACTTTTCATGATGCTCAATTGTAAGGCGTCAGAGTTATGCTCGTATGCTGGGAATGGCTATCGCAGTACGTTGATCTTTCCCTCGATGTCGACTCGATGGCAACCAAGTTTGCCATGTCGGGATTGAATCACGAATGGACCAAACGCATCGGTAGCGATGTGGTGATGGATTTGGAGGTAACCAGCAATCGCGGTGATTGCCTTGGACATATCGGCGTCGCCCGCGAAGCGGCAGTGTTGCTTAACAAGTCGTTGTGCATTCCCGAACCACAACCCAAGACAACGTCGGAATCGATCGACGAAGTTGTTCGGATTGAGAATCAATTCGTTGATGCCTGTCCGCAATACACCGCTCGTGTGCTTCGAGGCGTGCGCGTAGGCCCTAGCCCTGCGTGGCTCGTACGTCGCTTGGCAGCCATTGGCATAAATTCCGTGAACAACGTAGTGGATGTAACGAACTATGTGATGATGGAATGTGGTCAGCCGTTACATGCTTTTGATTTGTCCCATATTCGCGGAGGCAAGATCATCGTGCGAGCGGCGGTCGACAAAGAGAAATTCTTGGCGATCGACCACCGAACCTACGAGCTGGACGCAAAAATCGTTGTGATTGCAGACGCTGAGCGGGCGGTGGCCTTGGGTGGCGTGATGGGCGGTGCCGAAAGCGAGGTCTCGGAAACTACACAAGATGTGCTGATCGAAGCGGCAACTTTTGCTCCCATGACCATCCGCCGCGCCGCTCGAAAATTGAAGCTCGACAGTCCCTCCTCATACCGCTTCGAACGCAAGCCAGACCCGGCTGGATTGGAGTGGGCCAGTCTTCGTTGTTGTCAGTTGATTCAAGAACTCGCTGGCGGTGAACTTCTTGCCGGTGTTGCGACCGCCGGCCATGCACCAGCCGCGCGAGATACAATTGTCTTTCGTCTCGCACAAATTAAACGCATCCTGGGCATCGCAATCCCCGAAAGTATTGTGGTACAGATTCTGAGCGCGTTGGGGTGCACGGTGCCCCAAAGCTCTGCCGACACGCTGCATGTGGTTCCGCCCTCGTGGCGGCCTGACCTCACACGCGAGGTCGACTTGATCGAAGAGGTCGCACGCATCCACGGCTACGACCAAATTTCGGAAGATGTGGTTGTACCGCTAGGAGTTGCAACGCCACGTCCACGCGACATTGCACTTGGGAGAGCCAGGCACGTACTCAGCGCCTGTGGAATCGATGAGGCGATGACTCCCAGCGTCGTCAATGAGCAGCTCGAGAACTGTGGTAGCGTCTGGACTAACGAACCAGCTCTCTCGACCGACACTCCGCTCCTCGTCGGCTCTCGTCTGCTTAGACGCTCGCTCCTCCCCAGCTTGCTGCATGCTCGTTATTTAAATCAGTCCCAATCGATTCGTAACGCTCAGCTTTACGAGGTCGCCAATATATATATCCCCAGCGCTCCTGCGGGCGAACTGCCAACTGAACAGACGACACTGGGGATCGTCACTGCCGGAGACTTGCGAATTGTTCGAGGCGTGGTTGAAGAACTTTTAGCACAGATCTTGTCGCCCGGTACAAAACCGAATTGGATGGTCGTCAATCATCCGTTCTTCGCTGACGGTGCGGGTTTAAAGGTCAGCCTAGAAGGTCAGTTGTTGGGATGGTGTGGAATTGTTGGTAAGAAAGTTCAAGCCGCTCTTTCGCTTGACCAAGCGTGTGCTGCTGCGGAGCTGAGTGTCGATCGATTGAGCGAATCTTTGCAGGAAGTCCGTCGTGCGAGTCCTGTAAGTACTTTCCCAGCGGTGAATCGCGACTTAAATTTCGTTATTGATGAACCACGTACCTGGAGTGAGCTTTCCAACCTTTGCTACACCGAGGGGGGAGAGCTGTTGCGCGAAGTTAAATATCAGGAGACGTATCGCGACCCGAAAAAAGATGGAGCTGGGAAGAAGCGAATGTTGCTGACCCTGCAATTCCAGAGTCTTACACGCACGCTAACGGGTGAGGAAGTTGATGCCAGCGTGAGTCGCATTGTCTCCGCATGCGGCTCGAAGTTTGACGCTCATCTGCTTGCCTAAGCCACTGCCGTATTGTCACAGAGTGTTGTTTTAACCTGCTTGCCTATTCTGTCACAACTTCGCCTTCTAGAACGTCGCCTTGCTAATTCCACTCAGCGTGAACCCCGGATATTGGGCCAAGGCAACTTGCTGGGCCTCCGCACTGGTGCGACCTGGGATGATGACGGAAATTGGGAAACCGTATCCCGGCGGAAGTAAAACAACTTCCCACAGTTCGGTAACGTTTGTGTTCGCCGCCAGTTGCTCAAGTCGCAACAACTGGACCTGGCGCCGCACCTGTGCTGCAGCCAATTGCTCAGCTAACTCGGTCCGCGTCAAAAAACGCTCACGGCTATAATATCGATCTTTAATCTCCGACGAATCATTCGACGAATTTGCTAGTTTCCAACGCTCATAGGGTTGTTCGATTCGCGATTTGGCGGACGGAGCAAGCAAGAACAATGGAATGGTAACTCGTCCGAGTTTCTCATGTTCGATAACAAGCGATTCGACTTCGTATTCTAGCGGCGCTCCGTTTCGTTGAACCCAACGGGTCAAGGACCTCAGGTCAGGAATCACAACGCCTTCGATACTCGCGACGGTTAACGGAACAATGGTGCGATAAAATTCAGGCAATTCGCGGGCAGGAGTCTTGCCAACGATGATCTGCGACCCACGCTGTGTAATGATCAGTGGCTCAAAGCTGAATCCGAAAAATTCACCATCAATACTGAGGTCGGGAACGTTCAATTCCCAAGTGCGTTTGCGTGTGACGTCAGCCTCTTTTCCCACCGAGGTGGAAGCGTCCGTCGCCGGATCGCTTGGGTCATCCTTAGGGGCGACGGTTGAATCGCTCTTGACGATTGGACTTGCATCGACCGAGGCAGGATCAGCCAAGGTGCGTGCTGGCTTTTCCGCCAGCATTTTTCCGACGTAGTCCCGATCCGCTTTCGACAACTCTTTGAGTTCAAATGCTAGGAGTCGGTCGGCTGCTCGGACTACCACCAGTTCGTCGTTTGCGGAGACAAAGTCTCCTTCAACTTCAAAGCGCCCGGTAGCATCGCGCCATGTCCGAGCTTCTAGTGGTAGAGTTAACAGCGAAAGAAGCAGCAACAGCAGCCACGAGCATTTGAGCCCCAATAGTTTTTTCGAACGACGTTTTTGGACGGTTGGTGAACCCCCATTCCAGTCGCGCGAATGCTCGTATCGAACGACACGATGGACCGCGGCTATGCGAGGCGGAGCGTGGCCGTAGTTTTCTGGTGACATTTAATCAGATCCTATACGCGTCATCCGAGGCACTCTCACTCTCTGCGCCCAACAAGGCGCCGATCTTTCGCAAGTAGGAGCACCGTTCAAGTACGGCTTAAGGGGCGGTCGGTATGATCCTACAGATCATCAACTTCTTCGAGCGCGTCTGCACGGTTTTCACCTACGTTTTCAATCGAGTCGGCCTTAGCTTCGCCCTGTATTTCAAGTGCATCAGCTTTGTTTTCAACACTCTCGGATTCTGCTGCACCAGTCCACGTTTTCCCGTCAGCGGCTCGCATGCTGTCTGCCCGCTGTTGTGTTTGATCGCGAACGGAGTCGGCTTGATCCTGAGTCGTTTCACGAACGTCATCCGCTCGCTCGTCCATCGGGCTTTCATCGCACCCAACTACACACAAAAATCCAACTAAACCCAATGTGGCTATCCACTTATTCATCATCTGTCTCCTGTGAGAAGAAATTTGAAAGTTGCCCAATGCAACTTCACGTCATGTTGACTTTGCACAAAGCGTGCCGTCTTTTATTCAGACTGTTTGCCCTACGTGTGATCCTTCTGCAAATTCTTCAATCGCTTTCTTACAAAAGGCCGGTAGGTCATCGGGTTTACGGCTGGTGACGAGCCCAGAGTCGCAAACGCATGCTTCGTCGACCCAGTTTGCTCCCGCATTGATCAAGTCGGTTCGAATGCTTGGCCATGAGGTGACTGTTCGATCGTGAACAACCCCCGCCTCTACTAGCATCCACGGTCCATGGCATATAGCTGCGACAGGTTTCGCTAACTTGAAAAAATCGCGGACAAATTGCACACACTTCTCATCCGTACGAAGTGCATCAGGGTTGAATACGCCACCCGGCAAGACCAAGCCATCGAAGTCTTGCGCCTGTGCTTTATCAATGGTCAGGTCGACTGCAAATTGATCACCGGGCTTATCGTGATGCACCCCTTGTATCTTCCCTGACTCGGGCGAAACGAGTTGCACATGTGCTCCCGCCTCTTTGAGCGCTTTCCACGGCTCCGTAAACTCAACCTGCTCAAACCCATTGGTGGCTAAGAAAGCGATTCGCTTGTTTTTTAGCGGCTTGCTGGACATACTGTTCTCCTTTACGTGTACCGATCGAAAGACCACTACGCAGCAATGAACAAACGCCAGTCGATGTTTGGCTATCCATTAGTCAGCTAAGCTGCAACGTTGGCTTGCTGACGACTGCCTGGATTGCACAAGGCTGCGTGCGGACGTGAGAAATCTAGCGGCGAAACTGTCGCCTGTTACGACTACCTGCTAGAACAATGCCGAAATTAGCGAAACAACCAATAACGAGACCGCCAGCACAGCGCCAACGGTGCCACCAAGCAGCCCCGCAACAGTGAACCAACTCGTACGCTTGGTATGTGTCGGATCTTCAAGATAACCAATGACTAGCTGAAGATTCTTACGATTTGCTTTCCAGGCAAAATCAAACAAATCGCCGATCAGCGGAATAGCACCAACCAGGAAATCGATGGCCGTGTTGAAGGCCATGCGCAATAAGATAACCTTCGGTACTCCCAACGTTGCGGCCTGACGAATAATGAATCCGGATATTCCTGCAGAAACCAAATCGCCAATTCCGGGGATCATACCAATGAGACCATCGAGGCCAACTCGCCAATTCAACCCCGGAATAGTCACGGCCTCATCCATCAGCCATGCCAACTGCTTCATCTGACGGAGCACCTGTTCCTCATTCGGAGAACTGCCTTCTCGCGGCGGGCTGTCTGCGAACTGAGCGTGGTGCGCTCGATCGTTGTGCTTCTGTACACCTAGCGAACGCGTTTCCAGAGGACTCGTTTTTTTAACAGTCATGAAGTCGACATTCCCAACCGTGAATTTTCCAGTGATGCCGCCGTACGCCTGCATCAAACACGTCGCATTTAAATTGCGTTACCAGGGCTTAACTTTCCAACCCACAAAGAATCCCAAGCCGAGGATCGCGGCAGCGACGACACCCGGACGGCGCCGACCGTATTCACACACTGCCGACCCTACACGTTCTACCAGCATACCAAAATCCTCTTGTTGCTCTTCACAAGATTCCTCCATATGCCGCTTGAATTGTTCGACCGGCGCTTCCTTCACGCGCGGACTTGCCGCCTGTGATGACGTACTCATGGTTGCCTCTTAGTTTCAGTTAAGTTCTTTGAAGTTTCTGAATGACTTATGTTGACCTGATTGTCATTGGTTCTACTGGTCGAAAACACTCATCAATCTCTCCACTTTGCGGAAAGATTGCGATCTGGGGATGTCAATGTCGATTTCCCGAACGAACAACCACTTTTGCCCACGCCAGATTCTTTGCGAATTCGTCGGCAGATCTTCGGAACTCCAGTGACAATCGCCGCAGCTTTTTAATCGAATAGTAAATCACAAGGATGGCTACCGTCGCCGCCACGACTCCCACAATTAATTGTGATTGCCACCCGTTTAGCACAGTCAATGCATCGAGCATCGAAGCGATGCCCAATAAGACGATGGGTAAACTGGCCAGCGCTCCGCAAGCGGCAACCACCAGGAGGACAGCCGGTTGACTTGCTGCTTTCGACGCATTTAATGTATCTGCTTTGGCAAGCTTCGCTTGCAACTCTGCGAGTTCCAACACATCGCCCAGCACGTTTGCAGCTTGACTTGCAACCCCTGAGACAGGGCTCACGCGACTATGGTGGCCATTCACTTCAGCCTGGACGTCAACCATCCAACGATGCCTCCTAAAATGAAACCTGATGCAAGGCATGTCGCGGGATGCTCTACGATCACTTGCGAAGATTTCGACAATGCTTGTTTTATCTGACCGTGCCACGAACCTGCATCTGAGGAGCTTGTCTTTTGCTCCGCCAACTGCACATGTGTGCCATGCTTGGGAAACGGCAGTGACCTATTCATGGACGTATCTCACTGATTGGTTTCTCACTGATTGGTTCAAATCGTTGATTGCTTCGACCCTCGACAAATCTCGTTGCTAAGGATCGAAAAAACCTTTGATGCAAAGCAGGTGCCAACCCAGACGATGCGCTCTCTCAAAACAATGCGCCAGGTAAGTTGATCGATGAACGCGCGTTGCAACCGCCAGGGCACGCAACTGCGCGAAAAACTATCGAATATTGCCCCAGGCGCCTCGCTATTCTGGATTTTAAGAGAAGTGTGCTGGTTAAGCCTTCCGCCCCGCCAACCATTTCGGTTTGGCATAGTGATTGCAATTCGACCTCGTACACTCGCTCCGAAATCGACGGAGCTCCAAACACCTCTCAAAGGAGAAGATCATGCTTTCTTGGGCACTAACATTCCTCGTACTAGCGCTGATTGCCGCCATTCTTGGCTTTGGTGGGATTGCGGCCAACGCTGCTTGGATTGCACAAATTCTGTTTGCGGTCTTTTTAGTCCTGTTTGTAGTGAGTTTGATCGCAAATGCGGTGCGTGGGCGATCGGTCACCTAACTGGTCGCTAACTACTCGACTGGGAATAACGGCGTGGTCTGGGAAAACTGTGGTCGTGGGATAGCTCTAACGCCCGATTCCCGGGAATCTTTCAGCGCAGCGATTGAATATTCCCGGGGGAGGGTTGGCACCAATATCGGTTTCGATCGTCCCGTTGCTCCGGTCATGTCGGTCGTTGGCTGGAGCCTGTTCTAATGCACCCCGCTTGGGTGTTTTCGTTTGATACTTTAAAAAGGAATTTGAGATGCGGCATTTCTTGATTGCATTAGCTTTAACACTTCCATGGGCTGGCTGCGATACGCAACCTGACGAACCCACCGCCCAGCGTGTGATGGAGGAGCAGACCTATTTGCCACCCGAGGATACAACGCAAGTTCATGAGCAACGGACCATCTTCGTACAGGCCCAAGTTCAGCAGCCTGCCGCTCAAGCGAGAAACGCAAATGCGCTGAAAGCGGAGGGTCAGAGCGTTGATCGAGCCATCGCGGTGATGATTCCGGTTGGCGATACGAAAGTTCACGGGGTGATTACATTCCAAAAAGTTGATAAGGGCGTGGAAGTATCGGGCGAGCTCCGCAATCTCACGCCTGGAAAACACGGCTTCCATGTCCATGAATTTGGGGACTTGAGCGACCTTGACAAAGGCGAATCCGCTGGAGGCCACTTTAATCCAGATGGTCACGAGCATGGAAAGCGGGAGGCGGACATGAGGCACGCGGGTGACTTTGGAAATATCGAAGCCAACGCTGATGGAGTTGCCAGTATCAAGTTCGTTGACTCCAAAATTCAACTCACCGGCGTAATGTCGATAATTGGTCGTGGAGTTGTCGTACATGCCGGAGAGGACAAGTTCACCCAACCGTCGGGAGATGCTGGTGGTCGGGTGTCACTAGGCGTCATCGGAATCGCAAAGACGGAAAAGATTGAGAAGTAAGCGACCAACGAGTGAGCATGACGATGATACGAGAGTGCCCAAATTGTGGAATCGAAGTGACGGATCAAACACCGCATTGCCCGCGTTGCAATGCGGTGATTAATCGTCGCGAAGCTTATGACAGCGACGATCCGGCCTTCCCAACTCTCGATGAGAATAGCGGACGCGTCGAGCCCGAAACGTTACCACCGGCGCCAAAAACGTCCGCTCAAGAATTGGGCGACACGGATGGCCCGCTCGCTTGACGCCCATTGCAATGAATGACGCTCGGGGTGATAAAGCGCTGCGTGATCTCAGTGATCAATCGAGTTTAACACGTGCATGTTGTGAGTCATCGGTTTCGGGTCTGCGACCGGAAAGATAGGCCTTTGCTGCTTCAAACGCATATTTGATTTGATTTGTTCCTGCGTTGCTCCAAAACTCCCCGCTACTCGCATGAACTCGCAGTAAGACCAAATTCGGATCGTTGGCACCATCGGGAAACCAGACGCGCCAAGCTTCACTCCAGAGTTCATCGATGCGGGCTTGATCGCCAATGACTTCAGCCCGACCACTGATTGATACAAACTGACTGCCATTGGACATGGTAATACAGACGGCTTGATGCGCAAGGATTTCATCCACTTTGCCGGAGTTTCGATCAGTCGCGAACCACAGGTCACCATCATTATCGAGTTGGGCAATGATCATCGGACGCGCGAAAAGCTCCTCGTTTTCCGACTGCGTTACCAGCATAGCGTTATCGAAGTCGCGACAGATCTCAATGAAATCTTCTTTTCGTTCATTCAGAGGTTTCTTGTTCATTTGACTGCTCAGTATTGGTAAGTGGTGAAAATGGTGACTGGGATCAGCGGTGTCGCGACAGTCGGGAAAGAAAGTTCGCCTACCGGTGGCGACGACGAGGTGGTCACGCCTGGTAGCAAAGTGCCGAGAGTGGTCACTCCTGGCGGGAGCGACCTACTGGGCCACTCCTGGCGGGAGTGACCTACTGCAGCAATAGCCGTGCCGCCGGGGTATTATGCTCAGCCTACACGCGTTCTATCGTGAACGACGTTGTAAGAACTTGTAGGCAATAAAGTCACCAACCAAGGCGCGAGAGTTGCTACCTCGCTTAAACGGCCTGTTATCCGTTTAGAGGCAGCCAACCGCCAACATTTTGGTTCAATGCATTCATGACGACCATACTCATCGCTGAAGATAATCTCGATATCCAGCAGTTGATCGCCAGGCGCCTTGTCGAAAAGGGTTTTGAGGTTTCCGTTGCCCGCAATGGACGCGAAGCTTTTGAACAAGCGAAAACAATTCAGCCCGATTTGGTATTGATGGATATGAACATGCCAGATGTGGATGGCTGGGAAGCGAGCTGTCAATTCAAGCAGGATGGAAAATTGAAAAAGATCCCGATTATTGCTTTAACCGCCTATGCCCTTCCAGCTGATCAAGCCCGCGCAAAACAGGCAGGGTGCGACGATTACCATCCTAAGCCGTTCGACTTCAATGTCTTGTTGAACCAGATCAATCAGCTCCTTGCGGCCAGCGGCAAGAAGTAGCATGACAAAGTGTAGATCGATTGTCTCAATCGTTTACAACGCGCTTGAGGAAAATATATTTCGGGAATAACCCTTCTACTTCGTATTCGGAATAGGAACCGTTTCCGATACCAGTTCTTCGACGTGCATCGCTCCCGGCTCGGGTTCTGGCGGTCGACTACTGAGATGGGCAGTGAACTCGGCACCAAACAACAAAATAATCGACGAATAATAGACCCAGATCAGGATGACGACGAGTGATGCGGCAGCCGAGCCGAGTTGCTCGCCAGGGCTTGCCGCCGCCAAGTAATAAAACAGGCCAACCCGCCCTAGAGTGAACAGCAAAACGGTGAATAAACCGCCAAGAATTGCATCCCACCAAGTTACGATTGCATCCGGCATGAATCGGAATACGATCGTAAAGAATATCCATGTCGTTGCAAAGCTGACCGAATGGTTGATCACAAATGGCCAATTGCCGCTGACCCCAAATCGTTCCGCCGCATATTCGGTCAGTGCATTTAATAGGGTCGTAACGATGAACGACACAAACAAGAGAAAACCGAAGGCAACAATCATCCCTAAAGAAAGCAGCCGTTTCAACAAGAACTCTTTGGCAAATTGACCGTCGGGCTTAACGCACCAGACTTTATTCAACGCTGCCTGCATGGCGGCTACCACACCCGTCGCGCCGACCAAAACACCGATCAAACTGAGCAACGATTTCCACCAGGCCCCCGATTCGCGGCGGCTATTCTCAATGATCTGGCCGATCTCTTTGGCTGCAGCCTCATTGCCAATCAATTGTGCTGCTTGTTGTTCAAGGAAACTCTCAGCCCGTCTGTTGGCTAGTTCTTGCTCAAACGCCGCCGACATGCCCGCAGATACGATCGTCACCAACAAGAACAAGAGTGGTGGCATAGCAAATAGCGTGTAATACGCCAGCGACGCGGCCAACGTCATGCAGTCGTCCGCAATGAACTGGTTAACTGCCTTTTGAATGGTCTTCAACATCTGGCGACTTCGAAGTAAATGCAATGTTCCAAGCAAATCATGTTTTCACGGGGGCTTTAAAACGGCGGTAAGGATGGAGACGACTAGAGGGCAGGGCCAGCGCAGGAGGGGGGGCGCTCTTGCGGAGCCTTCCCTACCACCTGCCGTTCACAAGCCAGGGGGTCGTGCTCGTTTGGCTTGTGGACGTTTGGATGCTGCCCCAACAAAGCTCGGCATGAGCCTTGCTGCCCAATTGCAAACTTTATTGGTACAACGCATACGCAATTCATATGCCAGTTTGCCCACCCACACATATACCAACCACGCTGGAGCAAGCTGGTGGACTTTGGTACAAAACTTGCGTCTTTCCCGCTAAGACAACAGAAGTCCTCGTAAAAGATGAGTCCACTATGTTTCGCAATTGGTGCCCAGCTCCCATAGTGCGCGTCAGAGTGATGGTGGCATTGGCCTCGCTGTGGGTGGCAGCATCCGATTTCGCAGTTGCTCAGGAAACGAACTCTGCACAGGCTGTAGAACAACGCGGTACGCCGTTGGAGTCACCTTTGGCCGTCGAACAGTGGCCGGCAGGTGTGACTCCTCGGCAAGGACTTCCATCTGCACGGTCACTTGACTATGAATTCGAAGATGTTGACGTTGAAGATATCGAAGGTTGGTTGAATTGGTTTGGAGTTGAACTGCCTGTCGCCGCAGATGGCAAATTGTCAGGCTGGGTCTGGGGACAGCGGGGCACAAGCGGTTGGTTCACGTTCAGTGATTATCGCGTCGAAGGAGAAATTCGCTCACCCAACTTGCAACTCGATCGCTGGCAGGTCGAAAACGCAGCGTTGAGGTTTGGATATGCTTCGGGTAATTGGTATGTCGGTCAGCTTACCGGAACGGTTCGGGCCGAGGAAAGTGATGCCGTCATTGGACAAGCGAATTTGGCAGCCAGAATTCCAACCGATCCTGCAGCAGGGTTGGCGACCGAAGGTGTGCTAGAACAAGTCGACTTGTCAGAGTTACTGAAGGCGTTCAATGTAGATTTTCAACTGTCGAGTGGCGAGGGCAATCTCCGTTTTCATGGCACCGCGCCCTTGGCTACCGCAAACGATCTTTCGCGATGGAATATGGATGCAACTTTGCAACTGGAGAAAGTCGCGATCGAGGGAATTCCGGAAGGGAATTTAAAGACTTCCGCGCGACTCGCAGATGGACGATGGACGATTCTCCGCGGCGAGTTGAATTGGCTAGACGAGCCGATAGGCATCGAAGGCAACGGGGAGCTAAAAGACGACTTCCCATTTCGTCTGGCGATCAATGCGTCCAACCTCTCTTTACCACATCTGCTCAATGACTTCGGACAAAGTGAATTCGCCGCCGCACTTGATGGCCAGATTCAAATCTCAGCGCGAACAACCGGTACAGCCACGACTGGGCTTGAAACAGCGACGGCAGAAATTGCCTCCGACCAGCTGTTGGTGTTAGATCAAAGCATACGACAGCTATTGGTTGATCTCAGTCTCAATGACGGCAGCATCCAACTTGAATTGGCCTCGGCAGAAGTCGCCGGCGGGCGCATGAGCGGGCGAAGTGATTGGTTATTCCCAATCGAGCAGTCAGGATCAGTGCCGAACTACGTCCGCTTACAAGTTGAACAAGTTGATTTGACACAGCTCTCGCAGAAAATTGTACCTGTTTCATTGGTCGGAACCGCCGACGGAGAAGTCAGCTTTGCAACTGCCGCCTCCGGCAGTAGCGACGACCGTTCCGATTGGAAGTCTTCCGGACAATTCGAACTCACAAACTTCGGAGGCTTCGACAGTCACCTTGGTACGACGCAATTGTCTTGGAACAAGCAGTTGAACGCGTCGACCTTTTTAGCTGATCTTGCTACCAGTAATGGCGCCATTGCGCTCGATCTAACTTCACAACTAATTGATGATCCTAACTCGCAACTACAGCACACAGCAGTATCGAGCTACTTAGCGTCCGGTGAGGTGACAAACTTTTCTACGCGGTTAAATCTTGAGGCACTTGGGCTCGATCTTCCCTCATTCCTAGAGATGGATCCCGCAGGATGGTCTCAGTTACCGCTGCGAACGACCGGTAGCTTTCAAGTCAGCGGCACGCCTACGAACTGGATCGATTCGGGACGTGTGGAGTTGGCTCGATTGGATACTGAGCTAATGCAACGCAACTTGGGGTTGCGTTCGACTATCCTGTTACTCGACCCCCAAGAGTTGCGTTTACAGCAGTTCCAGCTTTTTGATGGTGATGGACGCATTGCGGGTGCGGCGGTGATTCGCCGAGTTCCCGAGGGCAATCACCAATTGAACCTGCGAATCGCCGATGTACGACTTGAAGAATACGTTCCACAGTTCGCCAAAATTCCGTCATTGGAGACGCTTAGTGGATTAGCCAGTTTCGAAACGCGGTTGGTTAACAACGCAGCGGATAATGATTTGATCAACGGATGGAACGGTAGCCTTGCTGCGAGCATGCAGGATATCAGCGTGCAAGATACGCCCCTTGGATCGCTGATAATGCAAGGTAATCTCGACAATCAATTGCTGACTGCAACATTCGCAGGAAAACTGCTCAACGGTCCTGCGACGATATCCGCAGAGATACCGCGTCGTTTCATCGCCAAGCAAATCACTGCGACGCAATTGGTCTCTACGCAAGTCGCAAGCGTTGGCCAAGAGGAACCGAAAGAGGCGGACGTTCCTGTCCTGGACGAAGATGAAGAATCCGTACGGTTTGAGCTTTCTTGGGAAGGCGTGGAAATAGCGAGAGTCGTTGAATTGACTCGCATCTTGCCGTTGCCCGCGGACACTCGGCAGTGGTTGTCCCAGTCTGACTTCGCGTCAGCCGGTGGAGAGGTCGACATTAAGGCCAACTTTCAAAGTCCGAAAACAAGTAGCGGCGGGTGGGACGCATGGCGCGGCGACTTGTTGGCGAGTATGCGGGATGTCAGGTATCGTGGACTCGATGTTGGCGATCTAACCGTCGATGGCTCGCTCAAAGAAGACTTGCTATCGCTCCACATGGATGGCCACGTCTTAGAGGGTGCACTCAGGTTCGACGCACAACTGCCGCGTGCATGGTTGGAAGATGACTCGAGCACCAACGCTAATAATCTCCAGTCGGGTGAACGGGCGGATATCGAAGCGGACCAATCCACCTCACCATCGAATAACCAGTCGTTGGAACTAAGAACGAGTTGGTCGCCAGTACAATTGGAGCAGCTGATTGCCCTTATCGCTGAACGGCCTTTACCCGACTGGTTGCAAATACAAATCGAACAATACGCGCTAGACACTTTGACTGGAACGCTCCTGCTAAGCGCCAACGTTTCACGTGTTCGTCCAGACCTTGAGGATTGGCTAAGCGGTTGGGAAGGCGAATTGTCAATTGACCTCAACGACATCGCTCTGCGCGATCAACCGCTCGGAAGCACTGCCTGGGTGCTTACTGTTGCTGATGAAAAGCTCAGCGGCAGGGTGGATGGTCAAATACTTGGGGGAGCGATTATCGCCCGGACCGATTCAGATATGTTCCGACTACGAGAATATCTATGGAGTGAAGGCATAGCTAAGGATGAAGACGCATCCGCACGAATGCAGCAGCGGCCCGACGCAGTGCTTCCACCAAGATCGACGTATTCGGCAAGTTTGGTAGGCATTGACTTGAAGCGCTTGATGAGGATTGCCTCCGGACCAAGAAACATTCAGACCTATGCTGGTGTGGCGACAGTGAGTACCGAAGGGGAAGTCGATGAAGGCGGCGCACTGCGTGCGGAGCTGAATTTCTCAGTGCCAGTTCTTTGGCAAAACCGTACCGCGCTCGCTCGGCAGTTGGTTGGCGAGCTGTCCTATGACGCGGGTGCGCTGCGCGTGGTAGAGCTTCGTGGCGGGGTGGCCGGCGGGGTGGTGGAAGCACGCGGTATGTTGCCATTGCGAAGCCTTGCCGATCCGAACAACCAGAGCATCAATCCAATCGAGCAACTGCAATTTGCCGCGCGGCGCATCGAACTTGGGGAATTGGTTACATTCTTGTACCCCGAATATGGTTCTCAGTTTTCGGGGAAATTAAGTTACCGAGGGCGTGTTCGATTCGCTCGGAATATCAATGTCGTCGGAAACGTTCGCGCTTCGGACGCTCTGGCCTTTGGTTTACCCATTCAGGACGGGCAGGGTGGGTTACAGATGCAATTTAATACCGACGGTTCGTTCGATCAATTAAAGACATCCAATTTGTCGGGCACGTGGATCGGCGGAAACTTTGTCGGCGAGTTGCAACTGCAGGGTGGTGCTTCAACAGCATTGACAGCTTCGGGACGTATTGGGCGTGGCAAGCTCGACCAATTGAGCAGAGCTCTGGGATTTGAACACGTGCTTGGAACTGGACGATTTGATGCGGTCGCCAACCTGCAGTCGAAGGACGCAACTTCGATTGCTGCACTGATCGGCGCCGTCGAGATCAACTTTGAAAGTGGCGACGCTCAGAGCCTGCCGATACTTACCGAGCTTGGTCGCTATGTACCGCTGTTACAACTTGCATCAACGGACATAACCGGCGGGACTTTACATGGATTTGTTGGGCAGGGACAACTTCGAATTCGTGATTTTATCTTACTCGGAGAATCTTTTTGGATTGTGGGTCAGGGCAACGCTGGGCTTGTTAGCAACCGCCTCGATATCGAGGCTGTACTGGAAACGGGCGGTGGTTTGACCGATCAGTTGGCTCAATCCGCCTTTACGCGGTTGGCGGTTGGTGTATTACCGCAAGCAGCCCTGCTCGCTGAGCTCAATACGTTGTTAAGTAATCGTTCCATCTATTTTCATATTGGCGGAACGACGAGCAAGCCAGTGGTACAAGCCCGCCCCGCCCAAATTATCGGCAAGGCATTGATACAAAACGTACGCAGGCGCTTACTAGCGCTACCAACGCTCGGCTTGTTGGACGAGGCAAATTCCGGTTCGCCGTAGCTTTAACCTCTGAGCCATCGGGCGCTACCAGGGATGACAATGCCAAAAAGCGTTGGCGACTCTCTCTCCGATCTGCAGCCGTTTCCAACAGGTGCCTGCGCCAATCCAACTTCGCTAGCTCGGCTAAAGATTTGCTTTCAAGTTAAGTTGATTTATGACCAATATCACGTCGAGCGGTGAAATGAATGAATCATCACTCACGTCGAGATAACCAACAAATTGATCGGGATATCTTCCGGAGCCATTAGCGTTCAAGTAATTGACAATTAGAAGAACATCCAACGGGCTAATGATTCCATCACCGTTTACATCGGTTGGTAGTTGTTTGTTTTGTCCCGAAGCGCCGCCCCAGAACCACAGATCTGGCGGAGGTATTAGGTGAGCAGTTGGTGGTGGAAGTGAAATGATAGGCCCACGATCTACGAGAGTGCTGTCTGGCGTTTGAATACCATTGGGATAACAAAAGCCGATACCGTTTTCGCATGCATACAGCGGCTCTTCATCTACAGGCGCAACCAGCGGACCAATCGGTTGCGATGGCTTCTTTCCAGATAGACGAACATTAAGGTCTTGTGGGCGGGTGTTGCCGAAGCTACTTGAGATCTGGATGTAGTATTCACCTGCATCAAGCAGCGTACCAGGTAGGCTTCGCACGTCACCGACGGGAGCTGTAGTCGTAGTCACCAGCCTGCGTTCCGAATCAAATAGTCGGAAGGTGACCTGTGCAGCAATCGGCCCTGCCTGGTTCAAAGTGTCGGCAAAAAGTGAGAACGAGAGTAGCTGAGTACGCGCGACGTAAAGCGTATTTTCGACAAGCGATTTCTCGGAAGACAACACACCTGATAGAAACACCTCATTTGGACTAAGTTCAGTGCTGATCTCTATCGAGAGACTGAAGTTGCCCAGTTGGTGTGTAGACGCGACATTAGCAGCATCCAATCGTATAACGTACCTCTGGTTCGGTAACACATTGGAGAGGAGCAACTGCGTTGCACCATACCCGCGTGTCATCACCTCCATCGATATTTCGACCATATCTTCGGAGAGCACTTCGATCGCCGGAATAAGCCCATTCACTTCAAGTGATTGTAAATCAATCAATAGATTGGAATTAGGGCCGATTTCATCGGGAGTTCGAAATCTATAATAGTCGATATCGGAGTGGTTGTTTATCGCGCCAACTGTTGTATAGACAGTACGCAAATCCGAAGCAAAAACCGGTTGCAAATCCACCGCGCTAGCGGATGTGTCGTCGGTGTGGGAATCATCATCTGAAAAATCAATCACCAGGGGATCTCGAAGTTGGTAAGAAAATCCATTCTTGTTTCCTCTGCTCTCAAAGTACCAGCGGTGTACCTCTTGCGTCCATTCCGCAATTTCGTGTTGTTCGTTCGCTAACCGAGTGGGATTTGCAACCGTGATGGAATAGTCACCTGCCGTCCACATCGGTTCGGTTGAAGTAATACGAATATAGAGCTTCTGTTGTGGCTCTGTGACAGAAAGACTCACCGCCGCAGTGCCACCAAACGAGCCAAGCATGCCGCTGGCGTCAAGCACATTCCCGTTGCGGTCAAGCAATTCGGCGTGCAGGCGCGCAAGACTCAAGCCTGACGATTGGATTTGAACGGCGAGAGGCCCCGTGTACTCATTTGCAATCTGAATCTCAAAAATATCGACATCATTCGTATTGAGTAGGTCACCAAACTGAATCCAAACCTGATCGCCAGAAAAACCTCCACTTACGGAACCATCGTTGGCGTCACCACGTATTCGAGAGGCGCGATCGATTTCATCATTTCCATTTTGACTCTCGTTTGGGTCATTACCACGTGCACCGTGCAATAATTGCAAAAGAGCGACATCCTCTGGGGTTGGCAGCGACGACAGTGAAGGCCCGTGAGTATGCATTGGCGAGTTAGGATCATCGCTATGCCCCAGTCCCAGGACGTGACCGATCTCATGCACGGCGGCCGATTCGAGGTCCTGCAGATTGCGCCATTCGGCAGCCGTATTAAAAATCACGTCACCAGCCCAAGTTCCAGCCGATCTTGCATCCTCACTTATGGCCTCTGCCCACACATTCGAACTTAGGGCAATTCCGAAGATACGGATGTCTCCAAAGCGGCTATCACCCCGAGTTGGGCCGTACACTCCCGCGGGCGAACCATCATCATCGACCAAACCAATGTTTATTTCTGCGTACTGAGCCCAAGTCTGAATGGCGCGCTCGATAACCGGCTTCCAGTTTCCAGCACCAAATTTCTCGTCAAATTGCGATTGCAATTCGTTGGAACGAAAACCTAGTTGCGTATTATCAGACGGGAAACTTGCGCTGATACTCCCAAAGCCAAAAAAAGCTTGAGAGTCACTTGAAAGTAGACAACGATTCTCCAGAGTTTCCATCCGTAGTAGCCGAGCGTGGTTAGTTGACTTTGGCTGGCGGACACTCAGAAACGGTGAAATATACATGTCAAAATTCACTGTCATTTTCGGGCAACGGTACGGGCGGACATCGACATTCGAACAAGGTTCAATTGAAAAGTGTAATGCGGATAGCTCGTGATTTAAAGAATAAAGCCAGACTAGTTGTTTTGCAGCCTGGTGATAGCGTCATTGGCCTCTGCGTAACCAGCGTGCATACGAAGCCAGGCGAAATCGTTGTCTGATTGCGAAAGCTGAACCAGGGACGGGTCGATTCGAATGGAACTCTTATACCAGCGCAGCGCGATATCGGCCAACTGAATCGTCGTTGGAAAGTCGTCGTGACCATCCGTAACAGGCTTTTCAGGTTGTTCTAAATGTCCCGCGACCAATGAATAGCCGCACGCAATCTGATAAGCCACGATGGGGGTATCCTTCTTGGAAAAAATCGAGCTTGCGCGATTTAGGTCGCCCAAAGCTTCCTTCAGTTTCCCGTTTCTTGCATAGACCACTGCCCGCTGAGCCCAATTCTGCGCCAGTTCGGGTGACCACTTGATGAGTGCATCTAGTTGTTCGATCGCTTTTTCAAGTTCTGGCAGCTGCTCCGAATAAAGATGAGCTAAGTTTTGCATCGCAATCAGGGATTGTGGATTCATTAACAATGCCTGCTGCAAATCGGCTTCTGCGGCGATTGGATCGTGTTGCATTTTTAGCATTGCACGTTTGATCCAATCGAGCTCAGATTGCGGCCGACATTGAAGTGCCGCTTGAAAGTCTGCGTCCGCGAGTTCCTTCCATCCCAGTTTTCGATTCAGTTCGGCGCGCATCGCGTAGCCGACAACAGTTTGCCAACCATCTTGAATAGCGGCATCAAGCTGCTGGACGGCCGCATCAACGTCGTTCAGTTTGCGCATCGCCAAAGCGCAGTTATAGCGGGCTGAGTGAAAATGCGGATCCATCGTAAGTGCGTTTAAGAAGTCGTCACGCGCTTCGAGAAACCGTTCTGCCTTTAACCGCGAAATGCCACGATAGAACCAACCAACGGCGATGTCCGAACGCAAAGTCACGCACACAGTAAAACAATCTTGCGCCCCTTGCCAGTTTTCGAGTTTCAAATAACTCTGTCCCATGATCATCCACATGGCGTAATCGCTGCCACGTTCCGCCACAACGCGGTGGCCGCGCCGCAACGTCTCTCGAAAGTCATGCTGTAGGAAGGATGAAACCGGATCTTCTGTACTGTGGCGCAGTATTTCGGCATACTCGGGCACTGAGGAAATTTGTTGAATCAATCGCCGCAGCTCCGCATCGACGAGTGCTGCATCTTTGTCAGTGGCTTTTGCTGAATTCGATATGAGAATGCTATCTGCTATTCGAAGCAGCGCGGCCATTTGGGTAGGGATTTGTCTCTCGAATTCGTCGGGGTTGATTTGAAGAAGCTGACTACGTTTCCGGAGAACCTCCAAACTAGATTGCTTTGCCGCCTCAAGGAGATCTGGATAGCCTTGGCTGGCCGAGGCGAGGGTAATCGCTTCAGGGAGCTCCGTGTAGAACTGGTTCCATTGATGGGCAACTTCCATTTTCCTGAGAGCTTTGCCACGGACAAAATATGCGCCCATTGCGAATACTAATAACAAAGTGGACGCAGAAACAACAAACGTGGTCGATGAAACCACCGGATGCCGCCGAATCCACTTGCGAAGGCGTTCGCTCACGCTGGGGTCGCGTTGATGTTTTAAGGGCTGATGCTGGCAATGTGCATGAAGGTCTTCGTAAAGGAAATCACAACTTGGATAGCGATCGGACGGATTTTCCTTGAGGCACTTTCCCACAACCGCTGCCAAGGCGGGGGTGACAAGTGGGTTTAGTTGACGCAGTGATTTTGCCCAGTCAACTGGAGTATGCTTCGGCTTTCTACTGTTCTTGGACGGCAATTCGCCACTGAGCAGCTCGTAGAGCATTACGCCGAGAGAATAGATATCACTACGCTCATCGATGATCGGCTGTGGATGCGTTTCACGAATCGCTGCAAGATGCTCCGGAGACATATAGGGAACGGTGCCACCGAGCCGTTGTTGGGGAGCAGTGTCGCGTTGTGGCGGCAAACTCGACAATGAGCCCGCCTCCGTCCGCAGTGACACGTTGAAGTCGAGAAGTCTGGGCTGTCCGTCCGCAGCTAGTAGAATATTGGCCGGCTTGATGTCCAAATGCAGAATGCCATGTCGATGCGCGTGCGCTAATGCGTCTGCCAATTGTGCAGCTATCCAAGCAATCGCCTCAGCGTAACTCAATTGTCGCAGCGTTTCGATCGAAGATTGACGATGCATCCACTGGCGTTCGGCAACTGTTTCGAAATCAACTTGAACAACGGCGTTTGTCGCCAATGTCACAGGGTTGACTTCGGGTGGAAGCGTTGGTGGTGTTAACACTTGCTCACTGTTCGCATCATCACTGCTCTCTGTGTCGAGCGAGGAGCAACCAATCACGGTGGAAATTCGCGACTGACGATTGGATAAAATGCTGAGCAGATCATTTCCGCCTAAGGCGGTAATTGCATTTTTCTGGTTGTTGCATGCCTTGACTTCACGTAAGAGATCGTCGAGCGTCGTATTACCGAGGTAGGGCATGCAGACGCCCGTGACGTTATTGAGACGGTGTACAGAATAGATTGGCACGATTGCCGAGTGCTGCAATTTGGCAAGGTAATTGGATTCAGCCGTCTCGCGGTGGGTCAGTTTTAAAGCGACCAGACGCTGCGCCATTCCCTGTTGTCGAGCGAGGTAAACCCGCGCAAAAGCTCCTTCGCCAAGTACGCTCAGTAGCTGAAACTCGCCCCACAAGCTCGGTGTAGTCGGTAACTGTCGCACCGATCGATATTCACTGGATGCTATTGAAGAAGGAGTCGATTCGTGCTCTAGTCGCAGTTGTTCAAACTCAAGCAATGCCTCCTGCTCGTGCGAAAAAGTCAGGGAGGAAAATTGGTTTAACGCATCTTGCTTCGTCGCAGAAAGACCGCGGTCACTGCGGTGCTCGAGCCATACTCGAAGCAGTTCGACGACTTGGTCGCTGGCTAATTGCCCGCTCTGCGCCTGCCGTCGATCGACAAGAGATTGCAAATCGATCGCTTCCACTCCGACGCTGGCAACCAGACTCTCGAATTCGTCAATTAATGAATCGATTGTTTTCATGAAGTGTCTCACAACTACCAATCATTCGGCACAGAATCGAGTCATGCTGGTCAAGGAGGCATTAAATGGTGATGAACAAATGCTGGTCGAAATGTGGGCGAAAGGACGCCTTGTAAATTCAGTCGTCAATGGCGTGTAATAACTCTTTGCGAAAATCTTGCAGAACACGCTCTACCGTTCGTTTGCTACGCTCCACGCGAGTTGCAATGTCTTGCATCTCGTAACCTTCGATGCGTAAGCGGATGATCTGTTGGTTAGCGAGAGGCAATTTCTCAAGCACTTCATTGATGGACATTTCAAGCATGTGCCGAGCTGCATCGCGATCATCGCCAACGGAGTCACCCTGCATGTCTAAATCGCTGGTACGTGTCACGTCGCGCTTGCTCGCTCGGTGAAATGCGCCCCGCGCTCGAACTTTGTTTAAGGCGATTACCAAGAGCAGCTTCCATAGTTCTTCTCCCTCGGGCACGGTGTACTGCCCAGCGGAAGCGCGCCGAAAAAAAGTGCGAAATACCGACTGGACAATATCCTCAGGATCAAAGCGGTTGGCTAAGGATGTGGGCGTGCTACGCCCGGCGAGCCCAATCAGCCTCTCCGCGTATCGCATGTAAAGCGTGTAGGCCGCGTCATCGTCGCCCCGCTGGATGCGATGCAACAAATTGTGGTCACTCGCATTGCCTTTCCGATCATCTGCCAAGGGAATTACTCATTCTGTTCAGTCCAGCGGTTGCGAAATGCCGCCCTTGCGGCATGTCAGATTTTATTAAAGGTAGCGTTGGAAAGACCAATCGTGATAGGGGTACCCACTGAAATCAAGGGGAAGTTTGCTGGCATCTGCAATTCGCTTGAGTCTTTTGGAGCCGACGACAGCTTGAGCTTTGCCCGCCCACGACTATCGGCGGTTAGCGTGGCAATCAATGTCCCCTCAACGGAGACGTCTAACGTCTCACCGCTCCTCAGCCCCTGCGCCTCTACTTCAAATTCACGAACCAGCTGGCCACGACGCTCGTCAACTTCGTATTCCGCCGAGTATTGGCCCCGAGTGAACGCGGCATGCAATGCGATCAAGTTGTCGTTTACGTTGTTGTTCGCAGCACCAGCACTGGGCACGGCAGTCGTCGGCAATGTTTGATTGGAGAATGTTTGGAGAGCCCCACCCAGCCGACCACTAACCAACTCGCCGATCACGAGCTCCATGTCGTTCGTCACTTCTCCCAATGCGTCGGGAAGTGGCTGATGTCGGCTATTGTCGTCACCGCGCGATAGCTTGATACGTCCTCTTCCCTTTCCATCGGTAACAATTTCTCCGAGTGCAATATCATTGAGCAAGACGGGGTAGGCGTGATTCGCTGCCGCTCCAGTCAACTTGATTGATAACTCAACTTCACCTGCCTCAGTTTCCAGTTCGGCGCCGGCCCGCGCGCCACCACTGCCCAGCATCCAATCTTCTTGCGTCGCGGTCGTAGCCGAGGTAGGCCGGTTCAATACATTGACGACCTGCAATACGTCGAGTGGACTGACCAGTCCATCATCACTAACATCCGTCATGAAAATTCCCGCTGGTGCAGCCAATGTCTGCCCGGGGGCATTCAGCTGATTGATGACTACCAATGCATCGAGCGGGCTGATCAATCGATCGTCGTTGACATCGTGGGGAGTTAGAAAGTTATGCCCAATATCTACTGCCAGCAGACAACGATTTTCTAGTCGTTCTCCACGCAATTGAGTTTTCTGAGTTCTGTGGTCAAGTGACGGTCGCATGTTCTACCTTTCGTGAGTAAAGGGTCGCCCCCCCCCAAAACGACTTCCCGTAGTCGGTGCTGACGAGGCAGTGCTGACGAGGCAGTGCGGACGAGGCAGTGCTATCTGCAAGCAGCCGCCGCAGATCGACACTATCAATGGAAGTGGCGTAACTACCCGTCATCCGCCATCCAAACGACATCTTTTTTCTGTGTGCCGATTGTCGTGGTCGATTTCTATGGCTCGGCACCATTCGAGGCCCGCGAAAAAACCCATTTCACGAATCATGAAGAATTTGTGAAATTTTGAGGCGGACAGGACCTCCTTTTGAGACTCTTCTTGTCGAGGGGGCACTTGAAACCGCTGATTAGCAACAGCATTCACTTCGCCCAAACGCCGCATTCAGCTCGCGGGGTGACCACGGTCTCCAACATGAAAGAGTCAAAATATGAGTTTGCCGAATACTGTCCGTCCCCGCCATGAAAAATCAGCCCACCCTGCGCAGTTTAGGTTCGCTAGTCTCTGGCCGGCGCGCCGTCGTCATCGCGGAGCATTCACATTGGTCGAGCTATTGGTGGCAATCGCAATTATTGGCCTGTTAGTTGGTTTGTTGCTACCCGCCGTCCAGGCAGCTCGTGAAGCGGCGCGGCGGGTTCAATGCAGCAACCAACTTAAACAAATGGGGCTAGCATTTCACCTTCATCACGACCAATACCGTCATTTCCCTTCGGGTGGATGGAACTGGGATACGCCGCCAACTTATGTCAACAATGCACCTTCTGTGGGCCAGGAACAGCAGGCAGGATGGGCTTTCCAACTCCTTCCCTTTATAGAGGCTGCCAACACCTGGCAGGCGGGCCCCGAAAAGGCGATTGCACAACCCAATGCTCTCTATTTTTGTCCCTCGCGACGTGGAGCCCAGGTCATAGAATTGCGAGATAGCTATTCTCCACCAGTCAATGGTGGCGAGTTGCAGCACGCTTTGTGTGACTATGCAGCGAGCAATCGCGATGGTTCGGGAGTCGTTCAGAGATTTGTTCCAAGGCGGCTGAAAGACATTCTCGATGGTACCAGCCACACAATTGTCGTTGGCGATAAACGCTTGAACCTCCGCCAGCTGGGGTCCGCCCAGGAGGACGACAACGAAGGCTACACCGTCGGTTGGAACTCGGACACAATCCGTTCTTGTGAAAAGCCACCTCTCCCAGACTTCAGCGGATTTGGTGATGGAGATGATCGCTTTGGGTCTTCACACCCCGGCGTCGTTCAATTTGTTTATGCAGACGGTTCCACACGAGCGGTTGCCTACAACGTGGATGAAACAATATTTCAGTATCTAGGCGACATCTCAGACTCGCAGGTGATAACAGAGTTTTAACTGGCTCAAGTGGCTTGCGAATGTTGAAGAGATCGACCAGTTGCATGAGAAGACGCTGTTTTGTGGGGGAGTAAAGAACATGATCATCAAAAGAGAGATTGAAAAATCGCCGCCGAAGTGGCCCACGATCCTGCTGGCAGTTGTTGTCGTTGTTTCCGTGGTGGGCATTGCGACGGCATTCTTGCGCAAGTCACCTGTAGATGAATTGATTGAGCAATTGCAGGGAAGTGACGCCACCACTCGCTACAAAGCCGCGAAACAACTTGAAGAATTAGGACTCAATGCAACTGCTGCCGTCGATGAGTTGGCTCTAGCGCTTGCGGACGGCGATGTTCGGGTGCGATATAGGTCCGCCAAGGCGTTATCGACGATGGAGGAGCTCGCTTCTGCCGCTGTACCTGCGCTCATGGTGGGTCTACAGGACACTGATCGCGATGTGCGCTACTACTGCGCGAAGTCCATCTACAAAATCGGTGAGGAGGCGGAGGCGGCGTTGGACACCGTGTTGGCCGCATTGAAAGTCGAGGAAGACGCTGACATCCGACGTTACCTGGTGAAATCGCTAGGTGATATCGGAGAAGGCAATGAAGCTGCATTGCTCGCAGCAAAACGGCTCCAAAACGATACCAATCCCCAAGTACGAGAGGCTGCGAAAGATGCTCTTGAAGAACTTCAACCCTGATCAACTTTCGGAGACTCCCATGTACTTTGACAACCCTCATGGCTCGGCTGTTGGGCCAGTGCTACGTCATTGTACTCGGCGCCCTCGAATTGCTTTCTACTCGCATGACACAATGGGCATGGGGCACTTGCGGCGCAATCTTTTGATCGCAACCGCTCTTACGACAGGTTCATTGCAAGCCGAGTCACTGATAATCTCGGGTGCTCGTGAAGCCGCCTTTTTTACGGAACAGGCTGGCATCGATTGCGTGACGTTTGCCTGCGTTGCGAAAAGATCTCGCGGGCATGTACCGGTCTCGCAATTTTGATTGGTCGCTTGAGCAAACGGTGCGCCTGCGTTCGCATATCATCACAGCAGCTGTAGCGAACTTTCAGCCGGATCTGTTTATCGTGGACAAAGTCCCGCGTGGGATTGGCAATGAACTCGAGCCAATTCTAAAGCTGCTCAAGGAGTCAGGGGAAACACGCTGCGTGTTAGGACTGCGCGATGTACTGGACGAACCACATGTTGTGGCGAGAGAGTGGGCGCAGGAGGCTAACGGCGAGGCAATTGAATGCTATTTTGATGAACTGTGGATCTACGGTGACCGCGCAATCTACGACAGCATCCACGAGTATAGGTTTGAAGCGGCAATTGCTCAACGGTGCCGTTACACTGGATACCTCAATCAATCCCTTCGTCTGGAACATCACGACCGACAACCGCAAAGGACAGAGTCGCTATCGACAGACCCTGCATTGCTCGCACTGTGTGTCGTCGGTGGAGGGCAAGATGGATTTGAGCTCGCAGCCGCATTCGTATCCGCTGGCGTACCGGTTGGTTGGCGCGGAGTTGTTATCACTGGCCCACATATGCCTCACGAACAACGGCGACGATTGGCAAACTTAATCCCAAGCGACAGTGAAATTGAGATTATCGATCGACTGGTCGAGACGGAGGTCTATCTGAAATCGGCAGCCCGCGTGGTGACCATGGGCGGGTACAACAGCATTATGTCCGTGCTGTCGTACTGCAAGCCGTCGATGGTCGTGCCGCGCATAGCGCCCCGACGCGAGCAATGGATTCGTGCAAAGCGTCTAGAGGATGCCGGTTGGTTGACGCTCGTTTTACCCGAGCAACTCTCTCCATCCATCATTCGCCAATGGCTGGAAACGCCCCTGGTTCCCACCCCCGCTCCAGGCTGTGTCGACCTGGGCGGGTTACAACAGATCACCGAACGAGTGCTGAGCCTCAATCCAACATGTTGTACACCCATTTAAATTCGATTGATAATCGTCATCCCATTGGCCAATCTCAAAGGCAGTTCGAGTGATTCGCTTACCCAACACGATTGCATATGTTGTGAAACGCTATCCACGCTTTTCTGAGACATTTATTGTCAACGAAATCCTTGCGCACGAAGCTTATGGACAAAAAGTTGAAATCTTTTCAACCCGTCCACCTGTGGACACGCATTTTCAGGATCTGTTGTCGCGAGTGCGAAGTCCCGTCGTCTACCTCTCGACGGGATCCATCAAGGCCCAGGATTTATGGGATGCGATTGGACGTTGTAGTCGCGTAGTCCCGGATACTTGTGGAGCACTTTCCGAACTACTCAATGAATGTCCGCTTGATATCTACTGTGGTGTTCAACTGGCCGAGCTTGCCGTTCGTCGAGGTATCGAGCATTTCCACGCACACTTTGCGTCGGGGGCGGCCACAGTCGCCCGCATTGCTTCAACGATTAGTGGGACTCCATTTTCGATCACTGCGCATGCCAAAGACATCTTCCACGAAGGTGTTTGCGAAAACGATCTTCGCAGAAAACTGCGAGATGCCTCGCGGATGTTCACCGTATCTGATTTTAATGTTCGGTACCTCCAAGCAAAATTCCCGCAGTTCGCCGATAAAATTTTGCGGTTGTACAACGGAATACACCTAGATGATTTTCTGTTTCAGTCACCCATCCATCGTCCCCGCCAAATTTGCGCTGTCGGTCGTTTTGTGGAGAAGAAAGGTTTTGCTGACCTCATTCAAGCGTGCGGGATTCTGAAACAACAAAAGGTTGATTTCGAGTGTGTGATCGTAGGAAGTGGTGAACTGGAGGGTAGCCTAACGCAACAGATTTCGGCTCTAGGTCTCACGCAACAGGTTCGATTGTTGGGTCCCCAGCCCCAGCGCATCGTCAAGCAAATCATCATGGAATCTGCACTGATGGCAGCGCCATGCGTTTTCGGCCAGGATGGTAACCAAGATGGATTGCCAACGGTACTCCTTGAATCCATGGCACTCGGAACACCCTGTGTGAGTACCGATGTAACTGGCATACCTGAGTTAGTCCAAGACCGGATCACGGGTCTCATGGTACAACAACATTCACCGACCGAATTGGCGAAAGCAATGTGTGAATTGCTTGATTCGAGCGAGCTGCGATTGCGACTTGCGACTTCGGCACGACAACTGATCGAATGTCGCTTTGACATCGCAGCCAACGTCGCAATGCAAAGACAGTACTTTTCAAGCTGTCGATCTAATTCTGAGCTGATTTCTAACGATTGTTTAGAAGTGGGGAAGTGATGAAGATTGCTTACGTGGTTACAGACTTGGGTGTACCAATCTTTGGTACAAAAGGGTGTTCAATCCATGTTCAAGAGATTGTGCGATCCTTCGTCCGACGGGGTGATTCGGTAGAGATATTTGCCGCGCGAGTCGGCGGTGTCGCTCCACCCGATTTGTCCCACTGTACTGTTCATGAACTGCAAGTGGACCCATTGGTCGCCGATCGCGAGTGCTCACAGCGAGAAATCGCACAACGGGCAGCAAGACAAGTTGCTGATGGGGCATTTGATTTGGTATATGAGCGATACTCGTTGTGGAGCCATGCCGTGCAATGTGCGTGCCGCCAGGGTCGGATTGACTCGATTTTGGAGGTCAACGCGCCGCTTGTCGATGAGCAGCAAACCTATCGCAATTTGCAAGAAGTCGATACGGCCCACATTTCGACGCGACTGGCATTTGAAAACGCAAGTTTGGTTGTCGCTGTGTCAGACGAAGTGAGGGACTATGTTCAATCGGTCGTTTGCGAATCAGACGGAACGACCAACTCGGTCGTAGCTGTGGTTCCGAATGGCGTGGATACCGCCCGCTTCAATCCACAGGTCCCGTCCATTCGCAAATCAGCGAACTATACGATTGGATTTATGGGAACCCTCAAACCCTGGCACGGCGTGGACACACTCATTGCTGCTTTTGAGAGGCTGCTTGAATGGGAATCAAGCGCCGAATTAAAAATTGTCGGACAGGGTCCGCAAATGCCGGAGTTGGTCGCACAAGTAAGACGTGGGTCGTGTCGCTTGGCAGACGCAGTCGACTTCGTTGGTTCCGTACATCCCAGTCAGATGCCGCATTATCTGACGGGATTCGATGTTGCAGTTGCTCCCTACCCAGCCAGCAAGGGTTTCTATTTTTCGCCATTAAAGCTCTACGAATACATGGCGGCTGGTCTACCAGTGATCGCCAGCGCCACTGGGCAAATCCAGCAACTCATTCAACACGGTGAAAATGGCTTGCTTTACAAACCGGGCGATGTAAGTGCATTGACTGCAACGCTGATACGACTGGCTATGGAACCTGAGACTCGTGCGCAACTGGGCTCGCGCGCTCGGCTGACGGTGATGCAACGTCACTCGTGGAACCAAACATTAGAAGCGATCCTCGGCAAACTACCGGAGCACACGGACATTACTGCGGCGATTCTGAATCCAAAGACCATTTCTTCAAAAGTGATTCATGACGTATCAGCCCTCTAACACGAACCTTGATTCGACGAGTTGTTATCGAATATTCGATTACATGGCGCCTGCCATGCGATCGCAATGGCGACGCATAATTGCTGCCTCTGTCTGTCTGTTGGCTGGTGTTGTGCTGCGAATACTCGAGCCATGGCCACTACAGTATGTGATCGATAGAATATTGATTCCCTCCACGACTGCAGTTGGTACTCATGCGGCACCAAGTTTTGAAAATTCATTGCTGAGTACACTGACTCTTTGCGCCGTATCCATGGTCCTCATTGCCTTGGTTCGCGCTTCTGCGGACTACTACCGTACCGTTGCATTTTCGCTGGTTGGTAACAAGGTAGTTACCGAATTGAGGGCTCGTGTCTATCAACATGTTCAGAATTTGTCGATGGACTTCCACCAGAAGTCGCGCAACGGCGATATGACAGTTAGGCTGATAAGCGACTTGAACATGCTCAAAGAGGTTGCTGTTTCAGCTGCCTTACCGTTGCTATCGAGCCTTCTATTGTTGGTCGGAATGATGGGTGTGATGCTTTGGCTCAACGTTCAGCTAGGACTGGTCGCCGTCGGAATCCTGCCTGCATTTTGGCTGGTGACGGCACGTGGGAGTAAGAAAATCCATCAATCCGCCAAACTGCAGCGAAAGCGCGAAGGGGCCTTGGCCGCAACTGCAGCCGAAGCCATGTCAGCCGTCAAGTCGGTTCAGGCAATGGCGATCGGTTCAAGGTTTGCCACTGTTTTTGGTGAGAGTAACTCCAAGAGTCATAAAGAAGGTGTTAAGACCAGTCGCTTGACCGCCGGCCTTGAACGTTCGGTAGACGTGCTGATTGCGATCGCATCCGCAATTGTCGTATGGCAAGGCGCGCGACTAGTGCAACAAGAAGTACTGTCGCCAGGTGGATTGGTGGTCTACCTGGCCTACCTAAAGCGAGGCTATAAGCCATTGCAGGATTTTGCCAAATATACAGGACGAATATCGAAGGGGTTGGCAGCGGGAGAACGAATTGTCGAATTGCTCGATCACGAAGTGACAATTAAAGATTCGCCACAGTCTACACGCGCTCCCAATTTACGTGGCGACATTGAGTTCAAAGATGTCTCGTTTGCCTACCCTGGAAAATTGGATGTATTACTGAACCTATCCTTTCACCTTCCTTGCGGCAAACACCTGGCTATCGTGGGGCCTTCAGGAGTGGGAAAGTCAACCATCCTGAGTCTCCTTTTGCGGCTTTACGATCCTAGGGAAGGTGCAATCTGCATCCAGAATCAGGACATTCGAACCTTTACTCTGCAGTCTTTGCGTGAGCAGATGAGTATTGTGCTTCAAGACAACGCAGTGTTTGCCTCGACGGTGCGCGACAACATTGCTTTGTCCATGACTTCCGCCACGGACAAAGAAATTCTTGCAGCAGCCAACATTGCGATGGCAGACGGGTTTATTCGCGAGCTGCCGGTTGGTTTTGACACCCGCCTCGGTGAGCGCGGTGTCGATTTGTCGCAAGGTCAGCGACAGCGATTGGCAATTGCACGTGCGGCCTTGCGTCAGTCGCCGATCTTATTGCTCGATGAACCAACGTCCAATTTGGATGCAAGTAACCGAGCCCATGTTAGCGCTGCGCTACGACGGGTCGCAGCAAACAGGACGACCATCCTGGTTACCCATGACATGGACTTGGCCGCCCAATCAGATCTCGTTTTATGTTTGGTTGGAGATGGCCAATACGAATATGGAACTCCGCAGCAATTAGCAGCGCTCGGTGGAGTTTATTGTTCGCTGACGTCGCTGCAGGACTCTGCAAAGACAGGAGGCAGCAATGTTGTCAATTCCTAACAAGCAGCTTGTTGAACGTGATCAAGGATTGCCGGGACTTGAGTTCATGTTGGATCCGGAGCAAATACAGCCTGTTTTGATCGGTCTGATGCGGGACAACGCAGACCAAGTCGCTCCAAAATGCTCGCTGACCTATTTGCGATATAAGCCCAAACGCCGCTGCATCGCGGTCTTTGATCTCATTGCAGGTGAGCAAACGGAGAGCTTTGTCGCTACGGCCATGACCTCCGAAAGCTGGGGCAAGCGGGAAGTGGTTCCGCCAACCGACAATTCGTATTCGCTTTTTGCCGAGCAGCAGATTCGACTGGAGAGATTTCCACAGGATCGGCAACTCAGAGCCGTTGCCAAGGTATTTGACCTTAACAAATCGACTAAAGTTCTTCATCGAATACTCTGCTCGGGACGCAGCGCTGAACCTGCCTTCGGCAAGTTCCAAGACGTGAGACTTGTACCGCTGGCTTACAAGCCTGGTCGTCGGTTTGTAGCGGCCGTACACTGTGATGGACTACCTCGATTTACACTCAAGTTCTACACGAAACGGGGTTACAGCCATGCAGCCTCCAACGCCTTACTCTTAAGCAATATCAACAATATCAACGTCAGGCTAAACGATCGCTATCGCGTTGTCGCCTTCCCCTGGATTGCTGGTCAATGCCTGGCAACGTTGTCGCAAAAAGGGCTGAGCCCTGGCTTGCTAGCAGCGTTCGAAGCGACTGGACGTCAATTAGCTGAATTGCACCACATGCCGGTGTCGATGCATCATCAACCATCGCAGTCAGTCGCGATGGAATTAGAAATTTCACAAATCCGTGAGTTGGCGAATGATGTGAATTATTTGATGCCACAACACTCGGCCCTTCTAGGACAAGTTGCCGACTATGTCTGCAGCGCCACTAGCCCACCTTCCGCGATTATTCATGGTGACTTTTACGCCAAGCAAGTTGTTGTCGGCGACAAGCAAATTCAGTTTATTGATTTTGATGATTGTTCCCTGGGTAATCCATATCGCGATCTAGGCAATTTTGTGGCCAAGTTGCATTGGAGCGAAGTTCGGGGGCACTTAGCGGCTTGGGAACTTGAGCCGATGATTGGCTCATTCTTGCAGGGTTATCAACAGCGTAATCATGCATGGGATGAAAGGTCTTTTCAACTGCAATTGTGTGCGGGCATTTTGCGATGTGCTCCGCTACCATTCCGGGGAGGGTACGACAACTGGCCGTCCCTCACGCTCGATCTGCTGGAACGAGCTGTTGAGATCGCTCGTGTCAACGGTGCCAACCAGACGGCAAAGTCTCGCTTTCCTGCTACATCAGTTGACCTCGTTCAACGCGCCGAAATATTACTTGAAGATTGCCTCAATCCACAACGGATACTTTGCGAACTTATAACGTCGAACACGGTTGACTTACCAGGTGCTCCATCCGCAGTAGAAGCAAGGATGTTACGTCTTAAACACGCGCGTCGATGTTTGGTGGAATATAAAATCGCGTTTAGTGCCCCATCAATGCCTGCGTGGGAAAAGAAAATAGGACCATGCCAGACATACGCTCCAGATACGATCGAAGTGTTAGGGAAGATTCGCTTCAAAGGATTGGACCAACTGACGCCAGCGCTGCATCAACAACTCGTGTTGGCCGGTTTCGACCGAGGTGCCGAGGTGCGCGTGCCCGCTTGTCTTGGTATTGTTCCGAGACTCAATCTCTGGCTGCAGGAAAAGGTCGATGCGCGCTATGTAACTGCCTGCGATCTCACATCCAACAACGATCATGCACGCATCGCCAGGGCCATTGCGAGGTTTCACCAAGCGGACGTAAAGGTCGCGCGTCAGTATGGCGTTGATGATGAATGGCAGTTGCTTTCGTCGCGTCTTAAAGCTACTGCCGCCAGCTGTCCGCAATACGCCGAATTACTTGTGCGCTTACAACGACTTTGCACCGAGTGCATTACCATTTATGTGAAAGACCGTTTGACAAGTCTCGAGTGTTGTTTAATCCATCGGGACTTTTATTTTGATCAAGTTCTCATCGACGACGAGCAAGTCACGCTGCTCGATTTGGATCTGGCCAGCATGGGGCCTCCAGGCTTGGACGTGGGCAATTACATAGCCCATTTATACGAGTATTCATTTCGTTGTGCGCTACCGCTCCCGTTTGCGACAGAACGGATAACAGAATTCTCAAAGGCATATCTCCAGTCGAACGCCAGTGTGAATTCGACGGATATTGCATTTTGGACTTTTATGTCGCTTTGTCGGCTCGCCTGCTTGAGTACCACACTACCAGGACGCGCTCATTGCACGCGACAACTCATCGACGAATGTTTGAGTTATGGGCAGGCATGGCTGACCCGAAAAAACAGCACCGAGCTTCGCATTTTGGGCTAAGAATGTGGATAGTCATTCTTGGTCCAGCGAGGAGAAGAGTACCGCTTTGTTCAGCTATTTCAATCGGAAGCTCGAGGTTCCCTCTAAGTTTTTTCGGGCAGCGTCCCAATGTTCAGAAGCCAGCCTGGTGTGTTCTCTCGGCGCAAAATTGCCTTAAAAAACTCGAGGCTTAGAAGTCACCTCTCGTCATCCGTGCCCCGGCCCTTGCCATCCGTGCCCCGGCCCTTGCCATCCGTGCTACCAAGCGAAAGCAACGTTCAGTGCAGCGAGTAAGATAGCAGAACGAGTAGCTGTACAGAAAATCTTTAGTGGAGGCGGAGCCTCCAGGCAGTGGATTCCAGGCAGAGCCTTGGAACGAGCAAAAGATCATTCAAAGCGACTTGACGAATAAGAAACGCAATCGGGCGGGCGCCGCTACGCCCATCCGTAATACAAAACGCAAGCAAATGTTGGTGCGTATGTATGAATGCAGAACGAGTAGAGTGGCAGCAAATGTCTAAGGGAGGCGGAGCCTCCAAGCAGTGCATTCCAGGCAGAGCCTTGGAACGAGCAAGTGGCAGCAAATGTCTAAGGGAGGCGGAGCCTCCAAGCAGTGCATTCCAGGCAGAGCCTTGGAACGAGCAAGTGGCAGCAAATGTCTAAGAGCAGTGCATTCCAGGCAGAGCCTTGGAACGAGCAAGTGGCAGCAAATGTCTAAGGGAGGCGGAGCCTCCAGGCAGTGCATTCCAGGCAGAGCCTTGGAACGAGCAACGAGCAAGATCTGCGATTGTCTTCAATAGGGCTGTTCCACCGCTTGACACAAGAAGTCCATGAGGGGAGCGGCAGCTTTCACCATCAGCGGAATGTCGCCAAGCAACTGCGGACTTTCGATTTGTGCTTTGCTCAATGGGCACATCCCCAAAAAGCTCTTTAGTCTTAAATCGTCGATCAAGGGATGGTTTCTATCAACGCCACGTGGCGCCGTCTTGAGTCGGTCGTCGTAAAGCTCATAGGTCTCTCGGAAGCGCTTGTTTTTGATGGCTTTGTTCCAGCTTTGTGGATCGCGTTCAATTGCCGCGCGAATCGCCTGCAATGCAGTTGAATCGGGACGCCACATGCCACCACCAAAAAAGCACTCGTCGGGGCTGATGTGCAAGTAAACTCCAGGTGCATGCACGTCTTTCCCAGCCGCATGCCGGAATTGGATCCCGATATTGGTTTTGTAGGGCGTCTTGTCGTTGGAGAAACGCGTATCTTTGTAGATCCTCATTAACGAGCCACCCGATTTTTTGGGCTCCACAGTCAACATCGGGGCAACTTTTTCAAGCGGCTTTCTTAGACATTCGATGAGTGATAATGCGGGGAGTAGTACACTTTCCTCGTAGCGTTGTTTGTTCTCAGCAAACCATTCGCGATTGTTGTTCTTGGCGAGGGCACTCAGGAACTTAAGTGTATCTTTGGGAAAGCCATTAAATGAACTCACGTTTGAAACTCGGCTTTGACATAGGGGTTAGTGGTGCGATTGGACAATTCCAATTATTGTACGTTCCAAGGCCCTGACGGGAATGCTCTACTTGGAGGCTCCCGCATCTCTGCGAAATTTTATGTCAACGCTACTTGCGTTTTGTAGCACGGATGGCAAAGCCGGAGCACGGATGGAATAACGCGAGTCCCATGAGTTCGCTTTTGAGGGGACGTCGGGAGCGCAGAAGAAACACACCAGGCTTGCTTGTGAACGTTAGGCCGCTGTTAGGCCGCTGCCCGAAAAAGCTCGGCAGGAGCCTCGCTCTCCCGACTGAATAACTCATTAGGCAAATTGCAATGAAAAATGTTTAGAGCGGTGGCGTCGCACGCGTCGCACTCCCGTGCGGCGCTCTACGCCGCCTTTTTGCGTGGGGTCGTTAGGTTGAAGAGTCCAAAGATCTCTTGTTGACTCAATCCGGCATTGCGAGGTGCGTCGACGTCAGCAAAGAGTTGATTAAATAGAGCTCGCTTTTCTTCCAACACGTTGTGAATGCGTTGTTCGATGGTATTTGCAGCCATCATGCGAGTCACAGTGACTGGCCCTGCCGCACCAATTCGATGAGCGCGGTTGACCGCCTGGTCTTCAACGGCTGGATTCCACCACCGGTCGAACAAGAAAACGTATTGGCAAAACTGGAGATTGAGTCCAACGCTGCCCGCTCCGTAGCTCATCAGAATCAAATGTTTCGAAGGATCTTCTTTAAACTGCTTGATCACACCATCACGCTTTTTGGACGGGACGCGGCCATGGTATTCCATGGGACCAAATCGTTGCAATGGTTGGGCAATCCGATCGAGCGTTTCGACCCATTGACTAAAGACGATCGCCTTGTGGCCGCTAGCAGCGATCTCCTCCATGTCTGCTTCAAGGCGTTCGAGCTTGCAACTCGAACCAGTTGAAGGATCAAAGTTGCAGATTTGTTTCAATCGCAACACCAATTCAAACACGTGTTGAATCGTCAACATCTCACCCATGCCTGCCAATTGCACGACGCCGTCATCTTCGGCAGACCGATAGCTGTCGTATTGGGAAGGAGTTAGATCCAGTTCCTCATCGCGGAACATTTTGGGAGGCATTTCGGTTAATACTTTGTCTTTTGTCCGCCGCAAAATGTAATCGCGTGTGGCTTGCCCAATCGCCTTCAAAGTCATATCATCCCGCAAGTAACCGGGCTGCAGGAACTCAAAGATGTTAATCAAATCTTCCACTGAGTTCTCGATGGGGGTGCCTGTTAAAGCCCATGAACGACTGCGGGGAAGTGCCCGCACGATCTGCGCTGTTGTGCTATTGCGATTTTTGATCCGCTGGGCCTCGTCGAGGATAACGAGGTCGAAATGAATGTCCGGATCGTCGAGTATAGCGCGGTCGCGCATCAACAATTCGTAGTTCGCGATGCGCACCGGGGCAGTATGTTGTCCCCATATCCAGTTGCGTTTGACGGAATCGCCTTCGATCACCGTAACCGGAATCTCAGGAGCCCAAGTCTTGAATTCACGCACCCAGTTGGTGACGAGCGGTTTGGGGCAAACCATTAACACATTTCGCAGTTGGCCCGCCAGCAGCAACATACGGACGGTTGTGATGGCTTGCATGGTCTTTCCAAGCCCCATTTCGTCCGCCAAAATGGCCAGCTCTCGAGGAAATAGAAACGCTATGCCCTCAAATTGATATGGAAAGGGCTCAAACGGGAACTCTAGTTTGGCGCTACTTAACAGAGATTCCAGCGGTGGCTGCAGAACGAAATAGAGTCGATCTTCGAGCTTGACCAAGTCACCCGGCGGTTTGATCCTGGTCCATTTGCGTTTCGACTTGTTTTTACTCTCCTGGTCCGCATCATCATTGGTTATCACATTATCCATGCGATTTTGACTTTTGTCAGCGGTCGTCTCCAACTTGGTCGCTGGTGGCAAAAAATCGCTCGCCTCTGGAAAGGTGAAGCCGATCGTCTTAGGAAGCTTCGATTGCAGGCGAATCGGAATCACCTGCACATCCAATGACTCGGGAGCTTGCGTAGCTACATCCACGACAAATGAGCGATCGAGCATTCCCTGCCAGCCAGTCGCATAGAATTCGACAGGCAGTGCTGTCGTGCCGGGGCCGACGGCACCGGGTAAGCGATCGCTGTGAATGGCTAAACGTGGGTAGTCGGCAAACTCGATCCCGGCCCATCCTTGTGCATGTTGCTCGTTCAAGCCGTGATCTCCAATGCGCGTAAAAGGTTTCATTGTAGAACGATTGTCTCAATCGTTTCCAAAGCGATTGGGGACAATCGCTCGACACTGGCACAAGCGATTGGGGACAATCGCTCGACACTGTCCAGCACTAGGCTGCGCGGGCGATCGGATGCGCCTCCAGTAGAGCCTCAGTCACCCGTTGGAACGGCTCAGTGATTTCGAAGTTTGCAGAGAGCTGGTCGAGGATCTGTGTCAAACGCGTTTCGGTGACCGATGAATTGGCAAGCGCGACAAAATCATATTTACTGACACGGAATCGCTGAAGTTCGTGGTTGGTTGATTTGGGCAAACAAAGTTTTTCACTTGTCTCGGACTGAGGCAATTCGGCGTCCAATTTGACGGCCAGTACGTCACTCACGAGCGACACGGCCAGTGCGGATAATGAATCGGTGATCACCAGATCGGGTGAGATTTTGGCTTTGGTCACCAACGCTTTGGCGATCTGTTCGCCACAGACGAAATCATCGATGGTTGGACCATACAGCAACGACTGGGCGCGACTTGGCTTGATCGGCATTGTGCAATGGAATTCGAGCGGTCTGGCCAATTGATTGACGATCAAATAACCTCCAAAATAGCCATGTTCCGCATGCACGCGCACAGAGAGGAATCCGATGTTAGCCGTCATTGTGGAATTGGTATCTCCGAAGGGGTCAAAACCGAAGTGGAGAGCGAAAAACGAAGGCTTCGTTCGTCGGCCGGTGGCGACACCGCTATCCGTACCTTTGTTCGGATGGAAAGTTGTAACGACTTTAGCGACTCTGTCAGACGTAACACCAACTCGCCATTTTGCCGTTATTCGCCAGCTCTCCAGTAACAAGTTGCTCGACTCTGAACTTGAATTGACTACAATGAGGTAACTTGAGTCTAACCAACCAAATTTACGGAGATATCTCACGTGGGCAGCGAATCATCTCAGTTTTCACCCGTTTTTCGCATCGATGTTTCCGCCGAACCTACGGCTGCAGGTGCCGCCAATCCGTCAAACGCCTCAGAAGCCACCGTTGCCTTGTTGCATCAGGTCGTGGCAGCACAACATAAGCAAAACCAGTTGCTCGAGCAGTTGATCAATGCGACGGTCAGCATGCAGAAACAACGCAATACCGAATTGCAGCAATGGAAGGATGCCAATCCAAAGCTAGCTCGCTCGTGCCGCCGCGCTGCCGAAAAACTGTCAAAAGTCCAAACCGAATTTCTTGAGACTTTGACCGAAGAAATCGACGATCAAGAAGAACACCTCTCCGAAGGTGACTACATGCTCAACGAATTCGTAGATCGCTTTGGACCAAGATTGGCCCATTTGAACGGAGTCCTGCAGGTCCTTGCCCAACTCGGCAGTAACTCGCCAACTGGGCAATAACCACACAGTAGCCTTGCACAATGGTAGCCATATAAAGTAGTTACTCGGCGCGCCAGGCTCGATTCTAACGCTTTTTCATTGCAACTCGTGCTTTGCTATCGCACAGTGGGCGGCGGAGACAAAGTTGGCGGAGATTCAAATCAATGACTTGAGCGTTCCAGAGCTTGAGCCATTTCGCGAAATGCGGCATCGCAATTGGACCAATGAAAGTGGCATTTTCATTGCCGAAGGTCCGCTGTTGGTCGAACGTTTGATACGCAGCGATTATCAAGTCCACAGCGTCCTCCTCGATCGAAAGTACTACGATCATTATGCCAGCATGGTCCCTTCCGATGCCGACTTGCTGGTAATTGATCACGAACTTGTTCGCGATGTCGTGGGTTTTAATTTCCATCGAGGCGTACTCGGGTGCGGCAGGCGCAAACCCGAGCGAACGGTCGCACATGACTTGTCGCTGCAGACATTTTCATCAACCGAAACATTGATGGGAATTGTCGGAGTTCAGGACCCAGAGAATCTCGGTGGCATTCTTCGCAACTGTGCGGCCCTGGGTGTTCAAAACGTAGTGCTGGGACCGGGAACGGCTGATCCCCTGTCGCGGCGAGTACTCCGCGTTTCGATGGGTAACGCTTTGCGCCTCAACCTCTTTCGATCGCGCAATATGCTCACGGACTTACAAAGCCTGCGCGACACAGCGGGCGTGCAGAGCATTGCGACCAGTCTACTTGATGGCAGTGAACCGCTTGAAAATATGCACCGTAACTCACCGGTCATCATCTTGATGGGAAATGAAAAGCTTGGTCTGCCGATCGATATCCAGTTAGCTTCCGACCGACGCGTCCGCATTGATATGGAACTCGGAACCGACTCGCTGAATGTCACCGTCGCTGCAGGAATCGTTTTGCATTACTTCTGCCGCCTCGCTTCTTGCGGTTAACCACAAGACTCGAGACACCACGACAATTACTCAGAAATTTCTTCTATTGATCAACGGTAATTGAGTAGCGGTGGATTTGGAGGAGGCTATATTCTTGATCCTCAGTCCCGAGTCGATTGTTGTTGATAAATTGTTAGGAGAACAAGATGAGTATGATCAAAGAGTTCAAAGAGTTTGCGCTGAGGGGAAATGTCGTCGACCTTGCAGTTGGTGTGGTGATTGGTGCCGCATTTGGGAAGATCGTATCGACCCTGGTCGAAAAGATCATCATGCCGTTGATCGGCGCGATAACGGGCGGAGTCGATTTTTCGAAGCACGATATTGAGATCATATCGGGTGAAAAGCCGGTGGTGGTTGGCGTTGGCACGTTTGCGACAGAGATTATCAACTTTTTGATCATTGCCTTTGCGATTTTCTTGGCGGTCAAGGCAATCAACAGCATGAAGAAGAAGGAGGAAGCTGCACCTCAAGCGCCTCCCGAAGACATCGTGTTGTTACGCGAAATCCGCGATTCGCTGAAGCGTTAGGCCAGTGAGTTGACAGATAAAATGAGCCGTCGCTCCGGCCGCAGCCTGCCGTTCACAGCAAGGGGCCGTACTCGATTGGCTTGTGGACGTTAGGTCGCTGCACGTAAAAACTCGGCAGGAGCCTCGCGATCCCAACTGCATGTTTTACATGTCAAATCACAATGAAAGATGTTTATAGCCGGTGGCCTAACTCGCACGAAAAGTTGATGCCCAAGAGAGACGGTTATAAATGGCGGTTAAAAATAAAATTCAAATCATAAGATCGAAGTCCGCCACCAGAGAGCTTGTGATTGCACCGCAACGGCTGTTCAGCGCAGATGCGCAATTTCGGTCAGCTCAACTCAGTGACTGATCGTCATGCTCGTGTCCTTCTTCATTTTTAACCCCGATTTATAACCCTTGACGCGGTCAGGGGAGCACGACGCTCCGGCCGCGGCCTGCCGTTCACAAGCAAGGGGCCGTACTCGATTGGCTTGTGGACGTTAGGTCGCTGCACGTAAAAACTCGGCAGGAGCCTCGCGATCCCGACTGCACGTTTTACATGTCAAATCACAATGAAAGATGTTTATAGCCGGTGGCCTAACTCGCACGAAAAGTCGATGCCCCAGAGTGACGGTTATAAATGGGGGTTAAAAATAAAATGCACATCATAAGATCGAAGTCCGCCACCAGCGAGCTTGTGATTGCACCGCAACGGCTGTTCAACAATTGGGGACAATTGTTCTACAATGCGCGCAGCGGTTGGCGTAATTGTTGCATCAATGTCTCATACGCATCCTGCAAGTGGTGGCGCATTTCACATTGCGCCGCCGCTACATCTCCCTCGATCAGCGTCTGATACAAATTTGCATGCGAGTCGTCGGTTCGCGCGACGCGCTGCCGCGACCATGGCAGTTCGTTCAGATAGGGAGTCAATGCATCTAAGAGAACTTGCAACATGTTGGCCATGACGGCATTTCCCGCCAAACGGGCGATCTCTAAATGGAATTGAACATCGAGTTGCACATAGTTGTCACCTCGCCCCTTGGGCTTGATGGCTGCCATGCTTTCGAGAAGCTCTCGGAGCGGTAGTAGGTCTTGCAATTCTCGTCGACGTACAGCCCGTCCGACAAGTTCTACTTCGAGCAGTTCGCGTGCTTCGAGCAAGTGGAATCGATTATGCTCCTCGTCGACTGCCAGTCGTTGTCGAAGCGGTTCGTCGATATCGCAATCCAGCTGTTGGTGGCCAGTCGCGTCAAGCTGGGCAACAAACGTTCCCGCTCTTGGAATAATTCTGACCAGCCCTTTGCCTTGCGCGTCAAGCAAGGCGTCGCGCACCGTCCCTGGCTTTACTCCCATTTCAGCCGCCAGTTCTCGAATCGATGGGAGTTTGTCACCCGCCGCGAATTGGTGACTGTTGATGTACTGTTCGACCAAGCCGCGACCGGGCAGCCCCTCTTCGCTTCGATTACTCGCCAACGACATTTCTCCAACGCGGTTCTTGGACTTTTTACGATTTTTCTTGACACCGCCACTTTTGATCGTACATTGATCGATCACGAAAAGCAATGATTAATCAGTGAGTGATCAGTGATTACGTGGATTGACTTGAACGCTGTGAAAGGTTCCCGCTGGCTGGGTTGGAGGTAGCGAATTCTGCTAAAGATCCCTTTGAAGTTCGTTGGAGTCACTTTCGTCAAAAGTGCTGTTTTTTTCGCAACCCGAAGCGTAAGCGAGGGACCTTGCATAAGTCGTTCCCTCGCTAACGCTTCGGGTTAGGACTCGCTAACGCTTCGGGGTAGGACTCCCTCGCTAACGCTTCGGGTTAGGATTTCATCAATGTGGTGCTGTACAACTAACTAGAAAAATCACTGGCTTGCGCGACGTTGAGGGTGAGCCTGAGAAGACAGTTAAGAAAAAACTTGAGATACAAAAATGCATAAGTTCAAAGTGACGCTCACCGCCGACTTTTTTGACGATTCTGGTAAATCGAAGTTTGCGGATCTCGGATTGAGCATCTTTGAAGCCAGCGATGCCATCGAGGTTGCGAAATTTGACAAACACCTGCCAGAGATCAGCTCCGAGCAACTCATTGGTTGCCAAGGAGTGATTGTGTTAACGCCTCGTGTCAGCCAAAGCACGCTCAGCGATGCGGGCGACCTGCTGGCGGTAGGACGTTTTGGCGTGGGCTATGACAGCGTTGATGTCGATGCCTGTAGCGCTCAAGATGTACTGGCCATGATTACCTCGGGCGCCGTCGATCGTCCGGTTGCGGAAGCCACGGTCGGATGGATGCTGGCGCTAACGCATCACATGCTGGCTAAAGATCAACTGGTCCGAACTGGTCGGTGGAATGATCGCACGAACTACATGGGCGTCGAACTTCGCGATCGAACTCTGGGCATCATTGGGCTGGGCGGCATTGGCAGGAGTCTAGTGTCACTACTTCAAACGTTTGGTATGCGTCAGCCAATTGCCTTTGATCCGTTTGTTCCTAGCGAGGTGCTCGAAGAGTTGGGGGTGCGCTCGGTTGGACTCGACGAGTTGATGTCGAGTGCTGACTTTGTTTCCGTGCATTGTCCGTTGAACGAACATACCCGGGGCCTGATCGGCAAGCAACAGATCAGCCAGATAAAGCGGGAAGCCTATTTAATCAATACAGCTCGCGGTGGGATCATAGATGAAGATGCGCTTTTCGCCGCATTAAAAGGGGGAAAAATCGCTGGTGCGGCGCTCGATTGTTTCGAAGGTGAACCCATCATCGAACCTCATCGCTTTGGAGAACTGGACAACGTCATCTTGGCTCCCCACGCGATCGCTTGGACTGCGGAAATGTTCCGTGATATCGGACGGACAGCATGTCAAAGTATGTTGGATCTTGCGGTTGGTAGACGGCCACGCGGCGTCCTCAATCCCGGTCTGTTTAACAAAGCTAGTTTCCGTGGAAAATGGTCTCGATTGACGGGTATTCCTCTGGAGAACCTACCATGAGCGGACGGCTGGCGGGGCAAGTTGCTTGGATTAGCGGCGGGGCCTCAGGCATCGGTGCCGCGACGGCTCGGCTGTTCGCAGCGGAAGGAGCGAAAGTTGTTGTGGCCGATATCCTTGACAGCGCAGCCGCGACGCTTGTTGACGAGATCAATGCGGTGAAGGCAGGCGAGGCGGTTTACTCGCACTGCGATGTAGCACAAGCGGAAGCGGTCAAGTCGTCGATTGAGGCAACTGCTGAAAAATTTGGAGGATTGCAAATCGTCGTCAATTGCGCCGCCATTGTCCACGTTGGTCTCTTGCATGAGGATGCCTTGGAGGATTGGAAGCGGGTCATGGAAGTCAATGTCACCAGCATTTTCCTGGTGACAAAGTTTGCGTTTCCCTGGTTGACCGCCAATCCCCAGAGCTACATGGTCAACGTGGGTTCCATCAGCAGCTTTATTGGGCAACGCGCCACTCCAGCCTACACCACCTCCAAAGGCGCCGTCTTGTCATTAACGCAGTCGATCGCGCTGGATTACGCCGCTCATGGACTGAGATGCAATTGTGTTTGCCCAGGCATTACTGACACACCGATGTTACGGGCCCACTTGAATAGCACGGCCGATCCAGAGGGTGTATTGCGTCAACGCGTGCGACGAGTCCCTTTGAATCGCGCCATGCAGCCAAATGAAATCGCCAAGACAATACTCTTCCTATCGACAGAAGACTCTGCAGGAGTAACGGGTACGTCGATTGTCGTCGACGGAGGCTACTTGGCTGCAGCTGAGTGGGATGCAAACGACTAGCTCTAACCTGTGGGAGAAATCTGAAATGTTCTGGCAACTGGCCTGCGCCGACTTTACTTTTCCGCTGTTAACGCATGAGCAATCGCTTGACATCGTAGCCATGCTTGGCTTTGAAGGCGTTGATATTGGACTATTCGAAGGTCGCTCCCACTTAGTTCCATCGATCGAGTTCTACCAAAAGGACCGGTGCCGACGACTGCAAGAGAGTGTCACTCAGCGTGGACTGAAGGTTGCTGACATTTTTCTTCAAGTGGACCCCAATTTTAAGCTCTTTGCGATCAATCACCCCGATCGCACTCGCCGCGACAAAGCACGTGACTGGTTTTTGCGCGCACTTGAATATGCGCGCGGGTGTGACTGCCACCATGTTACCGCGTTGCCAGGCGTTGTCTTCGATGGTGACGCTCCAGGTGATTCACTGTCTCGGTGTTACGATGAACTTGCGTGGCGCGTCGAACGTGCCGGCGATGCCGCGGTGACGTTTGGCGTTGAGGCACATGTCGGTTCCATTGCCCCTTCGCCGGCCGCCGCTGTGGAGCTTGTGCAAGCGGTGCCCGGCCTAACGCTGACCCTCGACTACACCCACTTCACAAGGGACGGATTGAACGATGAGCAGATTGAACCGTTAATCGCCCATGCCAGTCATTTTCATATTCGTGGAGCATCTCCCGGTAGATTGCAATGTTCCTTTAAGGACAACGTAATCGACTATGCTCGGGTGCTGGAAAAACTCGAGCAACGCAATTACCAAGGCTATCTTGGCATCGAATATGTGTGGATTGATTGGGAACACTGCAATGAAGTGGACAATATTTCGGAAACAATTCTCTTTCGAGATTTTGTGAGATCCCACTTTTCGCAACCGTTCACGGCATTGTAGAACAATTGTCCCCAATTGTTTTGTTTCTTGCTTGAGGCAGCTATCGCAAGGAACACGACAGTTGGGGACAACGTTGAGGACAGCTGTTCTACAGTGGGACAAAACAGTTGGGGACAACTGTTCTACATTCAACTGTTCTACATTTAACTGTTCTACTTTGGAATATATCAGGCGGTAAAACGATGACACCACTTCGACTCATTTTCTTTGGGATGTTTGTTACGCTGTCCCACGACTTCATTGCAACTGCAACGAGTGAGGGCCATGAGTTGGAGGTGGTCGAACTGCGATGCGATTACTTGCAGAACCCTCTTGGAATTGACTCACTCCAACCGCGACTCAGTTGGCGATTGAACGCTACCAACCAGCAGCTGCGCGGGAAGCGACAAACTGCTTATCAAATTCGTGTTGCAAGTGACAAGGACCAGCTCCTCAACCAAAACGATTGGGTGTGGGATAGTGGTCGTGTCGACTCGGAACAGTCTCATTTGATCCGCTACGCGGGACCACCTTTGACCTCACGCCAAACTTGTTGGTGGCAAGTGCGCATTTGGGACGAATCAAATGCAGTCTCAGAGTGGAGTGCTCCAGGCATGTGGACAATGGGACTTTTGGACGCAGCAGCTTGGGACAACGCACAATGGATTGGACTGGAAGAAAGTGACCAAACAGCCATTGAACTGGATGATTTGAAGCAGTCCAAGTGGTTGTGGTATCCCGAGGGGAACGCCGCGCAGGACGCACCTGTTGCTACGCGGTACTTTCGTCGGGAAATTGTACTTCCTGCAGATCGACAAGCGATTCGCGCGCATGCTTTTTTTGCTGGTGACGACGCGGTGGAGATGTTTATCAACCACGAATCGATTGGTATCGGTCGCGGACACCCAAACCTGGTAGGCGAAGATATCTCTGCGAGACTCAAACCTGGCGTGAATCAGCTTGCCGTTGCAGCGACCAATGGGGATGCGAATGTTCCTGCGAATCCGGCGGGCTGGATCTGTTTCATACGAGTTGAGTTTGAGGCTGGCCCACCCTTGGTCATTTATTCAGATAAAGGTTGGAAGAGCACTCAACATGTTGAAGCTGATTGGCAGGTCGCGCCATTTGACGCACCTCAATGGACCGATGCGATGGAGCTGGGGGAGGTAGGGATGCTTCCCTGGGGACAACCTTGGCAGCCGCGTTGGCAACCTGAACACCGACGTCTGCCGGGCCGTTACTTGCGCCGCGAATTCAACGTCGCTGAACAAAAGCAAGTTCGACGTGCGACCGCTTACATGAGTGGACTCGGGTTCTCTGACCTATTCGTAAATGGACAGCTCATCGGTGACCACTTGATGGGTCCAGCGCTGACCGGTTATGACACGCGCATTATGGTGGTCACGCTCGATGTTACCGATGCAGTGCGCAATGGAACGAACGCGATGGGCGTGGTACTGAGCAACGGACGCTTTTTTGCACCTCGCTCACAGAATCCGATGCCCATGCACGATTATGGCGTTCCGCGATTACTGGGGCAATTGCATATCGAATACAGCGATGGCACCGCTCAAACGCTTGTCACTGACGAGCGATGGAGGGCGACGTCGCAGGGACCATTGCTGGCAAGCAACGAATTTGATGGCGAAGAATACGATGGTACCAAGGAGTTGGTTGGGTGGACTGAACCAAACTACGAGCTAAGGTCGAGTTCGGATGCGCTTGATCGAGCTGGTTGGCAAGCGGCACAAATCCTTCCCGCACCCGGAGGGACACTTGAATCACAGATGGTTGAACCAATCCGAATCACAAAGGTGCTCGAACCAGTTCAAATAGTTGAGCCTACACCAGGCGTCTGGATGATAGATTTTGGACAGGCATTTTATGGCGTCGTCAGGCTGACGGTGGAGGGTGAGCCGCGAACGCGAGTCAGCATGCGGACAAGTTTCAACGTCAAACCCGATGGCTTATTGAACTATATCAATGATCGATCAGCTCGAAATACCGACGTCTACATACTCAACGGGTCGGGCGTAGAAACCTGGCATCCGCGATTTCGCGGGAATGCGACGCGTTGGGTTCAGGTAGAGGGGTTTCCTGGGACACCAACCAAAGAAAATTTTGCTGGTCTCGCCACGCATACGGACCACGAACCCGTCGGCGAATTTGAGTGTTCCAATCCGTTGATCAATCGGATCTATTCGAATGCGACCTGGGGCACTCGGTTGCAGAATCGGAGCGTCCCGATGGAACCGGACCGCGATGAAAGAATGCCTTGGTCGGGACATCCCGCAAAAACGTCGGAAAGTGAAGGTTGGGTTTTTGGTGTAGCGCCGTTTTACGAACACTTCCTGCACAATTATCGCGTTCATCAAGCCGAAGAGGGAAGCTTGCAAGAAATCTTGCCACCCTACTGGAAATTCAACAGCAAGGACATCATTTGGCCCAGCGTGGTCACAATCATTCCCGACTGGTACCACAAGTTTTACGGAGACGATCGGCTACTGCGCGATAACTATGACATGATGAAACGCTTTGTGCTCTATCACGAGAAAACAAACCTCAAACCCGATGGAACGATGGATCACTGCATTTACGGAGACTGGGTTGATTCCAAGTCAATTGGAGCCAACAGTCGCAACTTCGGCGCTACGTCGCGACCACTGATGGGAACAGCCTATCTTTATAACAATTGCCGGATCGTAGAACGCGCCGCGCGACTGTTTGGCAACAGAGAAGACGAAAACTATTTCCATTCGCTGGCCGAACGCATCTATGAGGGTTTCAACCAGCGGTTCTTTGACTCTGCGTCTGGGCAATATGAAAGCGGTACACAATGTTCAGCGATTTTGCCATTGGCATTTGGCCTTGTCCCCGAACAACATCGTGAGCCCCTTATCAAGAAACTCGTCGACGATATCTACGTAACGCATCATGGCCATACTTCCGTCGGCTTGATTGGAATGCAATGGCAGATGCAAGTTCTGTCGGAAATTGGCCACGCCGATGCTGCCTATCAAATTGCAACTCGTACCGCGCAGCCAAGTTGGGGTTACATGGTCGAACATGGAGCCACGACGATTTGGGAACGCTGGGACACTGACACGCAAGATGGAGGTATGAACGGCGAAAGCCAGAAAATCTTGTCAGGCAACTTTGAAGCCTGGTGCTATCAGACTTTAGCCGGAATCAACTATGACCCCGAGCATCCTGGTTTCAAGCATATCGTTTTCAAACCAGCCATCGTCGGCGACTTGGAGTGGACGCGTGCTTCGCACATCTGCCCCTATGGAAAGATTGAAAGCGACTGGAAGGCACAGGATGGACGATTGAAGTGGCGAATCGTGGTTCCTCCCAATACCACTGCAACCGCTTACATTCCAACAACAAACGTGGGTAGCTTGCGTGAGTCCGAACCTGCACTGACCGAGTCGCCTGGCGTCGAAAGTGCCGAACACTCTGTTGGACAGGTTGTTGTCGAGCTAACATCAGGAACCTACCTCTTTGACGGGTTACTTGATCGCTCCGTTTCCGCTCAATAGCCAGCAGCGGTTTGGGCAAACGCTGTCCAGCAAACTGGGCATGAATATTAAGTCGAATGAATCGACTATGAGTTGATGAGAAGTTGTAGAGTGTTCTCTCTGGTCTGGTTGTATTGACTGAATAGGCGAAAACATGAGTGAAGTCCTTGGCCAACATCCCGATTCGATACTCGAACGCGTTGATAAGCTGTATGAATTCGAGCGCGAGCCGGTGTCGAGTGATCGGCTTGAGAGCGGCAAACACTTTGCGGCGCTGTTTGCTGGCGAACATGTTGCAGGGACTGAGTTTGTCATTGGCGCCGCGTTTGTCGCCTGGGGCGCAAGCGCTGCAGATGTGTTGATTGGATTGGCCATTGGAAATGCCCTTGCCATCTTGTCGTGGACATTGATTTGTGCCCCGATCGCCGTACAGACTCGGCTGACACTGTATTGGTATCTGCGCAGAATTGCTGGGCCCGGTGTAACGGCCATCTACAACGTTTTGAACGCTGCGCTCTTCTGCATTTTATCTGGAACGATGATTACCGTTTCGGCCTCCGCGATCCGTATCCCATTTGGAATCGCACCACAGACGAAATGGTACCCCGAGGATTTGCGTTTCGTGTTAATTGTGTTGGTCGTGGGGGCGGTGGTCGTTGGCGTTGCCATTCTGGGATTTAAGCGACTGGCCCAGTTTTCGGAAGTATGCGTTCCATGGCTGTTTATGATGTTTACGGTGGGAGCGATTGGAGTACTACCAGTGCTAGCACAAGCTTCTTCGGGCGCGTTAGCAATCGACAGCTTATCGGGTCTGTGGCGAATTGCTGAGGAACAAATTTGGTTGCATAAGCCGGAGAGTGGATTGGGTATGTGGCATATCATTGCATTTGCCTGGATCTGCAATCTGGCTTTTCACGTTGGCCTATCCGATATGGCCGTACTTCGATTTGCACCACGTGCGTCGTACGGTTTGCTTTCAGCTTGCGGCATGTATTTGGGGCACTACTTGGCATGGATCTGCGCTGGGGCAATGGGAGCTGCCGCCGCGTTGATCCTTCAACGGCCACTTGGCGAGTTGGACGCCGGAGAAGTTGCCTACCAAGCGCTTGGTCTGTCGGGCGTACTGGCGGTCATCATCGCAGGTTGGGCGACGTCAAACCCTACGCTTTATCGCGCCGGGCTGGCATTACAAACGATTACACCTGGTTGGCCGCGCTGGCTAGTGACCTTGCTGGCCGGCATTGTGACCACGATCGTCGCTTGTTTCCCGTTTGTTTTCACACAACTCTTGAGTTTTGTGGCTTTGTTTGGGATCCTGTTATCCCCCGTCGGTGCCATCGTGTTCGTGGAGCATTGGATATTCCCCAAAATCAACTTGCGGCAGTTTTGGTTTAGTACGACGGGCAAAACGATCAGCTGGCCGGCACTGGCGGCATGGGGGACTTCCGTAGCGATAGCGCTAGTGCTCTGGTATTTTCAACTGTTGCACGAGTTCTTCATTGCGATACCGTTGTGGTTTGTGGCGGCGGCGCTCTACATTTTCTTTGCAAAGCTCGCCGGTGCTGGAGCTGCGGAGCTAACACAGAGCACAAATATGCAGGACGGGCAGACGATCTCTTCGCAGCCCACAACTTCGCAAACCATCGGCACCACAACGCAGCTGGAGTCGAAAAGTACTGCTAAACGCGGGAGTAGGCGTCAACGGCCACGCTGGATCGTCGTTGCCGGAATGATCGCAGTCGTCACCTTAGTCGTTCAGTTGGTATTGCCGTTTTGGCTCAATTCGAGCGATCCGAGCACTTATGCGTCTCGCTTGCCCAGCTATCGCTTTTGGTTAGGAATTGCCAGCGTTGTGCATCTAGCTGCAATTGCCTTGTGGGTCTTGGTCGACGAGCGAGAGGAGAAACCGACAGTGTAACCACGCAGATGTTTCAATACTATTGTGGCAGCGAACCAACTGTGCACATGAATCATTTGTGTGGGTGCTGCCAAGTTGTTGCAACTGATCTTAGGGCCAATCGACATTGAATTAGCGAACGTTCCGAATTCGCCTGACACCATGGTTCTCATGTTCCAGCCGCTCCGAGTTTGGCTACAATAGCGTGTAACAAGGAGAATCAAATGCAACTTACAGCTGTGTTTATGCAAGTTCCCGAGGGCTTCATTGCTTTTGTCGAGGAACTACCGGGTGCTAATACTCAAGGAGAGACTTTGGACGAGGCACGCGATAAATTTGAGGGAGGCAGTCCAAATGGTGTTAGATGCCAATCGCGAAATCGCTGAGCGATCCATCATCGGTAAAATAGTTTCAAAAGAACCCTTCGATCTGTCGGCTTCATGAAACGGGTTGACTTGGTTCGACATCTGGAATCCCAAGGATGCGAGTTGCTTCGAGAAGGTTCAAGGCACCGCTAACGAACAGACAAGCGCCGTACCGCGACATCGTGAAATCAATGTTTTCTTGGCACGAAAGATCTGTCGTGACCTTGGAATTGGACAACCGTAATCCACGAACCAAGGATTGCACGGACTTACGGAAATACCGTTTGGTCACTCCTGGCAGGAGTGACCTACGTGCGTTCTGGGAATGGTCGGAAGAAAAGTGGTTAGAACCCCGGCCCGAGTAGCTCGTGCTGTGCGTGGTACGACGGCACGAAGCCCGTTCGTTCAGCCGCCAAGTTGTTGTATCGAGTGTCGACGTATAATGCCATATAGAGTAAACTAAACAGAACTTGCTGCCACACTCGACCTACGAATGGAGTAGATACCAGTTGAATTCCCGAGCGTTATCAAGCAGTTGCGCATGGCGTATCTTGGAATGGACTAGGCTTGGGCCATCGATCACCTTTTATGCTTGGTTGATGTTGTGTGTCGATGTTGGGCTAGCACAGCCAACACCACAGACCGCTGGCAGTCAAGAGAGTTCCGCTGCGACGGCGGAGGGAGATTCCGCAGGAAACGTCACTCCCGAGTACGTGCGGCAGCAGATGGTTGACCTGAGTCATCCGAACTATCGGACTCGGCAACTTGCGCGATGGAGGCTGGAAAACTCGCCGACGGCTACGTTAAAGGAGTTGGAGGCAGCTTTACCGTCGCTGGATCAAAACAGCGCGGCCCAGTTGATCGATATTGCCAGTTCCTTGGCCATACATGAGAACTCCAGCGTCAGCATCGAAGCTCATGCTTTGCTTGTGAGATTGGCCCGCAGTGCCACATCGATTGGAAATTTGGCGAACAATACACTGAATGCGATCGCTGATTTGCAGGAGTCGCAGGCGATAGAAACGCTTGTCTACTGGGGAGCCTACGTCGGTCCGATCAACTTCAGTTACAACGGACGCGCCGGTGATAGTGGCAATGCTCTAGCTCTGCAAATTGATGAAAGTTTTCGTGGTACAACCGAAACCGTGAAACGCATCCGCTTTCTCAGGTCGATTGAAGCGATATCGCTCAGCGGCCCCGCGATCGATGCAAACTACTTTCAAGCGATTGCGGAGTTGAAACAACTGAAAGTCTTAAAGCTTAGAAAAGTCAAACTTTCGATCGATGATTTGAAGCTATTAACGAACCACTTCTTGTTGGAGCATTTAGGTCTCAACTACATGGATGTTGATGACAGTTTCGTACCGCAATTACTTGAACTTCCCATCAATCAGTCATTGCGACTGTATGGAACCAAGATTACAGAGGCGGGTGAGCGGCAGTTGATCAACCAATTGGATGGAATTGAAATCTACCGCGGCAACGGTGGGTTTTTAGGGGTAGGCACGAATACCGCTTCGACCATTGTTACCAGCGTTACCTCTGGCTCGGCGGCAGAGATTGCTGGAATACGCCAGTACGATCGTTTGACGCATATCAATGACGTGCCAATTAACAATTTTGCAGATCTTCGTCGGGAGCTTGGAAAAAGCGAGGCCGGAGAGAAAGTGATAGTCCGGCTCGAGCGTGGGACCATTGACATGACATTGAGCGTGGTGCTGTTGGAAGAGCCAAGTTCACCAAGAACGTAGTGGGAGCTTGCCATGCCAAAGCTCCTCTCCCCAAAACCATAGTGGAGCTTGCCAAAGCTCCTTTCAACCTTCCGATCATTCCGGAGAATCAAGGATTTTTAGCAGAATCCACTACGCATGCCCATTTCGCAAACCTCTTTCCCAACCTTGCGACGACGGTTAACGCGTTGGTACCAAGCGCATCATCGCAACTTGCCATGGCGCAAGACCGACGACCCGTATGCGATTTGGGTCAGCGAAACGATGTTGCAACAAACGCAGGTGTCCACGGTCATCGACTACTACGAGCGATTTCTCTCGGTCTTTCCGAACGTCGTTGAACTGGCTGCGGCCGATGAGCAAGCGGTATTATCGCTTTGGCAAGGGTTGGGGTATTATCGTCGTGCGCGGCAGATGCATGCTGCCGCCAAGAAAGTGGTTGACGAATTTGGAGGTGAATTTCCTCGACGCGTCGAAGAGATTCTGAGCTTGCCAGGCATTGGTCGCTATACAGCGGGAGCCATTGCGTCGTTTGCGTTCGACACACGCGCGCCAATCTTGGAAGCCAACACGTTGCGTTTGTTCAGTCGTTTGTTATTGCTGCGTGAATCGCCCAAAGAAACCAACAGCCAAAAGCGCTTGTGGGAGTTTGCCGAAGCCATATTGCCGTCGCGGAGCGGTTCTCGGCTGCTAAATCAGGCGTTGATGGAATTGGGTAGTTTAGTTTGCACTCCTCAGCAACCCAAATGCGATGCATGCCCGCTTCAGCAACTTTGTTTGTCATATGCGGCCTGTGCACAACATGAAATTCCCGTTGTATCGAGCAAGCCCAAGGTCACAGAATTGACACATGTAGCGCTGGTGCTGAAGCGCGGGAATCAAGTGCTGATACGTCAAAATGCGGTCGGTGAGTGGTGGGAAGGTCTCTGGGATTTCCCGCGGGTCAACTTAACACTAGTGGCAGGCGGGACTGGTCCAGCGTACGAATTGGGCGCGGAGTCCCAAGCCAACTTTGAGTCCGTTCGGCAAGCGATGGCGGAAACCCACGGACTGGACTGCATTCCCACGCATTACATCACCATGATCAAGCATTCTGTGACGCGATACCGAATTTCGTTGGATTGCTTGGCTGGTAAGGTGGGGAAGGGCTTTGCGATTAAAAACCTGTCGGGCAACTGGCGATGGGTCGAGCTCGATCGGGACTCGGACATCCCCCTCAACGCCTCGGCTCATAGGCTGCGGCGCCAGTGTTTCCCGAAATGGTACGCTTGAAAACGAAATTTTTCCAAAAAAGGCTTGCCAAAAACACTAGAGAGTGTGAAATCCCTAACAATACTGGACACGTCAAAACTAATGTCTCCAATATTTAACGAGTTTATTTGAGTGAACGCCAACACCCTCGTCATTAACACCGAGGCTCTACACCCCCCGGATGAGCCTGAGCCGGGGGGCCGCAGCGACTCTACGCGATTTGATTTAGTAGCCGCGGCGGATATCGACGCAGCGCTGAAGTCGCAGTGGAAATTCATTCGGCAGACGAATTGCATATACCAGAGTCCTTTTTTTAGCCCTGAATTTATAGTTGCCGCCAGTGATTTGCTCCCTAATGTTGAAGTCGGACTTGCGACACAGGGCGAAAGGCTAGTGGCGATCTTTCCGTTTCAGCGTTGCCGTCGTTCGACCGCCCGTCCCGTCGGTCTTGGCATTAACGATGCGCATGGGCTTGTGGCGCTGCCAAACGCGCGTCTATCGTTGCGTGAGATGATGCACGAGTGCAAGGTAAAGAGTTTTCCGTTTCACGCAGCCCCAAGGGAAACTTCCGATATTGCCGAATTCCAAATCGGAGCGACGCGATCGTACTTGGCGGATCTCACAGTTGATCCACTTGGCTACGAAAACTACTTGCGGAATCGAAGTCATACGATCGACAAGCAGGCTCAGAAAACGCGTCGCATGATTAGAGAATTGGGGCCGTTGCGATTCGAATTTGACTGTCGTGATTCGGCGATGCTACAACACCTTTTCGATCTCAAATGTGAGCAGTACAAACGCACTCATATCTTTAACATTCTGGGCGTTCCATGGATTCGACAATTGTTGACCTCTTTGCATCAACGACCAGCTCCCGGCTTGCGCGGCATTTTGAATGTCCTCTACGCGGGAGAGAAGCCCGTCGCGCTGCACTACGGAATGTTGGAAGGGAATCTGCTTCACTATTGGTTCCCCGTTTTTGATCCCAAAGTGTCTTTTGGCTCTCCTGGCACTCAGTTGTTTCTTGAAGTCGCCAGAGAAGCAGCAGCACGGGGAGTGACAGCGATCGACATGGGTTACGGCGAGCAGCCGTACAAAACCAAGTTAACCAACGTCATTACGGAAATGTGTTACGGTTTGGTTGATGAAAATCCGTTTCGACGACGGTGGTATGAACAGAAGAAGTCGTTTTCTGAACGGTTGAGTCGACTGCAGTTTAAAGAAGCCATCAAGCCCTGGGCGCGGAGGCTGCTACCAAGTTTTGGTCGAGGGGTCTACCAAGCTTAATGCCGACATCGGGCAGTGACCAAACGTGACGATACGATTACAATACCCGCTTTAAAGTCGGTTTCTGCAATTGTTTGAGAGCGGTCATGCGAGTTGTCATTTTGGAAGATTCTGAGGAGGTGAGTTCGCGTGCTGCAGAGATAATTTGCTCTACCGTAGCCGCTCATCCCTCAACGGTGCTCGGTCTCGCAACGGGCGGAACCCCCTTGGGCACTTATCGCGAACTGGTCGCACGGTTCAAGCATGGCGATGTGAGTTTTGCAAACGTCACGACCTTCAATCTCGACGAGTATGTAGGATTGCATCGCTCTCACTTGCAGTCGTACCATACCTTCATGCAGACACACCTGTTCAGCTTGGCTGATTTCTGCGGAGAGCGGTGTCATCTGCCTAGTGGTGACGTTGCTGACCTCAACGCAGAATGCGAGCGCTACGAACAATTGATCGACGAAGCTGGTGGCGTGGACCTGCAGTTGCTGGGCATTGGAACGGATGGTCACATTGCATTTAACGAACCAGGATCATCGTTGTCCAGTCGCACGCGCATCAAAGCATTAGCAGCCAGAACGCGTCAAGACAACGCAAAGTACTTTGGGTCGGTTGATGAAGTTCCGCGAATGGCGATCACGATGGGCGTGGGCACGATCCTGGATGCCGACCACGTATTGTTACTGGCCACCGGATCAAGTAAAGCAGCGGCCGTTCGCGCGTTTATCGAAGGCCCCATTACCGCGCAGGTTCCGGCTTCCGCCTTACAAATGCATCCACATGTAACCGTGCTGCTTGATCCTGCGGCAGCAGAGTGGCTGGTCCGCAAGGACTACTACCAGCATGTCGAGGCCATTCAGCGCGAACTTGAGGTGGGGAACGTATAGAGCTGCGTCAACATTAAAACTGAGGGTTACGGTCCCGCGTGACCTGGTGTTCGAAAGGGACTCGTAACGTCGTCCCCTATGACGCAGGCCAAAATTTAGTGTGGACATGGTTGTCCAGCCATGATAAGCCGCGAGCGACTTCAACTGAGAACTTGTCGGCGGCTTGCGCGAGCAGCTTTTCTCGAAAGTCACAGTCGTAGGCCACTTCGATTTTTTTGGCATAACGGTTCATTAGTGGACTCTTTAAGAAAGGTTCGACATCACCTGACAAACCAAAATGCCGGCACGCGTTGGCAAATGCCTGCTCCTGTTGAGCCAGGAAGTAATCAAAGTTCAACCATTGCGTCCGATCGGGAAACTGCTGAGCAGCGTTATTCAGCGCCGCCATTTCTGCCAGCCAACTCATCGCGACAAGTTCTCCTGGCGATAGATCTGCGAGTGCGAGCTGTTTTAACCAGCCGTCACGTTGCAGGCGATCAAGCCGGGTTGCAGCGTGACTTTCAATATCGCTCATCGCTCCGTCCAGTAGCGCGAGTAAAAATGTACGAGCTGGCACGTACATTAACAACGCACGAGACTCGGGAACGCGTTGCATGAGCAACGGAGCAATTTCGCTTACGACGCTAGTCGCTTTGATAATCGCCCGTTGTTGCGGTTGAAAAGTTCGTGACCAAAGCCCCAGGAACAGGTCAATTCGTTCCTGCCAATCGCCTTGGGCAAACGTCCTCAGAATTGCCGGTTCACGAATGGAAAAGCAGTTGTCGTGAAGTCCCAATAGCCGAGACATCAACGTCGAACCGGCATGTGAAATATGGAAAATAAAATGGCATTGAATCGGCAAGCCATAGGCTGCGGAACTCAGCTCTTGCCATGGAATCCAAGCGAACTGGCTGGTTGGCCCAATCAGTCGATTGTCGAGGAAGCTCGCGGCGCCATAGTCGCCTTCCGTCAGTCGCACGAACTGTACGGCGGAACCATCAGGCGCTAGATTCAGTGGGAATAACGTCGGAGAGGCGCTCAGAGCATCGCTCAGCTTCATAGGTGCGGCCATTTATGCAGGCTGCCACGTTGCATTGAATGCGATGGAAACTCGCACGTCATCGGTATCATTGGGGTGCACAAAGTGATAGAGCCAGCTTGGGAATAGAACCATCAGTCCCGGTACTGGGCGTATATGGACGCGCTGTCCGTACGGAGAGCCCGGGGTTTCTACCATTTCGGTAAACGGTCGAGGATCGTACATTTCAAGCACTCCACCCATTGAACCTTGCGTGGTGTTGCTAGTTACGTAATAGACTCCCGACCATGCACTACCAGGGTGATTGTGCATGCGGTGGTAGTTTCCTTTGCGGCTGATGTTGCCCCAAGCGCTGATGCGAAATCCACCGCGCGGTGGTGCAGCTCGTCCCTGCACTTCCGGCAATTGCCCGGTTGCCTGCACCATATGGGTCAGGGCTTGGGTAAACCAAGTTTTTAGAGTCGCAATGGAGGGCGCGGGCCAATCGAGCAGATCTCCGGATGAATGGTACCCTCCCATATTTGCGTAGTCGCGCGATGGTGCCGCCTGCTCGCGTTCCAAAAGAAGCTGCAATAGTTCCGCGTTGGTCGCTTCGGTGTTCGTAATCGGAAATCGACCGATCAGCGTTGGAAATGCCAGGGCGATTTGCGGAGTGAGTACGGAAACTAACTCAGGGTTGGTCATAAAATGGAAAACGCTAGAAGTTGAAGCGATAGAGAATGGATGCCAGAGTACGAAGCGGTTAAGCTTATCACAAAAATGCTGTATGGATCATCTTGCTGTTGGACAGAATTTACTATGACTTTCAACAAAAACTATGCCTTAGGCGGCACGCAGCTATGGCCCACCATGCTGTTTACTCGGATATGGGAACAGCATGAGGCTGAGTCTCCCGGGATTTTGGGTTACTTGGCGAGTTTGCAACAGCAGCAGCAACAACAGATCGATAGCGGAATTGCCATTGGCGCAAAATCGGGACAGGGCCTGTATGAAAGTGGGTTTGACCTTTTCAAAGAGCCAGATTCCAGTCTTCAAAAGCTGGTGAAGTTCATTGAATCTTCATTATGTGTGGCCGTGTCGGTCGCAAACGACCAAAAGGCGTCTCCGCAAGATTTGCACGTCGAATTTGTTGATAGCTGGTATCACATCACAAACAACGGCGGCTATCACGATGCGCACGTGCACCATGGCTGCTCATGGTGCGGCATTTACTACTTGGAGATAGGAAGTAGCGGCCAACGCGTCAACAACGGCGCGCCCAACGGAGGTAGTCGGTTTTATTCTCCGTTGGGTCTTGGTGGTAGCTATCGCGATTATGGCAACAAGTACTTGGCGTCGAGTATTGATCCCCCGATGGAAAATGGGCAACTAATACTTTTTCCTTCGTACTTGCTGCATAGCGGTCTGCCGTATACGGGTGAAAAAGACCGGGTGGTCATCGCTTTTAATGCCCGCGTTCATATCACGGCGGGCAGCCCGTCTGCTCTGCGACTTGGCTTGGAGGGTGCAACGTTAGGTCAGTCGAAGAAATAATTGAAGGACCTCTGCACCGCTATATCTCGCCAAAACGTGCAGCTTCTCGACTTTACCAGCCCGGTCACCCAGTGCTTCTGGGCGAACTTGACGCGGGAAATAGCTCATCCATTTGGGGGTCCACCAATCGTTGTAATGTGGCACAATTCTGCAAATTCTCGCTGAGTTCATCATTTCTTCATGCGCAGGGGCTGGTTACCCTGTTTAACATAGATTCAATTTTGCGGATTAAGCGGACAATACCGTCCGCAAATTTGTTGCAATTGGACATTTTTTCGATATGCTGCAATTCAAATTGACTTATCGATATCTTTAGTTCGCGGACAATTTGGCCCCTTCTAATCGTCATTTAATTTTTGCACCCCCGGAGCACATCCATGCGTCTACGTCCGATCCCCGCCTTTTCTTCGTCGATACTTGCTCGTTCTGTCAGTCGTTTAATGGGGCGGCGCAGTAGTGTGCGCGAGCGACGCCGCAAGTTTGCTCGGCTACAAATGGTAGAGCAACTGGAAGCTCGGCAATTGCTGGCATTGGATATTCTAAGTCTCAGTCCAGCTGATGGAGCCATCGATGTTGCCGTGGATACCAATTTGGTAATCACTTTCAATGAGGATGTTCTTAGGGGGCAAGGGAACATCCACGTTGTTGATAGTGCGACTGGCAAATTGGGTGTGGCTGTCGATGTTACATCGTCGAGCGTGGTGATTAGTGGTGCAGTGGTCACGATTGACCTGCCACAAGACTTGTCTACGCAGACGGACTTCACCGTCTTCATTGATCCGGGCACTTTCATTGATACCTCTGGTACGCCGACAGCCGATGCCACCCTGTTGACTGAGGGCTTTGAATTTCTGCCGCTCGGACCTGCGGTTGATGAAGGCGGTGGAAATGGGTCTGATTTTACGCACACGCCACCGCTTAACTGGGTTGTCGACAACTCGAGCATGCCTAACGGAGGCGCCAGTGGAGGTATTACTGAATGGCGTGGTTGGAGTTTTGCACGGAGGGATTTCTGGAGCCAAGTCGACAATCAAAACCGATCTGATTTTACGCTAGGCCAGGGGACAATTGCCGTCGGGGATCCTGATGAATACGATGACGCGGCTGGTGGAGGGACGTTTAATGGCGCAATGGTGAGTCGGCCGGTAAAACTTGACGGTGTCGCCGCCAACAGTGTGCAGATCGAATTTGATTCCAGCTTCCGACCTGAAAACAGTCAAGTCGGAACACTTGAAGTTACGTTTGACAGCGGGGCAAGCTGGACAAATATCCTTACTCTCAATCCAACGAATACGACAAACCTCGGCAATGTAAATGAAGTTCGCACAATCTCGGTTGATAATCCAAGTTCTGGAACGATGGAGTTACGTTGGAGAGTAACAGGCGGCAACACTTGGTGGTGGGCAATTGATAATCTGGACGTTACGGGAGATATCGTTGGCGTACCGTTCGATGGTATTTCCGATGCAACTGCCTGGAATTTCTCCAATCGCCGCGAGTTGGAATTGACGATTGATCCGCAACTGATGCCTGAAGTTGGTGGAACAGCCACTGGTACGCTAACCCGCAACATTTCGGTTGGCGAGTTGGTGGTGACGTTAGTCAGTAGTGACACAACAGAAGCCACTGTACCTGCTACCGTCACGATTCCCAATGGTCAGACTTCGGTAACCTTCCCGATCACCGCTGTCGACGACGTCGAAATCGACGGAACACAAGTAGCGACGATCACTGCGACGGCGGCGACCTATTTGCCTGGTGATGCAACGGTAAGCGTTACCGACGATGATGCGTTCGCCATCATCTCGCTAACACCAGCTGACAATTCCGAGGACTTTCCGTTCTCGAACAACTTGGAAATCACCTTCAACAAGGATGTCAAAGCCGGTAGCGGACGTATTTATGTCGTCCAATCCAGCACCAATACGCTTGGTTTTGTAGTCGACGTTAACAATGCTGCCGCGGTCACGTTTTCCGGTCCGACGGTAACGATCAATCCTCCAGGCGATTTGTTACCGTCGACGGAGTACTATGTGCTGGTCGACGACGGTGCGATCCTGGATACAACTACTGACACTTTCGGCAACACCACACTTCTTCGTCAGACCTTTGACGTCTTGCCATTGGGCCCGTTCAACACGGAAACTGGGGGTGACGGTACTGACTACACCAAGACGCCTCCCCTCGGATTCTCGATTCCCGTCAATCCAGCTGGTGGTTTGGTTGAGTGGCGGGGCTGGAGTTTTGCCGACAAAAACTCTTGGATTGGCGCTACTGGAGGAGGCAATCGCAGTAACTTCAGCCTAGGTTCGGGCAATGTAGCGGTTGCCGATCCTGACGCGTGGGATATCAACAATCCGCTGGCCACTTACAACACCACATTGCAAACCCCTGCTGTTGACCTGACCAAGATTGCGGCCGGCTCGGCGAGTCTACAATTCGATTCGAGTTTCCAAGGACTTGGTGGTCCTGGTCTGGCTGACATTGAGGTATCGTACAACGGCGGTGCCACCTGGATTTTGTTGGCGACGATGAGCGCCACCAACAGCAATGCCAGCGTGACGATCAACAGCAGCAGTTCGGGCAACAATGGTATAGTTCGAGTCTGGACACCTTTGAATAATCCTGGCAGCGGTTCGATGGCATTCCGATTCAAAATCAGCAACTCGGGTGAAGCAGGTTACTGGGCTATCGACAACATCCGTATTGCTGGTCAAGTCACGGGCCGACCATGGGAAGGTTTTGCAGATCCGTCGCAATGGAACTTCAGATCCAGTGAACTACCGACGTTGCGGATTGCCATCGACCCGGGTTCGATCAGCGAAGATGGTGGAACAGCAACGGCCACGGTCAGCCGCAGTGTGTTTAATGCTGGCGACCTGACTGTCACGCTCACCAGCAATGACCTCACTGAAGCAACTGTTCCAGCCACGGTCGTTATCCCAGATGGCCAGTTCTCAGCGACTTTCCCAATCACTGCCGTCAATGACAATGAATTGGATGGAGACCAAATTGTCACCATCACCGCTACCGCAGCAGGACTTCTAAACATCCCTAGCACGTTGGTCGTGCAAAGCGCTGACCAACCGGTTTCGACGGTGTTTAATCCTGCTGATGACTCGTCGAACGTTCCTGTAGGTTCGAATTTCTCTGCGACCTTCGACCAGAACGTGAAAAAGGGCAACGGATTTGTTCACTTCTTGCGCGCCAGCGATAACAAGCTGGGGGCGAGTGTTGATGTCCGCTCGGCGGCTGTGACCATTGACGGTGCAACGGTAACTGTCGATCCTCCTGCTGATCTGGTCGCTTTGACCGATTACTACTTGGTCATCGACGACGGAGCTATTTTGGCAGACAACACGTTTGTCCGCTTTGACGCGCTGCTTCTGTCCGAAGACTTTGAAAAGCTTCCATTGGGTCCCGCGGCCTTCGAGGTTCCGTTGAACGGTGATGGTCTTGATTGGACCGCTATTCCGCCAACCGGATTCTCCGTCGACAACTCGGCCATGCCTCCTGGTGGCGTGCCTGAATGGACTGGATGGACATTTGCCAACAAAGATTTCTGGGCCAATGCGGGCGGGCAAAGCCGCAATTCGTTCACGCGTGGTACAGGTACCGTCGCCATCGGCGACACCGATGAATGGGATGACACACAGCGCCCATCGAATGCGTTCAACAGCTTGTTCCAGTCACCAGCCATCGACCTTTCCAATGTAGCGGCCAATTCGGTCACGTTGTCGTTTGACTCTAGCTTCCGCCCGGAAAATGGTGGTACGACGAACAATCAGACCGGGGTGGTCGAAGTCAGTTACGACGGTGGCGCCAACTGGCAAAACCTGCTAACGCTGGATGCAGCGACTAGCCCGGGCTTGACCAATGTGGACGAGCATCGCGTCATAACGATCAACAACTTGGACACCGGTTCGATGCTCGTTCGCTGGGGTGTTACCGGAACCAACGACTACTGGTGGGCTATCGACAATATCGAAGTCCGTGGCGATGTGAGTGGACTTCCATTTGACGGCGTCAACGATCCTACGACTTGGAATGTGACCACTGCGGACGCCAATACGCTAGGTATGAGTGTCAGTCTCGCAGAGATCCCGGAAAACGGTGGCGTAGCTGTTGGAACGGTGACTCGTAACCTGGGTACAAGTGGCGATGTTGTTGTTACTCTTACAAGCAGCGACCCAACTCGTGCGACTGTTCCTGCAACGGTGACCATCCTTGATGGACAAACCTCGGCCACGTTCAACATCACGGCGATCGACAATACCTTGGCGGGTGGCGATAGGCCGATCGAAATCACAGCAGCGGCAAGCGGATTTGTGGGCGGTTTGGCCTCAACGACGATCCTGGACAACGAAGTTGCCAATGTGACGATCACGGAGATCATGTACAACCCGGCAGGATCAGAACCGCGCACAGAGTGGATCGAAATCTACAACAGTGGTTCGGTTGATGCCGACCTCAGCGATTGGAAATTCGCCGACGAAGATGTGTTTAGCGTATTGAAGTGGAGCGAAATTCCATCTGGAAACGTGTTGCCAGCCGGTGGGCTCGCCGTTGTCTACAACAATTGGTTTGGACTGACAACGGAAAGCGCGTTCCGCGCCGAGTGGAGTGTGCCTGAATCCGCCTTGGTGATCGGCATTAATTGGAGCGACCTCGCCAATAACGGTACCGCCACCAACGAAATTTTGAGCTTCCAAGACGCCAGTGGTGCTGAATTGGATTTGGTCAATTTTGCAGCCGGAGCAGGCTGGCCAGCGTCGACTGAGGGACGTAGCATCTTCCTCAAGAACGTACTAACCAGCGACAACAATGTGGGTGCAAATTGGGCTCTCTCAGCGAACGGGGAGTCAGGAGCGGTCAATCCGACTGGCCCTATACATTCGACGAGCGATCATGGTTCACCAGGCTTCATTGACTTTGTTGCACCTGGAGCTCCGACGTTGGCACTCGCAAATGACACGGGGACTGGCGGTGACTTGATTACGTCCGACGCGACTCTCTCGATTACAACTACGGAACCAGGTGGAACGTTTGAGTATCGCTTAAACGGTGGTGATTGGGTTAGTGCACCTCCGGCTGCAGCCCAAGGAGCGAACACGATCGAGGTACGGCACACCGATGCCGCAGGCAACTTGGGCCCTGCCGGATCACTGGCGTTCACCTTTGACTCGATTGCGCCTACGACTCCAACCATAGCTTTGGATTCGGACACTGGAACTGCAGGCGACTTGATTAGTTCCGTTGGCACCTACACCACGACGTTTGGTGAAGCAGGTGGGCTGATGGAATATCGACTCAACGGCGGAGACTGGGTGACCACCGCACCGGCGCCTGTCGAAGGACCTAACGTCGTCGACGCTCGTCAGACGGATATTGCAGGCAACGTAAGTGAGGTTGGCTCATTGTCGTTTACGCTCGACACGATTGCACCTGCGGTCCCGACCGTCACGTTGACAACGGACACCGGCACCGTTGGCGACTTGATAACATCGGACGGAGCCTACACAGTGACGCCGGCAGAAGCAGGTGGAACGGTTGAGTACCGACTCAACGGTGGTGCATGGTTGACATCAACTCCAGCGGCGGTAGAAGGTACAAACTTGATCGAGTCGCGGCAGACCGATACTGCTGGCAACATAGGCGCCGTTGGCTCACTTACATTCACGCTAGATACCGTGGCACCTGCGGTTCCGACTCTGACACTGACGACGGACACGGCCATCGTGGGCGACTTCATTACTTCCGCTGGCGCTTACACGATGACTCCGGCAGAGGCGGGTGGAACGGTTGAATACCGACTCAACGGTGGCGCATGGTTGACCACGGCGCCAGCGACTGTCGAAGGTGCTAACCTTATCGAAGCCCGGCAGACCGATACTGCTGGCAATATCGGCGTCATTGGTTCGTTGTCGTTCACTCTCGACACGATTGCCCCAACAGCCCCTGCCGTTGCACTCGACAATGACACGGGGACCGCTGGCGATTTGATCACCTTCGATGGCAATTACACCGGTACGCCAACTGAAGCTGGTGGAACGGTTGAATATCGACTGAACGGTGGTGCATGGACAACGACTGAGCCCGCGGCTGTCGAAGGCACCAACTTGATTGAAGTACGGCAAACCGATACGGCTGGAAATGTTGGGGCAATTGGCGCACTTACATTTACGTTGGACACGGTTCCAGCGACAGTCTCGACAGTCTATGCAGCCTCCTCTGCATGGAGTCCAGCCTTTATCGACACGCTCGACGGTGGCGGAGCTGGAGCTGGAAATGGTCTAGGTTTTGCCCTCACGGCTGGTGTCAGCCTTCCATGGTCCAATGTAGATCGCTTGTACGTTCAATTCTCCGAAGCGGTGTCAGATATTTCCACAGCTACAGTAGAACTGCGTGATAGCGTTGGAACTGTACCATTTACGGTGAGCTTTGATCCAGTCACCTTTATTGCAACTCTCGATTTCGCGACAGAATTTTCGTTCAGCAAGTTGCGTCTAGCAGCATCCGATGCGCTGGAAGACCAAGCCGGTAATGCGCTGGATGGAGATGCCGCTGGCGGAGCTGGTGGATTGTTCAACTTCCGTTTTGACGTGGTGCCTGGCGACTCTGATGGAAACGGTCGGGTCAACGGAGCAGACCTTACCCTATTCAGCAATTCCTTTAATGCACAGGCTGGCGCAGCGAACTTCCAGGCCCGGGCGAACTGGAATGGCGACAACCGCGTCAATGGAGCAGACCTTGCGGTATTCTCTGCCAACTTCAACCGCAATGTTAATTCACTGCAAGAACCTGGTGCACCATTTGTCGGTGGCAGTGGAGGAGTGTCTACATTCCGAGGTGGCGCCGATGCCTTCTTCGCTGACCTTGGCGATGAAGACGATGACAAGAAGGAAGATGACGACGATCACATCGTTACACCCATCGTTGATGGTTTAGGTCGTGGATTGAGTCGAGGTCGCGGTCGTTAGCCGGCACGCGCATACTCGATTGCAAAGTATCGGGTATGGATACTCATTCGTTCCCTAAAATCTAATAAATGCTTCAAGCGACCCAAGGAATACTTGGGTCGCTTTTCTTTTTTATGTGTCATGCATTCCAAGGCCTAGCTAATTGACAATTGGCATTGAAAGCATCATTCTTTCACTTCGAGTTCCAACCGCCCTTGTAGCTATTGATCCGTCGAAGCTTCCGGGGAGTTTTCTAATCGTTCTCTTGCGGGAGTGGGCGAAGTGATGCGTACCAATGAAACTGAACGAATTTCCACAGAAAGAAAGACACGCCGTCGCAGGCTTCTAAATCGAAACTACATTCGTCGCCTACTCAGCGTGGAAGCTCTCGACCGGCGAGTCATGCTCGCGGTGGACTTTGCAACTGCGTTTGATTCTCCCCTACTGGGAGCCAACGGTGTTTCGCAAGAAGTGCATCAACTAGCGACCATCCGTACGCAAGTTTCACTTGAGCTCACTAGATTGTTCGAAGCAACATCGGGCGGGCAAGATCTCTCGGACGCGGCGTTGTCGGCTTATGAGTTGTTGATGGTTGATGATCAATCACAGGTGCAGATCCATGTTTCTGGTGAACAACTTGATGAACGATTGGATGAACTTGTGGCGGCTGGCTTTGAGCCGCTTTATGTCAGTTTAGACCATCAAATGGCAGATGGCCTGTTGCCGATCTCGGCGATACCTGACCTGCAGAGCGTTGTAGAGGGCTTCAGTGTTGGAGTTCGACCGAATTGGCGTCCCATGACCTCCACCGGTTCAGTAAAAAGTGAAGCGGATGTTGTGATGCAATCCGCCCGCGTTCGAAATTCTCTTCCAGCGGGTTATGATGGAACTGGAACACGGGTCGGAATTATCAGTGACAGCTTCAACAGTTTGAACGGCTATGCGGGGGACATAGCCACTGGCGATCTTCCTTCGGGCGTTACAGTTGTCCTCGATTTGGGAAGTGGTGGCACCGACGAAGGTCGCGCGATGGCTCAACTGGTACATGACTTGGCACCAGGAGCTGCGCTCGGATTTGCCACAGCGTTTGTCGGTGGCCAAGCTGGTTTCGCAGCCAATATCCAGGTACTTGCGGACAGCTTCAATGCCGACGTGATCGTCGATGACGTTTTCTACTTTGCCGAGCCGTTTTTTCAAGATGGCATCATCGCACAGGCCATCGACTCCGTCGTAAGCAATAACGGCGTCGCCTATTTTTCTGCTGCCGGGAATTTACAAGACCAGTCTTTTGAACTGACAGAGGCCACTTCGTTGGGCTCAACAACAATTAATTTTCCTGGTGGAGGCGGAGATGTTACTTTGACGTCTGCCCTCGATCTGAACCCAGGACCAGGCGCTGATTTTCGTCAATCGGTAACCCTGGAACCTGGCCAACAGCTGATTCTTGGTTTGCAATGGGACGATCCGTTCTATGCGACTGTGACTTCCGATATTGACGTCTTTTTGGTTGATCAAGCATCCAACACTGTGGTGAGTTTTGGAATCGCGGATAATATTGCAAACGACGAACCGTTTGATTTTATTAATTTCACCAATGTGACTGGGGCGACTAGAACTTATGAGATCGTATTGGATCTATTCACTGGGCCGATTCCTGAACGTATCAAATGGGTGAATTTTGGTGCCAATGCAACTGGACCTCTGGCGACGATAGAATACGACACCAATAGCCCCACGATAACTCCACACGCGGCCACTCCGAATGCAATGGCGGTTGGAGCCGTCCCTTATTTCGATCAGGAGGTTCCTGAGAGCTTCACTTCGCTCGGTCCCTCAACCATCTTGTTTTCAGCAGTAGGTGATCCCATAACTCCGGAAGTTCGACTCAAGCCGGATATCGCAGCGATTGATGGGACGAACAATACATTTTTTGGACAAGATTTCGAATCGGATGGGAGTCCTAACTTTTTCGGAACGTCAGCGGCAGCGCCCCACGCTGCAGCGGTCGCGGCATTAATGCTACAGGCGAATTCAAGTTTAACTCCGGCGCAACTCTATGCGGCGATGCAGTCGAGCGCTAGGGATGTAGGGGCACCGGGATTTGATCTCTTGACTGGAGCAGGGTTGGTTAACGCACACGCGGCAGTTTTTGGCAGCGCTGTCCCAGCAACGTTGCCCATTGTTGAAAATCTCGAGAGTGGTGCGTTGAATACTGCTTGGGAAACGAACAGTCAAGGAAACGGTCGAATTGAGGTGAGGACGGGAAATTCGCCGGCTGCGGGTTACAATCACCTGGTGATGGACACGTTCTTTAGTTCGACCAACAGCCTCAATGAAGCGACATTACACTTCGACGCCATAGGTGCAAGCAACGTCGTCTTGAGCTTTCAGCAGCGCGAGTTTGGCGACGAAGATCATCCGATGCCAGAGACGTTCACTGGGCGCAATAATTCAGATGGTGTGGCGCTCAGCGTTGACGGCTTAACTTGGCATCGGCTGGTATCGTTGACCGGGACTGACTCCGTCGGTAGCTACCGCGTGCATCGATTCAATCTCTCGGAATTTGCTACGAGCAAGGGATTGGTCTTAGGAGATGACGTACGGATCAAGTTCCAACAGTTCGATAACTTTCCGTTGATTTCTGATGGAATGGTGTTTGACAATATAGAAGTGACGGCCGAAACGGCAACACCAGCAGCGTGGCAAGCGCAAGGACCATTTTCGGCAACAAATGGACAAACGGAAAATGTTGCTCCTAACAACAATATCAGTGGCGCATTGCACACGGTAATTGCCCATCCTACGGACGCGGACATCCTCTATGTAGGCTCCGTGAACGGCGGCGTGTGGAAGACAAGCAACGCCCGCGCTCCACTCCCCGACTGGTCACCGCTTACCGATGACATGCCCTCACAGTCCATCGGCGCACTTGCCTTCGACATAGGAGATGAAAGCTCAAACACCATTTATGCGGGGACAGGCAGATACAGCAGTTTCGCTCAAATTGGTAATCAACGTGTGGGTCTCTTGCGATCTACTAACGGCGGAGCGTCGTTTGAAGTCGTAGACGGTGGAGGTATTCTCGTTGGCAAAAACATCTCGGGGATCTATGCCAACGACGATGTTATCGTCGTTTCCGTAAACGTCGCGGACAGCTTTACGTTTGAAAACATTGGTATTTTTCGAAGTACCGATGGTGGAGCAACATTCACGCAGATCAGCCAAGGTAACGGTACTGCTACGGGATTGCCTGGGGGCACGAGTTACGATCTGGTCACCGACCCTGTCAACGTTGGAACACTTTATACATCGACGGTTTTTTCCAACTTTGTCGGAGGGCAAAATGGGGTTTATAAGTCGACTGACGCTGGTGAGACATGGTCAAGGGTAAGTGATCCAGTCATGGAAGCGCTGATAACCGGCGACACCAGTAACATCGAATTGGCTGTTGGTCGCAGCAACAATCTGTTCGCCGCGATCATCAACACCGGCAGGTTGGACGGGCTGTTTCGATCCGGTGACGGAGGCAGTTCGTGGACGCAATTGGATACGCCTACGACCAATGAAAACGGCACCGATGTGGGATTGAATCCTGGGGGCGGCAAAGGTCCTGGACCTGGATCCGAGCCGGGCGCGATTGCTGGAGGACAAGGTGCCATTCACTTTTCAATTGTTGCGGATCCCAACGACCCTAACATTGTTTATGTTGGCGGCGACCGCCAACCTCTCGAGTTTCAATTTCCAACGTCAATTGGCGCGATCGACTATTCCGGTCGACTATTCCGCGGCGATGCGAGTCAACCGGCCGGAAGTCAATTTGTCCATTTGACGCATAGCAACGAACTGGGAGCTGCTGGCGGTGGAACAGCTAGTATAAGTTCTCCGCATGCCGATTCCCGCGAAATGGTATTTGATGCAGATGGGAACATCATTGAAGTAGACGACGGTGGTGTCTACCGTCGCACCGACCCACAATCCAATATGGGTGATTGGTTCTCACTAAACGGAAACTTGCAGGTCACCGAAGCGCACGACGTAGCCTGGGACTCGGTATCTCACACTGCCATTACCGCAAACCAGGACACCGGTACCACTTATCAGCCTTATGCGGGAGCGACGACCTGGGTCAGTCTCTCTACTGCCGATGGTGGTGATGTACTTGTCGACGATGTGAGCCTGGCCGATATTGGTCGATCGATCCGCTATTCAAGCTTCCAAAACCTTGGAGCATTTCGTCGTACAACATGGGATGCTAATGGCAACCTCCTGTCAACTGAGTTCCCGGCGCTATCCGTTACATCGGGTAGCCCGCTCGCACAGAGCTTCATTACAAAACTTTCGCTCAATGCAATTGCCCCAGTTCGGCTCATTGTTCAAGGTTCAAATTCCACCTACGAATCGTTTGATCGCGGTGACACGCTGATCGAAGTCGGGGCAGGAGTGGGAGCTGGGTGGATTGAGCAAAATGCGATTGCGTACGGTGGTCGCAAAGAGGGTGTTGAAAATGCCGATGTGCTTTGGGTCGGTTCCAACTCTGATATTTTCTTTCGCTCAGCACCCGGTGGGCTTGCTGCAGTTTCCGCGGATCCAACAACCGATGATATTCGCGACTTGGCGATTGATCCTGACGATTGGGCGACCGCTTTTGTAATTGATCGCAATCAAGTTTTTGCAACGAGCACGCAAGGGAACGAATGGCTCGACGTCACTGGAGACTTATTGAGCTTGGCCAGCGACTTGCGTTCAATCGAGTTTATCGCTGGTACAGTAGTCGACGCACTGGTCGTTGGGACCAATCGGGGTGTTTTTGCAGCTTCACTTGACGCGCTGGGTACATGGCTGCCACTGGCACCCGATCTACCCAATGTCCTTGTTTACGATATGGAGTACGACTCGTTCGACGACCTATTGATTGCGGGAACGTTTGGCCGAGGGGCTTGGACGCTGGGGCAAGTCAGCGGAATCGTGGAGGCGCTGTTTGCAGGGGATGTCATTCCACCGACTGTCAGTAGCGTTATTGCTGGCTCAAGCGTCTGGTCAAGCGGTTTCATCGACACGATCGATGGCGGGGGTGCTGGCACGGGGAATGGACTCGGATTGCAGTTGGCAGTAGGTAACCAGCCACTTCCATGGAACAATGTCGATCGCCTATATGTGCAGTTTTCGGAAGCGGTGGCAGGTGTTTCGACCGCGACGTTTGAACTGCGTTCTAGCGTTGGGGTTGTGCCGGTTTCGGTGTCCTATGACCCAGTCACTTTTATGGCAACGGTTGAGCTATCCACCCCGCTGTCCTTTAACAAGTTTCGACTTTCGATCGCTGATTCGCTCACGGACACTATTGGCAATCCATTGGATGGTGATCTGGCCGGCGGAGCGGGTGGCATATTCAATTTTCGATTTGATGTTCTGCCGGGTGACGCTAATGGGGATGGGCGAGTCAATGGTGCTGATTTAACGCCATTTAGCGCCGCGTTTAACTCTCAAGTTGGCCAAGCCAACTTCGCACCTTTTGCGAATTGGAACGGAGACATACGCGTCAACGGTGCCGATCTCGCCGTATTCTCCGCCTTCTTTAACCAGCGCATCGACAGCTTGTCTGATCCCGGAGCTCCCTTTGGTGGATCGGGCAGCTCTGAACGTCTGTCAATTAATCGTTTGTCCGCCGCCCGACGACCGCAAGATGCATTCTTTGCGATGCTGGATCGGCGAATTGAGGACGAAGAAGATGACGAATCGGGAGACGATGCAAAATGGGACGCGCTTATCGCGTCCGTACTGTAGTCGTTTTTTGAGCCGCCATTGAACGCGGAAAACCACAGCTTCTAAGGTTTAGATTTGGCGAAACTACCCGAAATTCTCTATTCCTTAACAAACACAGCAATTTGGATCGTTACAATCGTCACAAATGGCCTCGCCTGCCAGCTCTTGTGACATCGCATGGTGCGTTGCCCCCAATAACAAGCACGTTGTAAATGATGGCGGATCTGAAGATGAAATTGTTCTTAAGCAAGCTGCTGCAAAACTCTACCAAGCGTTCCAAAAAGCAGCGACGCCGATTGCATTCGACGCTATTGCGGAGCGAACAACTTGAAATGCGACGTTTGCTCGCAGCGGATGTTTGGATCAATGAATTGCACTATGACAACGTTGGGACGGACGCGGACGAGTTCGTCGAGGTTGCTGGGCCTGCGGGTACGGATTTGACTGGCTGGTCCATTCATTTTTACAACGGTTCGAACGGGACTGTTTACTCTTCGTTGGATTTGAGTGGTTTCATTATCGACGACGAGTCAAGCACTGGCTTTGGAGCGTTGTCTTTTGCTCAATCTGGTATACAAAATGGTGCACCAGACGGATTGGCGTTGGTCGATGACCTGGGTGCAGTCATCCAATTTTTGAGTTACGAAGGCACGCTGACTGCGGTGGGTGGCCCTGCCGACGGCATGTTGAGTATTGACATTGGCGTGTTGCAATCAGGAACCGAGGCCGTGGATCTCTCGCTTCAATTGGAAGGGATTGGAACGACTTATGCCGACTTCAATTGGGCGGCGGCGCCTTCGCTTCGATCACCCGGCACATTGAATCTAAATCAATCGATTGCTGGAGCAAATGCCGGGGTCCTCGTTGCCACAACCGGGGCAGGAAATTCGGTTAACGAAGCTGGTCCGACTAGTGACTCGTTTACCGTCGCTTTGACGCAACAACCTACAGATGATGTGGTCATCACGCTCAGCGTATTAAACGGACAGATCACGTTAGACACGCCTGCGGTTCTTACATTCACTGCCGCGGACTTCTCCACGCCGCAGACGGTTTCGTTTACTGCGATTGACGACTCTGTTGTAGAGCGATTACACACCGATGAGATCGCATTTGTTCTAGCGACCAGCTCGCCGAATTATGCGGGAGTGACTGTACCCAATCAGCTCGTTGAAATAACAGACAATGATTTTGGGGATTTGATCCCTTCGGTCATCAATGAGTTTGTGGCGGATCATACGGGCAGTGACAGTGAGACGTTTGCTGAGATCTTGAGCCAGCCGAATAGTGACTTGATCGACCTGACGATCATTGAGCTCGAAGGTGATGCGACCGGAGTGGCACGTGGTGTGATTGACAAGGCCTTTACGCTAGGAACGACCGATGCGGATGGCTACTATGTTATTCCCAACTCTGCCGGATTTGATCCGGAAAATATAACGATGACGTTGCTGTTGGTTTATGGTTTTACCGGCTCAGTAACCCAAGACTTGGATACGAATGATGACGGCATTCTTGATATCACGCCATGGCTGAGCATTGTCGACTCAGTCGGGCTCTCTTCAGATGCTGCTCACTTCGTCTACAGTCCCGTGGCGTTGACTAAAGTATCGGCCGACGGGACAACGGTTTTTGGTGGTGCTTCGAGAATTCCAAATGGACAAGACACCGATTCGGTTAATGACTGGGTGTCCAATGATTTTACGGGTGAAGGTCTAGCGATTGGCGGCTTCGCGGCGCCTGGCCAAGCGATCAACACACCCGGCTTGCCAAATCGCGTAAAACCGGGCGTTAATATCGTGCAAAGCGATGGTACGACTGTCGTTACTGAAGGTGGAGCTGGTGATTCCATTGCGATCGTGTTGTACTCGGCTCCCACATCGGATGTTACCATTTCGGTCGCTCCCGATGGCCAGCTGACGACGGACGCCAGCACATTCACGTTCACTCCTACGGATTGGAACGTCCCGCAAACGTTAAATATCTCGGCACTGAATGACACAATCTCTGAAGGTGACCATACTGGGACGATTGCGTTCACTTCCAGCAGCAGTGATGCTGATTACGATCTGGTAGCGATCAATCCCTTGACCGTCGGCATCACTGACAATGATTCGGTTGGCGTAACCATTGAACCCACGGCTGGGTTGGTGACGACGGAAGCGGGAGGCTCCGCAGTTTTTTCGGTCGTGCTCAATAGTCCTCCCTCGGCCGATGTTGCCATTACTGTCAACTCCTCCGATGAATCGGAAGGCTCCGCATCCCCTTCGTTGCTCACGTTTACCGCATTGAATTGGAATACACCACAACCAGTAACAATCACCGGTGTGGATGATGCGGTCGATGATGGAGATATCAACTATACGATTTCGTTTTCGGTGCAAAGCTTTGATTTCCAGTATGACAACCTCTCTGTCCCCGCTCTGGCCGTTGTCAACCTCGATGACGAATTTAACACAAGCGCGTTGCTCAGCGAAATTTCGGTGAACCCACCTTCGACAGACAATCCCTTCGAATTCATTGAATTGATTGGCGAACCAGGCAGTTCCTTGGACGGCTTTTATTTCGTCCAGATCGAGGGGGATGGGGCTCCAGCGGGATCGGCCGATTTTGTGGTTGACTTAAGTGGTTTTTCGTTTGGTTCCAACGGATTGTTGGTCATCACCGCGCCTGGAGGAGGTCATACGATTCCTGCGGAAACGACCGTGGTGACCGATGCTCAGCTAAACAACGGTGGCGGGGGATTGGAGAATGGAACGGTTACCAGTTTGCTAATTTTCAGTTCGGTTCCGGTCGTCGAGGGGCAGGACTATGATGCCGAAAATGACGGCCTGCTTGAGTTGCCCACGGGCGCAGTCGTCCAGGATTCGGTTGCTTGGACCGATGGTGGAAGTGGCGACGTGATGTATTCATCCGCCCAGCTTTCGCAGTCGACTGGAACTCCCGACGCGGCCACACGCTTCCTGAACAACACGACACAGAATAATGGCAGTTCGTGGTACAACGGCGATTTGATTGACACGATTGGATCTTCTTCGCTCGGGTATAACGTTGCTGCGGCTAGTGCAATAATTCCCGAAAACGCCGTGCTGACACCGGGCGAAGACAATTTTGACGGACCGGCGGCACAGTTGTTTTCGATTACTCCGTTAGCCAGTTTACCGGAAGGCAATGTCGGAGTTACCGTATTTGAATTTACGGTTACTCGATCTGGTGGCAGCGCAGGAGTCGCGACGGTGGGCTATACGTTCGCAGCGGGAAGCACCGATGCGGACGACTTTGGTGGGGTGCTTCCGACAGGAGGTCAGGTGCAGTTCACTGACGGTGCTACGACCTCAACAATCAGCATCGAAGTTTCAGGCGACGAACTGTTTGAACCCGATGAGTCCTTTTCGATCGAGCTCACTTCTTCGAGCGTGGGTGTGATCGTAAATGGAGCACGTCAAGCAACTGGAACGGTTTTGAACGACGACGTTGAAGATGCGGTCCCACCCCAGATTGCGAGCGTAATTGCTGCTTCAAGCGACTGGAGTTCCGAGTTCATCGATTCGGTTGACGGCGATGGTGTCGGAAACGGAATCGGAATTGAATTGGCGACGGGCATGGACCCGTTGCCATGGATTGGCGTCGATCGGCTCTACATTCAGTTTACTGAGGATGTCAGTAACATCGACGCAACAACCGTTGAACTGCAAAACAGTGACGGGCTGGTGTCGCGAACGGTGAGTTACGATGCGGTGACCTTTGTAGCCACGATCGAATTGGCAAGCCCGTTGACATTTAGCAAGTTGAGATTGGCCGTGGCCGACACCGTTACCGACATGACGGGCAATGCTCTTGATGGTGATGACTCGGGAGCAGCGGGTGGTATTTTCAATTTCCGCTTCGATGTCATGCCAGGGGATGCCAATGGCGATGACCGAGTCAATGGTTCCGACCTTACACCATTCAGCTTGGCGTTTAACTCGCAAATTGGCCAGCCGAATTACAACCCGAGGGCAAACTGGAATGGAGATCAGCGAGTTAATGGTGCGGACCTAAGCGTGTTTAGCGCATTTTTTAACAGGCAGCTTGACTCGCTTGCCGAACCACAACCACCTTTCGGAGGGGGCGGAGGAGGAGCTAGTGCTTTTCGGTTCCACTCTGAGTCCAATTCGCGGGACGATTTTTTTGCCAAATTTTCGGCAAATTGGGGAGACGACGAAGAAGAGGATGACAAACAACAACTTTTAATTAGATTATGATAGGCTTTTTAAGTTGCGCAGCTTGTACCGATTTTCCGGTTTTTACTTTAGAGGAGAGATATGAGAGTATTCAAACTTGTGTCGCAGATGGTAGTCTGCGGCCTAGCGGTGTTGGGGCTATCCTCCAGCACATTCGCCGCCTTAGAGCTGCGGATGCAGAGCGTTGAGATTGACAATCCTGGGCCAGCGGATGTAAACATTTTCATCGATTGGGATGGAAATGGTACGAACCTGATTTCGTCTATTAATTTTGACGTTGTTCTACCTGCTGAAGTTACATTGCCTGATGCTTCGACAGCTGCTGGTACTTTGCCCGACCCAATGGGCTTCGGCGCATTGAGTTCGGTGAGTTTTAACAGCGTCGCATTCACCAATTTGGCTGGTAACGTTCCTGCATTGGCCGCTGGAGCAAACTTACTGACAACATTGCGATTCAATGTTAACGCATCATTGGGTGTGTTTAATGTCGATCTGCAGCTTGTTGAAGCCGGTCAAGGCGGGGCGGTTGGTTTTACGGACATCAGTGATCAAGTGACCGTAACCGACGGCACCATTTCGGTCGTTCCTGAGCCATCGGCTTTGGCGTTGATCGGCTTGGCATCGTTGGGTCTAGGCTTCCGTCGCAATCGACGGGTTGCTGCATAGTTGTGGTTGTCGAGTTTGAGCTTCAATCTCTTTATCGCCCGTTCAAACCAGCATCCATGATGCTGGTTTGTTTCGTTAAAGGCGGCAATCGCCGCTGCAAAAAGCTCGCCTTTTTTACCTCGCCATGCTATAAACTCGCGGCAACTAATTGACTTCGTCAAACTGGGCTATCTGCGTTGGAGTGTAAACGGTGGAGAAGAGATAAGGGTTGGATTTTAAGGCAGTTGGTAGTGGTTGATTTAGGCCCGAAATGACGAAAAAATGGTTGCTTGTTAATCGTTTATATGCCATATTGGTCCCCATACAGGTGAAACTGAAATCCTTAGAAGGGTATGCCTAGGCAGAGTGCTTTACCATTCGTGTGCGGCATGGATACCTCGACATTGCGTTCAATTGAGTGTTCTTAACACTAAATTCATGATCAAACGAGTTCTGAATATTGAGTGGTTGTTAGTATGTTTTTAGGATTGGTGAGTCCAATTCCGAATATGAGACTTTTTAAGGGAATTTGCTGAATGCATCGCAAGAACGCCGCGTACATTTTACCTCCGTTGAGTGCTTTGTTGTTGAGTGCTTTGTTACTGTTCGTTGGTTGTGGGAAGCCTCCTATGCAGTCGGTGACGGGGAGCGTCTTGTTGGATGGAAAGCCGATCGAAAACTGCAAAGTTGGCTTCTTTCCCGATGTTGAAACTTTTGACACAAATCGGCACGGCTTTGGATTTGGCGTAACAGACAAAGAGGGCAAGTTCAAGATTCAGCACCCGCAGGGTGAAGCAGGCATTTGGGCTGGCAAATACAAAGTCACTTTTGTTGCCTGGGTGAATAAGAAAGGTGAAGCGCTTGGCGTTGAAATTAAGCCCAGCGAAGTAGAAGGGGGAGTTAAGAATCTTTTTCCAGATATCTATGAAGCGCCGAGTACAACGCCCGAGAAATGCACTGTCATTCGCGGGGCCAATAATTTTGATTTTGCTGTCTCGTCTAAGTAGTTAGACAACAGCAAGCACTACTAGTTCGTTATTTTTTGGAGTCCCAAATGAAGAGATCGATCGATTCGAGAGGGTTTACCCTCGTAGAACTGCTGGTGGTGATTGCCATCATTGGCATTCTTGTCGGCTTGTTATTGCCCGCGGTACAAGCGGCACGTGAGGCGGCACGTCGTATGTCTTGCCAGAACAACACTAAACAAATTGCGTTAGCAACACACAACTTCCACGACTCCCACAAGGGATTCCCAATGGGAGCCGAGTTTGGTGTAGGCACCACTTGGTCCGCATTGGTTCTTCCTTATATGGAACAATCAACTGCCTATAACATTCTAGTGATGCAGGAGGATTCACAAGGCAACTATCAGTGGGCGGCAGGACTCCCCGGTATTCCGGGCGAATCTGCTTTAAACCACCCAGCCTATACTGAATTCCGGAATATTTACGTCTGCGAAATCGAATTTTCGATGTTCCGATGTCCATCTTCGGCGTTTCCTCAGAATGCTGCCGATATCTCCGGCGATAACTGGATCGTTCAGAAACGCTCCCCCTCGAATTACCTCGGTTGCGTCTCGGGTGTACTTGCGGACGACCGTCGTCAGCAGAACGTGGCTACACCTTGGGGTGGTTCGGGAAATGTCGAAGTTATTCGTGATCTAGATGGTATTTTCATCCAAAAGATGAACCACCAGCGTATCAAACGTAACGGTGCGTCATACGGCTTGACCGGCACCAAGATGGCAGACATTACGGATGGTACATCCAACACCATTTGTATTGGCGAAGCAGAGCCAGATGTTCAAGTTCTTCCAGACATGGGAGTAATCCGAGAGAACAATGCGCCAATGTTTGGTCGTAAGGACCACTGGCCAGTTGGCAGCGACGATGTCGATACTACCGGTCAAGGCGATATGTCAGAGGCACTCGGTTCGACAGGTGTTCCAATGAATGCTCCCAAGGTTCCGGCCGGCACGCCCGAGTTCGCAGCCTATGAACTCAGCTTTGGAAGTCGCCACACCGGTGGAGCGAATTTCGGTTTGGCCGATGGTTCGGTTCGCTTCCTTTCGCAGACGATCGATCGAGTTACTTACAGTGCACTAGGCTCCCGTTCCGGTGGAGAAGTGATCTCACTGGAGCCTTAGTCGAGTTTTCGACAATATTAGTTTCAGCAAGTCAGATGACCCCGAGTATCCCGATGTGGAGACTTGGGGTTTTTTCTTTTCCCTGCAGAAGCTGGCAAAACATCATTCATTTTGCGAACGAAGCGAAGGAATAGAGTTTGCCTGACGCGAATACCGGCAAAACTACCCGTTCTGGGCGGCACTCGTGGCCATCGCCGTTTATGTCGCCGTCGCGGGATTCTCTCTACCTGGCGGCACGGTTCTAGGCGTGATACAAACCTCGGCAAGGGTTTTAGTCAATTCGTATATGATGTTCAGAGCGAGTTCGTTTCACTGATGCGCGATCCGCAGAACCGAACAGGTAGAACAGGGCAGGAGTAACCACTTGATCTAACAGTGTTGAGGCAATCATTCCACCAAATAACACAATGGATAGTGGGTAGAGAATCTCCTTGCCAGGCTCTCCATAACCAAACAACAACGGAATGAGACCTACAAAACTCGTCATGGCTGTCATCATCACAGGCGCGAGGCGTTCGAGGCTACCGCGAATGATCATCGCTTTTCCAAAGGGCATACCGTCAACTTCCATCAAGTGATGGTAATGCGAGATCATCATGATGCCATTGCGACTTACGATGCCAATGAGTGTGATGAATCCGACCCAGTGCGCCAGGGACAGGTGTGTTGCTTGAATCCAAATCCCTGGCCAGAGGTACCACGGTTGATCAACGAACGCGTCAGATTCCGGTCTATTTACAATCAGAAGCGCTATGATCGCGCCGATCGCAGCCAAAGGTACATTAGCCATCACCTGCAAGGCCGAGCTCTGCGAACCAAGAGCTTTTAACAGGAGCAGATAGACGCCGACGAGACTCAGCAGAGCAAATCCCCAAAGCCTGAAGCGGGCCTGCTGCTGTGCTTCAAACTGGCCACTGTAGTCCAAGTAGTATTCACCTGGCACTTCATGTAGTGCTTGTTCAACCGGTTGGAGTGCGTGTCTGATCTCCCGTACGACACTTACAAGATCACGTCCTTGGACATTACAGAAGACGGCAACGCGGCGTTGGACATGTTCCCGATTGAGAACGTTGGGGCCGGTCGTATCCAAAATCTCAGCCACCTGCGAAAGAGCGACTTTCGCACCTGAAGGAGTCTCGAGTATTGTATCTTCAATGACGTTTGGATCACGCCGCGCCTCCTCGTCGTACCAGACCACCAAGTCAAAGTACTTGTCTTCTTCGATGACCTGTGAAACGACCTTACCTTTGAAGGCAGTCTCCAAGACTTCCACCACGTCACCAGGCGCTAGTCCGTAGCGCGAAGCCTCTTGGCGTTTAACTCGCATTTGCAGTTGCGAAATTTCTATCTGAGGCTCGATTTGAAGGTCGACAATGCCCTCGATCTCCTGCATGCGAGCCTGGACATCGTATGCCGCAGTGCGTAGTTCGCTTAGATCAGGACCAAAAACCTTCACTACGATCTGCGCGCGAATCCCGGACATCATGTGGTCTAGACGATGCGAAATCGGTTGACCGATGTTTACCGCGGCACCGGGAATACTCGAAATTCGGTCGCGCAGATCCGCAATGACCGCGTTCTGTGGCCGACCTTGGTATTGGAAGCTCCACAGATGTGCAATTGGAATTGCTCGCAGGACGGAATTGGGCCATCCCGGTTTCTCAGTCTTGTGTTGAGCAAATCGAACTTCAAATTCCGTGTTATTTACACCTTCTGCATGCTCATCCAACTCGGCGCGTCCGGTCCGACGGGCTACCGAGAGAACTTCTGGCACTTCAAGCAAAATCGACTCTACGCGGCCAGCAATTCGTTGACTTTCTGCCAGCGACGTGCCTGGCTCAAGCCGCAGGTTGATCGTCGCAGTCCCTTCATTAAACGGAGGCAGAAACTCCCCGCCCATCCACGGCAGAGTCAGACAACTAAGCAAAACCAGCACGCTCACTCCAATGAGAACCGACCTCGGACGATCGAGCGTCCAGCGCAGCAAGCGTTCGTCCCAGTACTTCAACCACCGCATGATAAGTGGTTCGCGTTTGTCAGCCAGAAAGGGCGCAGAGGGTAAAAGCACGCTCGCCAGTACAGGTGTGAAAGTCAATGAGACAGCCAATGAGCACAATAGGGCGACGATGTAGGCAATGCCCAGAGGCGCGAACAATCGTCCCTCAATTCCCGACATCATGAAAAGCGGCAATACGACCAAGACGACGATCAGGGTCGCGTAGACGATCGAATTGCGAATCTCGCTAGATGCTGAGAAAATGATGTCCAGCGTTGGCTTTTGAGCAGCAGTCTCCAACTGCTTATTCTCGCGAAGTCTTCGGTAGATGTTCTCAACGTCCACGATGGAATCATCGACCAAGTCGCCGATCGCAACCGCAATTCCTCCAAGTGTCATCGTATTGATGGTGATGCCGAACAGGTAGAACACGATTACGGTTAGCAATATCGACAGTGGCATAGATGACAGAGAACTCACGCTGGTACGAAAGTTTCCCATCAGAAAGAACAAAATCACTACCACCCAGATAGCGCCGTCCCGTACTGCTTCACTAACGTTATCGACCGCCGCTTCGATGAAGTGGCTTTGACGAAAGACCTCCGACTCAATTTCGACATCGGCGGGCAACTCCTTTCGAATTGAGATCAGTACCTCATTAATTCTTTGGTCAAGCTGGATTGTGTCAGCCTCTGGCTGTTTTTGCACGGTCAACATCACAGCCATGCCGCCTCGTAGTTCACGGTATGGCTGAGCACGGGAATGAAGGTGTCGTGAACCACTCGCTGAATAGTGAGAGCCATCGTTAAGGTGCGCATACTCAGCAGCTTGATCGACGGCGAAATGCACATCGGGCTCTACCTTCACGACCGCCGAAGCGTCACCTCGCTTGATCGGTCCACCCAGAGTCACGTTAGCCACATCGCCAATTCGAATTGGCACTTGATCGCGCCACAAAATCGGAGTTGCGGCGACTTCTTCAAGAGTCAGCGACTGCCCTTGGATACGCAGAAGGGATTCTCTTTCTCCGCGATTCATCACTCCGCCACCCGCCAGCACATTGGTCTTCGCAGTAGCCTCCGTTAGTTCTGCCAGTGTAACGCTGGGGGCTGCCAGCCTCGCGGGCGATGTGAGTACTTGATATTGCTTGAGAATGCCACCCATGACAGAGACTTGAGACACGCCTTCCACTGCGAGCAGCCGATTGCGTACGGTGAACTCGCCAAGCGTACGTAGCTCCATCGCTTTTGCGTCTGCTTCATCATCGGAATTGGGCTTGAGGTTGCTCCGCAGCGCGAGCAACATGATTTCACCCATGATGGAAGAAATCGGTGCAAGAGTTGGATTGGTCCCCGGCGGCAACTTCGATTGGGCCAGTTGTAGTTTCTCATTTACAATCTGCCGATCGATGAAGATATCCGTCCCCCAATCAAACTCTACCCAAATGATGGAGAGACCGATCGCCGAGGAAGATCGAACGCGTTTGACTCCTGTCGCACCGTTTAGAAGCAATTCAATTGGCCGTGTCACCAGCACTTCGACTTCTTTGTCAAACGCAATTAAGAATCAGCCAATTTAGCAAGTTGGCTGGAAGTGTGTTGCGGGTTTGCTGGCTGGTTTGAGATAGTAGTGTGGTTGCCAGTTGGGAAGAACTGTTGAAGCTCAATGGCTGCTGCATGCAGTGTC